>JAGCZH010000020.1 GCA_017960475.1 Bacteroidales bacterium | reverse complement strand
ATGCTTTGGGGCTTCTTCAAGAAAATGGTCATCGCCGACAGGTGTGCAGTATTTGTTGACACAATATGGAACGAGTATTCAACACAAAGTGCCAGCACTCTTTTATTGGCCGCAGCACTCTTCACTTTCCAGATATACGGAGACTTCTCAGGCTATAGCGACATTGCCATCGGCACGGCAAAACTATTCGGCATTCGATTGAAACGGAACTTCAACGTGCCCTACTTCAGTCGCGACATTGCAGAGTTCTGGCGTCGATGGCACATTTCTCTCACCACATGGTTCCGCGACTATCTTTACATTCCTCTTGGAGGCAGTCGTGTATCAAAAGCCAAGATCGTACGCAACACCTTTATTATATTTCTTGTCAGTGGTTTGTGGCACGGCGCCAATTGGACATTCATAGTATGGGGCGCATATCATGCGTTGCTGTTCCTGCCGCTTATACTGCTTGGCAAAAACAGGCGATATACCAACACTGTAGCAGAAGGTCGACTATTGCCGACATTACACGAATTTCTGCAAATGTTGCTGACATTCGTGCTTGCCATCATGGGTTGGATAATCTTCAGAGCAGAAAACTTGCATCAAGCCATCGACTTTTTCGGACACCTGTTCTCACCCAGCTTGTTATCCATCCCCATCGCCGTTCCTGGCATCACTCTGATTTTCATCCTTGCAATGCTTGTCGTTGAATGGTTTAACCGAGCCAAAGAACACGGTCTGGTTTTGGATACGGTAAAGCCTCTCTGGCTACGATGGCTGATATACTACACTATCGTTTTCGCAATATTGCTGTTCTCATTCGAAAGCGAATCTTTTATCTATTTTCAGTTTTGATATCCCATGAAAAGACTAATCATTCGACTGATTATCTTCCTAACACCATTTATATTATTGGCTGTCAACTATGTGCTTGTCACAAAAACGAAAGATCGTTCTGGTGATTTAGGGCGTGTCGGTCATCGTTTTTTCGAAAAAGGATACCATGCAAAACTGTCACCTGTCACCGAAGAACAATATGTCAAGGACATTATCATCGACAGTCTTCCCGACTCTATATACATACTCTGCATAGGAGATTCTTTCTCAAATAAATTGTTGAGTGTTCAACGATGGAACGAATATACTGGCGAAGTTCTTAACCAACAGATAATAAACATTCCCCCCAGTAACCTAAGTCCTGCAACTATTGCTCTTTCATATCTGACAATATGCCCTGATGACAAATTGCCAAAGGTCATCATTATGGAAACAGTCGAAAGGGAATCCATTCCAATACTATCATCAATCGACATAAACCATCCTGAGGCCCTTGACAATATAAAATATATGCCAAAAGATGCTTTTGGAACATCTACTAATTTCTTTCGCAATGCTATAGAATTTTATCAACGGAAGCTTGGAATGAATGTTCATCTTGTATATTCAGATCTCAAAAAGCCAGTTTTTTCGGCTAAAGGGGATGAGTCTAAGCTTTTATGCTACTATCAGGACACCACCCATTTCACAGACAACGAGGTTCGGTTGGCCGTTGAGAATCTTGAACGCCTTCACAATCTCGCCGAGCGCCGCGGTGTTCAGTTTTTATATCTCATCTGCCCCAATAAATCTAACGTCTATTGGCCATATATAAGAGAGAATGACAGAAAAAAGTTTTACAACATCCTTGACCGCACTACCACTTTCGACACCCTGCCATACGTCTATAGTCCACTTCTAATGCTCCGCGAAAGGGTTTCGCAAGGTGAAAAAGATGTTTTTTATTGCGATGACAGCCACTGGCCTCCAAAAACAGCAAAGATTGTGGGCGAAGAACTGGCTAATTACATTTTAAAACAAACAAAGACTCTTAATAACCGATAAGAATACCAGGCAAAGGACAGCCATTCCTGGATTGCGAAATGATGCGGAAAAGCGAAATGATGCGAAATAAAATTTTGCCTGCAATATTTATCGAACACGGATTGCACGAATACAGGAAGACTTCCTTAATCCTCGCATTATATAGAACAATTACAACTCTAAAAAATTTTTGATATTTCTATAATAAACCTATAATTCATTCTATATCTATAGAAATATCTATAGTAACGAACACTACTTTTTACACCTCTCATATACTTCTAAACTTATGTCAGAACAAATAAATAACAATACCAAGGAACAGGAACAATGGACCGCCATCCTTGAGCCGCGGAAGAAGTTCATGGAGTTCAACCTCAGGGAGATGTGGGACTACCGCGACTTGTTTAGCAATTATGTGCGCCGCAACATTGTTACTGTATATAAACAGACGGTGCTGGGATTGGCGTGGTTTTTCATAAGCCCCATCTTCACAACTATCATGTATATGTTTGTCTTTGGCGGACTGGCGGGCATAGGCACCGGCGGCATTCCCCAGGCGGTGTTCTACCTCAGCGGCATCCTGATGTGGGGCTACTTTAATGCTTGTTTTGGACAGAACTCAAACGTTCTTGCAGCAAATGCTGGCATTTTCGGAAAAGTCTATTTCCCAAGACTTATCATCCCTTTGGCGGGCATGACTTCATCACTGGTAACATTCGGCATACAACTGCTTCTTCTTATTGTAGTATATGTTTATTATGTCATTACCGGTGCTCCTCTTTGTCCTCGTTGGGAGCTATTAATGTTTCCTGTCTACTTGCTACTGCTGGCTCTGACAGCAATGTCATGGGGTATGATCATCTCCTCTATGACAGTGAAATATCGTGACCTGAACAATCTTGTCGGATTCGCAATGAGCCTGCTGATGTACGCCACGCCTATCATCTACCCGATGAGCATCGCTGCCGACAAAAGTTACGGTTGGGTGTTGAAACTCAATCCCCTCAGCGGTGTCTTTGAATCGTGGCGTTACTCAATCACCGGCATCGGTCAAATGGATTGGATGGGTCTGCTCTACTGCACGGGCTGTCTGGTTGTCACCATGTTTATCGGACTGCTGGTCTTCTCTAAAGCCGAACGCAACTTTATCGACACTGTGTAGCCTTCGTTAACGTTAACGTTAACCTTAACGCTAACTGGCCTGACGGCATCAAGCCTACGATAACGTTAACTTTTTTTAATGGGAACGGTGAGATTGTATGCGAGGGTGCAGGATCGCGGTATTGAACCGTTAAAATATAAACTTTACAAACCTTTATGACAAAAACACGATTAGTCAGCATAGATATGATGGTTGGAATGGCCATGATTCTTGTGGTTCTTGGTCACATGAGTGTGGGCAATGAACCCTATTGGTATTCCCATGGTCTTCACAACTGGATCTACTCTTTCCATATGGAACTCTTCCTTTTCTTGTCGGCGTTCCTTATCCGTTACAGCTTCAAAGGCGTCTCCTCTGCCGCCGATTACGGGAAATATGTATGGAGAAAATTCAAAAAATTCTTCCTCTGGTTTATAATTGTGGGATTGGCTGTCGACATCATCTCACGTCTGGTCAGCGGCAATGAATTATCGCTTAGCGTTGTAGCCAACTCATTATATAGACTATTGATATATCCGGCATTCTCTGAGGCTTCGTTTCTGTGGTATATCTACATTCTTTTCGGCTACTACATCATCTCGCCTCTTTTCATCAAATTGCCACAGCTGGTTAAGACCCTGCTCTGTGTGGCCTCTCTTTTTCTCGCCATGGTGCCTGGCAATCCTTTCCTTGCCTCCAACTGCTTCTGCCAATACACTTTTTTCTACTGCCTTGGAATACTCTGCGCCGAATGGATTGATGAGATTCGTGGCGCAAAAACATGGCTTTGGGCATTAATGTCCGTCCCTTTCATTGTTTTCTCGGTATGGGTCTTCTCCGACGGTATGGAGATAGGATTCGAATATCCACAACTGGGATGGTGGACCATTGTGACTGGCTCTGCCGCCATACCATTTTTCTATCTCTTGGCCATCTTGTTCGAGAAAACGAAATATATCTCCAAAGCGCTGACATATGTTTCCGTCGATTGCTACTGGATATACCTACTCCAAATGTTTATCATATGGGGATGTCTCTATGCTGTCAGCCACACCTCTCTTCGCGACGGTGCTCCTTTCTGGCTTTTTATCACAATAACAACAATTTTGGCTGTGGTTCTACCAATACTTTTAGCTGAAACTTTCAAAAAACTGACAAACAAAGAAAAAAAAGCGGGACTCCCATCAGAGCGCCCCGCCAAAAATACATCTTTGAAATAAGTAAGCACGCCTTAGTGTACGCTCATTGTTCTAAAAAGTTTCATTTTCATAAAATTTTTTTTTACCAAGTCCGTTTGATAAAGTGATTATATTCTATTTGACAATAGCCAAAAATATTAAACCTGGAATTTAATCATTCTTTATAAATTATAATAAATCAACAATTAATATAATTCCATCATTAGCTATTTAATGAAAGTACTATATAAGTTCCTTGCTGCTGTCGCAATGGTTATTCTTTTTGCGGCATGCCATGAAAACTCTGTTGAACAACTACCTCGCGACGAGGCCCTGAAGGTTCTTGACCAAAAAATAAAGCAAGACAGCAAAAACGCCGACCTCTACTATCAGCGTGGCTCTTTGCTTATCGCTCTTGGCCGTGAGGAAAAACAGTCTAGCCGTTTCAAAGAGGCTATCGAGGACCTCCTCAAGGCCACTTCGCTTGACGACAAAAAGATTGAGTATCATACCGCCTTGGCAGACGCCTATTTTGCCATTGGCGACGTAAGCAATAGCTATTCCACGCTTCAAAAAGCATTGAAACTCGACGAGAAAAACATCGAAACAAACTTGAAAATGGCCGAAATAGCCTATTCCAGCAAGAATTTCGAACGTGCCATGGAAAGCCTCAACATTGTCACCGAACAGGACAAGGACAATCGTACCGCTCTCTTCATGAAAGGCCGCATCTACGTCGGCAACAACGACACCACCAATGCCGTTATACATTTCCGTCACCTTATCGAGCTGTATCCCGACTTCGCCCCTGCCTACGAGGAGCTTGGAATGCTCTATTCTGGAAACGGCAACAAACTTGGAATAGAATACCTCAACACAGCTCTTCGACTCGAGCCTAAAAACATCAATGTACTATATGCACTGGCACAAACCTACCAGGATGCCGAGGAAGCGGATATAGCCAATGAGTACTATGTCAAGATGCTCGAAATCGACCCGCAAAACAAGTTTGCCTGGTTCAATCGCGGACGACTGGAGCTGGAACTTTACGAGGATTACGAGGCTGCCGTCGAATTCTTCACCAAAGCCATCGATAGCGACCCCAATTTCGCCGAAGCCCACTACAACCGTGGTCTAAGCTACGAGATGATGGGCGACAAAACACATGCCGAGGCCTGCTACGCCACAGCCCAAAACCTGGGCTTCGACAAGGCAGAAAACGAAAAAATGAAAGTAAAACACTAAATATTAATATCAATGAAAGAGGTCAAACAATACATCGAAAGCAACAAGGATAGATTCCTTGAAGAGCTTTTCTCTCTTATCCGTATTCCCTCCATCAGCGCCGAGACAGAGCATAAAGACGATATGGTGCGTTGCGCGAACCGCTGGCGCGAGCTGTTGCTCGAGGCTGGATGCGACCACGCCGAGGTGATGCCTTCGGCTGGCAATCCCGTGGTTTTCGGCCAAAAGACCATCGACCCCTCAAAACCAACAGTTCTCGTATATGGCCACTACGATGTAATGCCCGTGGCTCCTCTCGAGTTGTGGAACACCGAACCATTCGAGCCTGTCATCAAGGACGAAAAGATTTGGGCTCGTGGCGCGGACGATGACAAGGGTCAGAGTTTTATGCAGGCCAAGGCTTTCGAGTTTATGGTCAAAACGGGCCAGCTGCCCTGCAATGTCAAGTTCATGCTCGAGGGCGAGGAGGAGATAGGCAGCGGCAGTCTGTATGGCTTCTGCGAGGAGCATAAGGATATGCTCAAAGCCGACGTCATACTTGTCAGCGACACGGGCATGATTGCCCAGGACACCCCCTCAATCACCAGCGGCCTGCGCGGACTCTGCTACTGGGATGTCGAGGTCACAGGCCCCGACCATGACTTGCATTCCGGGATCTATGGTGGCGCTGTCGCCAACCCCATAAATATCCTCTGCAAAATGATCGCAGGTCTCCACGACGAGAACAACCACATCACTATCCCTGGCTTCTACGACGACGTCCTCGTTATCAGCGACGAGGAGCGCGCCCTGATGGCCCAGGCTCCTTTCAACCTAGAGAGCTACAAGAAGAGCCTCTCTATCAAGGAGGTCTATGGCGAAAAGGGCTTCACCACTTCCGAGCGCACGGGCATCCGTCCCTGCCTCGATGTATGTGGTATATGGGGCGGCCACACCGGCGAAGGGTCGAAGACAGTGCTGCCTAGCAAGGCCTACGCCAAGATATCGACACGTCTTGTCGCCAACCAGGATTTCGAGAAAATCAGCGCCCTCTTCAAAGAATACTTCGAGGCTGCGGCTCCCGACTGCGTCACCGTCAAGGTCACTCCTTCACATGGCGGCGCCGCATATGTCAGCCCTCTCGAGATGAACGCATACAAGGCTGCCGAGAAGGCTTTGACAATCACCTTCGGCAAACGCCCCATCCCTACACGCAGCGGCGGAAGTATCCCTATTGTCGCCGGTTTCGAACGCATACTCGGGACCAAGAGCATTCTCATGGGCTTCGGCCTTGGCAGCGACGCCATCCATGCTCCCAATGAGAACTATCCTCTCTTCAACTTCTTCAAAGGCATCGAGACAATTCCATATTTTTACGAATACTTCACAGAGCTCGAAAGCAGATAGCCTTTTATTTCCAAGAATATGCGGCAGCGTGCCTCGCGCTGCCGCTTTTTTTATATTTCGCAATAATATCACCTTGTATGTCTGTCCTGTTTTTACTTCTGGCGTGGTTGATGCAACTGTTCTCATGCTCGGCCGACACCGAATCCACCTATGCCGACAGTGTCTATAGAGCAAAAAGAGACCCCAATGTCGTCATCCTTGGCGATAGCAACAGCTGGATAGGTGGCGATAGCTGCGACATCGCCGAGGGATGGACGAAATGGTTCCGCGACATCGCAGCTCCCGCCACGTGTCACAGCTATGCACGTAGTGGCGCGACATGGTCAAACACGACCAAAACCATTCATGACGAGATGGAGAAAACGGCACTGCTCAGCGACAACAACGTCATTTTCAATCAGGTTTGCCGCCTTTTCTCGGCCTACGACGAGGGGCTGCAACCCAAGCCCGACATCATTGTCATCGCTGCGGGCACCAACGACGCATGGTTTTCCAAGCGTCGCCCTCATGCCCTCGACGCCGTTCCTACCGACGTGCTGCTCAACGGCGACAGCCTCTCCTCTCTCCCACCCTCGTCGCTGTTAACTGTGGCGGAGGCTGTTTCGGCGACATGCGCACTTCTGAAATCACGTTTTCCATCGGCAAAAATAATTCTTCTCACCCCACTTCAATGCACCGCCACTAGCCTGGAACGCATTAACAAAATCGGCGACATCATTGAGTCTTGCGGCAATCTCCTTAACATTCCTGTCATCAGACAGGATGTTGTATGCCCCATTCGTCGCCAGGAAGAGATTGTCCAGCACAAATACACTTCCGACGGAACTCACACCAACTCCGTCGGCGCCGAAGCCAACGCCCGTGTTTTGGCACCGATTATCATGGAATTCTTTTAAGACACGCAATAATAAAACATGTATTACGTTTCCTAATGCAACGTTTTTAATAACTCCGTACCTTCACAATGGTTTTCTCAAACTTATTCTTCTTATACGTTTTCATTCCTGCCTTTGCGCTGTGCTACCTCACCGCGGCTCTAATCGACCGTCATTTGCTCAGAAAAAATGAAGGTGTCGCCGGCTTCAACGCACGCAACTGGGCTCTGGTTTGTTTCTCTCTGATTTTCTATGCATGGGGCGAGCCCGTCTATGTTTTCCTCATGCTTATCAGCGTGTTTTTCAACTTTATTTTTGGAAGACTCATCAGCCGGCAAAAACATAGCAAATTATGGCTTGTAACAGGCGTTACTTTCAACATTGCCATTATAGGCACCTTCAAATACCTTGGATTCTTTGCCCAAATACTCAATGACCTAGGCCTGCGTGTCGGTTCGCCCGAAATAGCGTTGCCCATAGGCATTAGTTTCTACACTTTCCAGTCTATATCATATCTCGTCGATGTCTACCGTGGCGACTCTCCCGCCCAACGCCGCTATCGCGACCTGCTGCTCTACATCTCGATGTTTCCGCAACTCATAGCTGGTCCTATCGTTCGCTATGGCACCGTGGCAAAACTTATCGCCCACCGTGAGGTCCACGCCAGCGACCTTGCCGATGGCATGTTCCGCTTCGCAATAGGCCTTGGCAAAAAAGTTATCATCGCCAACCAACTGTCGGTCATCTCTGACCAACTTCTTGTCAATGGCGCCGATTCACTAACAACCACAGGGTCATGGGTTGGCATTCTCGCCTTCACCATGCAGATTTATTTCGACTTCTCGGGTTATTCCGATATGGCTATAGGTCTTGGCCGTTGCATTGGATTCCGTTTCAACGAGAACTTCAACCACCCCTATTGTTGCGACAGCGTCACTGACTTCTGGCGTCGCTGGCATATATCGCTGGGAAGTTTCTTCCGCGACTACGCCTATATCCCCATGGGCGGCAACCGTCGCCACCAACCTGTTAACATCCTTGTGGTGTGGTTCCTTACCGGTATGTGGCATGGTGCCAGCTGGAATTTCATCTTCTGGGGCCTCTATTTCGGACTGATAATTATGATTGAGAAATACACAATCCTGAAGATAAACAAACATATCCCCTCTTTTTTGCTCCACATCTATAGCTTGCTCATCGTGGTCACTGGATGGGGTATTTTCTATTTCACCGACTTCAACCAGATGGTCAACTTTTTCAAAGTCTATTTCGGCGCCGCAGGCTCTTTCTCCGATTTCATGACCTCCACGGTCATCTTCGACCATTTCTACCTCTGGATCATCGCCATTCTTTTCTGCATGCCTATGCGTCAATGGGCCAACACCTTGACACTCAAAATCACCAAAGGCGAGAATGCCACCTATCGCAATATTGTCCTTGTCTCACGATTGGCGGTAACCATTGTCATTGTTGCCTGCGCCACGGTACTTCTTGTCGGCGCCACCAACAACCCCTTCCTCTACACAAGATTTTAATCACATAAAATTATAAACATTTAAACCCTTTATTTTCGCCACGCACAAATCAGCTTTACGCGCTCCACTGGAGCTTGTACCCCTTTAAACCTTTATAACCCTTTAATCCTTTTCAACCCTCACCTTTCATGTCGGGCTATCCTTTCAAATACATATTGACCTCTCTGCTTTTCCTGATGTCACTTTCGCTGTATGCCCAGCCATTACGCAACAACGACAGCGAACGTGTCATCACAGAGCCCTATGTCAATACTGTATGTCCTAACGACAGTGCGCATCGTGCCCGCAAAGGTATCATCATAATTGGCGACAGCGGCTCGGTTCGCGCCTGCAGCCCCTTCGCCTACAACAAAACCAGCTTGCTGCGTTACGCCAACACCGTCAACACCTACCGCGACACTTTCAGCACCGACATCCATATCTTTTGCATGCCCATACCCACCTCGTCGGCTTTCTACCTCCCCGACACTGCCCTTGAATGGAGCGGCGACGAGCGAAAAGCCATCAACAGGATGTTCTCCGCTCTCCACGACTCCATCCAGCCGGTGAATATCTTCACCACCCTCTCCCACCACACCTCCGAGGCCATCTATTCCCGCACCGACCACCACTGGGCTCCCCTTGGCGCCTACTATGCTGCCAAACATTTCGCCCATGTCGCTGGCGTGCCTTTCACCACCCTCGACCAATACGACACTCTTTCCATGCCTGGCTATGTGGGCACAATGTTCATGTACTCGCGCGACTCGATGGTGATAAAATCTCCCGAGGATTTTGTATACTATATGCCTCGCAATGCCGAGTATACCACTTTTTATACCAACTACAAACTCGACAAAAAACGAAAACGTGTCATCAGCAAAGCCCCGGAGCATGAGGGGGAATTCTTCCTTAAGAGTTTCGTAAATCCTGAAAAAACAGGTGCCAGCTATTGTGTCTTCGGCGGCGGTGACAGCAAACTTATCAAAGTCCGCACCAACGTTGGCAACGGCCGTCGTCTAGTCATCCTGAAAGACAGCTTCGGCAACGCCCTCACAGCTTACCTCCTCTCTTCATTCGAGGAAATCCACGTCATCGATTGCCGCTACTTCACTCTTAATATTGTCAAGTATATAAATGACAACGGCATAACCGACATTCTGTTTGCCAACAACTTGACGCATGCCCAAAACGAGAACACCACAAACATGTATCTTCAATACCTTGTCCAAAAAGATATGTAGTTTATGAAACAAAACGCAATATATATCGTCATCACATCACTGCTTTTTATCTCCATAGCAGTGGTATTCAACTTCTTTCCCCGCAGCAAGGTTTCGGAGCTCGAGAAACGTGAACTCAACACCTTTCCTCCTTTCTCGTGGAACAATCTGCTAAGTGGCTCTTTCACCAACGATGTCTCCATCTGGTACAGCGACAGCGAGCCTTTCCGCGACAAACTGATGACGGTAAGCATGCTGCTCGAAAAGCAACAAGGCATTGTAACCGACAATGACGATCATGTGACTTTCCACACTGGATCTGAATCGGGTGGCGAGATTGAACCCATGCCTGTCGCTGACAACGATGGCGACGGCGACCCGGCGGCGCCAGGCGACACATCCATTGCTATCGACGAGGAGACACACATCGCCAACGCCGGCATCATTATTGTTGGCAGCGGCGAGAAGGTACGCGCCATGATGGTCTATGGTGGCGTTGGCGGCGGCAACGCATACGCCAAGGCGGCAAACACTTATCATAAAACATTCCCTAATGTCAACATCTACAGCATGGTCATCCCTACGGCCATAGAGTTCTACTGCCCCGAAAAGGTGAAGAAACGCACCCATCCCCAAATCGCCACTTTCCGTAGTGTGGAGTCTATGCTTGACCCTGGCGTCAAAGCCGTCAACATCTTCAACACCCTTGCCGAACATTCCTCCGAGGATATCTACCTTCGCACCGACCACCATTGGGCACCACTCGGAGCTTATTATGCCGCCAAGGAATTCGCCCGTGTCGCCGGTGTCCCATTTATGGATATCTCCACATACGACCAACATATCATTCATGGTTACGTTGGCAGCATGTACGGCTACTCTGGCGACATATCAGTTAAAAAAGCTCCAGAGGATTTCTACTACTGGACTCCAAAAAACGTCACCTACACTACCACATATATAACTTATACAATAGACAAAGAATACCGTGTCACATCTGAAGGCAGACCTCATCAAGGCGCTTTCTTCCATCATTTCAAAGACGGCAGCGGCCAGGCCTACTGCACCTTTATGGGTTCCGACACAAAAATCACCAATGTGAAAACATCAACCAAAAACGGCCGCCGTCTGCTTATCTTGAAGGACAGTTTCGGCAACGCCATCCCTGGTTGGCTCTTCGGGTCGTTCGAGGAGGTCAATGTCGTCGATTGCCGCTACTTCACTAAAAACATGGTCAAATTTGTCGAAGAAAACAAAATCACCGACATACTCTTTGCCAACAACGTATTTAAGGCCTACAGTGGCAATGTGGGACGCAACTATGAGCGCTTCCTCACCCAGAACGGCGGCATTCCCAAACGTCCTCATGCCAAGAACGACTCTTCCGCCGTCAAAGTGGCGGCTCCTGTCGACACCGTTTCAAAAACCTCTGCAAAACCAGCAACAAAACCCGCTCCTGCCGACACGGTAAAGTAGGTCTCTTTTCTTTCTAATGAAACACCCTCTCCTGCCAGCGTCGCTGCTGTTGGTCGTTGTCATCCTGATTTGTGAAGGGCTCTTCGGACTCTTCTCGATGTGGAGCGACCCCATGAGGTCGGCTCAGCACTACTCCCATTCTTTGAACGATAGCAACTGGCTGCTGGTGAAAGTCTCGGAATCGCCTACCAAAGGGCGCAACTCAAACCATGCTGTTTCCGAGGTTCTCCAAGTGCTTGACAGCAACGGCGCCACAATCCATTGTCGTGGCAAGATTCTGCTCTATATATCGCCGGATGTCTCTGTGGCCTACGGCGACACTTTGCTCTTACTTGCCAGCCCCTGCAGACCGTCGCCGGCAACAAACCCTCACCAGTTCGACTATCGCCGTCATCTGGCACGCAAAGGCATTACCCATACGGCGTACATCTCTAACAAGAGTATTATGGTTGTCGGCAACGGGAGCCATGGATTCCGTTCGGCGATACACAAGCTGCGCACCAGACTGATAAACGCCATTCACTATAGCGACCTCTCCTCTTCACAACAAGGCATCGCCGAAGCCCTCATCCTGGGCTGGGATGACGACTTGTCGCCAGAGACGAGAAGCGATTTCCAGCGAGCTGGCA
This sequence comes from Bacteroidales bacterium, assembly GCA_017960475.1. Lineage (GTDB taxonomy): Bacteria > Bacteroidota > Bacteroidia > Bacteroidales > P3 > Colimorpha. Next base: position 21,759 of record JAGCZH010000020.1, on the reverse strand, counting down.
TAACACATCTTCTTTGTGTCAGCGGTCTCCATGTGGGCATTGTGGCTATGATTGTTGGCTATTGCCTCTTCTTTCTTGGTCGCCGCAGATGGCAACGCATACTTCGTGGATGTCTTCAGCTGCTTGTGCTCTGGTTTTTCGTCATGCTCACCGGTATGGCGCCTGGCACAATGCGCGCTGGATTAATGTTCAGTCTCATCGTTGTGGGGCAGATGTTCCTTGAACGGCCATCTACCATCAATTCCATTGCTGCCTCCGCTGTCATTCTTCTGGTGTCAAACCCAATGCTTCTCTTCGATGTGGGTTTCCAACTCTCATACAGCGCTGTGACAGGCATTGTCCTTTTTGTGCGCCCTTTGGAGCGTTTTTTGCCTTTACCCAGTCCCGAAAACAAAGCAGGCAAAATGGCGGTATGGCTTGTGGCCAAGGCTCGCACCATGCTTTGTGTGAGCTTTGTGGCTCAGATGTGCACCCTTCCTTTCACGCTCCTCTATTTCCATCAGTTCCCCATCTATTTTCTGGTCGCCAACATGGTCATAATTCCTTTTGCCGGCATTTTGCTTGGCAGCGTCATCGTCATGCTGGCTTTTTCGTGGCTGCCTTGGGCGTTCTCCGTCCTGTCCAAGTTGGTAGGCGCTGAGCTGTCGGCGACACAATGGGTTACCTCTACAGTTTCTTCCTGGCCTAACGCCATGCTTTCCAACCTCTATTTCGACGGATTTATGTTTGTCCTCGCTGTCGCCATTGTCGTCGCTATGGGATGGTTTCTTCTGCGAAAAAAAACAATATGTCTTGCATCCGCGCTTCTGCTGGCTTCCTTACTTGTATTACACACACGTATTGTCGAGGCTCGCTGCGCCTCTCAACGAGTCTTTGACATCTACAATGTTGGCAACCGCACAGCAATAGAGTTCTTCCATGGTCACGACAGCTACCTTGTCTGCGACTCCATAACAGCTCGCCATCCTGACAAAATCGATTTCCAAACATCTGGCAATCTTGTCTTCCACAAAACCTCGCATCGCCACATTCTCCCTCTTGACACAATCTTCCACAACGACGCCATCTATGTCAAAGACAACTTCATAGGTTTCGACAGCATATCGTTTTTTGTTGTCGACCGAGGCAACTACCGACACCCGTCTATAATCAAACCTTCCGTCAATTATCTGTTACTAAGGGAAAGTCCCTACATCACCGTCTCAGAACTAGCCCAGCGCTTCGATTTCGACACTCTGGTTATTGTCTCACAGAATTCGAGACGCCGACAGGCGGCATGGAGCGCCGAATGCGACAGTATGAATATGGTGTACATAAAAAGGGGGGAATAGTCGATAGAGGGTTATCCGAAAACAATCCTCTTTACGACTTCGTCGCCCAACTTGTTGTTTATGGCGCTGCGGAGGTCGTTGGTTTTGTAGGTGAGGAGGTTTTTGAGCGCCGGTGAGGAGAGAACTACATAGAGGGTGTGTTTTTCTGTGTTGTAGAGGACGGTACGTGTAAGGGAGACGATGAACTCTCCCACCACGAGGCGATAGGCTTGGAGGACTCGCTGCTGGTCGACGCTATGGTCGAAATTGTAGGCACGGAAAGCCAGGGGAAGAAGGTCTTTGAGAAGAAATTCGTGCGCCATGAAGGAAAGATGTAATATGTAAGATGTAAGATGTAAGATGGTTTAACTAATATGCCCATCGGTGACGGTGAATATTCGGTGAGGCATGGTGGGCACCTGACGGAAGAGGGACTGTAGGCGTCCGGGTTGTGTGTCGGTGATGAAGACCTGCCCGAAGCGTTCGCTGCCCACAAGGAGAAGGAGCTGACTGACTCGGGGGAGGTCGAGTTTGTCGAAAACATCGTCGAGAAGAAGTATCGGTTTGGTACCGACATGTGTGTCGATATACTCAAACTGGGCCAACTTGAGGGCGAGAAGGAATGTTTTCTGCTGGCCTTGGGAGCCGAAACGTTTCACTGCGAACTGGCCGAGGGAGAGGAGGAAATCGTCTTTGTGTGGCCCTACGGTGGTATACTGCATGTGGGCGTCGCGACTGTGCGCCTCGAGGAGGAGACGGGACATGGGGGACTCGAGGAGTTGCGAGTCGTATTCTATGGAGGGCTGCTCGTCGCCGCGCGCGTGGGGATGGATAAGACAGTAGTATCGCTCAAAGAGGGGTCTGAACTCATCGAGGAATCGGCGGCGGGTCTCCACTATCGGTTGTCCGTAACGCAGGAGCTGCTGATCCCAGAGGGAGATGGTGTCGAGGTCGAAATAGCGGTTTTCATAGAACTGCCTCAACAGGCGGTTGCGTTGCAACAGGGCTTTCTGGTAAGCCATCAGCGACTGAAGATAGAGGTGGTCGGTCTGGGAGATTATGCCGTCGACAAACTTTCTCCTCACCTCGCTGCCGCCCATTATCAGCTCCTGGTCGCTTGGTGTCACAATGACAAGTGGCAGCTTGCCTATATGCTCGGCAAATGAGGTGTAATGCTTTTGGTTGTATTTCATCTTCTTGGACTGGCCTCGCTGGAAAGTACAAGAAACAGCGACGGTGTCGGTGGCAGACTCTTCAATGTTGTACATGCCGTGGATGGCGAAGAAATCGGCTCCAGAGCGTATATTTTGACTGTCGATGGGATTGAAATAGCTCTTGCAGAAGGAAAGATAATACATGGCGTCGAGAAGATTGGTCTTACCCACGCCATTGTTTCCCACCAGGCAGTTGACATTGTGCGAGAAAGAGACGTCGAGAGCCTGGTAGTTTTTGAAATTGGAGAGTTGTAAACGTTCGAGATGCATATTCAACGTTAACGTTAACGTTAACTTTAACTTTTTTAAACTTTAACTTTTTGACGAAAACTTTCGAGGCTGGATATTTTACTTTTGACCTCCTCCATAAGCCAGCGGGGCGTTGATGTGGCGCCTGTGATACCTATACGTTCGACGCCAGCCAGCCAATCGGCCTTAACCTGGTCGGGCGATGAAATCATATGTGTGTTTGGCTGGACTTTGCGGCAGTACTCGAAGAGGTAACGTCCGTTGGAGGAGTTCTGACCGCTGACAAAGAGAAGGAGGTGGACACCGCGGGCGAAGAGCTCGAGCTGCACGGCGCGGTTGGCGACGCGGCTGCAGATGGTGTTGAAGGCCACAAAATCGGGATCGGCGATGCGGGCGGCGGCGATACGGCTCTCTATCCGGGCGACCAAAGCGCTGTAATCCTCGCGGCTCATGGTTGTCTGCGAATATAGCCTGATGGGCTTTGTGAAATCTATGGCATCAATATCGTTGGGCGACGAGACGACTATGGCGCTGCCATCGGTCTGACCTGTGAGGCCGACCACCTCGGCATGGCCTTGTTTGCCAAAAATAACGACCTGACCACCGAGGGAGCGCATGGTTTCGTACCCATTGCGGATTTTTTTTTGCAATGCGAGCACTATGGGACATGTGGCGTCGATAAGGTTTATTCCCATCCGCCGGGCTATGGAATAGGTGGAAGGGGGTTCGCCGTGAGCCCTGATGAGGACTGTGGCGCCGGGGAGCCGGCCGAGATCCTGATGTTCAATGACTGTCAGTCCCATCTTCTTGAGACGCCGCACCTCCTCGTTGTTGTGCACTATGTCGCCCAGACAATACAGTCCTTTGCCACCTTCGAGTTGCCTCTCGGCGGCATCTATAGCTTTGACCACGCCAAAGCAGAAACCTGCATTGTCATCTATTACGACAAACATTGATTTTCCTGATTTGCAGCCTCGATCACCTCCTCGTACTCTTTCGGTGTGAGGTCGTTAAAGAAATAATAAACCGGATTGACTTTATTACCGTTGAGCCAGACTTCATAGTGACAGTGAGGTCCCGAAGCCAAACCCGTTGAACCCACAAGTCCGAGCAGCTCTCCCCGCTTGACACTCTGCCCCTGTCGCACCTTGACCTCGCTCATGTGGGCGTAGAGCGACTGGTAACCATAACCATGGTCGATAAGGACGGCGATACCATAGCCTCCCATATCGTCGCTTCTCCCCGCCACCTTCACAACACCGTCGCCAGTAGCATAGATGGGAGTCCCTGTTTTGGCCGACAGGTCGACACCGGTATGCATACGTCTATAGTGCAATATGGGGTGATAGCGAGTGCCAAAACCTGAAATGACGCTGCAACTGTTTTTTGCCAGCGGCATGATTGCGGGCACATGGTCCATGCGATCCTTCTTGGTCGACGCCATCTTGTATACCTCGTCGAAGGAAAGCGACTGAACATAGAGCCTTTTGGTCATCTGGTCGATACGCTTAGACGTCGCGGTCACTAGATCGGCTATCTCCATACCCTCTATGTCGCTGAAATCCTGTTCTGCAAGACCCGACATGCGAATATCGTCGCCTATGGGTTCAGCCTCTAAAAGGGTTCGATAAATGCTGTTGTCTCTGTTCTCCAGGTCGCGGAGTACCGACTCGTTGCGCTTCATAGTCTCCGACATCTTCTTCACTTGACGCTCCATAGCAGCCATCTCCCTACGCAAGCGTCTCTCTTTGGGAGACTGGAACACATTGATGCCTATAACCAACAAAACCACACCAAGCACAATGCCAAAAGCAATACTGAAAGAGATCTTCTTTAACTTGTCGACAAAAGAAGTCTTTACCTTTTCGAATGAAAGTGTATGCGGATTGTACCTGTATGTGTGATTTTTTTTCAAAAATTTTTTTTAACCTTAACGTTAACCTTAACTTTTTTTCAACCTTAACTTTTTTTTCAACCTTAACGTTAACTTTTTGGGGTGAAGGGGAATGGTAGGAAGTTTGTCGGTTGTTTGGGATTGTGTCGCCCGTAGTCGTGTCAAAGGCCAAAGGCCATCCTGTAGTCGTTGAGGGCCTTGACAAAATCGTCGGCGGGGCCGGTGTGGTTGACAAAGAATCGAAGGTTGAGTTCGGGATTGTATATCTCTCCCACCACCTGGGCTCGAGAGGCGCCATACAGACTGCTTATGGCGTCGTGGCTATGCTTTTTGCTCTTCTTGCGGCTGTGGGAGTTGAACTGAGGACGTACTGCCAACGTGGAGATGTCGACAACATTGAATTCGAAATTTGTCTCACTCCATGGATGGAATGTGAATTCCGTATTCGAATGAGCCTCAATCATGCCGTCGGGATAGAGATAGTAGTGGATACCTCTATAGTCGCGCATCACCGGGGTGTCGCCAGGCGACTGGATATAGTCGAAAATGCCCATATCGAAGAAGACCTGTGTATACGACGGCGTTTCCTCGTTGAGATACACCGACCACACACGTCTACTGTCCACCAACAGGTGAAAGGCTTCGACAACCTTTGCCCATGCTTCGGCTTGTTCAGGACTGATCAGCTTGGAATAATTGATCTGAGCCGACCTCACATCGCGCTCCAACGAGGCAATGCTCGACTTGTAATGGGTCAGCACGCTCACAAGCGACTTGTTGGGATGGTCATGCATTTTGTCTTTTATAGCTCTGACAATGCGCTGCAACTGCTCTTCCTCTTTAGCCAGACCCACCACATTCTGGTAGGCAGAGAGAATATTCTGTGATTTATCATCTTTGACCAATGCAAAAGCATCGTTGATTTGATTGTAAATCTTGTCAATGTTAGGCTCGCGGCGCATAATCAGGGTTATCAGGTTCTGCTCGGTCTTTTTGCGGCAGGCAGTCACAAAACGCCTGTAGCTATGGCTCTCAGTGTTGCGCACAAAAAAGCCTGTGCCTGGTGTGCCTGGACATATATATGTGCCTAGGTGAGTCTGGTTTTCGTAGCGTCCACGCACCGCGAAAGTCGAATAATGGAAATGGCGTGAAACAGGAAGCCTCAATCCTTCGGCAACCATGAGCCTTTTGCCAAATAATTGTACTAAATCCATTTAACCGTTGGTGTTAAGTAATGATAGAAAAATAAGTCGTAACGATATTGAAATGTAAGCTATTGACTGTAAGCTAAGAGACACCTTTAAACTTTACACGTTAAACTTTAAACATTACTAAAAAATTCATGATTCATAACCTATCCGTGTATGGCTTTGCCATAGGCTGCCTCGATAGCCTCCATGATGGCCTCAGACATGGTGGGATGAGGATGAATAGAGGCAGCCACCTGTTTGGCGGTAAGACCGTTCTGACGGGCACTGACAATACCTGCTATCATCTCGGTGACGTTGTCGCCGCACATATGTGCGCCAAGTATCTCGTCGGTCTGTTTGTCGATGACCATCTTAATGAATCCGTCGTTGTTGCCTGCTGCCGTAGCCTTGCCGCTGGCCTTGAAGAAGAATTTGCCGACGAGCACTTCGTGGCCTGCCTCGACGGCTTTCTTCTCGGTCATGCCAACGCTTGCCACCTCAGGAGTCGTATAGGTGCATCCAGGTATGTTGGAATAGTTCACCTTTTCGGGATCGCCACCGGCGATCTTCTCAATACAGCACAATGCCTCCGCGCTGGCGACATGAGCCAGGGCCGGACCGTGGACAATATCGCCTATGGCATAATAGCCTGGCACATTGGTGCGATAGTAGTCGTCTACCTCCACCTTACCACGCTCAACCTTTATGCCGGCCTCTTCCAGACCAAAACCATCGACATTGGTTATCACTCCTACCGCCGAGAGCACAACATCACAGTCTACAAGCACTTCGGCGCCTTTCTTGTCTTTGATGTGGACATGGCAGATGTCGCCATCGATATCCACTTTCTCAACGCTGGCACTCATCATCACCTTCATGCCCATCTTCTTGAAACTACGTGCGACATTGGCGCTGGTATCCTCATCCTCGTTGGGTAGTATGGTGGGCATAAACTCAACAAGTGTCACTTGTACGCCTATGCTCTGATAGAAGAAGGCGAACTCGCTGCCTATGGCTCCACTGCCCACAACAACCATGCTTTGTGGCTTGGTGGGAAGGGTCATGGCTTCGCGGTAGCCGATTATATGGCGACCGTCCTGAGGCAGATTGGGCAGATTGCGCGAACGTGCACCTGTGGCGATGACGATATGGGGAGCAGAGTAAACACTTTTCTCTCCTTCGGCATTGGTAACCTCAACATTATGGTCAGCAAGCACCTTGGCAGTACCCATAATAACCTCGACATTGTTTTTCTTGAGCAGGAACTGAACGCCTTTACTCATAGTCTCGGCGACACCGCGCGAGCGTTGCACCATGGCCGGCAGATCGGCTTCGGCAGGCTGTGCGTTAACGCCGTATGCCGAGGCGTGGTTGATATAGTTGTACACCTGGGCACTCTTCAAAAGTGCCTTGGTGGGAATACAACCCCAGTTCAGGCATATTCCGCCTAAGTTCTCACGTTCTATGACAGCTGTTTTCATGCCCAGCTGCGAAGCTTTGACAGCAGCGACATATCCTCCAGGACCGCTACCTATGACAATCAAATCGTAATTCATTATTATATATGTTTCGTTATTGTTTTCGTTTCAGTCTTTGTTTCTGGTATAATCTAATCAACTAAACAACACATCATTCGCATATTATCACAGAAAAATCTCATCTTGCAAAAATAATGAAAAAAATACTATTGGCAAAATAAATTTTGTCATTATGTTGTTTTTCACTATTTTTGTATTTTCGAACTCTTTTTCACACAACATGCCTAAACGCTTATATCTCTTTATATTATTTGTTTTTTTCTTCCTGATTGGCAACTCTTACGCTCAAAAACTGAGCCTTAGCCACTCTTTCAAACACTCTCGTGTCTCTTTCGACCTTGACAGGCTATACAACTATAACAATTATGAGCGCCATCGCTGGGGTGCGGGCCTTGATTGGATAATTCCCTTAAAATATGACGACCGCTACGGCACTCTTTTCCAGAATCTATTCATCACCAATGCCTATTTCGGCTATGGCACCGGCGACCACGCTTGGAAATATGGCGCATACGCTGGTTTCGTATTTCCCAGGTTGGTCATATCCGGCATTTCCGTCTCCTACATGCATGACCTGCTGCTTGCAGGAGCTCACAGCTTTGAGGCTTACGACCTGCTGAACACCTGCAACAACAGCACTTATTTCAGCTCTCGTTATTCCGAGGCCGACAAAATCACGGCTATGTCTCAGATAGAGCTGCCTGGCCCTGGCAAACTCCGCCTGTCATACTCTCATTACCGCGAACGCCTGCTCTTCAACGCCTCAAACCTACTCTTCCCTCACATATACGACAACGACGCGTTACCCTATCAAACATACAACACGGTCGGCGTCGACCTCCTGTGGGGCGAACACTGGAAACTGGGCTTTCTGACTAATGTCACCAATCCCGACTACGGCGACATATTAAACAACAAACTTTTTTCTCTCTCTTTCATACGGCTGCTTGCCCAATATAGCAACAAAATATCTTTCAAAGACAATCACGGTCATCTGGCTCTGTTCGCTCAAAGCGGATATGTCACCAAGTCGGCGCCAATCACACAGCTTTTCGACCTTGGCGGCACTGGCGGCGGCAAATACTATTTCTACAACACCTTCCTCACTGTACGCCCAAACACCTTTATGTCTAACGTATTCTCTTTGGCCAGCATACGCTACACTATGGGATGCGGACTATGGAAGACCTCTCTGTCAGAACCCCGCCCCTTCGCACAATTCAATGCCATGTGGGGTATGTTTCTCGGCAATGACAAAGCGTCACAAACCTATTCTGGAATGCTTCTACACGCACCTGTCGATGGCCTCTTTGAACCCTGCCTGGGCATAGATGGCATTCTGCGCTGGGGCTTGTTGGATATGGGTATAGCCACGGCATACCAAATGACTCCCAAAAACTCTTATTACCATATAGACAATTTTTTTGATAAGTTCGCCGTTATATTTATTGCGAAACTTGTGATTGATTAGCGACTTGTCGCATTGGTCAGTCAAAACAACCTGATAGTTGTCAAGAAAACACAGTTTATTGAAAACAAATATAGTTCATTTTTTAAACCTTTAATATCTTGAAAAACATATTCTTTTCAAAAAAAACAATAGCATTGCTTTGCTGCCTCTTTTTTGCCGGACTCTCCACTCTCCATTCGCAGACAGCATACAATATCAGCTTTAGCTCGACTTCTCTCACTGACGCCAAATACTACATTGGACAGCATTTCCGCGACCAGTTCATTGTCGTCGACTCTGCTCTGTCGAAAAACGGCGCGTTGGCTTTCAAAGGCAAACAGAAACTGAATAACGGCGTATACACTCTGCTCGATTCCGGCAAAAAGAAAATCTTCGACTTCATGGTCGATGACAGCCGCACCTTCTCCATATCTTTCGACGAGAAGCATTCCAACGCCGGCATGGTTGTCAAAGGCTCCAAAGCCAACACCCTGATGTATGAATATATGGCGAAACTCGACTGGGCCAACGAGACAAGTAGAGGAATCACCGAAAAGCGCAAGAATCCATCCACCAAAGAACAAGCCGATAAAGAGATGAGGGAGCTGTCGGAAACAATGAAGCAATTCGAGAACGACTACCTAAGCAAAAACAACGGCAGACTTTTCACCAGACTTGTCAAAATGTCCTCTCGTGTCGATGTGCCGACGGAAATCCCGGCAGGAAGCAGCGACACCAACCTCGCCAATTGGCAGGCGTGGTACTTCCGCACACACTACTGGGACAATGTCGACCTCCGCGACCATTCGCTGATATACACTCCGCAGCTCTTCGACAAAATGAACTATTATTTCTTCAGAGTACTCTATTATCAAGAAAGCGACACTATAACCAAATATGCCAACATGGTTCTCAACCGTGTGGCTAAAGACAGCACCATGCTTCGCTATTTCCTCGACTTTATAACTCCTCGCTATGAGCGCAGCACCAAAAACATCGGCTGGGATCAAGTTTTTGTTGATCTTTGCAAGGATTACTATCTCGCCGGCCGCTGCCCATGGGCCACGAAAGCCGACTTATACAGCAAAAGCCAAACCGTTCAGTTCCTTAGCCAGTCGCTTATCGGCGCCATGGGTCAGGAGCTGCTCATGGCCGACACCAACCAGTCGCCTAACCCGGAAGACTGGATTTCGTCCCATGCCCTGCCACAGAAATATGTCATGCTCTGGTTCTGGGACCCCGACTGCAACCACTGCAAAAAACAGACCGCCGAGCTTATTCACCTTTACGACTCTCTTAACGCTGCGGGCAATAAAATTTTCGAGGTCTATGCCGTTGGATACGAGAGTGACACCCGCAAATGGATCAACTATGTGGAAAAACACAAACTGCCTTTTATCAATGTTGGCGGACCAAACGTCAATATCGACTACCAAGAGGCTTACAATGTTCACGGCGCTCCAACCATGATACTCCTTAATGCCGACCGTCAGATTATCATGAACAAGACTTTGCCCACCAACTCTGTGCTGCCTTTTATAGAGCAGTATGAGCAACGCCATCCCGAACAGGCCAACCGTCAGCCTTCAAAATGGCAAATCGAGGGCATTCGACGCCTCAAACAATAAGCTTCTTTTGACACTCCCTGAAAACACCAAGACAAACACTATTTCAACCCATTCCCGATATTGTCGTCAAAGCCATACATATTACTCCTTCTGCTGACCATAGCGCTATCCTCTTTCGCACAGGAGATTCCCGTTAATGGTATATGGATGTCCCCCAATCAAACCACCGTCTTCGACCGCACGGTATATGGCACTGTGATAGAGAAAAGGAATCTATACATCAACATTTCCAAGCCCAAACGGACTCTTTTCGTGATTGAGAAGCGCTTATCCGGCGACGTCCTTATCGCCGCCTATCCTGTGTGTTTAGGTGCCAACAGCGGAGACAAGAAACGCAAAGGCGATTGTCGCACTCCCGAATCAAAGCCGGGACGCCCTTTCACCATCTGCCAGATCTCCGACGCCTCTCACTGGCACCATGATTTTGGCGACGGCAGAGGTCCTATGCCTGCCTATGGTCATTGGTTTATGCGCCTGAAAGGCGACTATGTAGGCAGCGGCATTGGCATTCACGGCAGCACAGGCAACCACTATAGCGTACCGGGTCGTGGCAGCGAAGGGTGCATACGTCTTCGCGACGACGACATAGTACATCTTAAAAAAAACTATGCCTTCATAGGCATGAAAGTATTTATTGAAAAAGACGAATAGATAGGCCCGAGCCCTGTGGAAAATGAAACAATCATCCAACATACAAACCTAACAAAACCATCTGACCATCTCCTTATTTCGAAAACCAAAATTCATAGTATAACTTAAAAAACAACTCCTAATCATGAGAAAAAACATTGTTGCAGGAAACTGGAAAATGAACAAGAGCTTCGAAGAAGCCGACGATCTCGTCAATGATATCATGACCAAACTCGAAGAGAATGAGTTGGGTGAGAACACTCTGATGATTCTCTGCCCTCCCTTCCCCTATCTCGAAATGTGTCAAGACTACAGCAACGACTCCTATTTCGCCATCGGCGCCCAGAATGTCAACGACAACGAAAAAGGCGCATATACAGGTGAAGTCAGCGCCTCTATGCTCAGCTCAATGGAAATAGAGTATTGTATTGTGGGACACTCAGAGCGCCGCGCCTATTATGGCGAGACCGACGCCATTGTGGCTCGCAAAGTCGACCGTCTTCTCGAAAACGAAATACGTCCTATAGTCTGCTGCGGCGAAGTGCTCGAAGAACGCGAGGCTGGCAAACAGTTTGAGGTTGTAAGCCGTCAAATCAAAGATGGCCTTTTCCATCTCGACGCTGAGAAATTCGGCCAAATCATCATCGCCTACGAACCTGTCTGGGCTATTGGCACCGGCAAAACCGCCACACCTGAGCAGGCTCAGGAGATCCATGCTTTCATCCGCAACCTTATTGCCGAGAAATACGGCAAAGAGGTGGCCGACAACACCAGCATTCTCTATGGCGGCAGCTGCAAGCCTTCCAACGCTCGCGAGCTCTTCGCCAATCCCGACGTCGATGGCGGTCTCATTGGTGGCGCCTCACTCCAAGCCGACGACTTCATCAATATCGCGATGTCATTCTAATACTCCCATTAGGTAGAGGCGTGTCTATGTGACAGGTCTCTACCTTTTTATTCCTGACTCCGTTTGTCATTTGAGCGTCTTATAGCAAGCCGTTTTTTGTCTCGCGACAAAGGCAGTTTCTCTCGTCCTTTGGTGCGCATAGCTGTCTATACCATCGCCCTTGGTGTTCTGGTAATGATTATGGCAGTGTGCATTCTCCGTGGTTTCCAGAACGAGATCACCGCTAAAGTCGTTGGCTTCGGCTCGCATATCAACATCAGAAGCTATGGTTGGGTCAACGACTATGACGAGATACCTGTCAACATGACCGACAATGAGTTGCGGAGAGTGAACGTCATTGAGGGGGTATCGCATATACAGCCCTATGCCTACAAGGGTGGCATGATGAAAACCGATGATCAGATTCTGGGCATTATCTTCAAAGGAGTCGACCGAGACTTCGACTCTTCTTTCTTTGCCCGTTGTATGGTGAAAGGTCGCATAGCGAACATTTGCGACTCGGCGGCGAGCAACGAAATCGTCATATCGCAAAAGATAGCCTCACGCATGCAGTTGGACACCGGACAGAAAGTGAGAGCCTATTTTTGGACCGGACAGACCTATCGCGCCCGCGCCTTCAAGGTGGCCGGCATCTACAACACAGACCTCAACGAGTTTGACGACCACTACATCATTGGCGATTTACGTCAGATACAGAAACTGAATGGATGGGACAGCAACATGGTGGCTGGATACGAGCTTGCCATAAACAATTTCAACGACCTCTACCCTATCACCCGACAAGTGATGTCGGCTACCGACCCTGACAAGATGGTGACCTCCATCCGTGAAGAACAGCCATCTATGTTTGCATGGCTCGATTTGCTCAACGCCAACATTTTCCTCATCCTCTCCATTATGGCCGTAGTATGCGCCGCCTCTGTGGTGTCGGCTCTTCTGATAATGATTTTCGAGAAAACATCAATGATCGGTATTCTCAAAACCCTCGGCAGCACCAACCGTTCCATACGACGCATTTTTCTTATCAAGTCGGTATACATTATTGGCAAAGGTCTCGCTGTAGGCAACATCATTGCTCTGATTCTATGTCTGCTTCAGTCCTCTTTTCACATTGTAAGACTCGACACCGAAAGCTATTCCATGAGTTTCGTCCCCATCGACATCAACCTATGGTATTTTCTAGCCATCGATGCAGGAACCGTCGTCATCTGCTGTTTGGCTCTTCTTCTGCCCTCATCCTATATCGCCCACATACTACCCGCCAAAACAGTAAGAGTGGAGTAACAAGCCACAAGGCATGTACCATTTCAAACCCTTCAAACCCTTCAAACCTTTTAAACCTTTTAATAATAATAATAACGTAAAGCAATGGGAAGCAATAAAAGGAAGTTAATCTTCGATGGGAGTAAAAAAGGAAGTTATGCGCTGCGCGCAGGACAATACATATTCATTTGTCCACTTTTACTCCCACTTTTACTTCCATTTTAACTCCCACTTTTACTTCAGAATCTTTCCACCATCACTAAACCCCTTAAAACCTTTATAACCCTTTTAACCTTTCTAACCTTTCAAACCCTTTAATCTCCCTTCCGTGAAATATCGCAAGTCTCGAAAAGGCAAATGGATTATTCTCACTTTGACAATACTGTTAGGTCTGGCGGCACTATGGACCATCAACAGTTTTGCCCAGCAGATACGACATTCCGAACAGGAAAAAGTACGACTTTGGGCTAGCGCCATCGGCCAGAAAGCCGAACTGATGACTCAAACCGAGACCTTCTTTAACGAAGTAGGAATAGACGAACGACGCAAAGTCAAGCTATACATCGACGTCCTTCAGTCGTTCAACAAGCAGGATCTGGGCTCCGACGCCGAGTTCTACCTCAACTATGTATCATATATCGTTGACAGCAGTAGAACGCCGTTCATTATTATGGACCGCGACTCAATAATCACCTCATGCGGCAACATATTCCCCACTGTTCAAGAGGATGGCGCCATGATAGGCAAAAAAATCACTCCTCAACTCCTCAATCGTTTCTCCGACAACCCTCCATTCCACTATACCGTTTGGGACATCCCCCTGACACTTCTCTATCGCGAGTCGCAGATATACAGCGATATGCGCGAGGCCCTCGACAATCTGAGCCAGTCGTTCCTCTCCGAAGTCACACAAAACAGTGTCTTTGTTCCTGTTATCGTTGTTGACAGCAGCCGTCATCGCATCCTTGGCTCGGGCAACATCAATGCCTCTGATTTCAATACTCCTGAGAAGCTCAATATCAAACTCAAAGAGATGGCCGACGAGAACGACCCCATCGAGCTCCGTCTCGCCAACAGGCAGCTGGCTTTTGTCTATTACGAGAACACGCCTCTGCTTCGCATGCTTCGCATTATACCTCTGATTTATCTTCTGCTGGCGCTCATACTCGTAGTAATATCCTACAATCTTTTCCGCACAGCTCGCAGCGACGAGGAGAACCGAGTGTGGGTTGGTATGGCCAAGGAAACAGCACATCAGCTAGGCACTCCAATATCCTCTTTGTCGGGCTGGGCCGACTATCTTGAAGGCAAAACGCTTGAAGAGCCTTATCTTGGCGAAATACGAAAAGATATAGACCGCCTTGACACCATAGCGCGACGTTTTTCAAAGATCGGCAGCATACCTGAACTGAAAAACGAGGATATGTGCGAGATAATTCGCCACACCATAGCATATATGGAAAAACGCAGTCCCCGTAAAATCAAATTTGTCACCAATCTTCCCGATCGTCCCGTAATAGCGGCGGTGAACCGATACCTTTTTGAATGGGTGATAGAAAACATCTGCAAAAACGCTATCGACGCTATGGAGGGATCTGGAACCTTCACGACAATACTCACCAACGAGGGCAGCCTGATACATATTGACCTCTGCGACACTGGCAAAGGTATTCCACCTTCAAAACAGAAATACATTTTTGAGTCTGGCTTCTCAACCAAACAGAGAGGCTGGGGCCTTGGACTATCGCTGGCGCGCAGAATAGTGAAAGACTACCACAAAGGCAAAATCTTCCTCAAATACTCTGTCCCCGGCCAAGGCACTGTGTTCCGCATAACACTAAACAGTTCCAACGAGACACAACAATAAGTTTTTTTAGAGTGCTTTCAGCTCTGGCACCACAGCGAAGAATGTCAACGGCTCTGTGGCGCTGGCGTTGATAAGCGAATGGGCATGCCCTACTGGACAATAATGGCATTGGCCTACAGTGAGACGCTCCTCGCCGTCGTCATATAGACAACGGGCCTCGCCACTGAGAATGAAGATAATCTCGCTATTTGTTTCATGTTTGTGAAAGCCTATGGAACAGCCCACATCGAGCCGTCCACGCATAATCTTGTTCTGCCCGTCGTTGAAAGTGCGGAACATCGTGTCGCCCTCGCCACCTTTGAAATGTGGATTGGCGATTTCTTCGATCTTATTGTAATCTATAACCATAAGATAATTGTTTTGACCCAGATTGGTCGTTAGTATTAATCCTCTCCTGCCGCGAAACTTTTCAGAGCCGACTCATCCAAACGCTGCACGGTCCACTCATCCATGGGGATGGCGCCAATGCTGCGGTAGACTTTCAATGCTGGCTGGTTCCAGTCGAGACAAATCCATTCCATACGACCACAGTTGCGCTCCACGGCGACACCGGCTAGATAATTGAGAAGGGCTTTGCCATAACCGTGTCCTCGCTTCTCAGGTATGATGAAGAGGTCTTCAAGATACAGGCCTTTCCTTCCCACAAAAGTCGAGAAGTTGTGGAAAAATAGCGCAAAGCCTATCACCACGCCGTCCTCCTCAGCGAAGACAACCTCGGCGGAACGCTCCACGAACAGAGAATGATATATGGTGGACTCGTCAGCCACGACCTCGCCTGAACATTTCTCGTACTCGGCGAGTCTCTTAATAAACTCGAGTACAAGACCTGCCTCATCGGGCTTTGCGGGACGAATATTGAATTCTTTGCTCATACTTTTTTATCATTACGTTTTCATTTCTTCCAGGCGCCTAAGACCTCTCCAATGTATACCGTGTGGACACCGGCCTCGAAGCCGTCGTACCATTTCTTGGGAGTGTCATTGCGGAAGTCTTTCTCTGTCTGGTGCCATGAAGTCATCGTCTCGCACTCTATAACAGTCTTTGCCTCTTTATAATAAGGCGTACCATGTTCTGTGTATGCGATGTGCAGACCGAGGGCGGCGGCCTTTTTATCTTTTTGTGCTTCGATGCCAGCATCATTCCCCTTAAAATCTCTGCCACTGTTCTCGCCCATGAACATCCATACCATAGGGTCTTCAAACTCCATTACTGTGAAACGGGGATAGCGTTCCATAAACTCATAGGTGTAGCGAGCAGGGGCGACATATACAGTCACCGCAGGGCGGTCGTGACCCAAGTAGTTGCCTATTCCGCCCCAGCCGATGGTCATTGCATTGCTCTCCGTGCTGTCGCCGCAGCAAAGAATGAGATTCTTGGTGAAGAAAGAGAAGCCATTGTCTGTAAACTCCTTTTGTACATCGAAAGGTTTCAATTCGCTATTCATAGCCATATCCTGTTTGTCGTTATTTTGATTTCGATTGTCGCCACAGCCTGCAAGCACAAAAAGTGCAACAGCGGCGCACAAAAAGCGCATTCTGATTTTCATCGATATATTTTTTTGCAAAAATACAAATTATTGCCGGAACAGCAAAAAAGAATGAATCAAATTTTAGCAAGTACCGACACCGCAGACAAATCAGACAATTAACAGTAGAGAACCTGGGTGATTTTCAACTTTCAACTTTCTTCACTGGATTATTTTTATTTTCAAGGTGTTCAGTTGCCTCATCAAGCTCGGCAGGCATACCACCCCTTCGGGGTGCAATTTTCAATTTATAAAGTCCCCGTGAGCAATTTCAATTTTCAATTTTCAACTTTCTTCACTGGATTATTTTTATTTTCAAGGTGTTCAGTTCCCCTTCGGGGTGCAATTTTCAATTTTCCAAGTCCCTAGTGGACAATCCAACCTTTCTAACCCTTTTATTGTTCATAAATATATTGCGGATATTCCCTTTGGATTCAAAGATATTTCGTATTTTTATAGATTAAATATACTACAATTATTAATTATTAATAATTGATAATTATATATATAGTACGTATCAGATGGTAGCGAAATATCAAATTCAATGGCAAAGAAGACACTTATAGTACAAGACACGCCCATTACCGTTATAAAACGCGGTGAAGAGGATTATATCTACCTCACTGATATGCTGCAGGCGAAGGATGGTGATTTCTTTGTTACCGACTGGCTTCGCAACCGCAACACACTTGAGTATATCGGCATCTGGGAGAAGGTCTACAACCCCGATTTTAATTATGGCGAATTCGCCACAATTAGAAATCAGGCAGGTCTTAACAGTTTCAAGATAAGTGTAAAAGAGTTTGTTTCTCGTACCAATGCCATCAGCCTTCAGGCCAAGGCTGGACGCTACGGTGGCACATATGCCCACAAAGATATTGCCTTCGAGTTTGCTATGTGGATTAGCCCCGAGTTCAAGATTTTTATCGTCAAAGAGTTCCAGCGGCTGAAAGAGGAGGAACAAAAGGCGATTGGTTGGTCGGCGAAGAGAGAACTATCTAAAATCAACTACCATATACATACCGACGCTGTGCGCGCCAACCTTGTGCCCGACGAGGTGGATGCCTACCACAGCTCGCTTATCTATGCCGAGGAAGCGGATGTCCTTAATGTGGCTCTCTTCGGAATTACCGCCAAAGAGTGGCGCGACGCCAATCCTGATAAAAAGGGTAATATGCGCGACTACGCCACGATAAACCAGCTTATCTGCCTCTCCAATATGGAGTACCCTGAAAGGGAACCGAACACCTTTGAAAATCGAAATAATACAGTGAGGAACTTGAATGCGGTGTTTATCAACGAGGGCATCCCGCAACGCGACCGCCTACATAAACTCAATAAGATAGCTATCCAGCAAATGACCGTGCTGGAAGATGTGGGGAATAGGAAACTGCTGAAATAATTTACAACAACAATCATTATGAAACTCAAGAAAACCATATCACTTGCATTGATGTCTTTTATATTTGCATCATGTGTGACTCTTCAACCTGTTCGTTTAACGAGAAATGCATCTTTGGACAATTACACTTATTTTTACATCACACCTACTGAAACTAAGACGGGTTCTACAGGAGGTGTATATGGTAATGGCTATGGTGTTTATGGGTCATCCCGAAGCAAGAGCACAAATCCCGCAGATATTATTTCTGGGTATCTTATCAAAAGAGGAATGGTTAGATTACCCGAAGTGAAAAATGATTTGGCTGACAGAACAATGATTATTAACTATGGGGAAACAGGACGACGCAGCACCGGACTTGGTGGATACACTATTGAAATCACACTTCAGATCCTTTCAGCAAAGACAAATGAAGTGATTTGTGTAGTAACGGGAGAAGGCCAAGGTGAGACAGAGGCTGACGATATTAGAATCGCAATCAATCGTTGCCTTGAAGAAATGTATAAATAATTTGAGATGAAGGCACTTTTGTATGAATATGCAAAAAATGAGCACGGTGTGTTTACTCACATTGATGATGCTATAAAAGGACGGTGTTATAGCTGCGTTGAGTGTGGGGAGCAGTTAATTATTAAAGAGGGTTCAAAAAAAAGAAAACATTTTGCACATAAGAGCAATTCGAATTGTGATGGTGAGAGTTACATACATAAGATTTGGAAAAAACGTATAAAAGATAAATTCTATAGTAATTCACCGTTCATTATCAAATACCTCGTTGGTACACCTTGTAAAGAAGAGACAACCTGTTTGATAAAAAAGAAGATTTCAAGTTTAAAATGCAATAAGCTTTATGTGAAAGAAGTTGACTTGAAACAAGAATGTGATACTTGTGAGGAGGAGGTTGAATATAAAGGTTTTGTTGGTGATATAGTTTTATCTGATAGTAAGAATCCTTATAAAGAACCATTGTTTATTGAGATTGACTATACACATCCTTGCGATGAAGAAAAAATTGCATCTGGAATAAGAATAATTGAGTTTAAAGTCGTAGATGATAGAGAAAAGCCAATTAAATTGTTTGAAACAGGGAATTTTAATTTAAAGTTTGGCACAAATGTTGGTAATCCTTACAATATGAAACATCTTCCAGATGTAAGGTTTTATAATTTTGATAGATTGTCCTATCCAACAATAGGGGTGTATTCCTTTATACGCAATAATGATGGTCAATGTGAAATGCTATATTCTAAAGGAGGCACGTGTAAAGAAAACCCACATGAGAATGAGAATGCAACATTTGAGGTTGCCATAGCCGATGACATTGTAAAATCAAGAGGAAACAACTATTACATTGAGGCAATATTGGCTCTCGCGGCATTGAACAAGCACATTGTGCGGGACTGCCGGATATGCAGTCATAACATATCTATTTATAGAAGATGTCGTGCAATGACAGAAAAAGAATTTGCCTCAGCTCAACAATGTCGTGGTTATCAAATAAATCCATTTGCTTTACGCAAAATGTCAGATAGATTAAAGGGAATACCTTATACTGTGACAACGTTATAGTATTCATAAGTACTTTTTTGCTATTGTAAATTGTTTTTAAAATAATTAGACAAAATTAACCCTTAACCGTTTAAGCAATTATGACAAAAGGAGGGATTTATGACTTGTGACGACTTAAACGAATAACAATAGTCCCAAAATCGTGACAACAAACCCCGTCGAATTTGATGGGGTTTTCTATTTCAGAATTGGCTTACTGATATCAGAATTATAAAGTATAATTAAAAATTCTTATAAGTTTTTTTTATTATAATTAAAAAAGTTTGTATTTTTGCAATTGTGATAATATGACTGAATTATGATTGAAAGAGCTATCAAGAAGCAGATTGACAGTCGTTTGTACAAAGGAAAGGCTGTGATAATTGTCGGCCCGAGGCAGGTGGGCAAAACTACATTGCTGAGAATGTTGGTTGCCGACGCAGACAGGAAGGTTCTTGTATGGAATTGCGACGAGCCTGATGTTCGGAAAAAACTAAACGAACCAACCTCAACAGAGTTGGGGGCAGAGACAGCCAATGTAGACTTGATTCTGATTGACGAAGCACAGCGTGTGAAGAACATAGGCATCACGCTAAAACTGCTTATTGACAACTATCCAGAGAAGCAGGTGGTGGTCACGGGTTCGTCGGCTATCGAGCTCTCAAGCTCCATTAACGAGCCATTGACAGGCCGCAAGTACGAGTATGTGATGTTTCCATTCTCGTCGGAAGAGCTGATACGTGAGTTCGGTGCCACAGAGGAACGCCGTATGCTGGAGCGTAGGCTTATCTACGGTTCATATCCCGAGGTGGTGAATCATCCGGGCGAAGAGCGCGAGACTTTGATAGATTTGGTAAACAGCTATCTATACAAGGACATTTTCTCTTTTCAAGATGTGCGCAAGCCGGAGATTGTAGAGCAGCTGTTGCAAGCACTGGCGCTGCAGGTGGGGAGCGAAGTGTCGTTCAACGAATTGGGGCGGCTATTGGGTCTTACCTCCATAACGGTGCAACGCTACATTGATCTGCTGGAGAAGTCGTATGTGCTGTTCCATCTGCGCTCGTTCAGCCGCAATGTGCGTTCCGAACTTAAGAAAAGCCGCAAAATCTACTTCTACGACAATGGTGTACGCAACGCAATACTTGGAGACTACAAGCCTTTGGACTTACGGACAGACACTGGTGCGCTATGGGAAAACTACGTCATCAGCGAGCGTATGAAACACAACTCATACAGCGCATTTTATGGCAAGAGCTATTTCTGGCGCACACAGCAACAACAAGAGGTTGACTACATTGAGGACTATGACGGAGTGTTGCACACCTACGAGTTCAAATGGAGCAAAACAAAGCAGCCACGACTGGCAGAAACATTTACGAAAAACTATCCTGACCATACATTTACGATTGTCTCTCCGGACAATTATCAGGACTTTGTCTGTGAGAAGTTGTAAAGTATTAGTATTTTGCTGATTAGGAAATAAAGCAATGTTTATTTCGGGAACTCCGAAATAATTATGTATATTTGTACCCTCATAAAAAATACGAAACATTATAATAATATATTAATCCTTAAACGTTTAAGTTATATAATTACATTATGGCAAAAGAAAAAAAATTTATGACATGCGACGGCAACTGCGCTGCAGCGCATGTGGCCTACATGTTCAGCGAGGTAGCAGCTATCTACCCCATCACCCCCTCCAGCCCTATGGCCGAGTATATCGACGAGTGGGCCGCTGGCGGTCGTAAGAACCTCTTCGGCGAGACCGTGAAGGTCGTCGAGATGCAGAGTGAGGCCGGCGCCGCCGGCGCCGTGCACGGCTCGTTGCAGGCCGGTGCTCTGACCACCACCTACACCGCTTCCCAGGGTCTGCTGCTGATGATCCCGAATATGTACAAGATTGCCGGCGAACTGCTGCCCGGCGTGTTCCACGTGAGCGCCCGCGCCCTCGCCGCCCAGGCCCTCTCCATCTTCGGCGACCACGCCGACGTGATGAGCGCCCGCCAGACCGGCTTCGCACTCCTCGCCGAGAGCTCGGTGCAGGAGGTGATGGACCTCGCCCCTGTGGCTCACCTCGCCGCCCTGAAGGGCCGCGTGCCGTTCCTCAACTTCTTCGACGGCTTCCGCACCAGCCACGAGAT
>JAGCZH010000019.1 GCA_017960475.1 Bacteroidales bacterium | reverse complement strand
CTTTCCAGCATTCATAACATTGCAGTTTTTGAGGCTGCAAAATTACGAACCTATTTCAAATCAAAAAATCAAAGAACTCTTGTATTATATTAAATATTAATAATTTATAAAGATTAAACAAAAATTAACGCAACACTAATATAAATGTAAAAGAAGATGAAAAACCACTATTTGAAAGTATTCTATCTTCATTAAAGATGCTACCATACCGTAAAAACTATTAGTTTTCTCGTCACGATGATTGTCACTCGTTAAGTCAAACGTCCTGTCATGATGGATGTTCTGTTGATGCGTATTTGCAATCTGACGTAACATTGATATCAGGATTTCCTAATCCTCAGTTTTCTAAAACATTCCTATAGCTACAATAATTTCAAAAAAATGGCGTTTGCTTCAGAACAAATCATAAACCCGCAACAATAATGGGTGTAATAGCACGACAAAGCATACGAGGGGCGCTGGCCAACTACCTGGGAGTGGCGATAGGATTTTTCACCACTTTCTTCGTGCTTACCGACTATTTGAGCCAAGAAGAGATAGGATTGACACGCGTCATGGTAGACGCCGCAATGCTTTTCAGCGGCCTGGCACAGCTGGGCACCAACGCTTCAATAATAAAGTTTTTCCCTTTCTTCAAGTCGGAAGACGGCAAAAACCACGGCATATTTGGTTGGTCAATACTCATACCCTTTATTGGATTCTGCATCTTCGCTCTGTGTTTCTTCATATTCAAGGCCGACATTATTGATCTTTATTCGCAGAAATCGCCTCTAATGGCCAACTACTGCTATCTCTTGCTGCCTCTCACTTTCTTTGCCCTTTACTTAGCTGTGTTTGAGACAAACGCCAGCGTTCTGTTACGTATCACCGTACCCAAACTGGTTAGAGAAGTCGGCATACGAATTTTCAATCTTGTGTGCTATATCCTATATGGCAAAGAGATCATATCGCTTGACACTTTTGTGATACTCTTCTGCATGTCGTATGGCATAGCTATGCTTATCAACTTTTTCTACCTGCTCTCGTTAGGGAAGATATCATTCCGCATTGACTGGAAATTCATCACACGAGAGAGGATGAAGGAAATAGTGCTGTATACGCTTTTTATGACGGCGACGGTGCTGGCGGGAAACATACCGCTGATAAACACGCTATTTTTGGGAGCG
The DNA here is from genome assembly GCA_017960475.1 of Bacteroidales bacterium. Lineage (GTDB taxonomy): Bacteria > Bacteroidota > Bacteroidia > Bacteroidales > P3 > Colimorpha. The sequence continues at coordinate 31,141 of JAGCZH010000019.1, read as the reverse complement.
CAGACAGGGTTGGCGCTAACCGGAGTATATACCATAGCATTTTATATAGCCAACATTGTGGAGGTGCCCTACAGATCGCTTGGGGCCATATCGAGGCCTATGATATCGCAAGCTGTGAGGGAGGGCAACTGGAGCGAAGTGAACCGGTTGGGGAAACAAGTGTCGCTGCACCAATTTCTAGTGAGCACGCTGATTTTGCTGCTGATATGGGTGAACTTGGAAGCGTTGTTTGACGTCATACCACACGGAGAGGAGTATGTGGGCGGCATGAGAGTAGTGTTGTTTTTGGGATTGGCGAAGATAGTGAACTCGTCGCTGAGCATAGGGACAGATATTCTGAATTTTTCGAAATACTATCCGCTGTCGCTGTTTTTCATTGTGGTGCTGACGATGTCGGCAATTGTTTTCAACCGTTGGCTGATACCACTGTGGGGAATAGACGGATCGGCATGCGCCACATTGTTCTCTTACCTTCTATATTTTACATGCCTGCTCTTCTTCCTTCGTAAAAAACTGAAAGTGGGTCTGTTCTGCGGCAAACACCTTGTCGTTGGGCTCATTATTATTGCCATGTTTGCCATCGGGACAGTGTGGGATATGACATTGCTGCCACTAATTGCTCATATCAAAGCAACCCCAATAGTGGTCACTTTACTCAATGCGTTCATAAAGACCGTCTTCCTATTTGGAATAATCCTAGTTATCTTGAAAAAAGCACATATATCCAAAGACATTGACGCCTTGATAGAGAAAGTCAAAGTCAAAGGGAAGTAAAAGCATCTGCCAAAAGACGGAACGCAGACCTCAGATGTCAGCCTTTTATCTGGACTGTGAAGCCTTCGTCGAATAAAGGCGCAAGAAGAACGCGCATCTCGTCGGCGGTGACTTTCCGTAACCCCTGGGCAGGGGTTGGACGGTCGATAGTGTAGGCCATAAGCTCACGAGGATGGAGCAGACGCACGATGTCGAGCATGGGCAAAAGGACTTCGGGAGCGGAGGAATCGAAGTCGGAACTGCGCAGAAGACACCATTGGAGGATGAAGTCGCCCTTGAATTGCTTTAGAGCCTCGATGACACGGGCAATGTCGTAGCCTGGTGCGGGATTGTTGATTTTGGCGACAAGGTCGTTGGTTGGGGCGTCGATTTTCATTATGGGGTTGTCGACGCGACGCAAGGCTTGGAAGATGTCGGGGATGTGGACGCGAGTGGCATTGCTGAGGACAGAGACTTTGGCAGATGGGGCATACTGGTCGCGAAGGGCGAGGGTGTCGTCGATGATTTTGGGGAACTCGGGGTTGATGGTTGGCTCGCCGTCGCCGCTGAAGGTGATGGAGTCGACTTTGACCTGTTGCCGCTCGAGGCGTTGCAACATAGCTTGGAGGTCGGAAAAGACCTTGGATGCGGAGGGGAGGACGGTGTCGTTGCGTCCGTCGCAGTTCCAACCGCATTCGCAATAGATACAATCGAAATTGCAAAGTTTGCCTTTTTCGGGCAGGAGGTTGATGCCCAAAGATGTTCCGAGGCGGCGACTATGGATGGGTCCGAAGACTGTTTCTTCTCTTAGCATGGTTATAGGACAAGTTGTTAAGAGGTTGGTGGTTGAGGGAAGTAATTTTTGCAAAAATACACATTTTTTTTGACATTCGATGTTATTGAGTAACTTTGCAGAGCCTTGTGGAAGAATTGTGGAGCGATAGGAATGTGATTAACAATGCTCCACCCGTTACAGAAGGTACATAAAGGAATGCAAAAATATCGAAGTTACATACTACCCATAGCTATTGTTCTTGGATTGATACTACACAAGTATTGCGCCATGTTCAGTTTCATGGTGCCCTACATTATCTTCACCATACTGCTGCTGACATTCTCGGCTGTGGACATAAAGCGGCTAAGGATGGGGTGGCTTGACGTATGGCTTATGTTGTTCCAGATAACGGTAAGTCTCGGGTCGTTTTTAATACTGAAGTGGTGTGGGGCCAGCAACGTGGTGGCTGAAGGGGTGCTGATAGGGGTGCTGTGTCCTGTGGCGTCGTCGGTGGCGGTGATAAGCTGCATGCTCGGCGCCAACCGTGAGACGGTGACAGCATACACAATTATAGGCAATTTGATGGTGGCTGTTGTGGCGCCGATATATTTCTCGTTTATCGGGAATCAGCAAGAAATGCCATTCCTAGAGTCGTTTTGGATGATACTGAAACGCATAGGGACCGTCATAGGGCTACCCTTCTTTATAGCATGGGCATTGGAGGCATGGATGCCGAAGGCGAGCGAGTGGCTGAGGAGATACAAAGGATTGTCGTTTTACCTGTGGTCGTTGGCGCTGCTGTTCACATTGGGGCAGACGATAGATTTCATATTTCTTCACGGAGAGGGCAACTGGGGGAGCATAGTGTGGCTGGGTGTTGCGTCGCTGCTGTTTTGCATTGTGCAGTTTGGTTTTGGGCGCTGGCTGGGAGGGCGCTATGGAGACAAGATAAGCGGGGGGCAGCTGTTGGGGCAGAAAAACACCGCTATGGGAATATGGATGGCCAACTACTACCTGACGCCACTGGCGTCGGTGTTTATGGCATTCTACTCAGTGTTCCAAAATGTGTGGAACAGCTGGCAGATGTGGGAAGTAGGCAAAAGAAACAAAGATATAGAAACCTTAAATAACAAACAATGAAAACACACATTATTCTGACTGCAGCAATGGCATTGGTTATGCTAAGCGCCTGCACAAGCAACAATGAAAACAAAGTCCAAAAAACAGATGCCGTCACTTTTGACGAGGTGCTGAAAAGTCGTCGCAGCGTACGCAGTTACGACACATCGAAAACCATCAGCGAGGCCGAAGTGCGCAACCTGCTCATTGCCACACAAGAAGCGCCATCGTGGGCTAACCAGCAGCCCTCGAAATACTATGTAGCCATGAGTGCCGAAAAAATAGAGGCCATCCAGAACCTTGTGGGCGAGCGCAACAAGCAGAACATAGCCGGAGCCCCAGTGCTGATAGTGTCTACCTACGAGAAAGGCAAGTCGGGATTTTTCCAAGGCCAGCAGACCAACGAGATAGGTGATGGCTGGGGAGCCTATGACAATGGTCTCAGCAATGCCTATTTCATTCTAGCAGCCCGTGCCAAAGGATACGACACATTGATTATGGGTATGCGCGATAGCGACGAGCTCCGCAAACTGTGCAACATACCCGAGAACGAAGTCGTAATGGCTGTGATTTCGCTTGGTTACAGAGCTGGTGAGCCCAAACAGCCCACCCATCGTCCGCTGAACGAAGTGGTACAATTCATATAAAAAATAAAGAAAAAACCTATTGGACCTATCCATCGCTACTGTCAGCGGCGGATAGGTTCATCATTTTCTATTGAGTCGAGAATATTCAGATAGTTCTGATAACGCTCCTCGCTTATTAGGCCCGAGGAGACAGCTGCTTTGACGGCGCAACCAGGCTCATGGCGATGAGTACAGTTGGCGAAATGGCAGTCGTGGAGCACCTTGCGCATCTCGGGAAAGAAGTGCGACAATTCCTCGGGGGTGAAGTCGACCATACCAAACTCCTTGATGCCGGGAGTGTCGACGAGGAAAGAGGGTTTGACTTTGTCATCGTTGGCATTGATAGGAAAAAGTTCGGCGAAGGTTGTGGTGTGTTTACCTTTGAGACTCCACTCGCTGACCTCGCCCGTTTTGAGGTGGAGAGAGGGGTCGATGGCGTTGAGGAGAGCCGATTTGCCAACACCACTGTGGCCGCTGAAGAGAGAGACTTTGCCAGAGATGAGATTTTTGATTGTATCGACGCCCATACCGGAGAGAGCAGAGACCTCGAAGACAGGGTAGCCGGCGTTGGTATAGATAGCTTTGATTTCGTTGTGGATAGCCCAAAGCTCGTCGTTGTAGAGGTCGCACTTGTTGAAGATGATGACCGAAGGGATATGGTAGGCTTCGGCGGTGACGAGGAGACGGTCAATAAAGCCCATCGAGGTGCGAGGGAATCCAAGGGTGGCGACAATGCAAAGCTGGTCGATATTGGCGGCGATGACATGAGTCTGCTTGCTAAGTTTTGTCGCTCGACGGATGATGCAGTTGCGTCGCTCTTCAATAGCGGTGATAAAGCCTGTACCGTCGGCGAGAATCTGGAATACTACACGGTCTCCAACAGCTATAGGGTTGGTTTGCTTGTTGCCGCGAATACGGAAATTGCCCCTCAAACGACAGGCAATAGAATCTCCTTCATTGGATAACACATTATACCAACTACCTGTTGTTCTGACTACTAAACCTTTGTATTCCGATTCTTCTGACATTGCGTCGAAAAGTTTTTCACATTGCAAAAATAAGATTTTTTCCCATTATAATATTCAGAAAGTAAAAAAGTTGTATTTTTGCAAATCAATTAAACATAACCATGGACGGATTAACCACAATTCCGAACTCTGACACGCACAATGGCAGCGACAATTCATTGGGAAGCTTGATATACAAACTTTGGAACACATCCATTCATGCTCCGCTCACTCTAGGATATAATCAGATAATCCAAAAATACCGAAGTTATGTTTATTTGGCCATTGTAGCGTTTTTGCTGGTTTTTCCTGACAAAACAGAGGGACAAGAATATTGGGACGATCTATCGGTGTGTCAAGTCGGGAAAGTCGCCCCGCATGCCGACATTGTGCCTCAAGACAGCCAATGGGTGATGGATCTCGATGGCATTTGGTCATTTCTGTTTTATGAGCGTGCGGAGTATGTGCACCGCGGACTGGAAAAGGGAGCCTACATCACGCCTGATTTCGACCCTGCGCAGAATCTGAGCCTGTGGGACAGCATCATTGTCCCAGGCAACCTGGAACTGCAGGGCTACGGGGTACCGGTCTATGTGAACATGAAGAACGAGTTCCCGAGCGACCCGCCACATGCGCCACGGGCTTACAACCCGACGGGAGTCTACGCAAAGGATGTCATCATACCTGAATCGTGGGACGGTCGCAGCATCTATTTCCGCATCGGTGCCGCCTCGTCGGCCATGGAGTTGTATGTGAACGGCGAGTTTGTGGGTTACAGCGAGGACTCGAAGACGCCAGCGGAATGGGAGATTGGCGACGTTGTGCATACCGGCAAAAACAGGATATGCATCATTTTACACCGCTGGAGCAACGGAAGCTATCTGGAGTGTCAGGATATGTGGCGCATGAGCGGCATAACACGTGACGTGACGCTGTACAGTCTGCCGAAAAACCACATCATCGACTATCGCATTGACGCCACATTGGATACCGCCGACTATAGCACCGGCATACTGAACCTGACAATATACGGACAAGGCCACAGCGACGGTCTGCTCGCAGAAGTATCGCTACCCGCTCTCGGCATCGGGAGAACGCTGCCTTTCTTCGAACTCGACACCGCTTTACTGCTCAGTCATACGGAATTAAGAATCGCCGGCGTAAAACCTTGGTCGGCAGAGAGTCCTGATCTCTATGCCATCACTATCAAGCTGAAAGACAAGAACGGCCGCACCATTCAAACCATTGAGAAACAGATTGGTTTCCGCACTGTGGAGATCAAGGACGGTCTGCTGTGCGTGAACGGCAAACCCGTGACCATAAAGGGCGTGAACCGCCACGAGCACAACGCCTGGACGGGTCATGTGGTAAGCTGCGAACAGATGGAGAATGACATTAGATTGATGAAAGAGAACAACATCAACGCCGTGCGCACCAGCCACTATCCCGACGACGAATACTGGTATGAACTCTGTGACCGCTACGGCCTGTACGTATGGGACGAAGCCAACAACGAGAGCCACGCTCAGGGCTACGGCAAGAACAGCCTAGCCAAGAAGGCTGAGTGGACCGAGCCGATATGGTACCGCGTGAACAATATGATACAACGCGACCGCAACCATCCGTCGGTGATTGTTTGGTCGATGGGCAACGAGTGCGGCAACGGCATTTGCTTCGAAGAGGCCTATAGACGCGCCAAAGCCACAGACCCGACACGCCCGGTCAGCTATGAGCGAGCCGAGCTGGATTGGAACACCGATATAGTGGGAATCATGTACCCGAGTGTGGACTACCTTGCCTGGTATGGCAGAACGATGGACTCTATCCGCAACGGTCTCACAATTCAAAATTCAAAATTCAAAATTCCCCTCGCCCCTACATCATGGTGGAGTACTGCCACGCTATGGGCAACAGCCTGGGAGGACTGAGCGACTATTGGGACACCATAGAGAGATACCATTCGCTGCAGGGCGGCTTTATATGGGACTGGCAGGATCAAGGATTGGATCGCACGCCGGCAATGGAGATGCCAACGAATGGTGGCATTGTTGACGTTTTTTTCAGGTATCCGCAAGTCTCGTTGGGAGGCGACATGGGAGAGCTGCCGGGTATTGAGGACGATGGTGACTTCTGCGCCAACGGCATCTGCGACGCCTACGGCACCCCCTACGCCTGTATGGAGGAGGTGAAAGCCGTGTATGGGGGTAAGGTTAACGTTGACCTTAACGTTAACCTTAACGACAAAGTTAATGATATGAAGAAGAAGGCTGGAGCTACGATAACTATTAAGAAGAGTGACGATGGAATGGTTCAAATGGCGGGGAAAGATTTTGAGGTTGAGATAGATGTAGAGCGGGGAGAAGTGGCACGATATGTTTGGCGAGGGCAAGAGATGGTGCGGAATATGCACCTAAATCTGTGGCGTCCGCCTACTCAGAACGACCGCGCAGACCGCAACGGCGCAAGAGCATGGGAGGGGTTGGAGAAGCTGAAGATTAACATGTTGAGTGTCGATATCAAAGATATCACCAACGACACTACACGCTATGCCACATCAGAGGTGGTGATGGACTATCTAATGACCAATGAGGCTGGCGAGTCGATGCCTGTGCGCGAAGTGGTAGAGGTGGCCGACGATGGGGCAATGCAGATAAGTGTGAGACTGCAAGGCGAAGGTGTTTTCCCCACTTTTGCCCGAGTAGGACTGCAGGGCAAACTGCCAAACGAGTTTGTCGACGTAACATGGTTAGGTTACGATGCCGAGCGATATCCTGATCGGCGCACTGCCGGGAAATACGGTTTATGGTACTATTACAACTGGAGAAACGCCACCGAATACCACGCCGTTCCACAAGAGGAGGGTAACCGCGAGGCAGTACGGCTGTTTATTGTCAACCCCCAAAAGCAAAAGGCAATGCAGTTCACTATTGACAACAGCACCCTGTTGAATTTCAGCATACACGAATACGAAGACAGCGTTGTGGCCGCATACGACCGTTGGTGGAAAATGCCCGCTCCCGACGACAAATACAGCATAATCAACCTAGACAGCCGTATTGCAGGTCTCGGAACTGCCACCTGCGGTCCGGGGGTAAGAGAAAAATACCGTCTGAGCGGCGACAGCACATACACATTTCGATTTACGCTCACACCATTGGATTGGAGAAGTATTGCGGCAGACACTATGCCCAACTGCGCCCAGTTCGGGAACAATGAACTTATCGATGTTCCGATGCCGTCGACGGACAAAACCATCAACATTAAAAGCGTCAAAGCATCGAAAGGTCCGAGCAAACAGTATGGCAACGCATTCCCTGAAGTGCTCTACGACGGCAAGAGAGCTGTTGCTGGAGACTACAGCGAAGGTTGGGCAGGATGGAACGGGATGGACACGCTGACACTCAATATAAATACAAGCATACGTCGCGCTAGTCGCATCACTATAGGTAGCTGCCACGCCCCCGACGACTGGGTGCTGACACCCGAGAAAGTGGAACTCTGGATGCCCCAAAATAATAAATGGGTTGAATTCTCACATTCCATGGTTCGCGACGAGCGTCATGGGCGCCAACGTGTTGTATACACTATTCTCCCAAGGACAAAGCGACAGAGAATATTATTCGGCGACAAGACAATATATCCAGGCAAAAATATAAAAATCCGGATTATACACTCCGCCACTTTACCCGACTGGCACAACTACAAAGGTAAAAAGGCTTGGCTGATGATTGACGAGATAAAGGTGAACTGACAGAGATGACAGGAAAAGAGGGAAAGAATCATAGGAAAAACAAACAGAACTGTACATGAACAAGTTTCTGATAATAATACTGACGCTTTCACTGGTGGTAGCAGCGGCATTGAAGGTAAACAGGACGAGAGAAGAGTCGCCGGTTGAGACAGATGCATTATCGGCGGTGAAGGCCGGGGAAAATGAGAGTCATCTTCGCATTGTGTTCGCAGGCGACCTTATGGGGCATACACCGCTACACTATGAAGCAAAACAGAAAGACGGAAGCTATGACTACGAGCCTAACTACCGCTACATAAAGGACTATATTGAGAGCGCCGACCTTGCGATAGTGAACCTCGAAGTAACCCTTGCGGGACCTCCTTATACAGGATTTCCCTGTTTCTCGGCACCCGACGCACTCGCCAAGTCGGCACGGGACGCAGGGTTCGACATCATGACCACCGCCAACAACCACTGCATGGACAAGGGCCGCAAGGGCATAGAACGTACCATAGATGTCCTTGACTCGCTGGGAATAATGCACCTGGGAACCTATAAGGACGAGACTGACGGAGCGAACATGCATCCCTTTATGATAGAACGCAACGGCATACACCTGGCCCTTTTGAACTACACCTACGGAACCAATGGGATACCTGTGAGGAAACCTTGCAAAGTGAACCTCATCGACACTGTGCAAATACGTCGCGACATAGCAGAGGCAAGGCGCAAAAAGGCCGACTTTGTGATAGCCATAGTGCATTGGGGCATAGAGTACCAGAAGCAAGGCAACCGTCAACAGCAGGAGTTGGCACGATGGTTGATGGATGAGGGGTGCAACGCCGTTATTGGCGGGCATCCTCACGTTGTGCAGAACATAGCGGCAGACATCGACACCAGCGACGACATCTATCCGCAGCCCGTCGTATACTCACTTGGCAACTTCCTCTCCAACCAGCACGACGCAGGGACCAATGGCGGAATCATGGTGGAAATGGACCTTGTGAAGAGGAAGGGTGAAACCAAGATAGGTAACTGCGCTTATATGCCATACTGGACCAATCGCACCACCATAGACGGAAGGAAATCGCACTACATAGTACCTATGCAAGACGCATTGGCGAACCCCGACAGTTACCATATTGACGCACGGTCACTGCCCGTGTTACAGCGATTTGCGGAGAACACGTATGCGTTGCTACATCCCGAGGGTGACAAACGGCAGCAAATACAGGGACGGCGATACTACCGCAACGGCATGCCGACAGCGGCATACAGGTACACGTACCACTTTCTAAACTACGACAACTTGTTCCCCAGATGTCCGGACACAGAACCTCTTGTCGTCAACGTCTTTGCGGGAGAGCTATTCTTCATCAGCCAGTCGCCCGTTGTGGAACAACTGTACGGAAAATACAGCTACATGCGGCTGAAGGACTTAGGGCAGAGAGGCAATCTCAATGTCGAGGATGAAGTATCGTGGGAGAAAATCGCCGACAACGACTCGGTGGCCAACTACACCGCCGTCGTTGGCAGCGAGACTCTGATGGCGCGTGTACGCAAAAGCCAGCAGAGGGCGATACCCGTGGCGAATGCAGGCACTCTGCCAGGAGTAGTCACCCACTTGTGGATAAACGGCAAGTTGCGATTTATGCTGAAAGAGACAAAGACGCTGGAACGTCCGCCGCTGGTGGCACCGTATCTAGCGATGTGAGGAGTGGCATAGTGAGAAAAGGATGAACAGGATGTTTTTTTTCAGAAAAAAGGGAAGAATGTTTGTGTTTTGATATTTTTTTGCTAACTTTGCCCCTAATAATACCAGAAAAGAATTTTTCTCAATACATTAATCCATAATAAAATACACCATGTATAGAATCGAAAGCCATCCTATTCTCGACATTCCGCAAAGTGAAGTCGTCGAATTTATTTTCAATGGTCAGAAGGTTCAAGGGCGTCGTGGCTACACTATTGCCGCCGCCCTTCATCAGGCAGGTTTTCCCGTCCACAGCCACAGTGTTGACGGCAAACCGCGCAGTCTTGAATGCGGCATAGGAAAATGCGGCGCATGTGAAATGCTTGTTGACGGCCGCATACGCCGTATCTGCATCACTCCTGTCGACAACGTCCACGAAGTCCGTGAGCTTAACAAAGAGTATCTTCCTGAGGTGACTCCTGTCCAAGACAAAGAGGTGAAGATATACAAGACCAAAGTCGCCATTATCGGTGCCGGTCCCGCAGGACTTGCATGCCGCGAGCAACTCAACGCCCTTGGCATTGACAACATCGTAGTTGACAACAACACTCGCATAGGTGGACAGTTCAACATGCAAACCCACCAGTTTTTCTTCTTTGAAAGAGAGAAAAAATTCGGCGGAATGCGTGGTTTCGATATAGCAAAAACCCTTGCAGGCGACTCAACGGAGGGCATACTCCTGAACAGCACTGTGTGGGATCTCCTTGAAGGCCGCCGCATAGCCATAAAGAATACCGCCACAGATGAAGTAGCCTACATCGACGCCGACCATCTTGTCGTCGCCACAGGAGCAGTACCCTTCATGCCCACCTTCGAGAATGACGATGTGCCAGGTGTCTATACCGCCGCGGTGTTCCAGAAGATGATGAACCAGGAGCACACCCTTCTTGGCAAGAATGTCCTCACCGTTGGAGCCGGCAACATCGGATACCTTACCTCATACCAAGGTATGCAGGCGGGAGCCAACATAAGAGCCATCATCGAGGCTATGCCTCGCGAAGGAGGCTTCCCTGTTCAGGCCAACAGAGTGCGTCGTCTCGGCATACCCATCATGACAGGATACACCCTTGTACGCGCCGTACCTAACGCCGACCGCACCGCCATAACAGGCGCTGTAATAGCAAAATGCGAGAATTTCAAACCTATCGCAGGAACCGAGCAATTGATTGAGGGTATTGATATCATCAATATCTGCACCGGACTTGTCCCGGACAACCAACTGTTGGTGAAAGGCCGTGATGTATTTGGAGTAAATACCTACGCTGCCGGCGACGCCGTACGCATTGGTGAGGGCACCAGCGCCGTATTGCGTGGACGCCAAGCGGCATACGAAGTGGCTCAAAACATGGGCATACACTACAACTATGACGAATACCTTGACATTTCACGTCAATATATCGACTCGCAGCAGCACCCAATAAAACTGCTTGAGAAACCCAACCTACCCACAGCCGAGCGTCAGAAAATCAAACCCTTTGTGCAAATCGACTGTCTGTATGGTTTCGCCTGCAACCCCTGCTCGTTCTCGTGTCCGCAAGGTGCCATTAGCAAACCGACAACATCAAGCACACCCACTGTAGACTATGATAAGTGCATCGGTTGTATGGAGTGTGTGTATCAATGTCCCGGACTGGCGATTTTCGGATATAATATCGACAAACAGTGGTGCTTCCTTCCCATCGAATACAAGGCGAACGAAGGCTCTGAAGTGTTCCTTGTCGACAACAATGGTGGCAAGATTGGCGAAGGCGTTATAGAAAAGATACTCATAAAGCCCAACAAAACCAATGTGGCTCGCGTCAAAGTCTCCACTGTCGAAGGAGCCATGACCGACATAAAAGGTTTCATCGCCAAGGAACGTTACCCGAAGCCACTCGAAAGCAAACCTCTCAACCAAGCCACAAAAGACACATACACATACGTGTGCCATTGCGAGGATGTGAAACTAGAGGATCTGTTGGCAGTGATTGGCGACCGCAAATACATCTCTGTCGACGAGCTCAAGCACATCACCAGAATGGGCATGGGTCCTTGCCGAGGCAAACGATGCATACCCAGAGCCCGACAAATATTGCGCGCCCACGGCATTGAGGTCGTTGGCGACGCGACACCGAGAGCGCCACTCTCGGCACCTGTAACCATGGGCGACGTGTATACTGAGAATCGCAAAGAAGTTTTTGTGTTCCCAAAAAGCAACAATGTCACACGTGAGGAGGTGCGCGTGCTCATCGCCGGCGGCGGCATAGCAGGCAGCGGACTGTTCCGCTACTTCTCCGAGGCTGGCATGAAGCCCGTCCTTATCAACTGGAGCCGTGGAGCCTCTTGGCGTAATATCGGAGGTGGCCGTCCGGCATTCTCCAATCCCGATATCGCCGATATCGCGACCCACAGCCACGAGATATTCAAATCGATACAAAAGGTTCACAACATCAACTATAAACCCACACGCTATGTGAATCTTGTCCATGACGACGCCACCTATCGCGCCCTTGACGCCTCACGGGCATGGAGCGACGCCTACATGGTAGACCGCAAAGACTTCAAGAAAGAGATCTCTCCGCTTTGGGACGACAGCAGGACCACCTATTCGCATGCTCTCATAACACGCGACTGCTGGCAGGCCACACCAGGACGCGTCATCGACTATATACGTGGAATCGGCATCTCGCTCGGAGGTCGCGTATACGAAGACTGCGAATTGCTCAGCGTGGCACATCATGGCGACAAATTCCTGGCATTGGTGCGCAACCATGAGGGGAAATACATAGAATATCTCGCCGACCATTTCGTCAACTCGATGGGATGGGGTGCGGAACGATTCACAGACATGCTGGGTATCGACACAGGTCTTTTCCCCGTCAAACACCAGGCTTTCATCACACGCCGACTGCCTTTGATGGGTGTGAAAGGCGATTCCCTCGACATGATTATCGACCGTAGACATTACAAAGGCTTCAGCGCTGTTTATGGACAGCAGTTCCTGCACACAGGCCAGATTATCGGTTGCGCCTCACCCGACACTGACGCTTATGAGACACGCCAGAACATTAAGTACAACAGCAAAGAGTTCCTCGAGATAGTCTCCGAAGTCTTCGCAGAATGGATTCCCAACCTCCGCGAGGTTGGATTCCACGCCGTATGGGCCGGACGCTACACTGAGCCACGCTACATTGTAGACCCGTCTGTGGGTCTGCTCACCGGTCTTCGCGGACACGGTTTCATGCTTGGCCAGTATCTTGCCAAACTCTATGTCGACAAGTATCTGGGACGTCCTGTGCCGTCGTATATGGACGATCTGGCATTGTCAGGCAATGGTCTATCGGAGAACGCTTTCAAATAGACCATCGATAAGATTTCACTATCATGTGCGGACCTGTTGACAAAAACGTCACAGGTCTGCACAATTACAAAGACAATTTATCGTTTATATATTTAAAAAAACGTCGTGACATAGCTTTGAGTCGACTACGAACACCCCAAACGGCATTTCATCAAAAAATATATTCTTTAAATATCACTAAATGAAAAAAATCAACATTCTTCTGTGCAGCGCCATCCTGTCGCTTGTCTTTTTTGCATCGTGTGGCTCCAAATCGAGTTACACCATCACTGGTACCGTACCTTCGTCGGTGACATCAGAATACATCTATCTCTATTCTGGAGAATCCATGGAACCCGTCCTTATCGACTCGGCGAAAATCAAGAATAACACATTTAAATTCAAGGGCAAAGTAGACTCTATCTCCCTTGTTATGCTTCACCCAGGTTCTGAAAACGAGAATCCCATGGTAATCTGGGACATTATCCTGGAGCCCGGCAAGATAATCATTGACTCTGCAAGCCGCTTCGTCACAGGAACACCGATGAACAACGATTTCAAAATCTGGGTAGACTCCATCAACTCCTACTCACAAGAGATGGATGCACCCCTCAGAGTATCACAATATTTCAGCAACCACTGGAAAGAGCATTCCTCTGATTTCTTCGGTGCTCTCATGCTTACTGTTTTCAACAGCATTCTGCCATTCCCTCAGATTGACACATTGTCGAACAGCATCCCTGAAGAGATTCGCTCACGCCAGATTTTCAAGCCTCTGTTCCAATCCATCGATATCATGCGTAAATCAAAGGTGGGAAGTCCTTTCATTGACACACCTATGGTGGGCATGGACGGCAAGCCTGCAAAACTTTCGGACTACATAGGCAAAGGCGAATATGTCCTCGTCGACTTCTGGGCTTCGTGGTGCAAACCGTGCCGTCAAGGCATGCCAATGCTGCAAGAGGTCGCAAAGAAGAACCCCAATTTGAAAGTACTCGGTATCGCTGTAAGCGACAAAGAAGATGAGGCTCTCGCCGCCATCAAAGAGATGAAAATCACATGGCCGGTTCTGTTTGACCAACCCGCGGCATCAGCCCAGGCTTATGGTCTTTCCGCTATACCCGCCATGATTCTTTTCTCACCCGACGGCACCATTCTGCAACGCGACTTCAGAGTCGAGGATCTTGCCTCTATTCTTGAGAATTACATGAAATAGCTATTTGTCTCAAAGACACTGAGAACAGGTATCTCGCTCCCTATCTATCGGCAAGCTTTGCCTATTCTTTGATTACAAAATTATTATATTTCAATTATATCCAACTTAAGTGACAATAAAAAAGTGAAAAGATGTTTATATCTAATTTATTGAATATTAATTTAGAGACATCTTTAATCTTTAAACGTTAAACCTTAAACTTTACTAATAACCCGTTCCATAATGATAAAAAAAACAATTCTCACTATCGCAGCGGTATTGATGTTTGCCGTTCCTTCCTTTGCTCAATACTGGTCCACAACCAGCTCATACGACCCCTTCAAGAATGGTGAAAAACATCTTGGCATCGCCGTAGGTTTAGGCGGATGGTTCAGTAAAGGCGACGCGCTGCTAAACACATCGTATGGCCCTTACGAAGGATATCGTGTGACTAAAGTCACCCGCTTGCCTATCAGCCCCTCGGCCGGCATTCATTTCAAACGCATTCTTCAAGGCAAGAAATTAGACTATGGCAACAGCTTCATAATCTCATTCAACAAATGGACAGGCAAAGTAAAAGGTATTAACGACTCATCCGCAGTCACATTCACATCAAAATACAGCTATGCCGACGTGACCCTCACAGACCTTTACACTTTAATGATTCCCATTGGAGAAAAGATACATGTCAGTGCCGGTGTGGGCATGTCTATAGGTATTGGACTTACACCAAAGGCATCTATAGAATACTCTGACGGTAATACCGAGGCACTAAAAGGAGGCCTTGAATTCTCTGACCTTCTAATAGCGCGTCTCGACGCTGTTTTGGGTTTCGACTACATACTTAATAACACCTTCACATTCAATGCTATGATGATAGGTTATCCTATCGATATTTTTGGAGGTCTTATGGGCGATAATCCTGGATATCATAGTGTCGGTGGAGATCTATTTGTCAAAGACAAATTCCCTTTCCAACTTATGGTTGGCTGCACTTTAGCACTGTAACAAGGAATAAATGAAACAAAAAAGCGACCCTTGAAGGGTCGCTTTTTTTGTATTATGGTCTTGCCATCAGCAGCTAAGTGCGGCCATATGTTTGCTGACCTCACCGATAGCTTCTTTGACAAAATATTGGCAACTATCCATGTAACGGGCGTTGCGCTGGCTGTCAAGGAGGAGCAGATAAGCCATGATGATATAGCTTAGAACCTCGGTAAGCGCACGGGTTGTGTGCTCAAAGCGTTCACTTGTTGTGCCTTCAGCAGCGGCCAACTCATAAAGTTTCTTATAATCGTCGGTAGCCTTGCGCAAGACGTCGAGACAATGCTTCATTTCATCGGTGAGCGAAGCAGATTCTGCCACCTTGGCGTCGTAGACCTCGATTTGTTTGAGATAGGCGCCACTAGCGATACCTTTCATAGCAGCGACAACCTGGAGCTGGCTAGTGCCCTCATAAATGCTCAGAATACGAGCGTCGCGATATAGGCGTTCGCAGGCATACTCTTTCATGAATCCGCTTCCACCGTGGACTTGGATACAATCATAAGCGCAACGGTTGGCAAATTCGCTGGCATTAAGTTTTACCAGAGGAGTAAGTATATCGGCAACACGAGAAGCGGCCTTGGAACTTGACGACAAATCGACATAACGAGCAGTCTCATACATAAGGCTACGGGCACCATCGGTACGAGCGCGCATCTGACGGAGCAAATCCTGGACGGCGACAAATTTGTCAATGGTATGGCCGAACTGTTCGCGGCTTGCGGCATAGGCCTCAGCCTCACGGCAGGCGGCCTCGCAAAGTCCTATGGATTGAGCTCCAACGCCGAGACGGGCACCGTTCATCAGCGACATGACATACTTGATGAGTCCCAAACGACGTTCACCAACAATCTGGCATGGGGCGTTGTTGAACTGCAGCTCCGCGGTAGGACTGCCCTTGATACCCATCTTATTCTCGATACGACGCACAATCATGCCGCCATTAGCCTTATCGAAGACAAAATAGCTAAGGCCACGCCCATCGTTGGTACCCTCCTCGCTACGAGCCAACACAAGATGAAGATCGGCATCGCCATTGGTAATGAAACGTTTCACACCGTTAAGGCGCCAACACTTGTTTTCCTCGTCCCATGTCGCTTTAAGGCGTACCGACTGCAAATCGCTGCCGGCATCAGGTTCGGTGAGGTCCATGGAACATGTGGCACCCTCATAGATGCGAGGCAGATATTTGTTCTTCAACTCCTCATTGGCGAACTGCTGGATAGTGTCAGCACAATCCTGAAGTCCCCAAATAGTGGCGAAACCCACATCGGCACGGGCTATTATCTCAGCGGCCATGACAGCGGCGACGCGAGGGAAGTTGAGTCCATTATACTTACGCTCAAGGGTCATGCCATAAAGACCCGATTGAACCAGAGCGTCAAGGTTTTTGCGTGTACCCTTGGCATATTCAATACGACCATCGACAAGCTGAGGGCCTTCATGGTCAACAGCCTCTGCGTTGGGAGCTATCACCTCACCGGCAATTTCGCCCAACAAACACATTACTGTGTCATACTGCTGGACAGCCTCAAAGCAATCGGCGGGAGCCTCAGGATGAGAGCCCGATTCGGCATAGTTCTTCTCTTTCACCGCCACAACTTGATCCATGTCGGGGTGATGCAGGTAGAATGACAGGTTTTCGTTATCTGTATAAAAATTCATAATTCTTTGATAATCTTAAAGTCTTATCACTAAAAATGGTTTAACTGACGCTGGCCGAAGACTTATTTCAGATTCTTCTTGTAACAGGCCATGAACTTTGGTATCACTGTCATAACGTCACCAATAATGGTGTAGTCGGCTATGGCATTGATGGGCGCCTCTGGATCGGTGTTGATGCTGATTATTTTAGCACTTTGCTCCATTCCGGCACGGTGCTGGACAGCGCCACTGATACCGCACGCGATATACAGTTTTGGACGTACGGTGACACCTGTCTGGCCTATTTGACGCTCGCCTTCACAGAAGCCTGCGTCAACGGCGGCGCGGGTAGCACCCACGCTACCGCCGATGAGATGGGCGAACTCGTGAAGAAGTGCGAAATTCTCCTTGCAGCCCATACCATAGCCACCGGCAACAATAATCTGAGCACCTTTGATATCGATTTTCTGCTCCTCGATTTCACGGCTCAAAATCTCAACAGCCTTGTCGGCCTTGTCCAACGACTCCGATACAGTAAGAGGTATTATTGTACCTTTATGGTTGTTGTCGAAAACCTCCTTCTTCATGACACCCTCGCGAACCGTAGCCATCTGAGGACGAGTCTCAGGGCAAACGATTGTGGCTATAATGTTACCGCCGAAGGCGGGACGCATCTGCAGAAGGATGTTGTCGTAAGTTTTGTTGTTTTTGACATCCTGATGGCTGCCTATTTCCAGTGAGGTACAGTCGGCTGTAAGGCCGCAGCGCAGATAGGAAGCTATACGAGGCGCCAGGTCTCGACCTACGCTGGAAGCACCAAAAAGCACAATCTGAGGCTGCTGATCCTCGATAAGTCTCGACAGAACGTCGAAATGAGGCAAGGTGCGGTAAGGCGACAAACGGCTGTCGTCGGCCAAAAAGACCTCGTCCACACCATAGGGATAGAGCGACTCTCCCGCCTTTTTCACAGCGTTGCCAATTACAGCTGCCTGCAGTTTGCAGCCCAACTGGGAGGCAAGCTGGCGGCCTTTAGTGCAAAGCTCAAGGCTAATATCGGCGATTTCATTTTTCTCGGAAAGTTCGCAGTATACTAATACGTTATTCATTATATATCAACGGTTAGTGATTTGACAATATTGATTGGTGAAAATAGTGGATTATTATATCACCATTCACGATAAGCAATTCACGAAATTATAAAATATGTTCACTAATTAATGTCGCACTCAACTCATTCAAAGCCTCTTCAGTAGGTTGCAAAACCATAGACTCCTTATGAGCCAGAACAACATTTTCTATTCTCTTGACTTTGGTAGGCGAACCTTTAAGGCCTAGACGGTCAAGGTCGGCATCGATACTGTCGGCATTGATCATGCGGACCTCGTCCTTAGCCTGACGCAACAGGCGATGGGCGTTGGGGAAACGGCAGTCGTCGCCAGCCGAAGTCACGGTTACCAGCACCGGCAGAGAAGCCTTTACAACCTCTGTTCCGCGCTCAAGGCGGCGGCGTATTGTTATTGACTTTTCGTCGACAGACAATAGTTCCTCGGCGTAAGTTATCTGAGCTATTTCAAGTTTTTCCGCCACCTGAGGTCCAACCTGGGCTGTATCGCCATCGATAGCCTGACGGCCGCCGAAGATGAGATCGATCTCGCCCAGCTGTCTGATAGCCTGAGAGAGGGCATAACTTGTAGCCAAAGTATCGGCACCTGCAAAGCGGGCGTCGCTAAGGACAAAACCGTCGTCAGCGCCACGAGACATGGCGTCTTTAATAATCTCAGCGGCACGAGGAGGACCCATAGTCACCACCGTGACAGTGGCATCGTTCATCCTGTCCTTAACCCTCAAAGCCATTTCGAGCGCTTTGAGGTCTTCGGGATTGAAAACTGTTGGCAAGGCAGCACGGTTGACCGTGCCGTCGGCATTCATGGCGTCGGCGCCCACATTATGGGTGTCGGGTACCTGTTTAGCCAATACTACTATTTTAAATGACATATCTTTTCTGTATGTTTACTGTTTCTTTATTTGACTGACCTCTATCACGGTATTAATGAGACTGGACATAACTGATGATGTCGCCGACAGTCTTGATGTTTTCGGCAGCCTCTTCAGGGATGGAGATGTCGAATTTTTGCTCTATCGACATTATCAGCTCGACACTGTCAAGTGAGTCTGCGCCTAAATCGTTTACCAAGCTCTTTTCAGGAGTTATGTCAGAGGCTGATACCCCCAAGCGTTCCTCGATGATTGTGCTTATCTCCTCAACCAACTGCTCGTTGGTCATTTCTTTTACGTTCATAGATGTTTTTTGTGATTTTTAATATTAACGAGTCTTCAAAAAGACAAAACTGCTATTTAGATATCCGAGAAGCCATTAATTAATAGCCAATCCGCCGTCGCAGCTAATAACCTGACCTGTCACATATGAGGCAAGGTCGCTGGCGAGGAACAGAGAGACATGGGCGACATCGCTGTCAAGGCCGCCACGGCGCAAAGGAATCTTGGTCATCCAATCCTTACGCACATCCTCGGGCAATTGCTGGGTCATAGGAGTCTCGATGAAACCAGGTGCAACCGCGTTGCAACGGATGTTGCGTGAACCAAGTTCCTTGGCTATGGAACGTGTAAAGCCAATGATACCGGCCTTGGATGCGGAGTAGTTGCACTGACCAGCGTTACCATTGAGACCGACGATGGAGCTGATATTAATAATTGAACCTGCGCGCTGTTTCATCATCATAGGAGCGAAAGCCTTGGTATAGTTGAATACAGAACGAAGGTTGACATCCATGATGAGGTTCCAATCCTCAACGCTCATGCGCAGAATCAGGTTGTCTTTTGTGATGCCGGCATTGTTGACAAGAATGTCAAGACGGCCATAGTTCTCAGCGACCCAGTTGGCCACTTCCTGTGCCTGAGCGTTGTCCGCGGCGTTGCTTGCCAGAAAATCGGCGCGGACGCCCTTGGCTCTGAGTTCGGAAAGGAGCGAGTCGCTATTCTCGTTCGCCTTAAGGTCGGTAAAGATAATATTAGCGCCTTCCTCGGCGAAAAGCAGAGCATGGCTGCGACCTATACCGCGCGAAGCGCCGGTAATGAGAGCTGTTTTATTTTCAAGAAGTTTCATTGTGTTCGTATTTGATAATAATAAAAAAACGGTTTATGTTAGCACCCCAACGACATTAACATTGTGGGAATCACTATTCTTTCTTGTCGACAAGAGTGAATATCAGGCTGCCTTTTGCGCACAGCTTACCATCGACTTTAGCTTCCGAATCGACAAAGAAGATAAGGCCACGACGTGAGGTTATTTTACCACGCACCTCGATGGTGTCGCCAGGACGCACCTGGTTTTTAAAACGCACTTTGTCCAATCCTGAATAGAATGTCAATCTGCCAGGAAGCTCATCCTTAATAAGGATGCAGCTGCATTGGCCCATGATTTCACACATAATGACACCTGGAACCACAGGATAACCAGGGAAATGGCCCTGCAGAAAGAATTCGTCTCCACGCACATGGTAATGACCTACAGCGACGTCGCCTTCCATCACAACGTCATCGACGAGCAACATAGGCTCTCTGTGCGGCAAATATTGTTTGATTTCTTCTCTTTCCATTGCGTCTTCCTTTCTAATATTATATAGAATTATATTTTATATAGATACTAAGATATCGTTTAACTGATCAGTGACAATTATAAAATAGTTTATTGGCATGATATTAAATCGATATGCTAAATAGAATATCAGATTTTTCTCAGTGCCACACAGGCGTTCTGACCACCAAAACCGAACGAGTTGCTAATGGTGATATCGGCGGCGAAATCACGTGCGATGTTTGGTGTATAGTCAAGGTCGCATTCGGGGTCAGGTTGATCCAGATGGATAGTAGGAGCCACCTTGCCTTCCGACAATGTCTTCGCGCAAACAAGGAGTTCCACAGCACCTGTGGCGCCAAGCATGTGTCCGTGCATGGATTTAGTACTGCTGATGACAGCCTTACGAGCCTCATCCTCACCCATAGCCTGTTTTACGGCAAGAGTCTCAGCCTTGTCGTTGAGAGGAGTACCTGTGCCATGAGCGTTGATATAGAGCTTCTCGCCAGATTTGAAGTTGGCCTCTTCCAATGCCCAACGGATAGCGTTAGTGGCACATTTCGCGTCGGCACGGGGAGCGGTGTAGTGGAAAGCGTCGCATGTGTTGCCATAGCCACAAACCTCGGCGTAAATATGAGCGCCGCGACGCTTGGCTATTTCATAGTCCTCAAGAATCATTACACCCGAGCCTTCGCCGATGACAAATCCTTTACGGCGAGCATCGAATGGCAACGAAGCCGCCATAGGATCATCGCTTGTCGTCAAAGCCTTCATATTAGCGAAACCAGCGATAGCGATTTCGCAAACAGCAGACTCGGCACCACCGGCAATCATAGCGTCTGCACGGCCTTCTTTAATCATTCTGTATGCCTCTCCTACCGAATGGGTTCCCGTTGCGCAGGCTGTGACTACGGGCAAGTTGGGTCCTTCAGCGTGGAACGCTATCGCGACGTTGCCCGACGCAATATTGGCTATCATCTCAGGAATGAAGAGAGGGGAGACACGGCGAGGACCGCTCTCCATAAGCGAGGAATGTTCGCGGCAAAAAGTCTGTATACCACCTATGCCGCTACCTATGGCACATCCAAAACGGCTAGAGTCGACATCTTTGTCCACAACAAGACCACTGTCCTGCATGGCTTGTGTCGCGGCAGCAATGGCATAGAGAGCATAACGATCGTTATGACGGATCATTGACTTCTCAATACCGAACTCCTCAGGGTTGAAATCCTTGACTTCGGCAGCCACCTTGACAGTCAGGTTCTCAGTGTTTACCGATTTAATAAAGTCGATGGCACAAGTGCCTTTCAACAAATTGGACCAAAAAGTATCAATGTTGTTGCCGAGTGGGGTCACACATCCCAATCCGGTTATTACTACTCGTCTCATATTATTATTGTTGCAAAATTATTTTTTAAACTATAAGAATCGTTTAACATTAAACAGATTGCTCATTTACAGGATCCTCAACAACAGGGTAGTTGATAGAGCTCCATTTCAAGATAGCGGCACCCGTCACGAAACCACCACCAAAAGCACTGAGAAGAAGATTCATACCATCTTTGAGCACACCAGCACGAGACAGTTCATCCATTAGAATGGGGATACTGGCCGACGAGGTGTTACCATATTTCTGCAAGTTGGTGGGGAATTTCTCTTTAGGCTGCTCCAAATGCTCACGAATCGAGTCGATGATACGCAAGTTGGCTTGGTGTAGGAGGTACATATCTATGTCCTCACCTGTCATGCCGTTTTTCTCGAGGATAATATCACAATCCTTTATGCACGCTCTTACCGCGAGTTTGAAGACCTCGCGTCCCTGCATAACCAAAGGAGTGGTTCTCGACTCTACCCGATCGTAAGGCGTCGCTTCCATAGCACGCTTGTAGTAAAGGACATCGGTATGAGTGTCGGCGGTGACACGGAAGTCTTTAAAACCTTCACCCTCAGTTACCACAACAGCGCCTGCGCCATCGGCGAAGAGCACAGAGGTCTCTCGTTCATGCCAATTACAGAACCGCGAAGGTTCCTCGGCGGCGACAATAAGAATATTTTTTGCACGTCCAGTTTTAATAAAAGCGTCGGCGATATCGAGAGCATAAATAAATCCGGCGCAGGCACCGTTAAGATCTGTGCAAGGGCAACTGCAGCCTAACAGGCCCAAGATAATGCTGCTCATAGAAGGGGTGACATAACTGTTCGCCACATTAGAGCAGATAAGATAATCTATATTCTCGGGAGCAACTCCGGAAGAATCCAGAGCGGCTGTCGCTGCGGTAATAGCCAATTCACCAAGAGTCTCCTTGCTAAGGAGCCGACGAGTCTTTATGCCTGTACGGGTAGTAATCCAACCGTCACTTGTTTCGAGAAAACCCGCAAGCATATCGTTAGTTACGATTTTTTCAGGGAGTGCGCTACCAGTTCCAATTATTTTCATAATATATAATGTATTCTTTTATAATAATTGCGTATGCAATTTTTTTGAGCGTGCAAAATAATCAAAAAACCATAGATTAATAATGTTAAAATTGATATTATACACAATAAACGGGACTAAAGTGCGTTTTTGAGGGTGTAAAAACAAAATATTGGGTGAATGACGTGAAAAAAATTAACATTAATGACTAACATAGACTTTAAAATACCGAAATTTTTAACCGAGAAGAAAGGCATATGGCTCTTTTTATTCGCAACAATACTCTTTGCAATTATAGTTGTTGTTATATACAAACCCATTGGTTACATGAACACCAGCGAAGAGCTGTTGAAATGGAACAAACACTTGTATATTGCAATTCAATTTGTTGTGGGTTTTATCCTATTGGCGATAAGCAGATTCCTTTTCAGATATGTGAACCAGAAGCGAGCGCTGACATTTAAAGATATGATAATATGGGTTGTAGGCGAACTTGTATTTATATCATTCACAATAACATGCGTAGCATCTTTTTTCAATGCCGAAAAGGAATTGGACTTTATTGAACTATTGGAAAGAGTGTCGGGAAATATTGTCTCAATAATATTAATACCTTATATTGTGACGATACTGATACTTATGCTAAGAGAACGCAGACATCAGATAGAATCTCTTAACAACCTAATAGACAAACAACAGGAAAAAAGATTGGAAAGCAGTGAAAACATGAATTTTTATGATCAAGGGGGGAAACTGGCATTCTCGACGAAAAGAACAAATGTTCTATTCATCGAAGCCGCGGACAACTACAGCAACATCCATTATATAAATGAGGGGAAAGAAGACACTTTCATACTCCACAGCTCGCTCAAGAAACTGGAAAACAAAGAAAAATACGAAGGACTTCTCAGATGCCACAGAGGGTATATGGTAAACATTGAGAATATTAAACTCATCAGAAAAGATAAAGATGGTTTGGTGATAGAATTGTCCCAAATAACCAAATCAATACCTGTATCAAGAACTTATAACGAGAAAGTTGTGAGATTTTTCGCTGGCACTGAGAACAGTGCGGAGTAACAGAGATCAAATTGATTATAAATCCGGAATCGGCCATTTTCCCCTTTTAAGTGGTTTATATCGCTAAAAAAGAGGGATAAACAACACGCTATACGTCTAATAATACAATCGAACACAATTATCCAGACGTATTTTGGAAACAACATGCTTGATTATTAAAAAGATAACAATAATAATTCAAGCATATTATTTTTTTTTCATTTTTTTCAAATAAAACACAATATTAAATTCAAACAATCGTTATAGAATTAGTTATATAGTTATGAAACATATATTATAGTTATGAAAAATGATACTCTAAAAGAATTAACCAAGGCCGAAGAACAAGTGATGCAAGCTATTTGGAAAGTAAAACAAGGATTTGCAAATGAAATAGTTGCAGCAATTGAATGTGATACGGCATACAATACAGTGCTTACTGTAGTACGAACATTGGAACAAAAGGGATTCGTAGGACATGAGACATTTAATCGTTCCAATAGATACTACCCATTAATTAGCAAAGAAGAGTACATGCAGCGTATGCTTGGAGGTATAGCAAGCCGCTGGTTCGGTTCATCACCCAAAGCGATAGTGAGTTTTTTGGTGGATCGAAAAGAGGTATCGCTAGAAGATCTGGAAGCAATAACCAATGAATTAGAATCATGATACGGTGGATGATATTATCGACACTCGCCACGGGGCTGTTTTACGGACTATATTGTCTGATTCTACGTGTAGACCATCGGTTGCAATTGAGTCGATGGTACTTGATAGCTGCAACAGCTTTCAGCATGGCATTTCCATTTGCAAGACTACCCGAAGTGATACCTGAAACAACGACATTGTCTTTTAACATTCCAATAGAAAGCGAAGGAGTCACAATAGCTGAAATAAAGATGGGAAATGACTTTGTTGATGAAATCCCATCCATATACCTACTAGGAGTATCAATAACATTATCAATTCTTATAATCCAAATAATAGCCAAAGCGACTTCAATCATAAAGCTTAGAAGAAAATATCCTGTATATAAAAATGGCGGCAAATACAACATTCCAAGAGGCGTGTCGCTTATTCTGACACCCGACAAGACAGCACCTTATTCATTTCTCAACCAAATAGTGGTGGGCATACAAGACCTAAGCGATGAAGAGTTAGATTGTATTTTGGCACATGAAACAAAACATGTGAGTTGTTTTCACACAGTAGACCTGATAGCGATAAGAATGATAGGATGTATAGCCTGGTTCAATCCCTTTATAGTACTTATTGCTAGAGAACTAAAGTCCATACATGAGTACCAAGCAGATGAAGCATCATTAACCACATGCAGCACAAAATGCTATCTAAAACTACTATACAGACAGGCAACAGGAGAAGGATATGGCCATATCACAAATAATTTCCAAAGTATTAACATCAAAAAACGTATTGTCATGATGAAAAAACAAAAAACACGTTATGGAGCATGGAAAATACTAGCCGTGTTACCATTAATGGCGTTGCTGGTTGTGATTGGCTGCAACGGGACAAAAAGTGAGGCTGACAAAGATTCAGCGAATGTAAATCAACCAGCCAATGCCGATAACGCAACAGTGGAACCAGAGCTGTTCTATGACAGTTCCGCACCAGAGGGTCTGGAGACCCCGGAATTTCCTGGAGGTAAGAAAGCCTTTGAAGAGTATCTCGTCAAGAACATCAACTATCCAGAAAATGCTAAAGCCAATAATATCGAAGGACGAGTACTCATTCGATTTACAGTGATGAGTGATGGCAGTATTGTTAATGCCTACGTAGAAAAAGGCATTGACGAAGAGTGCGACAATGAAGCGCTTCGAATCGTCAAAGCAATGCCAAAATGGAAACCCGCAATATATGAAGGCAAACCTGTTAATGTACAGTATGCATTGCCCATATATTTCAAATTAAAATAACATACACTATAAGATTTTCTTGTATACCGTCCTGCTGAATATCGTTAATGACAGCGATACTCAGCAGGACAATTTTTTATCAGATAGTAACATGATTGAATGGTAAAAAGCAATCAAGGCAAACAAAAGAGAGAGTGCCAACCAAACAATAATATGTAGATAAGAACGTTATCTATAAGTAAAGTTTTATGGGGCTCTTGACTCACAGCCAATGGTTTGTCTGCAATCAGTGTTCTATATTATTATTTCACGATCGAAAAAAATTGTAATGAAGAAAATTCTATTGATATTTTTCATCTTCGGTGCTGCGATAACGTATGCACAAAAAGAGCAGGACTGCGACACTCTTTTGTGGAACGGTCAAAAATATACCGTGAATATTGACGCATACGTACCCTCTGTGGTAACAGTGTATTTCCAAAGAACAGGACAATACTCTCCTTTCAATTTCTGGAGTTCAAATAATAACCGTGGTCATATAGCCACCCTGGAAATAATCAATGAGGAACTGACTTTAAAGAACATAGAGGCTAAAAGATTCAAGACAAGAAAGGGGAACCTGTGGACAGAGACAGGAATAGACACTGTGGCGGAGCCAGAATATTTTGGGATCACGTCATTGAATAAAACCGAACCATTCGATGACGACATGATTATAGCCGACTGGTATTCAGGAATACTAGAGTTGGTATATATTCCCGTAAACCCGAAAGAACAAAAGTCAAACAAAGCAAAAGGTAGAAGATACCTTTACATTGTAAAAGGGAAAATACTGGAAAACACGCTAATACAGCCGCAAGATAAAACATCAAACAAGAAAAACGCCAATCAGCAACAACCAGAAATATTGGAAATGCAGAGAATACAGAAAGCATTTCAAACATTCTATACTCGCTGTGCGTCAGACAGAGAGATTGTAATATACAATGGACATAAAGGTCTCTTAGACCATATTCCCAATGGATTAAGTCTGGCGATGAAATATTACAATAACGATCCCCTAGAATATTATGAGAAATGTCATGATGGTAAAATTGTTGACAATGCGCCGTTTGGAGAATGGCAAATCACTGGAGACTCTCTGTTTTTGAATAAACTGGAAATGCATACTGGACTCGATTTATTTTCACACAAAGAATCGAATCCATCGATTAACGCAAAAGAAAAAAGAGCATTTGCATATTGGATAACAGGAGATTATGTAATACACTATGGTGTATGGGACACTAATGGTTTTGGAATACCGACATACACCGTAGCTAAAACACAAAAAATCCGAATCAAAGAAGGCCGTGTCGTTTCCTCATCTTTCAGTCCATCAGGCTTTGACGAGGAAGACAACAAGGATGCGAGTTTTGACATATGCAACGAAGGTAGCATATGGTCGGTTGACGATAAACAGCTGGCAGGAAGCATAGGAGAATATCCTCGTCCCAAGAAAAGCCCCACATATAAAGGGAACAAAGAAGCTCTTAGGAACTGGTTTCTCAATCACCCACTGACTGACGATAGAGCAAAAGAGAGACTCTTCAGGGTGAGACTGGGATTCCTGGTCAACTGTAAAGGAGAGGCAGGACAATGGAGAGTGATAAGCAAGGGGAAAGGTGAATTATTCGAGTTCGCGAATATGGTTAAAGAGCTGGTAGAGACACTGCCACAGAATTGGGAACCAGCCACAGACAAGAAAGGGAATCCTTTGGACTGCTGGCAGATACTTGAGTTCACAGTAAGCGACGGAATACTGACAAACGCCAACTACAAATAGAATGCGACCTATCATACTGCACACACGACGATTCCCGCCCAAAAAGTATCATGCTATCACCTTATACCCTTTTATTTTTTATAACGGTAAAGAGCTTAGTGAGACGGATTTGCGGCACGAGACAGTTCATTTGTGGCAGCAGGTGACGTTATTGGTAATACCCTTTTACATCCTTTATTTATTATTCTGGATAACCGGATTAATACTCCATAAAAACCATCAAAAGGCCTATAGGAAAAATCCATTCGAGATATCTGCCTACAGACTTGAAAGCCAATCCAACACAAAAATAACAACAAAATCATTCCATTGGATAAAATGTATAAAGGAAGCTTGGGAATGACTTTCAAAAACACCAAATAATATTATCAAATACAAACACAACCAGCAGCAATGATACTATATTTCTCGGGGTGCGGCAACAGCGAGCACATAGCAAATGGTTTAGCGAAACTCACAGAAGACACACTATCGAAAATAGATCCATTAGAAGCCCGCCCAACAATCAACATAAAGCAAAATGAGGCATTGGGTATTGTATGTCCCGTATATGCCTGGGCCGTACCACGCATTGTCGACGAATATGTCAAAAGAATACAGTCAGACAACAAGCCTGAGTATTGCTATCTGGCATGCACCTGTGGTGACAATGTCGGCCGCACGCCGGAACGTTTTGCGAAAACGCTATCAAAAAAGGGGTGGAGATTAGACGCCGCTTTTTCTTTCATACTTCCGGAGACATACATAAACCTTCCTGGTTTCTCGCTGGACACGCAAGAATCAGAAAAAAGAAAAAAAGAGCTTGCGGAAGAGAGGCTGCCTCATGTTGTAAAAGCCATAAAAGAACGGAAAAAAATAATTGATGTCGAGAGAGGCAAAATGCCATGGTTTAATACTTATGTGACAAACGCCTTGTTTTACGGGCTTTTGATCACCGACAAGAAATTCCATGTCAGCGATGCGTGTGTAAAATGTGGCATCTGCGAGAAAGTATGTCCGTTAAAGAACATTACCGTTGTGGAGGGGCGTCCACAATGGAACGGGAACTGCACCAACTGCATGGCGTGTTACCACCACTGTCCTCAGAATGCCATCCATTTTGGTAAAGCCACAATAGGAAAAGGGCAATACTATTATGACAAATAAACCATGCTGCAGAATCTCGGACTACTCGGTTTATTCATTGGTTGCGCTCTGTCGGCGACAATAATACCCTTCTCGTCGGAAGCATTATTGGCCGGGGCTCTGCTTATGGACTACAACAAATGGACGGTAGTCTTTGTCGCCGCCATAGGCAACACATTAGGAGGTATGATAAGCTACCTGCTAGGATGGCTGTGCAAATGGGAATGGATTGAGAAATACATGAAAATCGAGCGAGGTAAACTTGAGAGATTTCATGTCAAAGTGTCGAGATATGGACTTTGTGCCGGTCTATTCACATGGCTCCCTTTTGTAGGCGACATCATCGCCATAGCGATGGGACTCATCAGACTCAATCCATGGATCGCGTGCCTACTAATGTTTATAGGGAAACTAGCAAGATATATTGTAGTGGCAGGAATATTCAAATTGATATAAGATAGTGCGGCAATAAAACACCGACATCAGATACATAATTATAAATACAATTTGATTTAGAAATATAATATGAAACGAATCATTCTTCTATTATTGACATTGCTCTGTGTGGGCGCGACATACGCCCAGAGTCCTCTTAACAACAAAGCCGACAACATTATAGGCACATATTCTGGCAAGCAAGACAATGATAAGTTTAAGGTTAAGATTGTCAAACTCAAAGACGGCACCTATCGAGGACAAGTGACATGGCTTGAGCACAGCACAGATGCGAAAGGCAATAAGCTTCTCGATACGAAAAATCCTGACAAGAGACTCCGTTCAACTCCGGCGGATCGTATTGTACTATTCAGTGGTCTGAAATACAACGAAAAGAAAAAGCATTGGAGTGATACCAAGATTTATGATCCCCAGCGAGGCATCCGAGCCAATATGACTGCGGAGTTCAGTTCCGACGGACGCTTAAAGATAAAGGGGTCATTATTTGGTATTAGCGAAAGCGTATACTGGGACAAAGAGAAATAAGTGAGTATGAGAGGAACCATGCTATGACGTCAGCTCGACCGACAATAGTCTCGCGAGTTTGAAGAGTGTGGCAAGCCTGTTATCCCCGGAGTACCTAATATCCTTTAAGTGACGGCCTTCCCTTGCGGAAGAATGTGTCGCTTGAAAAAAAATATTAGAATTTCCTCGTCCCACTACATTCGGGGTAACCCGAACAGCTCCAGAATTCCTTGCCCGAGTTCACTCCTTTCCTGGCCACCCGTTTAATCATTGGTTTCCCACATTTAGGGCAGGCTGGGGCATCGCTTGCGATGCTAGTTTTTGTACGATAAGCAAGACGTTCTGCTGTCAGAGCCTCAGTGAAGCCGCCTTCCTCTTTGAAGGTCGACAGTTGGTTCTCTATCTGTTTGCCGAGCATTAGTATTAAGCGATTGCAAAGTACAATCAAGCAGTTAGCCACCGTCAGCGAATCATCGGTCTTCAACCAGAGGTCGAACTTATGCTTTTGGGTCAGGATGTGCTTGCAACTCTGATGCTGCACGTCATCCTGATAAGTCGGAGCGTCGAGGCGGATGGCAGCCACGGAACGGTATTCCTGCGATTGGTTAGACCAAAGTAGGTTTTCATGCAGCATCAGCCAGTTAAGATAGTCATTGACCTGTTCGGCAAGGCTGGCACGTGCCACGTCAGTAAGTTTCATTTCAGTCTCCTTTGAAGTCGAGTGGCGAGCGTTACCTTCGGCGATATTCGCAGGCACCGACCTTGCAGCCTGTGTCATCTGATCGAACTGCCGTCCACAAGGGTCGGAGGAGCGGTCCAGAAAGCGCCTACAAAAGTCCTGCGTTGCCAGCTGTATGACATTCCCCATCACCCACGAGTCTAACCAAAATAACCTGCTCTATTGATTTGCATAAAAGTTTGTTTTGTGATTGCAAAAATACGACAATTTATGGGATTGATAAAATCATTTTTCGTCATAACGTTATCACGTAATTACGATATCCCGAATGGTTTGTCGTTATAATGTGATTACAACAGACAAAAAAAAGAGCATCCCAAAATGGAATGCTCTTTAAAAAGATTGGCGGCGACCTACTTTTCCACGAACAAGCGCAGTATCATCGGCGATGCGGGGCTTAACTTCTCTGTTCGGAATGGGAAGAGGTGAACACCCGCTCCATAGCCACCAAAAGTAATCTTCTGTGATCGGTCTTGTCCGACGCGTCGGACTGGTCTGACCAGTCGGACTGACATAAACCACAATGTTGACCATTGGCAGGAGACATATAAGGGAACCTAACGGAAAGTCCTCGGGT
>JAGCZH010000018.1 GCA_017960475.1 Bacteroidales bacterium | reverse complement strand
GATGTTTAAACATAACAAAAAAATTTGGTTAATAAATTAAGTTAATATAATAATTCATTTAAATATATTTACATAAACTCTATAACACATCATCGCAACCAAAAAAATCAATACTCTCTCCTTTTTCAAACACTCGCCTGACAACACTTATCATCATACAACACAACTTTTTAAAGTTCAAAAAACGACACTAATCCTAAAATGCATATTAGGTACAAAATTACAATTTTTTTTTACATCAAATCATAAAAAAAGATTTTTTTTCTTTTTTTACATTTCAATTCTTTTTTCTTCCACATTTTTTCCTCACTCAGACAATATTAACCCACATCGCTCGTTAATCGTAGTTGTCGCACCCCCTATTTCATGCTATAACCACCTGCAGATTAAGTAATAACACATTCAAACCCTTAAAGAACCTCACAATGCAGATAGAAGTCATCATCGAAAACACCGGCGAACGCCGTATGGTGGAACAAGGTATTGAGCTCAGCGAGCTGGCATCACAGGTGAGCCACCACTGCAAATACCCCGTCCTTTGCGCCTTGGTAAACAACAAGATCAAGATGATGTCGTACCGCGTCTTCAAACCCAAAAGCATTCGCTTTGTCGACATAACCCACAGGCAAGGATACCGGATATACATCACATCACTGTGTTTCCTACTCTACAAAGCGGTGCGGGACTGCTATCCCAAGGCTGTGTTGACCGTCGACCACTGGATGGTGAGCGGCTTCTTCTGCAAGATAAAACCCGTCGAGGAGGGTTATGAGCTACCCTCTCAACTCGAGATTGTGCGCACAGTGCGCAACCGCATGGTGGAACTGACTCACCAAAACCTCCCCTTCATCTCTAAATCCATGCTGGTGAGCGACGCCATAAAATTGATCGAGAACGAGCCGATACCTGCGACACGCCGTCTTCTGCAAGGTTTGACGCAACTTTATATAGAGATGTTTTTCCTTGGCGGCACGCCCCACAAATGGGCCACACGCCTCGTCCCTTCCACCGGTGTACTTGAGCAATGGGACCTTCGCTCTTTCGCCAACGGATATCTTCTGCAATGCCCCGACCCCCAGATGCCAGAGAAACTGGACCTCTACCAGGAAGCACCGAAATTGTTCAACATTTTCCAAGAGCACCACAACTGGGCCGAGTTGCTGCATGTGCCCACAATCGACGACCTCAACGAGGAGGTGCGCAACCACCGCGAGAACCACCTTATCCAGGTCAGCGAGGCCCTTCACGAGAAAAAATACGCTTCCATCGCCGACATGATAGACCAAAGACGCGACAAGGTGCGCATGGTGCTTCTGGCAGGCCCCTCGTCGAGCGGCAAAACCACAAGCTGCCGACGCCTGGCGGTTCAACTCTCTGTGCTGGGATTCGATGTGAAACAACTGTCGCTCGACGACTACTTCCTGCCTCGCGACAAAACCCCGAAACAACCCAATGGCGACTACGACTTCGAAGCCATCGAGGCTCTCGACATTCCTCTGCTTAACGAGCAGCTGCAGCAGATGTTCGATGGCAAGGAGGTCAAAATACCCACATACGACTTCAAGAAAGGCGAACCCTTTTTCAGCGGCAAGACGATACAGCTAAAGAAAGAAAGCATCCTCATTGTAGAAGGCATCCATGCCCTCAACCCAAAACTCACAGCGGAAATCGATGACGAGCTGAAATTCAAAGTGTATGTCTCGGCGCTAACACAGATAGCCCTCGACGAACAGAACATCATCCGCTCCAACGACAACCGCCTGATAAGACGCATAGTGCGCGACAACAACTTCCGCGGATACAGCGCCCTGGCCACTCTTCAACGTTGGCCAAGCGTAAGACATGGCGAGCACAAACACATCTTCCCCTATCAGGAAAACGCCGACGTCATGTTCAACTCGGCTCTTCTCTACGAACTTGGCATTCTACGCCCCTTCGTAGAGCCCCTGCTCAAGATGGTGCCCCAAAGCGCCGAGGAATATGCCGAATCGACACGCCTGCTAAGCATGTTGGAACTGATAGAGCCCATCCAGACAAAACACATCCCCCCGACCAGCATACTCCGTGAATTCCTCGGAGAAAGCAGCTTCGAATACTAGAATCCGTCGGGCAGGTCGGACTAGTCTGACAAAAAAAAACGCCCAACACAATAAACCAAAATCGTCTCCGTTATTGGAAACGTCTTTTGCGACAATAGCTCAGTTGGTAGAGCGGCGGCTTCCCAAGCCGCAGGTCGCGGGTTCGAGCCCCGTTTGTCGCTCAAAACAACAAGAAAAAAAACAAAAAGCGGTCTCAAAAAACCGCTTTTGCCATTTTTATACAGCAAAAAAACAGGCGTAAAATTCTTAAATTAAGAATTATTAACAAAGTATAGAGGCTTGAATCATATATTTTTAAGAAAAAGTGGCGAAAAAAAACAAAAAAAAAGCTTGCATGATTGAAAAAAGCAGTACTTTTGCAGCCGATTTAGAAAGAAAAAAAAGAAAATCATGTATCTAACAAAAGAAAAGAAAGAAGAGATTTTTAGCGAATACGGCAAAAACGCAAAAGACACCGGTTCAGCTGAAGCACAGATAGCCCTGTTCACCTACCGCATACAGCACCTCACAGAGCTGATGAAGAAAAACAAAAAAGACCAAGTGTCGGAGAGAGCACTGGTAGGAATGGTCGGAAAACGTCGTCGTCTGCTCGACTACCTGAAGGCCGAAGACATCGAAAGATACCGCGCCATCATCAAAAAACTCAACTTGAGAAAATAATAGTTTTTCATATTTATTTGGTTATGGTTGAGGTACCGAGTCCTTACTCGGTACCTTTTTTTAGTAAGTAACAAAAAAAAGTGCAAACGATGTTTATAATATTGAATATTATTTTAGAGACATCTTTAAACTTTAAACCTTAAACTTAAAACTTTACTAAAACACCATACCAAAACGTCTGTCGTGATGTTCGGCAGACGGGAACAAAGATGCAAAAAGGAAAAAAGTAAACTAATGAACATTATCAAGAAACAATTCGATCTCGGCGACGGCCGCATGATCGAAATCGAAACCGGTAAGCTTGCCAAGCAGGCCGACGGCAGCGCAGTAGTGCGCATGAACGACACAATGTTGCTGGCAACAGTGTGTTCAAAGAAAGAGGTTGGCGAGAACGTAGACTTCATGCCCCTCACTGTAGACTATCAGGAAAAATACGCTGCCATGGGACGCTTCCCTGGTGGCTTTTTCAAACGCGAGGCACGTCCCTCAGAGCATGAGATCCTCATCGCACGCCTGGTGGACCGCGCTCTGCGTCCCCTTTTCCCCGACAACTTCCACGCCGAGGTTCAGGTCCAAATCACCCTTATCAGCGGTGACAAAAACACCATGCCCGACCAGCTGGCTGCACTGGCAGCAGCGTCAGCACTGGCAGTAAGCGACATACCCTTCAATGGTCCCGTCAGCGAGGTGCGTGTAAGTTTCCTCGACGGTAAATATGTCATCAACACCCCAATGCAGGACATCGATCGCGCCGATCTCGACCTCATAGTCGCCGCCACCGAGGACAACATCATGATGGTGGAAGGCGAGATGAAAGAAGTCAGCGAAGACTGCATGCTCGGTGCCCTCAAGGCAGCCCACGAGGCCATAAAAATCCAATGCCGCGCCCTGGCAGAACTGACCATCGAAGCCGGCAAGACCGAGAAACGCGAATATTGCCACGAGGTCAACGACGAGGAGCTTCGCCAGCGCCTGCACGACGCCGTGTACCAAAAATGCTACGACTTCTCCAAACAAGGCATAGCCAACAAGCACATGCGTGAAGAGGGATTCGAGGCCATCAAACAAGAGTTTATCGACGCCAACTATACCGAAGAGACTCTCACCGATGAGATCAAATTCATGATCGACCGCTACTACCACGACACCGAGCGCGAAGCTATGCGCGACATGGTTCTGGCGGAACGCACACGTCTCGACGGCCGTCAACTTGACGAGATACGCCCCCTCTGGAGCGAAGTCAACTACCTGCCTTCAGTACACGGCAGCGCCATCTTCACTCGTGGCGAGACCCAGTCGCTTTCGACAGTGACTCTCGGCACCAAACTCGACGAGCAAATGATTGACGGAGCTGTAGTGGAAGGTATGCGTAAATTCCTGTTACACTACAACTTCCCAGGTTTCGCTACCGGTGAGGTCAAAGGCAATCGCGGACTCAGCCGCCGCGAGGTCGGCCACGGCCACCTTGCATGGCGCGCACTCAAAGAGGTGCTGCCCAGCGAACAAGAATGCCCCTACACCATCCGTGTCGTCAGCGACATCCTTGAAAGCAACGGCTCGTCATCTATGGCAACAGTATGCGCAGGCTGCCTTGCTCTTATGGACGCCGGTGTCAAGATACGCAAACCCGTCGCCGGCATCGCCATGGGACTCATCTCCAAAGGCGACAAATGGGCAGTGCTTAGCGATATCCTCGGCGACGAGGACCACCTCGGCGACATGGACTTCAAAGTCTGCGGCACCCGCGACGGTATCACCGCATGCCAGATGGATATCAAAGTCGACGGACTCAGCTACGATGTCCTCGCCAAAGCTCTCGAGCAGGCTCGCCAAGGTCGTTTGCATATCCTTGACCATATTCAGGAAACCATCGCCGAACCTCGCGAAGACTACAAGCCCTTTGTGCCTCGTATCGTCCAGATACGCATTCCCAAAGACTTTATCGGTGCCGTCATCGGCAAGGGTGGTGAGGTTATTCAGAAAATCCAGGCTGAGACCAACACCATCATCAACATCGAGGAAGAAGGTGAATTCGGCGTTGTCGACGTCGCCTCTCAAAACAAAGAAGACATCGAAGCCGCCGTCAAATGGATCAACGATATCTGCACCGTTCCCGAAGTGGGACAGATATACGACGCCAAGGTTGTCAGTATTGTCGAGTTCGGAGCTTTCCTCGAATTCCTGCCTGGCAAAGAGGGCTTGATGCACATCAGCGAATACGACTGGAAACGCACCGACACCCTTGAAAACCTTATACATGAAGGCGATATCATCACAGTGAAGATTATCAACATCGACGAAAAGACCGGCAAACTGAAGCTGAGCCGCAAAGCGCTGCTTCCCAAGCCCGAAGGCTACGAAGAGGAGAAACCCGCTCGTGGCCCACGCCGCGAAGGTGGCAACGGCGGTAACGACCACGGCCGCAACCATGGTCCACGCCGTGAAGGCGGCAATGGCGGTCAGCGTCGCGATGGTGGCAACAACGGCGGCCACCGCAGACAATAACACCGCAGACGACTTCGTCAACATAACTAAAGAAGGATATCCATTCAAGGATATCCTTTTTTTCGTTTAAGGGGTAAGTGCCCGCAAGAACATGGGCGAACCAGGGAAGGTCTGTGTGAATATATTTTTAACTTTTTATAATAAAAAGGAAATAGTAACGTTACTCTGCAAAAGAAAGCATCTAACACCATTATTCTAATTATACTATAATACAATCGACTAAACCAACTC
Source organism: Bacteroidales bacterium (assembly GCA_017960475.1). Taxonomy (GTDB): domain Bacteria; phylum Bacteroidota; class Bacteroidia; order Bacteroidales; family P3; genus Colimorpha. The sequence goes on along the minus strand of JAGCZH010000018.1, from coordinate 226,261 downwards.
AACTAATAGACAACTATGTTTAGACTATTCAACAAAAACAAGACCTTCGACCCTCTGGGCACAGATATGCATTGCCACTTACTGCCTGGCGTTGACGATGGATCAAGCAATATAGGCGAAACCATCAATTGTTTAAAAACTCTTTATTCTGTTGGTTTCAAGAAAATATACTTCACTCCTCACTTCCAAGCGCACTACCCCAACAACGAAGATGACATCAAGCATCGTTTTGCAGAGCTGAAGAAGGCAATTGCCAAAGAAGACGCAAATAATATGCCGGAAGTGGCTGAGGTGGCGGGAGAATACCGTTTTGACGACAAATTCGCCCGTATTCCCGGCACCGACAACGTGTTGACTCTTCCAGGGAAAAGACTGCTCTGCGAGTTCTCGCTGCACTTCAACGACTTCGCACCTCTGCCTTTTTTCGAGGAATACATCAAAATGGGCTACAAGCTTATTCTGGCTCACCCTGAACGATACCCATACCTCAACATTCACAGTGAACAAATCATGAAAATGAAACAGATGGGCATCGCTTTTCAAGTCAACATATTATCACTTAACGGCTTCTATGGCAAGTCGGCCATGAAGAAAGGATTCGAATACATCGAGCACGGCATGTCGGAATACTTGGGTACCGACACTCACAACATGCGCTACGGCAAGGCTCTTCTGCAGACAGCGGAAAACAAGCAAGTGCAAAAAATGCTCAAAAACCATAGATTCCAAAACAGCGAGATATAATAGCTTCTGCCCAGAGAAAAAAACAGAAACAACTCATCGAATAATCAACAAACACTATATGTTAATGAAAAAAACCGCCTTAATGCTATTGGCCATAATGACAATAGCCTCGATTTTTCAGCAATCCCAAGCACAGGACAAGAGGGATGATGTCGCCTCGAAAGTGCGTCAATATGCAGTGTACCCACTCAAATACGACATGGAATCACTATCAGAGCAAGACCGTGAGCTTGTGACCATATTCATACAGATTGCCAACATCATGGACGAACTCTACTGGGAGCAATGCTTCGGTTTGGAGAACAAAGCCAAGCTGGAGTCCCTTGCAGACCTCAACATGTACGAATACGCCAAAATAAACTACGGCGCTTGGGACCGCATGGACGGCAACAAGCCGTTCCTCCCCAACTACAAAAACAAACCCGAGGGAGCCAACTTCTACCCGGCAAACATGACCAAAAAAGAATTCGAGAGCTTGAAAAATCCTCTCAAGACAAGCCCATACACCATTCTCCGCCGTGACATAAAAGGGAATCTCATTGTGATCCCTTATTCACAAGCCTACAGCAGACAGCTGATGGAGGTGGATATGTTGCTTGACAAAGCCATCAGCATTGCCGAAAACCCTAGTCTGAGAGAATATCTCATGGCAAAACGTGAAGCCCTGCAAACCGATGATTACCTGAATAGCGACATCGCATGGATGGATATGAAAGACAGCCAACTGGATTTCGTTTTCGGACCCATTGAGAATTACGAAGACGGTCTATACGGTTACAAGACAGCCTATGAGGCTTTTGTGTTGATCAAAGACAAAGAATGGAGCGAGCGTCTGAAACATTATACCGAACTATTGCCCGAAATGCAGAGAATGCTGCCTTGCAAACCAGAATACAAAGAAGAACGCCCAGGAACAAACAGCGATATAAACGTTTACGATGTGATTTACTATGCTGGCGACTGCAACGCAGCAGGTAAAACAATAGCCATAAACCTGCCTAATGACGAAAAGGTGCAGCTGAGTCACGGCACACGCCGTTTGCAGCTCAGAAACGCCATGCAGGCAAAATTCGATATGATTGTTAAACCTATTGCCGATCTGGCAATAAGCAAAAACCAACAGGGAAACATCAAGTTCAACGCCTTCTTCAACAATGTCTGCTTCCACGAGGTGGCTCATGGTCTTGGCATCAAACAAACCATCACTGGCAAAGGCACCGTGAGAGAGGCTTTGCAGAACCAGTACAGCGCCTGGGAAGAGGCAAAAGCAGACATCTGCGGACTCTTTTTGGTGCAAAAAATGATTGAGAATGGTGAAATCAAAGACATCACCGTCGAGGACGCCTATGTAACCTATGTAGCAAGCCTGATACGCAGCGTACGCTTTGGCGCCACAGAAGCCCACGGCATCGCCAACATCATGTGTTTCAACTTTCTGAATTCCAGAAAAGCCATCACATTGGAGAAAGACGGTCGCTATAGTGTAAATATCAAAGAGATGAATTCCGCTATTGCCGCATGGGCTGAACGCGTTCTGACAACAGAGGGTAATGGTGACTATAAGGCGGCGCAAGAGTATGCCGCTAAAAACGGCGTTGTGCGTCCGGAATTGCAAAAGGTCCTGAACAAAATCAGCAAAGCCAATATCCCTGTCGACATTCGCTTTGAACAAGGATACCAAATTCTTGGTCTTCGCAACCCCCTTGACCGTGGAGACAAAAAAGCAAAGAAAGCAATTGAGCCTAAAACTGTCGAAATCCAATCTCCGACCCTAAAACCGAAGAAAAAATAGTTTTTCTATAGTATAAAGAACATCTTAAAGAGCCACACATTATGCCTGACGCAATGTGGGGCTCTTTAGTTTTCCTTAAAACGATGGCGGCTATCTCAGTCTGATAGTCATATGAGTGTTAAGGCCGTATGACAATAATCTTTGCGTCGGAAGTCAGTTTCACTATACGAGAGGACCCCGTCTGAGTGGACGACTCATAAATCCGCGGGACAGCGAAATCAACAGCGTTGACAAGAGCGCTGTCGATATCCTCGAACGAAGAGGGCGATGGATCACCTGAGAAATTAGCCGATGTGCTGACAATGGGACGCCTGAAATCATGAAGAAGTCGCTGACAATAATCCATGCGCGGAATACGAATCCCTATGGTGCCGTCGGAGGCAATAAGATTACAAGCCAGGCCCTCTCCTTCAACCGGCAGTATCACTGTAGTGGGACGCTCGCTGTCGAGCAAAAGAGACATGGCGGCCTCCCCCACCCTTCCCACATAGCTCTCAACCATGGCGATGTCGGAGCAGAGAATAAGCATACTTTTAGTGTGGTCGCGGCGCTTGATAAGATATATTTTCTCAACAGCGTCGCTGTTGGTGGCGTCGCAGCCAACACCCCAGATAGTATCTGTGGGATATAGCAATATTCCACCCCTTTCAAGTGCTGAGACTGACGAGAGAATCACATCGTTAAAGGCATTCATACTTCTATTTATAATTGTGCAAAAATACAAAATAATAAGATTATCACGCCAAATATTAAAAAATTTAGTAAATTTGCATAATAATTAATCCATACCAAAAGCAAAAAAAACAAATTAAAATATTATTAATCAATTATTATTAAAACCATGAAAGGACATCCCAAAGGATTAATTGCGGCCGCATTGAGCAACATGGGAGAGCGTTTTGGCTACTACATCATGAATGCCGTGCTGGTTCTGTTCCTCTGTTCAAAGTTCGGACTGAGCAACAGTGTCGCAACAGGAATTTACTCCGCTTTTTATTGCGGAATTTACATCCTCAGCCTTGTAGGCGGTATCATTGCCGACCGTACCCAGAACTACAAGACCACCATTCAGTCAGGTCTTCTTGTAATGGCTGCCGGATATGTTATTCTGGCCATCCCCATCCTGGCAACATCGGGCAACATCAACTGGTTACTGCCCCTCACCTGCTTCGCTCTGCTGATGATTGCATTCGGCAACGGCCTCTTCAAAGGCAACCTGCAGGCCATCGTAGGTCAGATGTATGACAACTTTGAAGTCGAGGCTGCCAAGCATGGTCCCGAGGCTCTTGCCGAAGCCAAAAGCAAACGCGACCCTGGTTTCCAGATTTTCTACATGTTCATCAACGTCGGAGGTCTTATCGCTCCTTTCGTAGCCCCTCTGCTCCGCAGCTGGTGGCTCGGCGTTAACGGCATGGCCTACAACGCTGACCTCCCCGCTCTCTGCCATCAGTACATCGCCTCCATCGAGACCGGAGTAGCCATGGCTCCCGAAGCCATCGCAAAAATCACCGAACTCTTCGGCACCATGAACATCACCTTCCCGACAGAAAGCGCTGCCGCCTTGGCACAATGCCAAAGCTACCTCGATGTGTTCAACACTGGCGTTCACTATTCCTTCATAGCCTCTGTCGCCGCTATGCTTATCTCTCTGACCATCTTCGTTGTCAGCAAGAAGAAATTCCCAACACCGGCAAAGAAAGTCAGCACCGAAAGTGTCTCCTACACCCCAGAAGAGAAAGCCGCTATGGCAAAAGAACTCAAACAGCGTCTCTATGCACTTTTCGCAGTCCTTGTTATCGCTGTCTTCTTCTGGTGGTCATTCCACCAGAACGGCACCTCCATGTCGCTCTTCGCTCGTGACTTCGTCAACACATCGCTCTTCCCACCAGAGGTTTGGCAAGCTGTCAACCCGTTCTTTGTATGTCTGCTCACCTTCCCCATCATGTGGCTTTTCGCAACAAAGTGGGGCCGCAAATTCTCCACTCCTCGCAAGATTGCCATCGGTATGGGTATTGCTGCCATCGCCTACCTGTTTATGACCGTTTTCTGCAAAAGCGCCGGCTATCCCTCAGCAGCCGATTTCACCAATCCTGAAATCACCACCGCCGCCGACGCCGCCGCTGCCAAAGCAGGTGCATGGGTTCTCATTGTCTACTATTTCTTCATGACTGTCGCCGAACTCTTCATAAGCCCTCTGGGATTGAGTTTCGTGTCAAAAGTGGCTCCAAAGAATCTGCTCGGTCTTTGCCAGGGTCTGTGGCTCGGTGCCACAGCTGTTGGTAATGGTCTGCTCTGGATTGGTCCTCTCATGTACACCAATTTCCCCATATGGATTTGCTGGAGTGTGTTCATGGGCGTCTGCCTGCTCTCAATGATAGTCATGCTTTGCATGGTTAAGTGGCTTGAAAGAGTGACACAATAATTACGGAAACAACAAACCATTAGAATAGCAAGAGGGTGTCTGTCCGACACCCTCTTTTTTGAAAATGCTGATATACTACTTCAACGCAGCGGGAGATGAAGAGCTCAACCGTATGCTGACATGGATGCCGCTTCAGCAACAAGAGGTCGTCGATGGCATGAAGACACTGTCACGCAAACGGGAACAGGCCATGAGCTACGCAATGCTTGCCTATGCCATCAACAACAACATGGACGAGATAGGCTCGGACAGCATTACTATAAAGAATTATGACATTTCCCAAACGGAAGGGCTCTTCTCAAACCCTCCCCTATTCCGTTTCGGCGAGCATGGCAAGCCTTACATAACCAATCACCAAGGGATATGGTTCAACATAAGCCACTGCCGCCAAGCCATTGTCACAGCTATAAGCGACAAGGAGATAGGTATCGACGTAGAAGGTCGTCGACGCTTTAGCGACAGCCTGCTGGAAAGGGCTCTGAACGATGAAGAGAGAGCCGCCGTTGTCGCCTGCACCGACCCCGAAAAGGAATTCGCACGCATCTGGACCCGCAAAGAGGCCTATTTCAAATGGACAGGAACCGGCATACTGATAGACCACCTGAAATGCACCGAGAAAGACGCTATGGAAGCGGGATGCTCTATTGATACTATAGAAATAGTCCCCTACAGCGGCGAACCGTTCTTCCTCTCATTAGCCCATAAGTCATAGAAGAAAAAAAATGAAAAAGATCATTCTTATCTCAGTCTTGGCGGTTATTGCCGTCGCCTGCCATCAACAAGAGCCCAGAGACCTTAGCGTCGTCGCAAAAACCGCAGCAGAACAGCGCATTGCTGACATCTACGGCGAAGGTGTGATCCCCGTAGGCGAGATAGTGCTGTCGAACGACACACTATGCGTGATAAAACTCAAGTGCACCAAACCTGACAGTGGGATACATGTCGATGAATTCATCTACTTCGACAACGGTGAAAAGAGCCAAAGCCTACTAACCAGCGACAAGCTCAAAGACCGCGACGAAAGCTATTCCTTCAGCGTAGTGAAAATGGGAGAGGAGATTCTGTCTATGGGCAATATCGCCGCAGACCGTGAGGCGGCGATAGCCTTGGCTTGCAAAATGCTGCTCGAAGAGTAGCGGGAAACATTATACTCCCCTGCGACGCAGCTCAGTAGTTAGTGCGGCGAGAGATGCGGCGAGATTCTCGTTTTTCACCAAAATATTGTCGGGCAGATTGAGCGTGGTGGGAGCAAAATTCCATATTGCCTTGATACCCGATTTCACCAACAAGTCGGCGACACTCTGTGCCTCGGGGGCGGGAACAGCGATAATACCAATAACAATTTGCGTCATTTGGAGGTACGAAGGCAACTGGTCCATAGAAAGGACCGGCTTGCCAGCCACCTTTTTGTCGTGAGGCTCTCTGTCGAAACCCGCCACGATTCCCAAACCATAGCTGTTGAACCCCCCATATTGCATCAACACATGCCCCAAAGATCCTACACCAACCAAGATAGCCTCGTCGTAAAAATCGTAGCCAAGGAAAGACTTCAGATCATCAAAGAGCTTGTCCACACGGAAACCCAACTTAGGGCGACCGGGCTCTGAGCTTATACCCGCCAGGTCTTTGCGGACCTGGATGGGATTGAGGCCCAAACTGTCGGCAATGGTGGTTGACGACACATACTCCTCGCCACGCGCCATACTGTTCTCCAACTCGCAGTAGTACGAAGGCAGCCTGCCAAGCGTCGATTTAAGTATTATAAGTGAATTGTTTCTCTCCTTCATCGATGTTGTCTTACTTTGTTCAATGAATCAACCACCAAAATCGTCAAACATTATGCTTTCACGAGGAACGCCGAGATTGTCAAGCATATTGGTGACAGCCTTCGACATTGGGCCGGGACCGCACATATAGTACTCAATGTCTTCCGGCGCGGGATGGTTGACGAGATAGGTGTCATACATCACATTGTGGACAAAGCCTGGAGTGTAGGCGACACCTGCCTTGTCGGCGGCAGGGTCAGGACGGTCAAGGGCAAGATGGAAATGGAAGTTTGGAAAGTCTTTTTCCAGCTGGTGGAAATCATTAAGATAGAACACCTCGTTCAATGCCCTGGCTCCATAGAAGTAATGCATTGGACGGTGAGAGCATTTCAGAGTGCGGGTGAGATGCATTATCTGAGCACGCAGAGGTGCCATACCGGCGCCGCCACCGACCCATATCATCTCGTTGCCAGTCGGGTCGTCAGTCCATGTGTTGTCCTCAGTACCGCGAACATGGAAATCACCATAAGGACCCGACATGATCACTTTGTCGCCAGGACGCAGCGAGAAGATGTACGATGAGGCTATACCCGGATTGACAGGCATAAAACCGGAACGATCGGGTTTGAAAGGCGGGGTGGCTATACGGACGGTGAGCATAAAGACATCGCCCTCGTCGGGATAGTTGGCCATGGAATAGGCTCTCACTGTTGGTTCTGTATTGACGCAACGAAGGTCAAACATTTTGTTTTTCTCCCACGCCCCGACATAATCGGCACCTATCAAATCACGGTCGAAATCGCTGTATTTGATATTGAAAGCAGGTATCTTTATTTGAGCATAGCTGCCAGGCACAAAGTTCATGTGCTCGCCAGGAGGCAGCTGAACCTTGAATTCCTTAATGAACGAAGCCACATTGCGGTTGGAGATAACAGTACACTCATACTCCTTGATACTTAAAATACTGTCAGGGACAGCTATAGACATATCCTCTTTCACCTTGGTCTGGCATCCGAGGCGCCACCCCTGCTGTATCTCTTTGCGCGAGAAAAAGCCAACCTCTGTGGGCAGTATGCTACCGCCGCCACTAAGCACACGGCAGCGGCACTGTCCACAGGACCCTTTGCCTCCGCATGCCGATGGGAGGTAAATATGCTGTTCGGCAAGAGTGGAAATCAGACTGTTGCCAGTAGGAACAGATAGTTTTTTGTCATTATTGACAGTGATAGTGACATTGCCCTGAGGCATAAGCTTGGCTCGTAGAACCAGCAACAAAGCCACAAGGACAAGAATCACAACGAGAAAAATCGCCAAAGCGGATATAATAGTCTGTGTCATTTCAAAAAAATCACAATATTAACAGTTATATTATTGACCGTGAATCATGAGACATCTTTACACGTTAAACTTTAAACATTACTTATAAGATCAGGTTCTATAAAAAAGAAGTCTGTCAAATTACAGTTTAATACCCATAAAGGACATGAAAGCCATGCCCATAAGTCCCGTGATGATGAAAGTTATTCCTACTCCTTTAAGGGCCGGCGGGATGGCGGAATAGCGCAGCTTCTCACGTATGGCGGCGATGCCGACGATAGCGACAAGCCATCCTATGCCCGAGCCAAGAGCGAAACATGTCACCTCGCCAATATTGCTGTATGCCCTTTGCTGCATGAACAGCGAGCCGCCGAGGACAGCGCAGTTGACAGCTATAAGTGGCAGGAAAATACCAAGGGCGTTGTAGAGCGCCGGCGAGAATTTCTCGACAATCATCTCAACCATTTGCACAATGGCGGCGATGACAGCGATAAACAATATGAGACTGAGGAAACTTAAGTCGACATCGGCAAGAGCGGGCGAAAGCCATGCCAGCGCTCCAGGAGAGAGCAGGTATTTATCGATGAGATAGTTGACAGGCACAGTGATAAGCAGCACAAATGACACCGCCACACCAAGACCGAACGAGGTCTTCACCGTCTTCGACACGGCAAGGTAGGAGCACATGCCGAGGAAGAAGGCGAAAATCATGTTGTCGATGAAAATCGACTTGATGAATATGTTGAAGTATTCCATTGACAGTTAAGGTTAAAGTTAACGTTAAGGTTATTCTTGTAGTTCTTTGTTGCGGCTGCGCTGAATCCAGATTATTATGCCGACGAGGATAAGCGCCATGGGAGCCATAATCACAAAACCGTTGTTCTCATAGCCAATATTGTAGAGTCCCAGTTTTTCAAATACTGGATAGCCCCACAAAGTGCCCCTGCCGAAGAGCTCACGGACAAAACCCAGTATGACGAGTATCACACCATAGCCCAGACCGTTGCCAATACCGTCGAGGAATGAGTCCCATGGTTTGTTCGACATGGCGAAAGCCTCCAGACGACCCATGACAATACAGTTGGTGATAATCAGTCCGACATAGACCGACAGCTGTTTGCTGACGTCATACACAAAAGCCATGAGCACCTGGTTGACAAGAATGACCAAAGCCGACACAACGACAAGCTGAACGATAATGCGGATTCGGGGCGGAATGGTTTTGCGAAGCAAAGAGATTATCAGGTTGGCGAGAGCCACGACGACAGTGACTGAGATAGCCATAACCACGGCAGGCTTGAGCTGAGCTGTCACAGCAAGGCAAGAGCAGATACCGAGAACCTGCACCGTGATAGGGTTGTTTTTGCCCATAGGGAGTTTTATTAGGTCTGTTTTCTTCATAGCTCTTCCTCCTCCATAGTTAGTGTTGTCGTGTCCTGACTGTTTTCGCACATAAAAAACAAATCGCTGTATTGGTTGTAAGCTTTTATAAGCATATCGTTCACTCCATTGCATGTCATTGTCGCTCCGCTGAGGGCATCAACCACATAATCGCTGCTCATCTCTGGATTCTTGATAAGAATTATGGGGTGCTCGTCCATCTTTTTGCCAACAAAAAGGTTGGCAAATTTATCGGTGGCAATCTCAGCGCCGAGGCCAGGAGTCTCGCCTTGGTGGTCGAATACAGCGCCTACCACAGTCATAGTGCTGTCTAGAGCAAGATAGCCCCAGATAGGACCCCACAGACCATTACCATTCATTGGGAGGATGATTCCATGGCTGTATTTGTAATAAGGCAGACCCTTGGAGGTCACCGTATCCTTGATATGCTCGGAGTAGAGTACTTCAGCGTTTTCCCTTGAGGCCTCGATGCCGATGGTTTTGAGTATCATCTGCTTGGTCTCTGCCTGCTGGTTGCGTGTCTGCCGCGCCTTGAGGCTGACACTGACAACGGTGAGCAATATAGCCACCACAGCAGAAAGTCCGAGGGCATATAACAACATATATTTGTTAGAATAATTCTTCATCAGATAGTCCTCCTTTCTGCGGCAAGCCAGCGTTTTTTCCTACGGTTGCGATTGGCGGCGACAACACAGTGGTCGATAAGGGGTGCGAAGCAGTTCATAAGCAGGATGGCAAGCATCATGCCTTCAGGATAGGCGGGATTCAACACACGCAGCAGCACTGCGAAGGCACCTATAAGAAAACCGTAAATCCATTTGCCAGTATTGGTTTGCGCCGCCGTGACAGGGTCGGTGGCCATAAAGACACATCCAAAGGCAAAACCACCCATCAGGTAGTGGTAGTAAAACGGCATATCCATATACTCGTTGGCTCCAATGGCATTGAAGAGCAACCCCATAGCGCCACCACCTATCACCACGCTGAGCATGATGCGCCAGCTGGCTATTCCAGTGACAAGTAGCAACAAGGCGCCAAGGAGGATGGCAACAACCGATGTCTCGCAAGTGCTGCCGGCAATGGTACCAAGGAACATGTCAAGGGGCGATGCGCTAAGTGACTGACCAGCCATGAGCTGACCGAGAGGTGTGGCTCCCGTAACAATATCGCCCGAAAAGTGGAAGGGCGTGGCCACCCACACACTGTCGCCCGACATGTGACTTGGGTAGCTGAAAAACAGGAATGCACGGGCGACAAGCGCCGGATTGAGGAAATTATAGCCGCTGCCGCCAAAGACCTCCTTGCCGATAACGACAGCGAAAGCAACAGCCAAAGCCAGTTGCCACAGAGGTACAGTGACAGGGACTATCATCGATATGATAAGACCTGTGCCTATAAAGCCCTCACTGACCTCCTCATGACGTATCTCGGCGAAGAGAAACTCTATGGCAAGACCAACGACATATGAGACCACGATGATGGGCAACATACGCAAAAAGCCAAACCAGAACTGGTGCCAGAAGCCCCAGTCGAGACCGTACGACAGAGCTGTCTGGTGACCAATATTCCACATGCCAAAGAGCAATGCCGGCATCAAGGCGATGACAACCATGATGATGGTACGCTTGAGGTCCACGGCGTCGCGGAGATGACATCCACGATAGCACGAGCCCACCCTGCCGCCAGTGACGGTGTTGGGAGTAAAGGCAAAGGACTCGAAAGCCTCGAAGGTCGAGGAGAGTTTCTCAAAACGACCGCCTTTGCTGAAGTCGGCCTTATTTTTGTCAAAAAAATCTCTCAGAAACATGTCAACTCTCCTTTCTGATTTTTTCCAAAGCGTTGCGTACAATCGCTTGGATTTCGGTTTTCGAAGTGTCGGCGAATTCACAAAGAGCCAAATCCTCAGGTTCCACCTCATATATTCCCAGCTCCTCCATAAGGTCTATGTCGCCTACTATGCAAGCCTTGATGAGCTGCATGGGATAGATGTCGAGCGGGACCAGTTTCTCAAACTCTCCAGTCACAAAGAGAGGACGCTGACTACCATGGCGGCCAGTGTCGTACTGCATTTTGGCACCGAGTTTGGAGTTTTTGAAAAAACCGCTAATAAAGGTGCGTGAGAAACTGAATTTGCGGAAGTTGGGTCGTAGCCAACCCATGAAGTCGTAGTAGTCGCCCTCTGGAATGTAGCACACCTTATCGCATGATGCCGAGAGGAAACCTCCGTTGATAGAGACACCGCTGAGCACGTCGCAACAGATAATGCGTTGCTTGCCGCTGCCGTTTTTAAGGACTATTGTCGGCAGGTCAGCACCACTAATAAGGCTGTAATACTCAGGCTTGTCAACATCGGGGCCACAGAATGCCACAATACGTTCCGGATTGTAGTTGCCGGTGCGGAAAAGTCGGCCGATAATGGCAACGTCCTGAGCGTTGACGGTCCACAGCGTCTCGCCTTTGTTGATGGGGTCGATGTGGGCTATCTGGGTGCCGACAAGGCCGGCAGGATGAGGTCCTTCAAAGAAGTGGATGTCGGCGTTGGCGACAGAGGCGAGGAAAGAATCGCGCTGCGTTTTGCCGTTTAGCGACAGATGTACAGGCGCAAACCTCGCAAGAACGTTGATGCCCCACTGGAAATCCTCGTGACTTTTTCGTAGGGTAAAGTCATTCTTCAAAATGAAGTCATAGTCGACAGGCAGAGGAGAGCTGTCGAAACCCGAGATGAACACTGCTTTCGGGCAGCTGCCAGGGCGCGGCACTATGCCGAAGGGACGTTGGCGCAACAGGTTCCACAATCCTGATTCGACAAGTGTTTTTGCAATAGTGTCTTTGTCGCTGTCGCTTGGGTCGACAGGGTCGAAACAGCGGCTTTTCTGCATACCTTCGTTGGGTTCGACAACGACAGCAAGCAAAGTCCTTTTCTCACCACGCATTATTGCTTTGACTGTGCCGCTGACAGGCGACACGAAGGGGACTCCTGGATTGTTTTTGTCCTCGAACAGCGGAGATCCTGCCAGCACATTGTCACCCTCAGCCACCAGCAGACGGGGAGCCACTCCCACATAGTCGGTAGGCTTTACAGCGTATGTGTAGCCATCAGGTCGCAATAGCGTAACATGTCGTTCCGCCGTTCCGGGAATGGGGATGTCAAGCCCTTTCCTGATTTTAATTGTTTTTGAATTATGCACTATATTATAAAGTGTTGAGTTTTTCATTATTTATTCGCCTTATTCCGACTTCAGTGTCGCCAAATCGACGGGTTTAAGCATGTTCTCAGGCTTAAGGATGGTGTCGAGCTGTTCCTTGGTGAGAAGGCCATGCTCTAAAACAAGCTCATATACACCACGGCCCGTCTCACTGGCCTCCTTGGCTATCGCGGTGCTCTGCTTGTAGCCTATGATGGGGTTGAGCATGGTGACTATACCGATAGAGTGCTCCACCAGTTGACGGCAACGCTCCTCGTTGGCGCGTATACCTTCGATGCAAAGGGTGCGAAGGGTGTCGAGACCGTTCTCGAGGAGATGGATACTCTCGAAAAGTGTGTAGGCGATAACAGGCTCCATAACATTGAGCTCGAGCTGACCATTGTCGGAAGCCAGGCTGATACACATATCGTTACCAATTACCTTATAGCACACCTGGTTCATGACCTCGGGAATCACAGGGTTGACCTTGCCAGGCATAATACTGGAACCAGGCTGTCGCTCGGGAAGATGAATCTCGTTAAAACCGCAGCGGGGACCGCTGGAAAGAAGACGGAGGTCGTTGCATATCTTGTTGATTTTGATAGCAAGACGCTTCATGGCGCTGCTGTAAGCTATCATGCATGTTGTCGCGCTGGTAGCCTCGATAAGGTTGTCGGCAAGACTGATGTTCCAGCCTGTGACTTTGCGCAAAGCCTTGATACAAGCCTCGCTATAGCCTGGTTTGGAGCAGATACCGGTGCCTATGGCTGTGGCACCCATATTGACGATAAGGAACTCGTCGGCAGTGCTGCGAAGATTTTTCAGCTCGCCACGCAGTGAGTCGGCAAAGGCGCCGAAAGTCTGACCGAGAGTCATGGGAACAGCGTCCTGAAGCTGTGTGCGACCCATCTTGACAACATGCTTGAACTCGTCGCGCTTGGCATCAAGGGCGGCAATCATTTTCTCCAAACGAGGCATAAACTCGAGGTGCTCGAGGGCTAGTGCCATGTGGATGGCGCAAGGATAGGCGTCATTGGTCGACTGCGAGGCGTTGACAACATCGTTTGGTGAACAGAACTGATATTCGCCACGCTTGTGACCCATACGCTCCAAGGCGAGGTTGGCAATAACCTCATTGGCAGCCATATTGGTACTGGTGCCTGCGCCACCCTGAATCATGTCGATAGGGAATTGGTCGTGGTATTTACCCTCTATCAGCTGGTCACAAGCCCAGATTATGGCTTCACCCTGCTCTTTGGAAATCATCGCGACCTCAATGTTGGCCATGGCGGCAGCCTTCTTGGTGAATGCCATGCCACGGATGAAATTATGGTAATTGCTCATCAGCTGACCACTGATATGGAAATTCTCTATAGCGCGGGTAGTTTGGACTCCATAAAGGGCATCCTCCGGAACCTCTTTCGAACCGAGAAGGTCTGACTCAATACGAAAATCAGTGTTTTTAGTCATTTCTATACACTTAATATTTTGTTATTCGTTGAAATTATGTCGAATACAGAGTTTCTACACCGTATTCTCCATATGCAAATATACAAAATAATTTTAATTACGCTTTTTTTATCGATAAAAATAAAACTAATTAAATCCCGTTATAATCATAATGAATGATGAATCCTTTACCTAATAGTCCCAAAGGGACTTGATCTCATTAACCCCACACAAAACGAAGTGCATTGTGGGGGCTGATAATCACCCGATAATGCGTCTCGATGAGACGCCACAACTATTTTAGGTATTAATCCTTCAAACCTGATAATTTGTGACCTGTGACCAGTGAAAATTCATAATTCAAAATTCGAAATTCTCTTTTAACCTTTCAAACCTTTTAAACCTTTAATCTCAATCCCATGGCAAGCAATCCTGACTTTGTACAATATATTGTCGACCAATGCAGTGGCGCGGGAGAAATTGTGGCGAAGAAAATGTTTGGCGATTATGGTGTCTATTGTGACGGCAAAATTTTTGGTCTCATCAGCGACAACGGCTTCTATATCAAACCTACCGGAGCAGGACGCGACAAACTTCGAAACCTAGTTATGCGTCCTCCCTATGAGGGCGCCAAAGACTACTTCTATATCGAGGATGTCGACGACCATGACTACCTGTCTACTTTAGTTGAAGCTACATGCAAAGATCTGCCTCTTCCCAAGGACAAAAATAAAAAAAAAGAAAAAAAACAAGAATGATTGAACAGTCAGTCTAATGACCGATTGGGGTTTAAATAGCACTACAACGTAATTGTGCAACCTATGTTATGCCATTTATTCTGCGATTATTATTCTCTAAAAAACATTTCCCTCGAAAAATTGGCAATGACAAAAAAGGGTGCAATGAGGTAATTAACTATATACTCTGACCATAAACAAAAACATTTTACTTCCCTTCCTTCAGCATCGCCTCCACCTCGGCGCGATGCTCAAAGAGAGTGCATCCGCCAGTGTGCTCCCATCCAAGGGCTTTGGCGGCACGAATTTTGGAGAAAAGGGGCGATTTTAACGCCTCCCTGAGCCCCATCTGTGCCACATTGCTGTCGCTGAAGGGCGAAAATGGACAGGGCTCTGCGGCACCATCGGGACCTATGTGGAAGAATCCACGGCCTGCTGCGAGACAGCCGTCAAGGGCTTTTTCGTCGCCAGGGAATGAAAGGAATATCATCTCTTTGACCTCTTCGCGACACTGTTCAAGGAGTTGTTCCATCTGGGCGACATGCTCGTCATTAAATGCCAAGTGCTGCGTACTTTCGTCGAAGGGGACATACTCTACAAAGAATACCAGTCGACATCCCATAGCGGCAAGCTGCATCAAATATTCTTTGGAGGTGACAGCAAGGTAGTTCTCGGTGGTGACGGTAATGGATGTGCCGAAGAAAAGGTGCTCTTTGTGGAGCATCTCCATGGAGAGAAGTGCGCGCTGGTATACGCCCTTCCCTCTACGATCGTCGGTGGCAGCAGCGTCACCCTCAAGACTTACAATGGGGACGATGTTAAGATGGCGACGGAAGAACTCTATGTACTGCGGACCGATAAGGGTGGCGTTGGTAAAGACAGGGAAGATGATGTCGTCGACGGTAGCTATCGTTTCCAACAAATCTCGACGAGTGAGGGGTTCTCCACCGGCAAGAAGGCAAAAGTTAACGCCGAGGGCGGAAGCATCTTTGAAGATTGTCTGCCACTGGAGGGGCGAGAGGGTCGTTTTCTGAAGGGCGCCGGGATCGTTGGCAATGCCATTCTTGCGGGCGTAGCAGCCCTTGCATTGTAGGTTGCACGCAGTAGCTATACTGGCGATGAGGAAAGGGGGCACTTCGAGACCATCGTCCTTCAGCACTTGCTTGCGACGACGCTCGCTGCGGATAAAAACCTTCTGCATGCGCGCCACAAAACGCGCCTCGTGGGGATTGGAGAGAACGTTGAGGTATGCATGCCCCATAATGTTTCTAATGCTCTCTGACATGTATGCTGACAGGTCGGTCATTTCTTCAGTATTTTTATGATTGAGTCCAATTGTTTTACGAGGCTTTCGGCATCAGCTTGACAAAAATCTTTGCCCGACATCGAGGCGGCAAGACAGGCGGGGATATCTTTGGCACGTTCTTCCATTGCGGCACCTTTACGGGTAAGGCTGACAAGTGTCTGGCGACTGTCAGCAGGATCCTTATGGCGAATTACAATACCCTCTTTCTCCATGCGTTGGAGGAGGGGTGTGATGGTGTTGCTCTCGAGTGAGAGTCGCTTCGAGATGTCTGAGACCCTCTGATGTCCGTGCTCCCATAGAACCATAAGAACAAGGTACTGGGGATAGGTAATGCCTAGCGGATCAAGCAGCGGACGGTAGGCCTGCGTAATGAGCCGAGAGGCCGTGTAAAGCCGGAAACAGACCTGGTTATCGAGTTTCAATTGCGGATACATACCAATTTATAGCAATGGGAATAAATATATTATAAAGATGTAATTATCTTTTATATCGACAGCATGCAAGATATAATCTTTAAAGGTTTTGCTCCGCCAAGCATACAACCTTGTGGAGCAAAACCTTTATATTATACTAATTTCAGTTTTTCAGCAACTTTTCAATATCCTTTTCAATGTCGACAGGCTCGGTGGTTGGAGCATAGCGGAGAACAGTCTTGCCGTCGGGAGCGATGAGAAACTTGGTAAAGTTCCAAAGGATATCGCTCTCTTTTTCCACACTCTTGCTCAAACCTTTAAGCATGGCATGGGCAGCTTTTGCTTTGAGGCCCTTGTATTCTTCCTTGGGGGCCTGAGCTTTGAGGAAGGTGAAGACGGGACTCTCATCCTTGCCGTTGACATCGACTTTCTTCATAATTTGGAATGTTACACCGTAGTTGACGCGGCAGAACTCCTCAATTTCGCCATCAGAGCCTGGATCTTGCTCCTTGAACTGGTTGCAAGGGAATCCTACGACGACGAGGCCACGGTCACGGTATTTCTCGTTGAGTTGCTCTAGGGCGTCAAATTGCGGGGTGAATCCGCACTTGGAGGCTGTGTTGATGATGAGCATGGGTTTACCCTCAAACTGGGCAAAATCGATCTCTTTTCCGTTGGAAGCAACAGCTTTGTACTCGTAGATAGAACTTTTAATTTCCATAATTGCAATATTTTATTTGTTATTAATTTCAATCGTACACGATGCAAATATACAAACTTTTCCACAATTACAACATTTAAAACATACAATTATAATTTTTTAACATTTATATCGTGCACGATATAATATCTCATAATACATTATATTATAAGCGGCACAACTCGTCATAGTCGGACAAGTCCATCACTTGTCTTTCGGTTGATAGACGGTCCCCTGTGGAAGAGACTCGTGCATATATTACTGCATTCATATTCTGGTTGTTTCTGGGTTCAACAATTACTTGGATTCATTTTAGTTTATCCATCCCCTTTGACACCATTCCCTTTTTGGGTTCATCTCGTTCTTTGACCGTGATGTACCCCGACTGGTTTCCTCGTGGCACGACGTTCGAAAAGACTGATGAAGACCGTGCTTATTTCTTGATAGACATCCCCTGCCATCCAGACTTTGTTGAGGAAGACTTGTCTAATGTTGTGTCCTATGTTGATACGCTTAACAATGAGCAACTTAAACAAAAAATGTCCTATGTTGTGTCCTATGTTATGTCCTATGTTGATGGAGCAAATCTTGAATATATTTTCAAGGTCTTTGTTGCTCTGCAAAAAGAGACATCATTGACCGAATTGGTTGCAATGTATGGACAAACAAACAGGTCAAGATTCAAACGAACAACTATTGACATCTTGATTCAAACGGGTCTGGCCACCCCTACTATTTTAGACAAACCAAAGTCCCGTAACCAAAAGTATGTGCTGACGGAAGCCGGTCGGAAACTGATTAAGGATTGTGCAGCAAAGTAGAGTGTGGTTGTTTCCAAAAACGAACATTGCAAACGAAATAGTGCAAACAGAGGAGTGCGTTCCTGACAACAAAAAACAGTCGATAATTATTAACCCGTCAACTTGATCCAGTCGCAGGACGCAAATGTGACAACCTAAATCAGCAAATCACAGCAAATCACATACAGAGGATACAATGATACCATAAAGAAAGCACAAAGAACCCACTACGAAGGCATCAAATACTATACGCTTTGACAATCTCAATTGTACCTTCGGGGACTTCCAGACGCTCTTCGTCTGACAGGGTTACGATGGTGCCAGAAGATAAATGGAGTTCACCCATTGCATCACGCAGTCCACCTATCTCACGTTGCATGTTTTCATCGGTCAGCTCCAGGCAGACCTGGTAGAGCGATGATGGTTTGTTGTGGCTGTCGGTCACCACAAAATCACATTCGCCAGCACCTTGGTAGTAAAAGATGTGGCCTTTGTGTTGCTTCCGCAAATTGAGAAACACGTGGTTTTCTAACAAGCGGCCATAGTCGTCGGTTTGCGAAAGACTGACGGCATTAGAGATGCCCGTGTCAATTGCATACACCTTTTTGGGGTTGCGTTGTGTGGCGCGTACATTGGTGGCGTATTGTACTATAGAATCTATCAGATATGCATCGCGCATATAAGAGATATATTCAAGCACCGATGAGGTGGCTACGTCGTCGGCAACAGATGTCAACCTGTTTGCAGTATATGGTTTGGCGATGTTGGTCAACAGGTAGGATGCCAGTTTCCTCAGTGGGTCAACATTCCGTACGCCGTGCCTGATGGCAATATCGCGTATCAGTATATCATCCAGCATAGTAAGCAGTACACGCTTGTCTTTTGAAGCAAGATACTCTGGCATACCGCCATCGGCGAGATATTGCATAAAAGCTTTTTTGCCCGAGGTCTTCTTCAGATATGTGAGGTATTCCGTATATGAAAACGGAAACATCTCGGTGGAGATGTGCCTTCCTGTTAGGTTGGTTCCAAGTTCTACGCTGAGCATAGATGCGTTGGAGCCTGTTATAAATACGGTGTAGTCTTCGCGAAGCAATTGATGGACAAACAACTCCCATCCATCTATTATCTGTATCTCATCGAAAAAAAGAATTCGGCTTCCGGAATCCTGGATGTAGGCATACAGACGCTTGAAATCGTCGGCAGTGAATCCAATCAGGTTGATATCCTCAAAATTTAGAGAAAGACATTCTTTTCTGGTATATCGTCCTGCCATCTGCCGCATCAAGGTGCTTTTTCCACATCTACGAAGACCTGTAATAATGCTTGCAAAACCATCTACTGGATAGATGGAACTCGTATTTTCTCGTTGTATTTCATCCTTTTTTGAACTGTTTTGCCTGGCTTGATTTAATATAACCTGTTCTATATGAGACTTTAATATCATATGCTTCGTATTTTATTTATTGATGCAAATATACAAAATCTTTTTGTAGCAGCAAAAAATATCTTTTGATAGCAGCAAAAGAAAATACCAGACCAATTAGAAGATAATCCCTAATTCTGCAAACGATACAATCTGTACATTACTAACCCTTCATATTCTTTTTTCATCTCATCTGACAGAAAGGAGTTGGCTATCAACATTTGCCACTTTGGGAGCGCTTTTTGAAGACCTCCGATAAGGTTATGCACCAAATTTTCTTCCAATCCAATGGTCTTTGCGGCATTCACAAAATCACTTAGCCTCAATCCGGTCTTACGGCCGGAGAGTGTAAGTGCCAATTCTTCTTTGTTTTTGGGATTGGCGATGGCTACGTTAAGAAGGTCAGTCCGTCCTTTTTACTGACCTTGGTGGCCCTGCAAACGAATGTGATAGTCATTTTTGTTTCAATTTTATGTTAGACAATATTTTACAACGACAAAAATTGGTCTCAGTCAGAGAAAAAACGGTCTCAGATTTTGAACATTTTCCATCCACCCATCCCCCTCCCTTGCAGACACCCTTCCGGTTGTATAGGTGTGTGGATATTTGTCAGACTATCAACACCTTTCTGCACCATCCATCCTGATGCAACCGGTGGAAACAGCCGTCTAGAGAGCGGGAGGGTGTACAAAAGAGAAAAACACTGACAATCTCTGTGATTATCAGTGTTTTCTTTTCGAAATCGGGAAGCGGGTTCCCATTGGAAGTGGAGCTGGGCGGAGTCGAACCGCCGTCCAAACAAGCGACTGACGTGCTTTCTACATGCTTATTCCGTGGTTGATTTTCGAGGCGGCTCCGGACGCGGACACCCAAGGCAACCCTTATCCTCTAAAATTTCAACGGCAATGCGAGGATTTATGCCGGCTATCCCGTCTTTGCGAGCGCCTCCTGATCACACGCCGACGGTCAGGGCTTGTGGGAGACGTCTTGTCCCTGCAACTGTTGCGGGGATTAAGCCTTACCTACTGTGCTTCGGTTAGGCAGCAAGAGCGTAGTTATTTTCGCCAATTATTGTTGCGCATCGGTTTTCAAGGCTGCTGATGCGTGAGCCTGCATGCTTACAAATCCATCTCCTTGCTGTCAAAACCAGTCAGCCCCGGAGTAAAATTGAATTTCGAATATTGAATTTCGAAGTTCCAGATTTGATATTCCATACCGCAGACATGACTGCCTGCGTACCTAGACAAAAAAAGCTCTCACTAATGAGAGCTTCTCGTTGTTTGGCGGTCCGGACGAGACTCGAACTCGCGACCCCATGCGTGACAGGCATGTATTCTAACCAAACTGAACTACCGAACCGTTTGCAATATTTAGAAGTCCTTTCCTTTTTTGCGATTGCAAAAGTACGACAATTTTTTATTCTGACAAATTTTTTTTCATTTTTTTGATATTTTCAGTTATATAATATTGATAATCAACTATGCCATTCTTGTAGAACAAGACACTAACATCTTGCAAAACAAGGCAGGGAATGGCGGAAAATAAAAAAATCGTAACTTTGCAAAATCAAAAACAGAGCATATTCTTGCAATACACAATAACTCAGTAATTTGAATATTTTTTTTATAAAAACACCATCCAGGGTAACGGGAACAAAGATGCGGTAATATAACCATCTGATAATCCGCAGCACCTTTTTAACATTTAAACCCTTTCTAACCTTTTTAACCTAACATAAGACAAAAATGTTCAACCAATATAAAAACATTATTTTTGACTTCGGCGGGGTAATCCACGACATACGCTACGAGAACGTAGAAGAGGCACTGGCAAGACATGGCGTCTCAAAACTTGGGCGCTTTTACAGCAAAGATTTCCAAACCGAGGAGATGGACCTTTTCGAGAAAGGCATGATAAGTCCCGCCGAATACCGCGACTACATCCGCAAAGCGGCAGGGAAAGACTTCAGCGACGAAGTGGTCGACGAAATCGTCAACGCAATACTTATCGATGTACCGACAGAAAGGGTGGAGCTTTTGCTCAAACTAAAACAAAAGCACCATCTATATTTGTTTAGCAACACCAACGAAATCAACTACATCTGTTTCACTGAACGCCTTAAAAAGAAATTCGGTTTCGACATCTTCGAACGCTGCTTCGATGCGGCATATTTTTCTCACTTCATGCATTACCGGAAACCATCGCCGGAAGGCTTCAGACGAATCATCGACGAACAAGGGCTAAAACCTGAAGAGACTGTGTTTATCGACGACATAGAGAAAAACCTTGAAGGGGCGCGCCAGATAGGGATTCATGGGGTACACCTCTCACACGGCACCATCAACGACCTTTTCGACAACGATGGCAATATTCGGTCGATATAGAAATGGTTATTATTTAAACTGGGACAAGGTGATTGTTTTTTCTGAACGTAGGCAAGAAACGATATGTAACCTTTACCTCGACGAGCTCTAAGCTGGTTCCACCGGCACCTCTACAGTTGATTCCTCCGCAACATCTGACACCGACTCAAATTCGACATTGTTGTTAGTTTCGTCATAAACACCCTCAAAAGGAAAGCTATTGTCGTCGGAATTAGTCTCATAAGAATCATCGGCGATTGAGTCGACCATTTCGACAATATCTTTCCCATTTTTTTCTTTAAGATATTGCAACGCATACACAAAGACGATTCCGCTGGCTATCATAGCCAAAGCGAAAGCTATCACAACACGGAAACGAAGGAGTATCAAAGACATGATAAGGAATACCGCCATGAGGATCTCTGAAATAGCGGCAATAATAACCCCTACCATTATCAACGATAGAGATTGCTGATAAATGGCGAAAAAAACAACGAGGGAACCGATGACAAACAAGAGAGGAAAAACGAATCTGATTTTGTATAGTTTCTCGTAGATAGTTTTAAAGAAACTCATAAGCTGACGGATTAATTATAACTTTTGGATAGCAATAATAAATGTGACTAGGAGTAATTAGTTGTGCGGCAAAAGAAAAGGACAACCAAATGGTTGCTTCAGAGACAAGTATATATATAAAAAAAGAGGATAGTAATATCCTCTTTTTTTTAATCTTTACCATGAAAATAAATTACATGGCGTTGACCTGCTTCATCAGTTTTGATTTGAGGTTGGAGGCCTTGTTCTTGTGGATAACGGAACGTTTTGCCAACTTGTCAAGGATGGAAACCATCTTGGGCAGTCTTTCGACGGCTACAGCCTTATCCTCCAGGGCACGGAAATCACGCAGTGCGTTGCGCATGGTTTTTGCGTAATATCTGTTCTCAATTCTTTTTTTCTCGCTGGAGCGGATTCTTTTTTTTGCTGACTTGTGATGTGCCATAATTAATAACTTCTATTTTTTTCTTTTTCTATTTGTACTCCGTGCGGGATTCGAACCCGCGATTTTAAGAATGAAAATCTTACGTCCTGGGCCAGCTAGACGAACGGAGCTTTTTTTGCTATTTGAAATTGAAAAATTGTCAACACTTTGGAGCGCTTTTTTTTTGCATTTTCAAGTCTCAAAAGCGGTTGCAAAAGTATAAACAATTTCCGACATGGCAAAATTTTTTTTCACATAGGACGGTGGATAATTAACATCAAACATCCGTATCTGCCTGAAATCTAAATCCTAAGCGTTTGGCTGTCACCATCGATTTTTTATCAAAACTATTCCGCATCTCGCCTACTGAAACCACCTTGATTTCGTCGTAAGGAGGGGTCAAAAGATCAAAATTGGTGGTGTATTCGATAGCTGATTCGACGATACTCAAAACCGACTCTTCGTTGATGACAGAGGTGTTGAAATTGTTGTATAGCATTCCCAGTTCCCGCTTGCCCTCAATGAAATAATGGTTCTCGGAGTTGACAAAGATACGGCCGATGAGA
The DNA here is from genome assembly GCA_017960475.1 of Bacteroidales bacterium. Lineage (GTDB taxonomy): Bacteria > Bacteroidota > Bacteroidia > Bacteroidales > P3 > Colimorpha. Next base: position 202,895 of record JAGCZH010000018.1, on the reverse strand, counting down.
TAACCTAAGTCGTTGTCGCGCTGATAGAGGAAAGAGTCGGAAAGGAAGTTGTACACATGTATGACGCCACAATAGGAACGGCTTGGGTTCTCGCGGATATATTGCGACTTCATGACCTCATGGTTGCGGGAGAACTCGAAGACGTTGGAATGCATCATGAAAATGAGTAGATCGCTTGCGAAACGGATCTCGAACTCGAAGTCGCCACGGTCGGTGAACTCAAATACGAGATTTTTACCTTTGCCACGGTTTTCCTCCTGAAGCGCGGAGACTATATTGCGGGCGGTGTGGCGGAAAAGCTCGAAAGAGGCTTTGGTGGATTGATATACGTTTTGCTTAAGCTCTCCTTTGGAGAAGATGAGATCGCTCAGTTGTTGTTTTATTTCCATTCGAAATATGGTATTAAAGATGAACTTGTGAATACTGTATGGGTCCGCTATGAGTCCGCTATTTTAACATTTAATACTGTTTTTATTTGGCGGAATGTTTGATGATGTGGTCGACAATCCGGCAGAGCCTCATGCTTGTCTGGTTGATTTCGCCACTGCCGTCAATGCTCACCAACAATCCGGAGACTTTGTAGAAATCAATGACGGGCTTGGTTTTCTGCTCGTATTCCTCGAGGCGGTGGCGAATGGTGGCGTCGTTGGCGTCGTCGGCGCGACCCGAGATAAGGGCGCGCTCGTGGATGCGGCGGACGAGTTCGTCGCGAGGAGCGTCGATAGAGATGACGCAACTCATGCGGCGGCCATGGTTTTTGAAGAGGAAGTCGAGTGCCTGGGCCTGCTGGACAGTACGGGGGAAGCCGTCGAGGATGACACCTGAGTTGGTCGATGCCAGGGCTTTGTCGACAAGAGCTATGACGACATCGTCGCCGACAAGGTCGCCTTTTTCCATTTTGGCGCGGACACGCTCACCCAACGGGGAGCCTGACTGGATTTCGGAACGCAGCATGTCGCCTGTGGAGAGATGCAGCAGATTGTATTTCTCCGCCAAAATGCCGGCGTGGGTTCCTTTGCCTACACCAGGCGCACCAAAAAGGACTAAGTTTTCCATGATGAAACGCTATTACAGTTAAGATAATATGATATAACGTGACCTGACGGGAGGTTATTTCAATTCCCATGTGGCGCCGTCCTTGCCATCCTTCACGGCGATGCCGAGTTGGCCGAGGCTGTCGCGGATCTTGTCGCTGGTGGCCCAGTCTTTGTTGGCTTTGGCTGTGGCACGGACATCGAGAATCATCTGCATAAGGCCGTCGATAAGCGCGGTATTGTCGGTCGACGCCTCGTCGCGAAGTCCCATGACATCGAAGACAAAAGTCTGGAACAATGATGTCAACTCGTCGATGTCCTCTTTGGTGAGTGTGGCCTTATGGTCGTTGACGGTATTGATGGTCTTGGCGGCGTCGAAGAGGTGGGAGATAACAATGGGAGTGTTCATATCGTCGTTCATGGCGTCGTAGCAAAGCTGGCGATAGCCTTTAACGTCGACCGAGCTCTCTTTGGAGGGCTGCAGAGAGCGGAGAGTCTTGAAGGCCTGCATAAGTCGGGCATACCCCTTTTCGGCAGCCAAGAGGGCGTCGTTGCTGAAATCGACGGTGCTGCGATAGTGTGCCTGGAGGATAAAGAAGCGGATGGTCATGGGGCTGTAGGCCTTGGCGAGCATCTCTTTCCCATCCTTAGGATTGATATGGCTGCCATTGAAGAACTCGTCGAGGGTGATGAAGTTGCCCAACGATTTGCCCATCTTCTGGCCTTCAATGGTTATCATGTTGTTGTGCATCCAGTAATGGCAAGGCCCGTGACCAGTCACTGCGGTTTGCTGTGCTATCTCGCTTTCATGGTGCGGAAACATGAGATCCATGCCGCCTCCGTGGATGTCGAACATCTCACCGAGATATTTGGTGCCCATAGCCGTGCACTCTGTGTGCCATCCTGGGAAACCCACACTCCACGGGGCGTTCCAGCGCATAATATGTTCGGGAGCCGCTTTCTTCCAGAGGGCGAAGTCGGCGGTATTGTGTTTCTCCTCCTGACCGTCAAGCTGGCGAGTGGTGGAGAGCATCTCGTCGATGACACGACCGCTGAGGCGACCGTATTGTTTGGTGTCGGCGGCATACTTGTTGACATCGAAATAGACGCTGCCGTTGCTGACATAAGCATATCCAGCATCGAGGATTTTCTGGACAAGCTCGATCTGCTCTATGATGTGGCCGCTAGCGTGAGGCTCTATGCTGGGACGAAGAACGTTCAGGCGGTCCATGGCCTCATGGTAGCGGTTGGTGTAAAACTGTGCCACCTCCATAGGCTCCAGCTGCTCTAGGCGTGCCTTTTTAGCGATTTTGTCCTCACCCTCGTCGGCGTCGTGCTCTAGATGTCCCACATCGGTGATGTTGCGCACATAACGAACTTTATAACCCTGATGGGTGAGGTAACGGTAGAGCACATCAAAGGTAATGGCGGGACGGGCGTGACCGAGGTGGGCGTCGCCATAGACAGTAGGCCCGCAGACATACATGCCAACATGGTCGGGGGTAAGGGGTTTGAAAAGCTCTTTCTGTCGTGTAAGTGTATTATAAATCAGGAAGGGTTGACTCATGATATGATGATATTGAAAGGATTACGGAAGTTTGTGTGGTTTATTTCTTTATATATGAGAGGAAATCGAGGTCTATAGAGAGCGAGATGAATGGCTTGACGAGCCACGACTTGGCGGTGATATCGTCGAGGGTCAGCACCGCATCGAGCGACTGACCATCCTTGTAGCCATCGATAAGGACCTCGTACTCGCAGATGTTGACACCTACGGTAAGGTAGAAAAAGTCGACGAAACGGAAGCTGGGTCCGATATAAAAGTTCTTGAAGAGGTTGGAACCGCCGAAACCGACATAAATTCCCAGGTCGTAGTTGAACTTCTGGTCGAAGCGGGGGATGTCGGGTAGCCGCGACGAGGATACGGTGTCTTTGGCAGGCTTGTTGTTGATGATATCGGTGAGATCCCAGAGCATTACCGAGGCACCTGTTACGAAGTCGAACTCGATGTCGCCGGCGTTGCGGTTACGCACCACCTTGTCGTATTTGCCTGGCTCCTCAGCCTTGGGAGTGAGACGGATGTCCCAGTCGGGAGTGCGGAAGAAACGCATGGCGATACCTTGTATGGGGCGCACTTTCTTCTTTTTATTGAGGGTGATGGCTGTCTTTGCCTCGGCCTCTTTGGCTTTCTGTTCCAGGTATTTGTTCTCCTCCTGTTTGCGGATAATATCAATCTCGACAGCGGTGATACGCTTTTGAAGCGAGTCGACTAAATGGCGGTAGTGCTCTTTCTCGTTCAAAACATGCTCGTAGTTCTCGCGCTGCGACTTGAGGGTAATCTCCTTGGAGTCGATATCCTTTTGAAGATAGGCTATCTCTCTGGCCTTGGCGTCAATGCTGGCCTCTTTGGCTTTCAGCTCTCCCTCCCACTTGGCTTTGTCGATGGACGAGCTGGTCAATGCCTGACGATAGAGTTCCTCTTTTTCTGCCAAAAGCCGCTCTTTGTCCTGCATGGCAGAGACCTGCTCTGACATAAGACGGTTCTTCTCGCGAAGCTCCTTCTGATAGAGGTCGTTGATGGCTATGAGTGAATCTTTCAAACTAATCAACTCACGCATGTGGCCACGCATGGTGGCAATGGCGACGTGGCTGGAATCGACCATTCGTGTCAACTCGTCAATACGCTCGCGGAATATCGCCAACGAATCGACACTGTCATCGACATAGAGAGGCTCGAAAGTAGTGTCTGCCTGTATGACATCGTCATCTACAATCTGCGAATGGGCAGGTGTCATGACGGAAACGAGGAGCGCCACAAGCACAAAGAGACGCATGGCGAAAGACTTTTTCTCTCCTTCGCCTCCTGCGCCAAAGCGTATATTTTTTATCCAAATCACTGATTTAGCGTACACAGCAAACAATCTTGTCATTATATATATTTTGCAAATTTACTAAAAAAAGTAACATTGAGAATGGATGTGAGGATTAAAAGTTTAAAAAGGGTTAAAAGAGATCTACAAGAGAGTCAAAAACGGCATGCAATCGTTTAGGTATACCTGCTTGGGGCTGGGTAATTGATTATTTTGTGTATTTTTGCAAAATAAAAACATCAGGGCATTGTCAATAAAAACACATATAATCAATAATTTCCGTCACAAAATAATAAATGTGTTGCTGCTATGGACCTTGTTTTCGCCCCATGGCGCCATACTTCATGCCCAATGGTCGGAAGTTCCTGGATTAAATGTGGTTCATGCCGACGAACAACTGACACAGTTTGAATTCAACACTGGGAAAGTATACTTGAAGCAGCTCGACGACGGCACGATATGCCCTGTGGCTGAAGGTGCCAACAGTCATACCCATGGCAAAGGGGAATACCTGCTGCCTCAATACCGACGCATAGTTGTGATACCCCACGGAGCCACTCCAAAAGTCATCATCAACGATGAAAAATGGGAAATCATAGATAATACTCTTCCTCAATCAGGGAAGATCGCACTCGCCACCGGAGCCCGTTTCAAGAGCGGTTCAATATCAGGGGTCCCTATGGCAACCTTGTCGAATGAGCTCGGCGATGCGACGGTGCAGTTGTCGCCATTGGGAGAAATGCGGGGAAACCGGCTGGCGTTACTCACCATATCGCCAATCAGGATTGGCGGCAACGGCGAGATGGAGGTATGCCACCATCTCGACGCGGCGATAGTGTACAGCCCCGGCTCTGTCTGGAGTAAAGGCTGTGCCGGCACAAACCCCTTGCTTGCAGGAGTGTCTGCCCTGGAGCCAGCAAGAGCGACAAAAGACTATAGCAACACACTCGCTGTCGACAACGAGCCAAGAGTGTATGTCGTTGTTGCCCCATCTATGTTCAGAGAGAGCCTGCAGCCACTGGTGTCGTGGAAACGACAAGAGGGCTATCTTGTCGAGGAGATGTATGTCGACAATGCCGACAACGAAGAGATCAAAACCATGCTACAGACCCGTTACGACGAAGCGACAGAAGAGAGGCCCGCTCCCCTGTTCATATTGCTGGTTGGTGACGTCAACGAAATTCCCTCATGGTACGGACAGCACCAGGTCAGCGGTCTCAGCCCCCACCAAACGGATCTCTACTATGTCGAGTTCACTGGCGACATCCTTCCCGACGCCCTGTTGGGACGCATTTCGGCGTCTGACACCGCAACCCTCAACGCAATAATAGCCAAAACTCTCAAATATGAGCAGTATCGACTAGACGACGACAGTTATCTGAGTCGCAGCCTTCTTGTGGCAGGCTTCGAGGAGAACGAGCCGGCACCAGTAACCACAAACGGAGGTGTCAACTATCTGAAAGAACGTCTGATGGAGGTCGACAGCAACCACGACACCGTATGCTTTTACAACCCTGCGTCACTAAACCAGGAAGAGGCGATTATCGACCAACTGGGACAAGGCGCTGGACTTGTGAACTACTCCGCACATTGCCTGGCAGGAGGATGGATAAGACCAAATCTCAACAAATACACTGTCGACACAATGAGACAAAACGGAATGCCGTTCCTCTCCATCAACAACTGCTGCAGAACCAATGAGTTTTTAGGTGACTGCTTCGGCGAACATCTATTGCGAAAAGCCAATGGCGGCGCCATAGGTGTGATTGGCGCCGGCAACGAGACCCTGTGGGACGAGGACTATTACTGGATTGTGGGTGCCCATGGCATGCCCTCCCTCACCCCTGAATACGACAGCATTGCCCTGGGTGCGTTCGACAGACTTTTCCATAGCCATGGCGAAGCCTCTTTGGAACAGGCAATGACACAAAGCCAGATAGTCACCGCCGGCAACTGGGCTGTCACCGCCAGCGGATCCACCTTCGCCGACTTCTACTGGGAGATATACTCTCTGCTCGGCGACCCCTCGCTTATGCCTTTCATAGGCGTCGCCAAACAGTCGATACTGGACATCGACAGTGTGGCGGCAAACGACACCGCGATTACACTCCACGGCACACCAGGCCTGCGTGTGGCGGCGACATGGCAGGACAGCCTTTTCGGCATTTGCACCATCGACCCCAATGGCAACGGGACAATACTCCTTGACTCACCTCTTACGAACAACCTGACTTTTACCGCCACGGCACAATACCACATTCCTCTGCAAACAAAACTTACTCTTTTCCCCGACAGCACAGAGAACATATCAAGCAACGGGTCGCGGAAAACAGACATAACCATTTATCCAAACCCCGCCACATCGGCAATAAACATAGATGGTTTTGACCGGACGACAACTATTTATCTCTACGACATAAACGGGAAAACTGTGTCATCGGAGACGGCAACGACTGGATGCTCTGTCCGCATAAACACAAGCCAGTTGAGCCATGGCATATATTCCGTCATATTCTATGACGCTGAGAATGGCTCACCTATTGACAAGCGAAAAATAATGATTGGCAAATAGACCAAACCGTCACAAGACATCATGAACGACAGCACACAACATATAGTCCAGGCTCATTACGACACAACAGTGCCGGCAATGCTGTATTTTGAGCCCGACACAGTGGTGACCACCGAGAAGGACAGCGTGAGCGATATCGCGAGAACCATAGACTCCCTATTCGCTCATGCCGACAACGACAGTGTAGTGTACCGCGAAAGCATGTTCACAATAAAGGAGACAAGAAACAACGGCAACAGCCTGCAACGTCAGACCGAGCCCGGCAGCGACTGGATTTTCTGTCTGATAGTGCTGCTTCTGGTTGGTATGAGTTTTTATATCAACAGACGCCGTGTGAAGATAAAAGACATGATTATGGCTCTGTTCGACAGAAGAGTGCTTGAGCGTATTGTGAGAGAGAGCAACATAAAGCCCATAACGCTATTTCCTCAGGGTCTGATTTATTTCGCATCGATAGCTTTTATCGCCCTGGCCACAGCCATGAATAGCGGCAATGGCATAGCAGGATTGTCGCCAGCAGCACAGTTTGGAATCTTTTTTGGCTCTATCACTGGAATGGTGTTGCTCAGAAACGGCACAATACGACTGATGGGTAATATTTTCGAAGACACAGAATCTACTCATTTATATATACTTAACTCCCATCTATATTACTCTGTGGGAAGCCTGTTGATGCCTCCTCTGTTATTGCTGGTCTTCTATAGCACCTTTGCCGAAACAGCGATACTAAAAACCGCACTGATTATTATATCTATAATATTTATTGTCAGGCTGTTTAGGGGGATGCAACTTATTTTAACAAATTCCAGAACCTCAAAAATGTATTTATTTTACTATCTTTGCATCCTAGAAATAGCACCCATTTTAGTAATGGCAAAGCTTATTCTATTTTAATACACAGAGAATTACACCATTTTGAGAGAACGCATGAAACTGAAAAAAATTCTGATTTCGCAACCAGAACCCACCGATTTAGATAAATCGCCATACAAAAGATTGATAAGCGACTTCAAACTCGACTTGACTTTTTACAAATTTTTTGAGGTTGTGGGTATTTCAGCGACGGAGTTTCGCAAAAGCAGAACTCATATTTCTGATTACACCGCCGTCATTTTCAACAGCAAGAACTCAGTAGACCATTTTTTCAGACTTACAAAAGAACTTAGGGAAGTCGTTCCGGAAACCATGAAATACTTCTGTTCGACAGAAGCCATCGCACTTTATCTGCAGAACTATATCCAATACCGTAAGCGCAAAATATTCTTTGGCAATCAATTTTTTGCCGACCTGATAGACGTAATGACAAAACACCGGGACGAGAAATTTATTTTCCCATGCTCGGATGAGAAACAGACGGAATACACCAAGTTGCTGGACAAGGCAAAATTCAAATACACCAAAGCGGCTATGTACCGCAGCGTCCCTCGCGACTTGAAGAAATTTTCACTTGACGACTACGATATGGTGGCGCTCTTCTCGCCCATTGGTGTGCGCTCTCTACTGCAAAACTTCCCCAACGTCAAAGAATCCTCGGTACTTGTCGCCGCTTTTGGCACATCGACTCACGCCGCACTGAACGCCGCAGGCATAAAAATCACCGTGGCAGCACCGACAAAGAACTCTCCCTCCATGGCAATGGCCATAGAAAACTATCTGCAAGGCAAGCAGCAGGAAGCAGTACTGGTAGTGAAACCCACGTCGCTGCGTAGCTCTAAAGGAACCCACAGCGGGAAAACAACAGGCACCAAAAAGACTAAATCGGTTTTCGCCAGCAAGACAAAATACAAGCAACTCATGGAGGAGAAAAAAGCTAAAGCAGCGGCACGAAGAGCAGAACGCGCCGCTGAAAAAGCACGCAAAGAGGCCGAGACTACCAAAAAGAAAGCCTGACGCCGACTCCCTATCAATCGACAATGTTCACCTTCAGCAAAAACGAACGACTATGCAGCCAAAACATAATAGAACGGCTGTATGCGTCACGCCTGCGCACATTGGTATTCCCCATCAGCGCACATTGGCTGTTCGTTGAAGAGAATGAGGCCCCTGCTCGTCTGCAAGTGGTCATCGTGGCTCCCAAGAAAAAACTACACCACGCCGTTGACCGCAACCGAACAAAACGCTTGATGCGTGAATGCTACAGATTACGCAAAGGTGCTCTGATAGAGGCTCTCGAGAAGGAACACAAGGCAATGGCGCTATCTCTCAACTATATCCACACCGAGACTCCTGACTATTGGAAACTAAGCGCTTCCTTCGACAAACTGATAGCAGAGCTGACGAAGCAGATAACGCCACAAAAAAACGAGGGAGAGCTCCAATGAAAAAAATAATCACTCAATTCCTTTTGCTGCTAATAAAATTATATCAGCAGTGCATATCACCGTTCACACCCGCGGCATGCCGCTACACTCCCACATGCTCGCAGTATGCCAAAGAGGCGATAGTGAAACACGGACCTTTGAAAGGCAGCTGGCTGGCACTGAAAAGAATTCTAAGGTGCAATCCCTGGGGCGGATCAGGATATGACCCTGTCCCCTAATAAATCCAGACGATCTTTTAAAGTCACCCAAATAACGAGAAGTACGATTCCTGTCTGGGAAAATTCCCACATCAAGCGACACCATTACGCCGCCGACATTTTTGAATATTTCAGTCCCCATTAATAGTTCTTTCCGACGAGTTATACCAAATTGTTTTTCGGTAAAATAGTGATTATTTGTGTTATAAATATTTTTTTATATAACTCTGCGCAAATCGAAATTTTTCTTGTAAATTTGCATTCATAAACAAACCCAAACAATTATTAGCATTATGAAGAAAATGAGATTTTTTGCCATAGCTCTGGCAACATTGATGACCTTATGCGTAGTCAGCTGCAAAAGCGATGACGATATCGAGGGTCTTGTCAAGGAAACTTTGGTTAACGGTGGCTCTCCCCTTTATCTCCACTACAAAGATGCCAACGCCAGCTACGAACTGCGCCTCAACATCAGTCTTGAAAACAACAACATCGTTGTCACCGGTCTTACCGACACTTTGAATCAAACAGGCTATCCCACAATGCCTGGTATGAACACTATCTGCGGTATTGTCGACGATGGCAAGTGCGGAAGTCTGAGTGCCATCAACGAATTCCCCGAAGACAATGAGTTTCTTGACGCAGCTGGACACTTCGTTGTCAGCGTGCCCGCCGCCAAAAAACATGGATACATCATCAAGGTCGTCGGCGATGGTAAACTCAACGCATACCAGCTTCCCGACATTAAAGATCCCGAAACACAATACGCTCGTTTGTGGCTTGAGGAAGAAACTTCCAATGGCTTCAATGTTAAATACGAATTCCCCTTCACAGAAGACTAATTCGTACACATCTTCAGAAACAAAAAACAGACCTCACATGAGGTCTGTTTTTTTGTTTATTCGGCAAAGTTCCCAGGCTTGGGGATGATATGTATTACAAAACGCTGATTGGCATAATTGCCGACGATGTCGGGCTGTTCGCGGAAACGGCTCTTATATCCGCTACCCGAGACTATGAGTTCGCAGGGCAGGTCATCGAAAACGATACCTTGCGACCGCCAATAATTGACCAAAGCCAATGCCCTACTATAGCTGAGCTCGTCATTTAAAGGATAATTGTCACGCGATGCCTGTCCCTCGACAATAAGCATATATTCGGCATCAGGGATAGAACGCTGCGCATCCTTCATGAATTCGACAATGGAACGCCCAGCATTGCGCAGACGATTCAAATCAGCTTGGTCGATATCGTAGATAGATGAGCTACGAGGACGGAAGGATACGCTGACATTCTTCAAAGTATGTCTTTTGAACTCGTCGTTGTACTGGAAATACTCAGGATCAATTTTCTCGATAGATTTCTCCAACCGATGTATCTTCTCCAGCTGAGCAGCTGTGGCATCCCTTTCTTTGGCGGTTTTAACCATTTTATAATGCAACATACTTATGGTTAGAACAAAAAGCACCAGCATGACAAAGAACATACTTGTCATCAAGTCGGAATAACTAGTCCAGAAATAGGACTCTTTTCTTGTTTTTGCCATATCAGATGAGATCCTTGATGTATGGAATAAGAATGATAACGGCTACTATAATAATAAAGGAGCATGCCACACCTATCAGAACCTTCAGCCATGTCGGCAATGATGAGGTAGTGGCTGGCAATCCTGTGTTGCGGCCTGCGTTCTCCACCAGTATGCGGTTCTGTTGCTGCGTAGTCTTGTTGAGGTCGGAGAGGAGCTGGCGCACACCAGAAAGGTTGTTGACTTCGGTAATCACCTTCTGCATCTCTGCCGACTTGTTCTCCAGCACCTGCTGCTGTTTCTTGAGCGATTCAGTAAGCTGCGATGACATCGTTTCGAGCCGTTTCTCCATAATGTTGGTCATACGCTCAATGGCCTTGTCGGCGTGCTCGACAGCTTCGCCGCTAATGCGTTCCATTCGTTCCACATTGGTGCGTTCGCGCATAAAAAACTCACCCATCTCCTCAAGGGTCTTCATACGGCCTTCCGACTGGTCGAGCCTGTCGTTGAGGGCACGAACCTGCTCCAAGTAATTAGCACTTGACTCTAACATTTCCGCCAGTCGTCCTATCTGATGCGAACTCTGCGAAAGGCGCTCGTAAAGATGCATGCTAGCACTGTTCACATTGCCAATATCGAGACGGTCGATAGCGTCAAGGAGTCTCACCTGATATTGTGTAGTTTCTGAGACTTTGTCGACAACACTGCGCATCTGCTCAGTATTGCCACGGAAACGTGAGTTGAAGGTGGCCATCTCACGACTGAGCAGCATCATAGAAGAGCCGTAAGAGTCGCTCATCACAGGCAGCAATTCTGCTTGAATCCAGCTGAGGAAGTCGTGCTTTAAACTTTCCACACCTTTGAATGAGTTTCTTCCTTTTTTCCCTTTATCGCCATTATTAGCTTCTCTCAACCTCATCGTTGACCAAATAGTAAATCCAACACCCAATAGACTACCCACCATAGCAATAGCCACATCGGTCAGCAATCCTCCTACTCCGACATCAGAGAGATTCTCTATCTCAGAAGACAACAAAGTCTGTAGACCCTCAGAGCGTACAAGCCAAAGCAAACCAACGATTATTCCCGCCATAGTACCTACAAGACCAGTATATAGAGGAACTGGCAACATTTCACGGGCCTCATCCTCAGCGGCATCAACATTGCGGTCTACTATATCCTTTATCAGATTGAAATCACTCACCCTCCCTTGGTTCTTTTCCAGATATTTATTGATAGAATCAATTATTGATCCCCATGCTTCTGACCTCCCCTTCCTTTTTCCACCACTAATTCTATGATAGCCCTCGGGGGTCTCTCCAAGAGTAAGAACGGATTTCACATTGTTGGGAAAAACATTCTTATAGTTATCTATTGCATGCCATGTTTTAATAAAAATGCGGATTTGGTATCCTACGACACCAAAGATAATTGCGATAACAAACCAGGTCATGATAATTCTTTGTTTATGTTATTATGATATTTTTCAGATTTTTCGTTTACCCTCCCACTATGGTCAATGGCTACGCAAAAGTACAAAAAAAAATCGAAAAAAAAATGTGCTGTGTCAGTTATGACACAGCACATTGAATGACAATCAAAACAGTGCCATTATTTCTGTGCCGACATGTACTGTTCAAGTAGACGCTGGACATATTTGCCGAAAACATCGAACTCAATGTTGACGACCGTGCCTGGCTTGAAATTATGGAAATTGGTAACCTGAAAAGTATACGGTATGATGGCCACACTGAACATTCCAGGCTCGCTGTCAACAACGGTGAGACTAACGCCGTTGATGGAGATGCTGCCCTTGGGGACAGTGATAGAAGGGGCGTTCTTGGCGTCGTACTCGAAATAAAAGCGCCAACTGCCATTGTCATCAATAACTTTTGTACATGTGGCAGTCTGGTCCACATGACCCTGGACAATATGACCGTCGAAACGGCCATCCATACGCATGGAACGTTCAACATTGACCTCTGTGCCTATCTGCCAAGTGCCAAGATTGGTCTTCAGCATAGTCTCGTCCATGGCGGTGACAACATACTGTTTCTTTTCCTTGTCAACCTTAACCACAGTAAGACAGCATCCGTCGTGGGCCATACTCTGGTCTATGGCAAGCTCGTCGCCAAAAGGCACCTCAAGAGTGAAATGGTAGTTGGAATTCTCTTTCTCTATCTTGACGACTTTAGCCGTCGTTTCTATTATACCTGTAAACATCTGTTACAATTTTTAATTTTCAATTTTCAACTATTTCAGGTGGTCTTCGTAGTACTGGAACATCTTATTGTAAAGGTGCATACGTTCTTTGCCAAGCACATTGTGCTCATGGTGAGGATAGACAAAATAGTCGACTTGTTTGTAGTTGTTTATGCAGCGCTCTATGAACTCAAGCGAATGCTGCCAAACAACGGTGTTATCCTCAGCTCCGTGTATGACAAGAAGACGTCCTTCAAGATCTTTTGCCTTGTTGAGCAACGAGTTAGCCTCATAACCATCAGGGTTCTCCTGCGGAGTGTCCATATAACGCTCACCATACATGATTTCGTACCATTTCCAGTCGATGACAGGGCCACCGGCACAACCCACCTTGAAGACTTCGGGGTGAGCCAGCTTCATGGTGATGGTCATGAAACCTCCGAAGCTCCATCCCTCGACACCCATACGGTTCTGGTCAACATAGGGCAGGCTCTTCAGGAATTTCACTCCTTCCATCTGGTCGGCCATCTCAATCTCACCGAGGTGGCGGTGAGTGCAGCTCTCGAACTCGAAGCCACGGTTGTCGGTACCACGGTTGTCGACGGTGAAAACCACATAGCCATGCTGGGCGAGGAACATAAAGTAGAGGTTGCCACCTGCCAGCCAGCTGTCTGTGACGAGCTGTGAGTGTGGACCACCATAGACATAAACGAGTGTGGGATACTTCTCGCCAGGCTTCATGTTAGGAGGAGTGATTAGGCGATAGTATAGGTCGGTTTTGCCGTCAGCTGCCTTGATGGTGCCGAGTTTTACATCGGGCATAGCATAGTCCTTAAGGGGATTCTCGGCCTTGTAGATATTATAATCTCGATGGTTTGCCGACTTGTTAATATTGGAGACATAGTTAGCCTCGCCAGGGTTGTCAACAGTGCTGAAAACATCAACCATACAAGTGCCAGCATCGTTTATTACAACAGTATGGGTACCTTCCGATGCATTGTAGTTCGTCAAACACTCCATTGTGCCCTTTTTGAGATTCACCCTATAAGCATCGCGACCGTCAAGATTGTTCTTGTTGGCGTAAAAGAAAATGTTCTCGCCCTTCTTGTCGAATGAGATAAATTCCTCCACCTCAAATTCGCCCTTGGTCACCTGCTTGACCAGACTGCCGTCGATGTTGTAGAGATAAAGATGCTTGTATCCGTCGCGCATGGAGAACCACAGGAACTGGTTCCCTTTTGGAGTGAAATACATAGGTTCGCATGGCTCGACATAACGAGGGTCGGTCTCCTCAAAAAGGACTGTGACAAAATCTCCAGTAGTCGCATCGTACTGTTCAAGCCACATATGATTCTGCTCACGGTTCACCTTGGCAATGAAAACATACTGCTCGTCGGGGCTCCATGTGATGTTGGTGAGGTACATCTCACGTTCATGGACACTGGTGTCGCGGGCGGTATTGAGGTATACGAGTTTTTGCGACGCACAATCCCATACACCAACAGTGACCTCGTGACTTTTCATGCCTGCCATGGGATACTTGATGGGCATAGTCTCGGATTCACGAGCCTTCGTGTTGACGAGGGGATAGTCCTTCACCATGCTTTGATCCATACGATAGAATGCCAAGCGTGATGACTTGGGAGACCAGAAGAGGCCTCCATTGATGCCAAACTCGTTACGGTGCACACTCTCACCAAGGACGATATTGTAGCCATCGCCACGCTCAACCAACTTGCCGTCGACATAGAGGTTGCCCTCTTTGGTCTCAACACGACCGTTGTCGCTTTTTTTGTTCCGAAGTGACTTATATTGTTTGCGTTCGTCGGCGGTTTGGGGACGCTCCTTCTTGCCGTCGAAAATCATATAGGCCGTATCTTTGACATAGGCCAACTTTTCGGTGCCAGGAAGAAAAGCGAAACCACGGGCGCCACGTTGAGGATAGAGAGTGTAATCCATCAACTGGTTCCATTGCAGAATCTTCTCCTGCGCCATCATTGTGGCGGCGAACATCACCGCCGCCAAAGTCAAAATAATCTTTCTCATATCTCTATATATCTGTTTTTCATGTTAATCTTTGTATGTTCTCCTGCCCGCTTCGCTCACGAATTCTATATATCTTGTAGATTATCGCCGCCTTCGGCGTGAAGCTATGCAGGTCATAATACTATTCTTCTCATCCCCTTTTTGAAGTCATATTCACCGAAGTTGATAAGAAGTCCAACATCTTTATGCAACAACTTCAAATATGTACGAAGTTGCTTGTAATACACGGGGTTGAATTCCTCCACCGAATTGTAAACTTCCATTGCGGCGCCACGTACTTCGTATATCAAATCTTCAATATCTTTCATTATTCGCGAAGCGAGATAATTTATAAGATTTATAGATTTCTGCCGCGCCAGCGGCAAGGAGCACCTAGTACTTGCGCCAGTTACGCAAACGAAGATTGAAGACACCGAAGAATGCCTCTTTGAAAATCTTCATGCTCATCTTGCTAACTCCCAACACACGGTCGGTGAAGATGATGGGGACCTCATAGACTTTGAAACCAAGGCGTGTCGCAGTGTATTTCATCTCAATTTGAAAAGCATAGCCCACGAATTTTACTTTGTCGAATTTCATCTTCTCCAGCACACGACGACTCCAGCACACGAAACCTGCCGTAGCGTCGCATACTTTCATTCCAGTAACAATACGTACATATTTGGAAGCGTAATAACTCATCATCAGACGACCCATAGGCCAGTTGACAACACTAATTTTGCCGTCTACATAACGACTGCCTACAACGACATCACCTTTGCCTGTGGAGCATGCCTCATAAAGACGGATAAGGTCGTCGGGATTGTGAGAGAAGTCGGCGTCCATCTCAATCATGTAGTCGTATCCATGCTCGTTGCCCCAACGCATACCCTCAAGATAGGCGGTACCGAGACCCAGTTTCCCTTTGCGTTCTTTGATAAACAAACGATTGGGGAATTCCTGCATAAGCCGTTTCACGATGTCGGCAGTGCCGTCGGGAGAATTGTCCTCGATGATGAGCATATCAAACTCCTTGTCAAGAGAAAAGACTTTACGTATAATATTCTCAATATTTTCTTTCTCGTTGTAAGTAGGTGTTATTACAAGTGTGTCGGACATTGCTATAATTGTTTTATTGGGTTCAAAAGGTTTAAAGTCATGCTAATAATTTGGTGACGAAACCAAGGGAAAACAGGATAGGCTTTTGTGCCTTTTTGATACCTCCATAGATCTATAATAGTCTCCCCTCCATACTTTAAGGTCGTCAGAAATAAAGTGCAAAATTACACAAAATTATTGGACTATAACCAACAAAAAAACACTAGATTGAGAACTATCTGATTCTGTAAAATTTACGCATAAAAAGCATAAACAACAGACAACCTAAAGAGACACCCAGGAAATTGGCGACCATATCGTTGATGTCAAATCCACGGTAAGGGAGCATATATTGTCCCGTCTCGGTGACAAAGGCCAACAAAAGAGAGGAAAGCCATGATAATAGTATCCTTCGCCGTGAGAAAAAATCGTACATGAAAAGAGCACAAGGGATGTAGACTGTGGAGTGTAGAAGATGGTCAAGGCGGAGACCAAAAACAAAATTGTTGAGCGGTATGGCGACGAAACCCAATGGAGCCCACATCAACAATAGAAGAAACACGAAATAAAACCACCGGAGTTTGAGACGCTGTTTATGTCCAAGAACATTCGCAAAAATATTGTAACAATTGCGTCTCAAGACAACTTGCGAAGAACGTCTACGCCATTGTGGGGTATCGGTTTTTTCAATACTGCCGTCGGGATGAATCACAGCCGTAAGGCGTGCAAGGATGTCGGAGGATGTGACATGCTCTGTAATGCGGTTGTTGTCGCCTCGGAACAGCAAGTCATCACCGTGGATACGAAGAAGGCGATGGATGACAAGACGTCCATTGTGACGGAACAGATATATGTCACCACGACAGATTTCACCTGAGAAAGGGGTTAACTCAACCACATCAGCACCCCCATTGATTAGTGGCAGCATGCTGTCGCCCCCGAAAATAACAGTGACAACATGTCCTTCGCTAAGGCGTTTTATCATGTCGACAGCAAAAAACGAATTGACGTCATTTGGTCCCAAAATGCTCTTCTGACTCATTGCCTAGGAAATATGGTGTTGAAACAAAGGATGGCGGCATCGTCGTCGGGCAAGCATTGAAGATGATAGAGTGGCACCTTGGAGATGATGTCGGAAAGAATTTGATACAAGTAATTGTCGAAGTAAGAGCTCAGAAACAAAGCAGGGGGAAGAGAGGGTTGAAGAGCGACTATTGACTGCGAGACAGAAAGACGACGGATTGCGTTGGTCTGTGACTGCGAAAGGCGAACAATGGCGGCAATGTCGTAGCGCTCTTGTCGGTAGCACTGTGTCTTGCCGCTCCATGGAGAGCCATATACCACAGGACGAGAAGTGTGCGCGTCAAAGGCAATGGCGGGACAGTCGTCATTGAGGAGATGTACATCATCGATGTTTTTGAGCCAAAGCCGTGAATGTGTGCTTTTGCCCGTTCCCGACTCTCCAAGGAAAAGCACGGCATTGCCGTGATATACCACAACAGAACTGTGGACAAATGTCACCATTGAGGGGACTGCAAGCATGCATACAGCAAACCAAAGAGCAAATCGCAATGATGAAAAATCCTCACAAGAAGAGGCTTCTACCAAACGACCGCCCGGAAGGTAGCTTAAAGAGACCTGTCGATGACCATTGGATCGATTGTATATTTCCATTCCATAGCGGCCATCGTAATATAGAAAGCGGCAATAATTGCCAGTATCCTCAATCTCGACATCATAGAGAATCTCAGCTTGGGAAGGGAAAGTAGCATGAGTGCATCCAAAACGGACACTCCACTCCTCCTCAACGTCACTGACGACAAAAGGATCGAAAGCACGACAAGAGGTCAAAAGTCTCAGTTCGTTGTCTCCCTCTACTGAAATGATATGATCGGCTATTTTGAGATGCATTGATTGAGATTGAAAGTGAATCACGAAACAATGGAATGATCCTTTAAGGTTTGAACCCAACTGGTGGCGTCATTCAAGGCTGTGGTCTCATCAATATCAAATCGCTGCAACAGTAGAGTGACCACATCAGCGATTTCAAAATCACGGCCCTGAAGTTGATCCCACAGATATAGTGACGTTTCGTTGAATGCCATAACTTTGGTCATATCGCCAGGATTGCGGCCAACTATCATCAGGACGGACTCGCCAGCGACTTGCCGTATTTTGCATTTATCCTTGATTCTCATGTTAGAAATGCTATTTTTCGGGTTCTAAAAAGCTATGCCAATACGAAATCCTGCGGTGAAAGCCAGAAATCCATCGGTGGGGAAAAGCATGAAACTATGATAATAGTTGTTCTCGTTGCCACTTCCAATCGAGAGGCCGAGACCACCGTAGATATCAAAGACAAACCACTCCAACACAAGCTGGTAGCCCACCTCTGCAAGCAGCGCCATCTGGAAAGTCTGCACAGCACACTTGACCAACTCACCACGATAACGCGGGCCGGCATAGTTGAAGTTACATATCACAAATTCGGGTTTGACATACATGCCTGCCAGCCAGCTGTCGGCATTGCGCTGAGGGATGAGACGCCATTTATATGCCAACTTGGCAAGCAGCCCATGCGGGTCGCTGTCGTTCATCCAGTCCCATCCAAGACCTACGATACCAAGAGTGAGCTCGGCACTGTTGAGCGGTGTGAAAGCATGTTCGTAAGTTATGCGTGTCGAACCACTGCCCAACGAGAGCAATGTGAACTTAAAATCGTTGCGTGAGGGGAGTGCCTCTGTCTCGTTTTGAGCATTTGCCACAGACGGAAACAGCAAGGCAACGACCGAAAGCACAATAATCAATAACCTACGTATCAACAACATATATCTAATATACAAATTCTTATTACTTTACAAAAATACATTTTTTTAGCCATTCGGCAAAAAATTAGTATTTTTGCACACCGAACAGGCATTCACAACTCACAATTCACCAACTCACAATTCACCAACAAAGTGGACACGCTGAAATACAACCTGCGCGGTGTCTCTGCCGCCAAAGAAGATGTGCACAACGCCATCAAAAACATAGACAAAGGACTCTATCCTAAAGCATTCTGCAAAATCATTCCCGACATATTGGGAGGCGACGATCAGTATTGCAACATCATGCATGCCGACGGCGCCGGAACAAAGTCGTCGCTGGCATACCTATACTGGAAAGAGACCGGCGACCTGTCGGTATGGAAAGGTGTTGCCATCGACGCCGTGGTGATGAATCTTGACGACCTGCTCTGCGTAGGTGCCGTCGACAACATTTTGCTGAGCAGCACGATAGGACGCAACAAAAGACTCATCCCTGGAGAGGTCATCAGCGCCGTAATCAATGGCACAGAAGAATTCCTTCAGCAAATGCGTGACCTGGGTATCGGAATCACCCTGACAGGCGGCGAGACCGCTGATGTGGGAGACTTGGTACGCACCATCATAGTGGACAGCACAGTGACGGCAAGAATGCGCCGCAAAGATGTTGTTGACAATGCAAACATCAAGCCTGGCAACGTCATAGTGGGATTGGCATCGTATGGCAAATCAAGCTACGAGACAGAATACAACGGAGGTATGGGTAGCAATGGCTTGACATCGGCACGCCACGATGTTTTTTCGAAATACTATGCCGAGAATCATCCTGAAAGCTACGACACCGCTCTTCCTCAAGAGGTAGTGTATTGTGGTGGCAAAAGACTCACCGACCCCACTGAGGTGGAAGGTGTGGATGCCGGCAAGATGGTCCTCTCTCCTACCCGCACATACGCTCCTGTGATAAGAAAAGTTCTCGACGAGTACCGTCAAAAAATCGACGGCATGATACATTGCAGCGGAGGAGCTCAAACCAAGGTGCTCCATTTTATAGACCAGCTGCATGTCGTAAAAGACAACATGTTCGCAGTGCCTCCTCTTTTCAAACTTATCCAAGAGCAGAGCGGCACCGACTGGAAAGAGATGTACACAGTCTTCAACATGGGGCACCGCATGGAGATATACACCGACGAGGCAACAGCAAAAGGCGTTATCGACATATCACGGAGCTTCAACATTGACGCTCAAATCATCGGACACTGCGAGGCATGCGACAAAGCCCAAGTGACTGTGAAGAGCGAAAAGGGAGAGTTTGTATACAACAAATGATATATATCCTGATCGGATATTTAAAAAATAAAAGAGGCATTTACCTTTATATGGTCAATGCCTCTTTTTATATTAATCCCCTATCATTCGATAGGACGGGGAAGTCGGTAAATGTTTATTCGATGGCTGCAGCGATTTTGGCAGCAAGAGCCTGCATTTCGGCAGGTTCCATCTTGATGTGATGGCCAAAGCCAAATTCAGAAGGATCGTTGAGTGGCATGAGATGAATATGTGCATGAGGCACCTCCAAGCCCTGTACAGCCACAGCGACTTTGATGCAAGGACAGACTTTTTTCAATGCAATAGCGACTTTGCGGCTGAAAAGCTGAAGGTCGACATACAGTTTTTCGTCAAGGTCGAAAATATAGTCTACCTCTTTCTTGGGTATGCAGAGGACGTGGCCTCTAACAACAGGATTCACATCAAGAAAAGCCATACAATCGTCGGTTTCGGCCACCTTGTAGCAGGGTATTTCACCAGCAACAATACGAGAAAAAATACTTGCCATAAAAATAGTTTTTTTCTATTATTAAATATTTAGCGCTCAACAGAGAGAATCTCAAAGTTCATTGTACCGGCAGGAACAACGACCTGGACAGTTTCCCCCGCTTTCTTACCAAGAAATGCCTGTGCAAAAGGAGAAGAAACGGAGATGAGGCCTTTTTTAAGGTCGGCTTCACTTTCAGGCACAATAGTGTAGACCTGCTTCATGTTGTTTTTGACATTCTTGATGGTTATTTTGGAAAGCAGGAGAACTTTGGAAGTGTCGATTTTGGATTCGTCGAGCAGGCGAGCATTGGCGATAAGGTCCTGTAATTTTGAAATACGAGCCTCGAGATGGCCTTGAGCCTCTTTAGCGGCATCGTATTCCGCATTTTCGGAGAGATCGCCTTTGTCGCGGGCTTCAGCGATAGCAGCGGCAGCGGCAGGGCGGTCGAAAGCTATCATGTGATGTAGTTCATCCTTGAGCTTCTGCAAGCCCTCTTCGCTGTAATACTTTATTTCTGACATGATAATTGAAATTGAGTTTTGCGTAAAAAGTAGGAAAGGTCCGAAAAGACCTTTCCCTACTTTAGTCTATGTTAATTGTCTAAACTTAGAACTTGAAGGTAGCTCCGATAGAGTGAGAACCTTTTAAAGTGAAGGACGAACGGTAAGCATAGTCAAGAGAGAGACTTGTCTTACCCTCTTTGCCGAAGGGGAAAATCACAGAACCACCGGCAGAGAGACCAGCACTGTTGGAGGTACGGTCGTCAGCATTGAACATACCCTTCTGATATACATATGCGGCGCGAGCCTGGAAACGGTCGAGAAGTGAGTACTCGAAACCAAGACCGAAATTGTCGCGGAGGAATGCATTGGAGGTGAATGTACCAGCAAGAGTGAGACGTTGGTTCCATTTCTCGAAAAGGAAGTCGTAGGAGATACCAATGTTGAGCAATGTGGGAAGCTCCATCTCTGCTGAACGGAACTCCACAGTCATGGAGTTACCTGCAGCATTGTTCGTGGTGAAAGACAAACCTGTACCGCTGAAACTGAGAGCAGGTCCGATATTCTTAAGAGAAATACCGAACTTGAGCTCATCATTTTCTCCAGTTTGGTACTGGATACCAGCATCGATAGCGACACCAGTAGCAGTAACGTTAGAGGTCGACTCGGTGATGACCTTCAAAACAGCACCACCATGGATGGAGTTGGTGAAGGAATAGGAGTAGGCCACATTTAAGTTCATATAGGTAGGCGAGACGGTACCGTTGCTACCAGGTTCCGGGCTTTCCTCGGTGGTAACCTGAAGGTCACCGAACCCCATTGCAGCGACATAAGCGCCAAGGACGCCAGCGTCACCCAGACGGAGAGCAAGACCAAAGGCGTTGATAGAAGCGCCACTGGTGAGACCGTTGCGACCGCCGTAAAGCATGGTATTGGTATAGACGAACTCTGTTTTCTCGACAAAAGAGAGGCCAGCAATGTTGGAGAAGAAACCGTCAATTCCGCGTGCGCAGGAAGTATTGACACCACCCCAGCTGGAGCTGCGAGCCCACGGGTTGATGAGCAATTCCGTGGCACCTGCAGTACCTCTACGATCGTCGTTGCCGGCAAAAGCAGGAGCCGACAATGACGCTGTGAGAACCATTACAGTCAATATACTTAATATTCTTTTCATTTCTGTAAAAAGTTTTTAATTGATGAATAATTAGAACTGGAAGTCACTCAAATCAACAGGACGCATGGTGCCGAACCATTTGACAACACGCTCTCCGATGCCAGGAGTGCTGAAATGGATGAGGTACATACCACCGGCGATAGGAATACCATTGTGGTTGTGGAGATCCCAGTCGTAAGTAGTCGTATTGGAAGGTGTGCTCGGGAACGATCTGACAAGTGTACCGTCAACAGTGTATATCTTGATAGTGGTGTTGGCAGGAACATTGATGAAGCGAACCTTGGTTTCCAACTGGCTCTTAGTTTCATAAGCAGAGTAACTGTAATAGGGGTTGGGAACAACACTGATGGCTTCCATGATGGAATCCTTGAAGCTCTGGCGAGCGTTGTCCCTGTCAGCGACATGAGTCAAAGTGACAATGTCGGGAGTGAGTTCGAACATATACATTGGATTGTTACCATTGCTGGCAGTGAAACCAGCGTTTTCAGGACGAGTGCCGTTGTTGCCATAATACTGGCCATAGTGGTTGTTCACGTTGATATCAATAGTAACATCGCAGGGAATGTCCTTAGGATTGTTGATGGTCTCAGTGACGCGGGGCATATTGACCCAAGCGACAGTAGAGAACAGGAACGCCGAGGAGTCACGCATAGGAACTATGTATTTAGAACCTTCGTATTTGAGAAGACCCTGGTTGAACTCGGTGTTCTTGGTAGTGAAGAAATGATCGAGAGAACGCAGCATACGAACTGCCCAACGACCAGCGTCATAAGAGGGAGATTTGTACTCCATCTTGATGTAGTTCTCACGAGGCTGGTGATAGTATGGGAATTCCTGGCTGATAGCGTTCATAACATAGATGTAGTGACGACCACCCATGATATAGTTGGAAGAACCAACAGTGAGAGTGTTGACAGGATTCCACATCATGTCTCGACCATTGAACTGAACGTAACGTGAATCCTCACCATACATGATATTCAAACGTTCACCAGTGGAAAGGTTGATGGCGTAGCCTGGGAACCAACCCATACCATATTCAGAGATGTAGTTGGCATCGTTGGGGTTCTCAGAGACACCGGTAGCTGTGGTGGTATCACCGTTCTTATCAATAGATTTATGTTTACGGAGCTGGAAGCGGCGAGCGTTACCTTCTGCCTGAGTATAATCGTCGCACATCTCGAGGACAGGGCAACGAGTCCACTTGGACTGATCGGAGGTAAGGACAACGCGAACGCTTGGAAGCTTGGACATGTCGTTGAACATGAGAGACTTGTTGTTAGAAGTCAACAAGGTGTAACGGAGGTTCTTATAGTAAGACTTGTTGCTTGAAGAACCGATAGAGTCAAGGACATGCTGACTGGAGAGGTAGTAGCGATACGAGAAACCAGGATGATACTCGCGGGTCGATACAAGACCATAGGGTGACCAGAGACCACCGATAACCTTCTCATAGGTTTGAAGTTTATCGACAGCATAGGATTCGGTACGGTTCGATTCGTTGTTACGAACGAGCTTATAGTAGTCTTCGTCAAGATAATGTTCGTCGGAAGAGGTGAGATCGGTACCACCATCGCGGAACGTAGCCGAACTTGAAGTGGCATATTGGTTACCGCTTCGTATCCAGTTGGTAAGAGCGGAGTTATCGTTATCGCGGATACCATCAAGCCACTGATGGTTGTTGTCATCGAAAGTCATAGTGGCAGAGAGGAGTGTTCCGTCGTTGATTAAACCATCGCGGACAGACACCTGACCGAGAGAAGACACAACATTGAGTGCGGTGGCCACAGGCTTAGGATTGGTTATGGCTACAGCAATGCCAAGGTCGAGGAACAATTGTTCGTTGTAACGATTGATAGCGAAGTCGGCGGTGTCGGTATAGACATTGTCAAAAAGAGGAGAACCGTCAACAGTTGAGATAACCCATCTCGAGGTATCGCTTGCACCATCAAACTTGATTTGGAATCTGCCTTCCTTAACATTGAGGGGGTCAATTATGCGGACATTGATAGGACCATAGTTCTGCTCGTAAACAGGTTGTGCAATGATACATGGGTTCTGCATATTTGCCGAGTAGCTACCAGCAGCGGTATTTTCCGAGAAGTAACCAGGAGCTTTACCAGTCTGGCCCTTTTCGCCCATAAGTTCAACAAGAGATTCTTCGGTGAAACGGAGGACATTACCACCATTACCATAACCTTCAAGACGTGTAATGTTAGGACTCATACCATAGGTGGCTTGAACGATGGTACCACCGTTTTCAGCAGAAGGATCATGAGGCTTAGCAACAACAGGGGTGATAGTTCCGCCATACTCATTCTTACGACCAGCGAGATAAGGCTCTTTCTGACCATCGAGTTTGGTAGGATCGGTCTGAGAATACTCTTTGTAACGGTTGTGAGCGTAAGCGATACATACATAATAGTATTCTTTATTATTCACCAGGTTGGTGTGTGTACCACTTGCGAACTGGTCGCTATTCACACGGACAACATGCTTGATACCGGTGTTAGAACCGTTAACCATGATAGTACCTGTCAAGAGACCTGTTGCGGAGTTGGAAGTGTAGTTGACAAGCTTAGCGATGGGGAGAGTGGGGTTGGCTGCAGTGTCATCATAGTAGTTCTCGATGTCGCACTGATAAACCAAACGTGCCTTGGTCTCATCTCCAATGTCGGTAACAGAAGCGTTAGCGTCAACAAGCTGATAGATCTGATAGCCTTCGAACTTATAGCGACGCAGCTCAGGAGCATATGACTTGAGAATTGAGTTATCCTCCTGATCATAGGATTCGCCATAGTTGTTGGATGATGGATTCTCATAAGTGATATAGAGGATGACCTCGTTGCTCATTTCCTGGACGACAAGTGTTGGTGCGTCAGGACCATCGAGAACCTTGAAGCAGTTTTCGAAAAGCGATTGGCAAACGTCATCGATTTCACGCAAGAGAGTAACAGAAGTCCAGCGGTTACCCGAGGAAGCCTGTGCAAAAGGAATACCAACGGTAATGTAGTTTACAGCACCAGGTTTAAGAGTGAAGGGACCAGCTGACTGCATGAAACGACGGTCTCCAGGAGAGACGTTATCACCAGAAGTGACCTCGGTCCAGTCATCGGGATGGAATTCGTCGTCGGGACGGACACCATTGGTACCCCAATAGAGTGGGTCGCTATCGTCAGGGAACATAAAGTCGCAATTGAGATTGGAAGTACCTGTTGCAATGGCGTTACCACCAAATTTCATGTGAGCGCCATTCTTCCAGTAACCTTGCAGGTAGTTATAGTAGTCGGTAGCCTTCGAAGGCTCACCATTGGTATTGGATGAACCGTTTTCATAGTAAACGAAGCGGCGCATACCAAAACGCTCGTCATCAATAATGTTGTTACCAAAGTTGACACCATTAATAGCGCAGTTTCCAATTGAGTCGTCAGGAACAAAGTACCAAGCCAAAGGATAATAAAGGTCAGCGTCGTCGGTCAAGCGGATAGTGTCATATTTATTCTGAGAAGGAATCCAGTAGTTGGCAAGTTTCTCAGGATAGTGGATACGCATTTTGGCGATATCGATTTTGGGGTTATCCTTACCATCGGGATCCATGTATGGTCCTTGGAAGAAGTCAATACCGACTGCAGGAGGAATACCGGTGTAAGCACCAGTACCGGGGCCGTCGACATCCTTACCGTTGTAGCAGTAGCCAAGACCACGCTTAACATCGCATCCAATATAGTCGTCATAACCATAGCCAAGGTCTGGGTCAACCCACTGGCTGAAATAGGTGTTACGCAATTCGTAAACAGAACGGTTGATGATTTCGTAGGTGTAGAATGTCATGTTGTTAATCTCGTCATTGGTCGAGAAAGCGAAAGCCTGGGCACGGATTTCAAGACCGATAGGCTGTCCACCCGACTCAGTGTGGGAGTTACCCATATCATTGAATACCCACCAAATGGTCTGGTCGCCTTTGAGGACTTGGTCACTCAGAAGACCTCCACTGACGACACCGAGAGAATCCTCCATGGTTTTGAAAGGAACATAAGGCTCGCCTGGTTGAAGTTTGGCTTTCAAAGTGCGGGGGCAGAGTTCATTATCGAAATCATAGTAAGGATAATCACCATTCTGATAATGATATTCACCATCACCATCGGCATCAAAGAAAGGAGCCAGATAATGTGACTGGTTGGGGAAACCACCGTGAGCAGGCCATTCTTTAATTACCTGAGAAACCAGTTCCTCGTGATATTTATCATTGGGTACTGGAGGATGCTGAGTGTAGTCGAACATTTGTCTGAAACTCTCGACTTCAGCCTGAGTGATTTTAAAGTGACGGTCGTAGTAGTTACAAACCTCGACAGTAACGTCAGCAGTACCATCGATGGTAAGGGGACCCGGCCAATAGTCGTCACCTTCGGAACCGAAACGGAGAGCGGCAAGACGCAACTGGTCGTTGACGTCGGTACCACCAATCCAAAGAGCGGCACAATAAAGGGGAGTCGAAGTACCATCTTTAGGAATGTGGTACTGAGTAATGCTGCCGTCATACCACATATTGCCGTAACCGTTGATAAGAGCGCGGACGTTGTTCACGTTCAGCTCAGCGGTACTTTGAGCACGCTTACACACGGCAGCCTTCGACTGCACAGCAGCCTTCTTTGACGACGGCTTTTTACAGGTAGTGCATTCGCGCGCTACAGCTGTTCCCACTGTCGATGAGAACAGGAAAGCCATTAAGACTGTTTTAATAAATATATTTTTCATCTCTTATTAATTTTTCAAGATTAAGGAAGATTAGAAGTTGTAAGTCAACGAGACACGGATACGTCTTGGCGATGAGTAGTTCCAGTAATTATTGTTGAGCATAATAGAATACATGTCACGATAAGACTGAGGATCAAGCCATGCGTTGATTACAGACTGAGTCTCTGGGTCGGTCAAATAACCGTCGTCGGTGGGGTTACCAGTGACATAGTGAACGCCGGTGACGTTTCTGATGTCAAAGAGGTTGGTAACAGTGATAGCTGCGTTAAGCATAGTCTGGCGACTACGTTTCTCGGTCTTGATTTCGATAGGCCATGTCTTGTCGACAACGACATCGAAATAGAAGCCCCAAGGCATACGGGCACCACGGTAGCTACCTACGATGGTTCTCTGAGTGTTGCTGAACTGACGGGTATAAGGACGACCCGACTGAGCAACAGCGAGGAAGTTGATACCGAAGTTCTGGAAAGGATAGACATCCTTCTTACGAAGATTGCCATCGGAATCCTTAACAGTGCGGGTATAATGCCAACCTTCCTTGGGTCCCATACGATAGTCTACGTTAGCCTTAAACTCGTGACGACGGTCGTCGGCGATAGGATTCAGCATTTTAAGAGTGGTGTAACCTTCCTTTATCAGCTCGGACATGGTTGTTGAAGTCAAACCAGTACCTTCTGCATATTGGAGAGTATAGTTTGCGTTGATACGAACATTTGCGCTCTGACGCATATCAAACGAAAGAGAGAAACCCTTGATGGTTTTGAAATCGAGGTTGTCGTATGAGTAGTAGTTGCTGTTGGGGTCAGCACCGGCATACTGGGTGATCTGGATAAGGTCACGAGTTTCCTTGTAGTATGCTGAGATACTGAGAGCAGCGGTCTTATCTTTATTAAGAGCCTGCTGGAAACCGAGTTCGTAGTTGGTGATACGTTCAGGTTTCAAGTTGGGGTTGTTGATGTAACCCGATACTTGGCTCATGAAGAGGTAGCTGAGGTAATCGGCCTGCCAACCCGAAGAAGGACGACGGGCAATAATGTCGTAGTTAGCCTTGAACTGTGACATATCGTTTACAGGGAACGAGAAAGCGATACGAGGCATAGGAACAATTTGAGGCTCGTAATCCTTGAATGCGCTTGAAGAAATACGGTTACCACTTCCGTTACCTATGGTAGCTATCTGCTGTCCACCACCTTCGCCTTTGGTACGGTAAGGAGTAGGTTTACCAGATTCACCAGAGATGGCACTTGGAGCGGAAACCTGGACACCGTCAGCATTGTACCAAATATTACCATCACGATAACCACGGATAGTAGGAGTTGTGGCACCAGCGTCATCAACATATACTACCCAGTCATCCTGAACAGCTGTTGGGAATGCATTACCAGAGAGACCAGTGTTGTAAAGAGCGGAACCTTTCTGAAGGTCACCTACAGTATAGGACTCATAAAGCAGGTAGGGATCCTTAAGCACCATCTGGTTACCATCGAAGTAGTCGACACGGACACCAACGTTGAAGATAAGATCCTGGATGAAGAATTTATCCTGGATATATCCAGCAGCGTAGATAGGTGCAAAAGCGGGCAGGTATTGGAAGTTCTTGTGGCCACGGCTCACAGGATCAAAGAAGTCGTCAAGGCTCCAAGCTCTGCTGTTGTACTTCTCACCAGTATGGTCGTAACCATAGTAACTTACAAGCTGGTTACCACTGTTGAAAAGCTCGTTGGCAGAGAACATGTTGATACCACCGAATTCATTGTACTGATCGGGAGTGTAACGGTCTATGTCAAGCCAATCGGTACCGTTGACATCCAGACCGAGAGCACGACGGAGAGATTCATCGAATGTAGTCTGTCCACCACCATTCAAGCGAGCATAGTCGACATAAAGAGTAGAGTTCTCAAAATGCTCGATAGGTCTTGTGAAGTCAAGCTGAGTTATATGTGCATTAGCCGACTGACGCATAAGAGTCCACAGTGAATAAGCGGAAAGTCCATAGTATGCACTGGTGTAGTGGTCATACTGGAAACCGATTTCAAGGTCATGTTTCTTGATGGTTGCCGCTGCCTTTGCCTGTACATAATAGTAATTGTTTTCAGACTTTGCATAGCCAGAGTTCTGAACACCCACATTCTGGAAGAGACTGTAAATATTCGAAGGAGATGTACCATTCACCAGACCGTTGAACTGACGGATACCGTCGAAAGTAGTCAAATAAGGCTGCAGCGCAGAGATTGAGAAGAGCTGGCTGGTATAGTTGGCCAGGATGGGGTTGTACTCGGAAGGAGAGACAAATGTTGAATTCTCAATCCAGCTATTCTGTACAAGGGCAGCCTGGGTGGTACCATGGTAGTCGTAATCGGAACGGATCTCATAAGAAGGAGTCTGTGTCCTTTCGAAGACACCGATATGACCATATTTGAAAATGTCGTCACCGAATTTCTCATTGTAAGAACGGCTGTTCAAACGGTTGTACATGGCAGTGATGTTGTACATGACTTTCGAAACAGCGGGTTCCGATTTAGCATCCGGATTGCTCTCGTCCTTTACGGGCTCTGGATCTTTGAAACGCTGTGTGAAGTCAGCGGTGATAACAAAGTTCTGCTGTTTCTGAACACCGTTGGCAGCGTTGTGAAGGCTCAATGGGAAATAGCTGAGACTGGTGCTGGGAGAACTGACAAAATAATAATCTCCAGTAAGCACAAGTGATGTCAACTCAGTGAAGCGGAAGTCAAGAGCTGCCTGCATAGCGATAGAGTAGCTACCGAAATCTGCTTCACGGTCCTTACTAGCATAATAGTTCTTGGCATTGGGACGAGTAATCTCGACGAAGTCGTCATCACGAAGATATTCAGCAGCATAATTGACTGTGTAAGTAACAGGATCAAACACAATGGGGTTCTGCTCAATCTGCTGTACGAGTTCATCGTTAACGACACGATAACGTCCGTCCTTGGCGCGATAGTAAGCGAACTTAGTATAGGTCGCGTCGCCAGTGAAACGGAAGCCGAGGAATGTACGAGAACCTGTTGGGTTACCATTGTCGTCCTTGATAGCGATTTTCGCAATAGGACCAGTAAGATAAACAACAAGGTTGTTATACAGACGATAGTCAAGATAAGTCTCGTATTTAACCAATCCTTTGAATTTTGACTCTGGCGGTTTGA
Source organism: Bacteroidales bacterium (assembly GCA_017960475.1). Lineage (GTDB taxonomy): Bacteria > Bacteroidota > Bacteroidia > Bacteroidales > P3 > Colimorpha. Next base: position 172,835 of record JAGCZH010000018.1, on the reverse strand, counting down.
GGGTGATAATCTGAGTACCACCGATAGCCTCACCGATACTTGCAGGAGTACCACCGAGCACAACCTGGATTTCTGCTATAGCTTCTTTCGGAACATGGACACCGGTACGAGTACGCACGTTACCCACCTGTTGGACCATACCTTCCTCACCGCGTGCCGTTCCAGTACCGCCGTCACTATAGCCGACACCAGCCACTGCGGCGACAATACCATCAACGGAGTTGGCAGGCATTTTGCCAATATCTTCAGCTGAGAGGCGCTGTCCTGTTTCGGGTGTACCGATTTCAATCACAGGAACCTTGTGTGTCTTCACGATAACATCTTTCAGCTGTGTAGCTCCAGACTTTGTCATCTTTTCGTTGAAGACAGTGAAACCAGATGCCTTGACGTTGATTTCGGTTTTAATAGTCGTGTAGCCCATATACGAAACTTCAATTTCGTATTTACCGACTTGAAGGCCCTTAATGGTATAATTACCTTCATAGTCAGTACGACCACCGGCAATAATTTGGCCACCTTGCTTTGCAACAACGTTGGCACCGATGAGACCCTCACCTGTTTTTTCATCGGTGATAGTACCCTTCATGGTACCTTGTGCAAAGACCGCTACTTGAGCAATCAATAGCAGCCCGATTGTTAGTAGTACCTTTCTAAACATACTTGTGGTTTTTGTAGAGAGTTAATTATTTTATTTAATTTTTTTCTGAAATAATGGCGATGTTATGATACGCGTTCCATAATAGTCTGGTAGATGACAGCTTTTCTAAAATCAAACGGTTCGTCAAGTACTGAAAAAGTGTCTTTCTCAACAGAATCAGAATCCGGCATGCTATAGGAGTTGACACTCGACTGAGAATTCAATTCCGAGGTGGAATTCTCGTATGAGAAATACTCCTGACCAAGCGAGTCTCTGTTTTTTTGTTTCTTTGTGTTAGAGCTCTTTTCATTGCTGAGATCATCGGCGCTGAAGTCCTTAAACAAGCCTCCGGGCATGGGAGCCTGAGCAGGTCTACGGCCAGAAGCCTGGCTAGGAGCAACCTTCTTGGCGCTTTTTTTACCGCTCCCAAGAAGGCTACCCACTGCTATTATGGCTATTGTTATTATGATCTCAACGAAGTCCATCGTATCAATTCGCTATATATAGTATAGAACTAATTATTATTCTTTGCCAGTCTTTTCATCTCACGTCTTTTGCTAACCTCATATACTAGCGGGCAAGCAATGCAGACCGAGGAGAACATACCGCAAACGACACCGACAAGAAGAGCAAAGATAAAGCCACGAATAACTTCACCGCCAAAGATAAACATCATCAAAAGTGTGAAAAATGTTGTACCCGAGGTGTTGATGGTACGAGCCAACGTAGCATTGATTGCATCATTCATGTGTTGGATTAGATCACGCTTAGGATAGAGCGTCCTGTTTTCACGTACACGGTCGAAGATAACCACGGTGGCATTAATAGAGTAACCTATCACTGTCAACACCGCAGCAATGAATGACTGATCAACATCGAGACTGAACGGGAGCAGACCTCTGAGCAATGCGAACATACCAATAATCAAAATAGTATCATGTGTCAAAGCTGCGACACTACCGACACCGAAGCGCCAGCTCTTGAAACGTATTCCAATGTAGGCGAAAATCACAAGCAGACCACCAAGGACAGCAAGAATAGAAGAACGTTTCATGTCGGTAGCCATAGTAGCCTCGACCTGTTCAGACTGTATGATACCATAGGGATAATTCTCCGCACTTGCAAACTGGCTCATGGTAATATCCTTGCCATCATCAGTCTTGCCAAAATACTGCTTGGTACCCTCGAAGAGTTTCTCATTAATAACCATCTCATCTGTGATAGTATCTGTTGCCGAGAGGTTGTGAACGGTACGATAAGCATCATAATAATTGGAAGCAACAATGTTGGTGGTTATTTTAACCTGGTTGCTAGGACCATATGATTTCACTTCCGGAGCCTCCTCAAACTGAGTGGAAAGGCTTGAACGAACGTCGACGACATTGACATCCTGATCGAAACGGACAACATAGGTACGACCACCGGTAAAATCAATACCCATACCGAGATGACGTATTGAAACACCGGCAATGCAAATTACGATAGCGGTGCAGGCGATAATGTAGAATACCTTGCGTTTGCCCATGAAATCATAATTCGCGTTACGCATGAAATTCTCGGTGAATTTAAAGGAGAAATTGATTTTCTTCTTATGATTCAACATCCAGTCGATAACAAGACGGGTGATGAAGATGCTCGTGAACAATGAGGTGACAATACCTATACAGAGTGTTACAGCAAAACCCTGGATGGTACCCGAACCGAAAAGTATAAGAACGAGACCCAGCAGGAATGTTGTAACCTGACCATCAATAATAGCCGAGAGGGCATTCTTGAAACCTTCCTCAACAGCGTTAGCGATACTTTTACCAGCACGCAACTCTTCTTTGATACGTTCATAAATAATGACGTTACCATCGACTGCCATAGCCATAGTAAGCACAATACCTGCGATACCAGGCAAAGTGAGGACGGCGCCAATCGAAGCAAGGACGCCCATGAGGAGAAACACGTTGGTGACAAGAGCAACAACCGAGACCCAACCGGCGCGATTGTAGAATACCACCATATATATTAGTACAATAATAAATGCGAGCACAAATGACACAAGTCCCTTGTGAATCGACTCCTGACCAAGTGAAGGTCCAACGACAGCCTCCTGAACAATACGGGCAGGTGCGGGCAACTTACCTGATTTCAGAACATTCGCCAAGTCCTTGGCCTCTTCAAGAGTGAAATCGCCTGTGATAGAAGAACGGCCTCCCGCAATTTCACCATTGACACGAGGTGCGGAATAAACCTGATCGTCGAGAACAATGGCTACACATTTTCCAACATTATCATGAGTGATATTCTTCCAAGCATGAGCACCGTCGGATTTCATGGTCATAGAAATCTCATTACCCTCGGTGTTGCTAAAATCTTGACGAGCATCGGAAATAACACTACCATCAAGTTTGGCCTTGGGAAGATTGGTGTTCCTATCGAAATCCTCTATTTTGATTGCATAGAGCTCAAAAATATTGGTATTTTCCTCGACAGGTTTTACAGACCACAGATATTTAACCTCACGGGCATTGATTTTGCCAGCTTTAATACCTTCAGCAATCATGCTGTTGACAGCAGCTGTGTCAGCCTCAGTTGCTCTGAAAACGAGAGGAGGATAGAGTGGGCGACCCTGATACTGAGCCATAAGAGACATCAGTGGGTGATCTTTGCGATACTGCTCGCTCTGAGGATCTGAAGCAAGGGCGTTGTTTGCAGGAGTTGCATTCTTAACAGCAGTGCTATCGTTAGCAACGGTGTCGGAAGCGACAGAGTCGTTAGTTGCCGACAAATTGTTACGAGACGCAATGTATTCATCAGTTGCGGAAAGATAGCTGACAACACGGTTATACTCGCCAGCGAGACGAGGATCGCTCATATCGCCGCTATATGTTGCCCAGAATTCAAGTTGAGCGGTACCCTTCAAGAGTTTACGTACACGCTGGGGATCTTTCACACCAGGCAGCTCGACAAGAATTCTCTCTGAAGCTTGAAGACGTTGAATTGTAGGCTGGGCGACACCAAACTTATCGATACGTTTACGAAGAATCTCATATGTTCTGTCATAAGCGCTACTAGTCTCTTCGCGCAATTTCGAGATGATTGTATTGTTATCATCACGCAAAGTGGCACCGTTAAGCTGACCACTGAAATAACCAGCCAAGCTTACATTAGGGTTAATCGTACGGATAGCGTCGTAAAAAAGAGTGACAAAATCCTCATTCACGGATTTCTCCTGGTTCTTAAGAGCCAACTCAATAGCTTGATTGAAGACGGGATCGTTTGTGTAATTTGCCAGAGCTTTTACAACGTCAACTGTCGAGACTTCGAGCATAACGTTCATACCACCCTTAAGGTCAAGACCAAGGTTGATTTCACGAGCCTGGCACTTTCTGTAAGTAAAGCCCATCCAAACCTTTTCATTTGCCATGGAATCAAGAAAATAAGTTACCTTGGCATTCCTGATGGAGTCAGTGACAATTGAAGTTAGATTCTTGAGCTCAGCAGGCGACAAATTGCTGTTGCCATGCTTATTGACGCAAAAGTCAATATCGCTCTTACCTTTTTCACTTTCCACATACCTTTCAGCGCGAGCCTTGGCTTTGTTTTCCACCTTCTTTGTCGCAAAAGAAAAAGACAATTGGAATAGACAAACTAGCACAAAGCAGATCGCTAAAAATCTGATAAGTCCTTTATTCTGCATTTCTTAAGTATTAATTTATTTTATTATAATTCTACATTTTGAACATGCAAAAATAAGAAATTTTATTGACACTACAACATATTTCTGAAAAAAATAAAACAATAAATATATAAACTATATATAATACACTCGAAATCAAGAGTTGAGTCATGTCTGTTTTTACAGCATTTTTCTTTACAGAACAAGCAACATAACAAGAAAACACTTCAAACAATTATTATGACAAATGAAGGGACCCTGCGGAAAATGGATAAAGCACCAAGACACAAACAATTGCGTCAGAATGATCGAATAAAATCCGATAAGAAAAAAAAATGTAAATTTGCATTTTAAAGAAATGCCATAAATCAGTCTCTAAAGAGACAGAAAACAACAATACAAAAATCATACATGCAGATAGTTACAAAGAAAAACAACACTCTTAAAGATTGGTCAAAAGAGGACCGACCAAGAGAAAAATTAATTGCCAAAGGGAAAAAAGAGCTAAGCAATGCCGAACTGCTGGCCATACTGATCGGAAGTGGCTCTGTGGGGCAAAGCGCAGTGGAATTGGCAAAAGAGATCCTAGGTTCTTATGACAACAATTTATCCATGCTATCTCGTCTTGGAATCAAAGAATTAACAAACGGATTTAAAGGAATGGGTGAAGCCAAGGCTGTGACAATAATAGCAGCTTTAGAGTTGGGTTACCGTATGTTGAGAGAGGACAACGACCGCCAGGAATACTACATGAAAAACACTGAAGATTTGTTCAAGTATATAGGCCCCTCACTTATAGACCTTCCTGTTGAAGAGTTCTGGGCAATTTATTTAAACATTAAGAAGAAAATCATCTTTAAACAACGTATAGGCTCAGGAGGAATATCTGAGACTCTGGTAGACATCCGACGTATATTTCATACAGCATTAGAGAAAAACGCCGTTGCCATTGCCGTTGCACACAATCATCCGACAGGGGTTGTTGAGCCTAGCAAGACAGATATCCGACTTACTGAAAACATCAAAAACGCCGGAGCGATTCTGAAGATTCCGCTTCTTGACCACATTATTGTTGGAATAGACGACAATAACAAGCCCAATTATTACAGTTTCTTCGAAAACAACAAACTGTAGACATGAACTTTAAATAAAAAATCCCGTTCTTTACGAGCGGGATTTTTCAATAGTAAGACTCACACCATACATCCGCCCTCCCAACGGGGGGTTAAGCTTTGTCACCTTGACTTTTACGGCAAAAATAGAGGAAAACTCCTCGAGAACAGCCGATGCAATTCTTTCTGCGACATTTTCCAGCAGATGAGACGGTATGGCCATTTGCTTTTTTACCGTTTGGTAAACGTCCAGATAGCTGACAGTATCATTAATGTTATCAGTTTTTTGCGCTAAAGATGTATCCAAATGAAGACTAAGATCGACACGAAAATTTGTTCCGATTTCCGCCTCCTCGGCGAAACAGCCATGAAAGGCATAGAACTCCATATTTTCGATATCGATAACAGCCATGTTATTAACGAATTAATAATTACACAATAGCATCAAACTGACGCAGGAAACGAAGGTCGTTTTCAAAATAGAGACGAAGGTCTCGTATTTGATATTTCAGCATTGCCATACGCTCAACGCCCATACCCAAAGCAAAGCCGCTATACTCTTTGCTATTAATACCACAAGCCTCAAGGACGTTGGGGTCAACCATACCGCAACCAAGTATTTCGAGCCATCCTGTACCCTTGCAAATATTGCAGCCCTTGCCACCGCAGATATTACAAGAAATATCCATCTCAGCCGAAGGCTCGGTAAAGGGGAAATATGATGGTCTTAAACGAATCTTGGTGTCCTCGCCGAACATTTCCTTGGCGAAATAAAGCAGGGTTTGTTTCAAATCAGCAAAGGAAACCTTCTTGTCAACATACAGAGCCTCCACCTGATGGAAAATACAATGAGCGCGTGCAGAAATAGCCTCATTGCGGAAAACACGACCCGGAGCAATAATACGAATAGGCGGCTTATTGTTTTCCATAACACGGACCTGTACAGAAGAGGTGTGCGTACGCAAAGCAACCTCTTGCTTGCCTTCCTCCTTCTCGACGAAGAAAGTGTCCTGCATATCACGAGCCGGATGGTCGTGAGGAAAATTGAGAGCCGAGAAAAGATGCCAATCATCTTCAATCTCAACAGATTCCGCCACAGTAAAACCTATGCGTGAGAAAATATCAATAATCTCATTCATCACAACAGACAGAACATGGCGACTGCCTATCTCAGAATAATCAGTTGGAAGGGTCAAATCAACAGTATTTTCAGACTTGATATCATTATCGACAAACTGCTTGAACTCCTCAATACGTGACTGGGCGATATTCTTCAATTTATTAAGAGCCTGACCTACCTCTTTCTTCTGATCTACTGGCAGAGATTTGAATTGTTCGAACAATTCGCTAATAACACCTTTTTTACCAAGGTATTTAATACGGAATTGCTCTATTTCCGCCATTTTATCATCGGTTTTTCCAACTGAAGCCAATTGGATGTCTCGAATTATATTCTCAATTTTATTAAGCATTATTAAATCAAGTTATATGTTTGGGTAATCTTCTTTATGTTATTGACTCAATTAGATGATGTGGTAAAAAAACACAATCCAGAACAAACATCATGGAATCAGGTACTTTACCCGCCAACCATCATCAACGTTTCAGAACAGAGATTTTCATTTTAATATCTTCCAAAGGACGATCTCCAGGACCGCACTGCACAGCGGCGATCTTGTCAATAACGTCAAGTCCTTCAACAACCTGGCCGAAGACAGTGTAGTCATAATCAAGATGGGGAGTGCCTCCCTCAGTGGTGTAGACATCAATCTGCTGTTGATCAAAAGTCTTGCCCATACGCTGTGACATCATCTGTAACATTTCATTAGTCCAAACATTACCTTGAACAATATAAAACTGACAGGAAGATGAAGCTTTGGTTGGGTTAACCATATCACCCTGGCGTGCAGCAGCAAGGGCTCCTTTTTTATGAATCAATCCCTTAACAAATTCAGCGGGAATAGTGTATCCAAGACTCCCATTGCCAAGAGGAGTACCCGGTTTAGCGTCACGCGAATTTGGATCGCCGCCTTGAATCATAAAACCATTTATCACTCTATGGAAAATTAGATCATTATAAAAACCTTCATTTACTAATTTAAGAAAGTTGTCACGGTGTTGAGGGGTTTCATTATAGAGCTCAACGGTCATATTTCCATAGGAAGTTTCAATTAATACATAGTATTTATTATCAACTTTAGTGGCTTTACTATCAGAATGTTGAGATTGACATGAGAATAGAGAAGCGAAAAAAAGCAACAAAAATGTTATATTTTTTATTTTCATAACGTATAAAATTATTAATTTTGCAGTGCAAAAATAGTGAAAAAAATCGTTTTAGAACGGAAACAAATTAATTTTTATGAAGAAAAAAATTTTAGCCCTAGCAAGCCTTCTTTTAATAGGCGGATTTTCAGTTTTTTTCTTTGGAGCCTGCGACAAAGACACAAATTGTTATGTTGAAATCACAGTGCTTGATGAGTTAACAAAGAAGCCGATGCCAGGAGTTTTTATCAAAATTGACATCGACAGCAGCTATGTTAATGCCCAAGGTTACACTGACAACGCAGGCAGATACGAGACCGTATTCTCCGCTCCAGCCATCTTCAATGTCGCAGCCACTTACGAGACTGGCTACGATGACACCGTTTACACCAAGGATCGCTTCTATTGCTATCGTAAAGGAAACAATACCATACGATTGAAAGAGGGCGAAACTGTATCGGCAACCATCAATCTTGAATCGGAGATAATCCGCGTACTTCGCTAAGACCACCTGATTCGAAATGGCATTGACATTTACCGAACAAGACTTGCAACAGATTGCAAGCATGGGTATTACGCCCAAAGAAGTAGAAAAACAGATTGAAAACTTTCGCAACGGTTTCCCAAAAACCAGACTAAATGATGCCGCCACTGTGGAAAATGGCGGTATCATACGCCTTAGCGACGAAGAAATAAACTATTACTCAAAAGTCTACAAAGCCAAGTCGAAAGGGAAGAAGATAATGAAGTTCGTGCCGGCTTCAGGAGCCGCGTCACGTATGTTCAAAGATCTTTACGCCTTTTCGTCGACCTATTTTGGGGTGGCTCGTAACTTTGAGAAAGAGTTTCCCTCTGTAAAAGAATTCTTGCAGCACATCCGTAGTTTCGCTTTCTTTGAGGATCTTAAAGAATGCATGGAGAAATCTCACCTTGACTTTGGCGATTACATGGATCGCGGCGATTTCACCACAGTGATAAACTACCTTCTCAAAGAACAATATTTAGGCTATGGCGTCCTACCCAAAGCCCTTTTAAAATTCCACCGCTATGGCAACACCTCACGCACAGCGTTGGAGGAACACATTGTAGAAGGAGCTGAATATGCATGTAATAGTGACGGCGAGGTGAATCTACATTTTACCGTATCGCCTGAGCATAGAGCTCTATTCCGTAAAAAAGTGGCGGAAGTGAAGAAGATGTACGAGTCTGAATTGGGAATCAAACTCAATATAACATTCTCGGAACAAAAACATTATACCGACACTATTGCTGTTGACGAATATAATACCCCTATACGCGATGATAATGGTAAACTGACTTTCCGTCCAGGAGGTCATGGGGCATTAATCGAGAATCTACATGAATGCAAGGCCGACATAATATTCATCAAGAATATTGACAACGTGGTGCCTGACTGGATGAAACACACTACAATAGTTTACAAACAGGCTCTTGCAGGAATGATGCTTGAACTCCAGTCGATGATGTTCAAATATATCGAAGAGCTTAAGAAAGAACCATCTGAGAAAAAACTGCGCGAGATTGAAACATTCATCGTTGAAAAGCTTCATTTCACAGTGGAACATCACGAATCACTAAACACTTGGAAAGAAGCTCTCCGAAAGGCCCTATACAGACCGATCCGTATCTGTGGCATGGTGAAGAATCAAGGCGAGCCCGGCGGTGGCCCCTTCTTCGCCAAAAGTTCATTCCGAGCCACCAGCCTTCAGGTCGTTGAGACAGCGCAAATCAACCGTAAAGATGAGTCTCAGGAAAAGATTCTCAACTCCGCAACCCACTTCAACCCTGTCGACCTAGTATGTGGCACCAAAGACTATCGTGGCAACCGATATGACCTAAAACGCTATATTGACCCCGCAACAGGCTTTATCAGCAAAAAGACAAAAGGCGCCTTGACCGTAAAATCGCAAGAATTACCCGGCCTTTGGAACGGAGCCATGTCAGAATGGATCACACTTTTCGTCGAGGTCCCATTAGCCACATTCAATCCTGTGAAGACCGTTAACGACCTTTTGCGTAAAGAGCATCTGGAAGCATAATTTAAAGAATAAATATTACAAAAAAACAAAAAATATTTGTCAGATTAAATTATTTGATTTAATTTTGCAAAACATTTTCAACAAGTATATCGCTTATACAAGCTTACAAATCAAAGAATTAAAAACAAATAAACATAGTGAATCATGGGTATCAATGCTAACAAAAAGGTTAAAAGAAGAAAAGTGAGAGTTCAAGGCAACAAGAACTCCACTAACAACTGGGGTTTGAATGCTGCTGGCTGGAACGCTGTCCACAAAGCAATCATCAACGCTGAATAAGCAATACCCCATTTATAAAAAAACGCCGAAACTCACAGTTCGGCGTTTTTTTTGCACATTAACAAGAAAAGTATCAAACTACAGCCTTTATTGACAAACAATAAGGAACTAAGAACGACAAAAAGTGTTCTTTTTTTTCATGCATTTGCCCGAACAAAAAAAAACTTGTATATTTGCAAATCAAAAAAATGTCTCAGATATTTCCACAAAATCAAACAAACTGTTTTTTTACAAAAGAAATTATTCGATAATCATAGTATCACATTAAACAATACTACAACTATGGAAATGAAAAAATATGCAGTTTTAACATTACTATTATCATTATTTACAACAACCTACTGCCAAAATGACGAGCCATCAACGCTTAACTCACGATACAAAGTAGTTGGGGAAAAAATGCAAGGGGTATGGGATATCAACAACGATATTATGATTGTAGATTCCATCTATGACCACGTTGAAATACACGACGTAGGAATAATTGTTTGTCAGTACACCTCGTTTGTCTCATATGGTGTTGTGAAAAAACTGCCAGCACCAGTTTTTGAATCATACGATATTAATGGAGAAAAGATTGCCCGTAATGTGGATTACTTGCTACAGGCAGACAGTATGCCATACACCCTATCTCTGGATTTTGCCAGAAGTAAAGGGATTAGAGAAGTAGAGCCTATGGTGGAATTGATGAAGGGAATGCATTATGAGAAAAAAAAGATGAGACGTGAGGCTTACAAACATTACATGAATGTATACAATCAATATCCGGAGTTCACGCTCGCCAAAGAGTTGGCTGATAATATTATGAATGATATGAATAACGAACGCGCAAAAATAAAAAGAGAGATAGAACAAGAGGAAGAAATGCGCAAAATCCGGGATGCCCAATATACAAATCCATATTTGGCATTTGCCGAGTCTATGTCTTCATTGGCCAACACATTAAACAGCATTGACCAAAACGACAAGGCTAAAAGAAACAATCAGCCCGCCACCACCTCAAAAGCCAAACCAACATCAGGGAAAAACAAAAAAGGCTCACAACAAAAAGAGACAAAAAGAGCCACCAGCCACGAAAGGGAAAGAGTGTGCAACTTCTGCGGAGGTACAGGCCGATGCTATTATATGTTCGATTTGTATGCTTCGAATAAACATTGCCACGGCACAGGAAAGTGTACGGAATGCCATGGCGAAGGTATTTGTCGAAGTCGACATACAAATGACTATATGGTATGTCCTTTGTGCAATGGAAAAAAAACATGTTGTTTTTGCAGCGGCTCAGGACGCTGTTCACGTTGCAACGGCTCAGGAAAAATCAAAACAGTGAATTAACACAATCACATTAACACACCTAAATTTATGAAAACAAAAAAATTATTATTTGTTGGAGCATTTTTACTGCTAAATGTTATCTCCATCGATATTGCTAACAGCCAAACCGCAAAATTCATGGAATACAAATATTCTATGGGTTTTTTCAAACAGCGAAGGTATGAAAAGTCTCTGCTTAAAGTAGATGAGACTGACATAACCTTGTCTACAGAAGAGATACTCAATATAAAAGATGATATATTTTATATTTCATCATATCTTTCAGACAAAGCAGGGTCAATGATGTGGTGGGTAACAATTCCAACTTGCGTACTGAGTTTAGGAGGAGGTATAGTTTCTGGTGCTGGTGGAACGGTTGCAGGATTAGTAATGCTTGGTGTAGGAGTGACCTACGGATTAATTGGGTACTGCACTATGTGGTTTTATACATCAAGATCCGATAAACTCGACAACAAATACAGACTATTGATAGTGGATGCAATCCCATTAATATCCATAGATAATCTTGCTTTTAACGTCAGTGTTTTTCACAACAACCACACCAACAACAATTATATAGGTCCTGGCGTATCCATCAATTTTTAACAATGTCAACATAAAAACACTATTAGGAAAAATGAAAAAGACAATAATACTTCTATTCATTCTGACAAATACAATTATATGTGTTTTTGCCCAAAACAAGGAGCTCAAGAATGAAAAGGATGGATTCCAATGGTACAAAATATCAGCAAACGGATTTCAAGGCGCAGAAAGCGTTGACGGCAATACCATTATTCCACTATCCCGAGAATACTCCTCCGTTCAATACACATCAGTAGGAAAAACGAAAGGATATTTTAGCATCAAAACCATCAGCCGTAAAAATGAAACAAAAGAGGGAGCATGCGACATATTCGGCAATGAGATAATTGAACCCAAATACAGGGCAGTAAATTATCTGAACAAAGTGGGTTTTATATATGTATATGATAACGATACTATTCCCTTTGACATTATCATTGATTCTACTGGAAATGCACTCAACGGTGTGGTCCGAAAGCAGAGCAGAGTTCTAAGGATAGAGAAGGATGGATTTCAATGGTACAGAATCTTCTACAATGGATACCAAGCAGCGGAAAGTGTTGACGGCACAATACTGATACCTCCATCAAGAGAATATAGAAGAATCTATTATATAACAGTACCGGGACACGAAGGCTACTTTGCCGTAGACGAAAACCACAAAGAATACGAAGGCGCCTGCGACAAACAAGGCAATATAATATTTGAGCCAAAATACACAGGATTATATTATAACGTAACAGAAAACACTTTCAAATGTCTTTCAATAAGAAACACAGACTCATCCTTATTCAAAGCACTGACAACCACTAACAAAAGTCATAATGCATTGACAGATACAATTACCGGAATCTCAATGAAAGAAAGATACCTTGAAACCGCAAGCGACGGATTCAAGTGGTATCACCTGTTTGAAAACGGATACGAAGGAGTTGAAGGCATTGACGGAACAACCATCATTCCAATATCAAGAAAATACAAACAAATATTCTTCAGACCAATTGAAAATCATAAAGGTTATTTCCTGGTATCAAACAACGAAGATGTTGGTGTTTGTAACATTTATGGTGAAGAAATAATTCCTCCTAATAAGAAATATTCAGATAAAATAATCTTTTACTCTACTGTAGATGATGTATTCAAATATTCGGAAAAAGAAAGTCCGAAACGAGGCCCAACTAAAAATATTTCTTTAGAAATAAAACTTCCTATAGAGTATTATGGATGGGAAGAGCCGCCCACTTACAAAGAAGAAAAAAAAGAGGAAGGTTACGAATCGGTTGAATTCATATATGATTATTACTACGACGTAAAGACAAGAGAGACAACATACGCTGACAGTGGCAACTCTGGCGGAACATGCAGCCAGTACATAGTACGTTTCGAATCAAAACGTTACAGTAGCAGTATATACATCAAGATAATAGCCCTTAACGGCCAGACAAACGAGGAAAAAATTATCAAAAAATTCACCGCCACTATAAAAGAATCGACATTGGTAACTCACCTTGACTACCTGTCTTTAAAATGGAATGAGAACGGAGAAACTGTAACCTGCCGGACATATTTCAGTTACAAAAACGCCACAGAACTGAAATACGGTTCAGGAAAGAATCGCAAACATATTGTTTTCGGGTGGGACGAAAACAACCAAGCCCTTAAAGATCAATGCTCAAACAGAACAAGGACTGACAATTTTAAGGCTTTGGATAAAATGATATCGAACAACTATGGTTGGAAAAAAAGAAAGTTCAAATATTAAAAGTTTACACCGATTACCCTTCCATCGAGTTTTGCAGAGACAAGGTCGTCGCCTTTATAGACTAATTTAAGGGAAAAGAAAGGCTGTGCTGGATTCATAATAAGCCGCAGGAAAATGCGGTCGCCAGGCCAAAGATTTAGATCAAATAGACGGTCTTTGTCAATCCATTGCAGTTCTCCCTCGTCACAGTCTTTCTCGTCTCCATTCCACTTGTCGGCAGTGAAAAGATGCATGTATTCGCAAGGCCAGACATCCGATATGAATGTCACTATGCCACGGTAGCGCCATGAAGTGACGGTAAATCCCGTCTCTTCATAAACTTCCCGCAGCATGCACTCATCTGGGCTCTCTTCAGCCTCGCACTTGCCTCCCACTCCAATCCATTTGTCGTGACTGGCATCATTTTGTTTTTTTACGCGGTGCAACATCAGATACCAGTCACCACGTTCAAGATAGCATAAAGTAGTCTGTTTCATAATATTAAAATAAGGCCGCCCGCACAGCGGGCGGCCTTCTATTGTGATATTAAATCACTTCTTTTAGAGAGTAAATACAGGTTCAATCAAGGTCTTGCCAAGCTCGATAGCCTCTTCGTTCTGGGGAATAAGGGCGTGGTGACGAGCGGGAAGAGATTTCTCAAGTCCTTTGTGTATAAACTCGCTTCCTACGATGGGTTTCAACTTAAGGAACCCCCCAAGGACTATCATATTGAACACCTTAGCGATACCTTTCTCGGTAGCCTTCTCGGTAGCAGGAATCTTGTAAATATTGATGTCACGACGAGTAGGCTCATGAGTGATACCATTGGGGTCATAAATCAGCATACCACCGGGCTTCACGCTCTTTTCGAATTTATCGAGCGACTGCTGGTTGAGGACGATAGCCGTGTCGAATTTGCTGATGATAGGCGAGCTGATACGCTCGTCGCTGACGATGACGGTGACATTGGCCGTACCGCCACGCTGCTCAGGACCATAGGATGGCATCCAGAGCACTTCTTTATCTTCCATAACGCCAGAGTAGGCAAGGATCTTACCCATCGAGAGGACACCCTGTCCACCAAAACCGGCGATGATTATTTCTTCTGTCATTTTTCTTTGAGGTTTTAAAGGTTTTAAAGGCTTTAATGGGTCTTATGGGATTAAAGGGATCTGAACACCCTTTTCAACCTTTTAAGAGAAACGACCCTTATTAACCTTTTCAACTAATTATTTATTTCTTAACTAATTCGCCGTCAACCTTGATGTCACCGAGCGGATACTGCGGGAACATGTTCTCTTCCATCCATTTGTTGGCCTGGACAGGAGTCATCTTCCAACCCGAGTTGCAGCTCGAGACGATTTCCACAAAGCTGACACCCTTTTCGAGTTTTTGGTTCTCGAAAGCCTTCTTGAGGGCAGCTTTAGCCTTGCGGACATTAGCGGGTGTGTGGACACTCTGACGGGTGACATAATAAGTGCCAGGCAGCTGAGCCAGCAGTTCGGTAACCTGGAAAGGCCAGCCGTTGAGTTTCTGATCGCGACCGTAGGGAGTTGTGGCGGTCTTCATACCCAGAAGTGTGGTTGGTGCCATTTGGCCACCGGTCATACCGTAGATAGCGTTGTTAATGAAAATCATAGTGATATTCTCGCCACGGTTGCAAGCGTGAATAGTCTCTGCGGTACCGATAGCAGCGAGGTCACCATCACCCTGGTATGTGAACACATAGCAGTCAGGGTTAAGACGTTTTATGGCAGTAGCAACAGCGGGAGCGCGGCCATGGGCAGCCTCCTGGAAGTCTACGTCGAGGTAATTATAAGCCAGAACAGAGCATCCGACAGGTGAAACACCGACGGTCTTGTCCTGGATGCCGAGTTCCTCTATCACTTCGGCAACGAGACGGTGTGCAGTGCCGTGACCACAACCGGGGCAGTAATGCATTACATTCTCCGTCAGAACATTGGATTTTTTGTAAACCAGATTCTCAGGTTTTACTATATCTAAATTTGACATTTTTCTTCGGGTTTTAAAGGTTTAAAGGGTTTTAAAGGTTTTAAAGGTTTTAGGTTTTAAAGAGGGATTGTTCGCTCTTCACCTTTTCGGCCTTTCCAACCTTTTAAACTTTATTTTATGATTTTGTTTTCCATTGCTTCAAGAACCTCTTCGGGAGTGGGGATGATACCACCGAAACGGCCGTAATGTTCGATAGGAATCTTGCATTCGGCTGCGAGTTTAACATCCTCAATCATCTGGCCAGCACTCATTTCAACGCAAAGCATACCCTTTACGCGTTTTGCCAGCTCGGCGATTTGTTTGCTCGGGAAGGGATAGAGAGTGATAGGACGAAGCAGACCGACTTTAAGACCCTTGGCACGGGCGAGTTCCATAGACTTCATGCAGATACGTGCGGAAGTACCGTAGGAAACGAAAATATAGTCAGCGTCGTCGCAGTTGAGGGCCTCATAACGGACCTCTTTTTCTTTCATCTCAGCATATTTAGCCTGAAGTTTCTGATTGAAGACTTCCTGACGGGAAGATTCGAGCTCGAGTGAGGTAATGATGTTGTGTCCACGAGAAGCAGGTTTACCCCATGTGCCCCAAGGAGCTTTGGCGCGGCGTTCTTCCTCAGTCCAACGAGGAACGTTGTCGCGAGTATAGCATTTCTCCATGCACTGACCAATAGCGCCATCGGTGAGGATGAGAACAGGGTTACGATATTTGAAAGCGATGTCCCAAGCGTCGAAAACGAAATCATACATTTCCTGAACCGACGAGGGGGCCATAACGTAGAGCTGGTAGTCACCATGTCCACCGCCTTTGGTGCTCTGGAAATAGTCACTCTGAGCAGGTTGGATAGTACCCAGACCAGGGCCACCGCGCATAGCATTCATAATAACGCAAGGAATTTCAGCGCCAGCCAGATATGTGAGGCCTTCTGCCATCAGAGAGATTCCAGGTGACGAGGAGGAGGTGGCAACCTTTTTGCCGGTGGCGGCACCGCCATAGACCATATTGATAGAAGCGAGCTCTGACTCAGCCTGAAGGACAACCATTCCAGTGTAGTTGTCACCATTGGGGTCCCAAGGACGTTCGGCCATAAGCGTTTCCATAACCTCTGACTGCGGAGTGATAGGATAGCCGAAATAGCCGTCCGCACCGCTGGCAATCATAGCGCGGGCAATAGCCTCATTGCCCTTCATTAATTTCAGTTCTTTTGCCATTTTATGATTCTTTTTACTTGTTTAACATTTAACTTTGTAGACGGATATAACACCATCCGGGCAGACGATGGCGCATGATGCGCAACCGATGCAGTTGTCGTTGACGGTATGGGTATAGTTGTAACCCTTACCATTTACATTTTTCGATAACTCGATGCAATGCATGGGGCAAGCCTCAAGGCAAACACCGCAACCTTTGCAGCGCTCGGTATCGATAACTATTTGTCCTTTAAATGCCATAGTTTTAGTTTTATATGATTAATTATTATTAAAAATTATTTACTAACAAGACTGCAAAAATACACTTTTTTTTGAAATAAATAGTATTTTATACGTTTAAAAATTGTGACAATACGAAAAAAGTGGAATTTGCAGCAAATAATCAATCGGTTACAACAACCCCTCATGCGTTATAATTCACTTATAATTACGTTTAAAACGAAAGACACAAGGAGAGACTGGCTTTAAAGGTTAAATCAACGACACCAATAGGCGATTTCGAGATAATTCACCCCCCTATCGTCCACGAAGAAAATATTGGAGACATGCCCCATAACATACTTTTCGTTTTACAACACCCGTGTTGTTTTTCACAAACAAAACATAAAAAATCAAAAAAAAACAATAAAAGAGACGCATTTGAAACTAAAGAATAAAAAAAGTCGTATTTTTGCATAATAAAAATCAAATAAGAACAATCAAAAAATCATTTTATCATGAAGAAGTTCATTTTGTTAAGTTTTTTTGTGAGCATGGTCTTTGCTACCATTAACGCTCAATCATCAACACCTAAAGAACAACCCGCCGACGGTCCAAAAATCGAGTTCAACGAGCAAGAACACAACTACGGCAACATCAGAAAAGGAGACGACGGCAATTGCGAGTTTGTTTTCACAAACGAAGGCAACGAGCCTCTGATTCTGAGCAACGTAAAAGCCAGCTGTGGCTGCACCACTCCATCCTGGACCAAAGAGCCCATCATGCCTGGCAAAACCGGCAGCATCAAGGTGCGTTACAATACCAACAATATCGGCAGCTTTAACAAGACTATCACCGTTACAAGCAACGCCGTGAACAACCCCAGAATAGTTCTGAAAATCAAAGGCAAAGTAGAATAATCCCACAATATCAAACTAATTAATAATGCCACAGATATCCAACAAAGGACTCGAATTGCCTCAGTCTGCAATACGTAAACTTGTCCCCTTCTCAGATGCAGCTAAAGAGCGTGGAATTCACGTTTATCACCTCAATATCGGCCAACCCGACATCGAGACACCTAAGGGCGCACTCAAAGCATTAGCTGAAACGGCTGGCGAACTGCCACAGTGGAATGGAGTGCTGGAATACAGCCACTCCGCCGGTATTCCAAGCTACCGTCGCGCATTGTGCAACTACTATCATCGCCACGGTATCGATGTGACCCCCAACCAGATTATCGTCACCACCGGCGGTAGTGAAGCCCTACAATTCGCCTTCACCGTTTGCCTCAACCCAGGCGACGAAATCATCATCCCCGAGCCCTACTACACCAATTACAACACCTTCGCTAAACTGTGCGACGCTAAAATCGTCACTATCCCTAGCGACATCAAAACAGGATTCGCCCTGCCTCCTATCGAGGATTTCGAAAAGGTCATTACCCCTCGTACCAAAGCCATTATGATATGCAACCCCAACAACCCCACGGGCTACCTTTATACCCATGATGAGTTGCTTAAGGTTGCTGGACTTGTCAAGAAATATGACCTGTATCTTTTCGCCGACGAGGTCTATCGCGAATTCTGCTATGACGGCAACGAACACTTCAGCGTGATGCAGCTTGAGGGCCTTGAGCGCAACACTATACTCTTCGACTCTGTGTCGAAACGTTATAGTGCATGCGGTGCGCGTGTTGGATGCATGGTGACCCGCAACAGCGAGGTCTACGCCATTGCTATGCGACTCGCCCAGGCACGCCTGTCCCCACCAAGCTTTGGCCAGATTTTTGCCGAGGCCGCTGTCGACACTCCTCAAGAGTATTTCGACAAAGTAGAGGCCGAATATGTGGCACGTCGCAATGTCATAGTAGAAGGTATCAACAAAATACCTGGTTGCTTCTGCCCAATGCCGAAGGGTGCATTCTACACCGTCATCGACCTGCCTGTCGACGACAGCGACAAGTTCTGCCAGTGGCTGCTCACCGATTTCAACTACAACGGCGCCACCGTCATGCTGGCTCCTGCCACAGGATTCTATGTAGACCCCGAACGCGGCCGTCATCAAGCCCGTATCACCTATTGCCTCTGCAAAGAAGACCTCCGCGCAGCCGTCAAGTGCCTCGAAGAAGCATTGAAGGTATATCCCGGCAGAACAAGATAATCATCCTATAATCATAGGATCTCCACGTAAACGGAAGGACATTTATCCTTCCGTTTATTTTTTTATCCCCTGTTCCCACCACACAAAAAATCAGAACGGAAGAACCGAAACGTCTCTTTTTGTCTGACGGCAAAATAATAAATTAAATCTTAGCTCGTTATACCAATATGACACAGGAAGAGAAACGCATAAAGGTTATCCAAGCACTCATTTCGCACCAACAGCACATTGCAAACGTGGCGAAACAGGAGATGGACTCTGCGCAACAACAGAGCAACGACTACGGTGCAAATGTGGACCGCTACGACAGCTATCGTACCAAGATGATGAGGGCTCGCGACATGTATGCGAAACAACTGTCGAATGCAAACGCCAGTCTTCGGTTCCTTAACGAGGCTCTACGTATGAAGCCTTTCAGTAAGGCTGAACATGGAGCAATAGTCATCACCGACAAGCAACGTTTTTTCCTTAGTATTGGCGCAGGGAAATTTGTTGTCAACGACAACGAATCACCCACTGGAATGCAATACTACTTCGCTATCAGCGCACAGACACCTATATATCTCGCCATTAAAGGCAAGAGCATTGGCGACAGCTTTATTGTTAACGGCGTTGCCCAAACAATAAAGGAGATATTTTAGACTCCTGTATTTTACCAAGCAAAACAGCGACTTATGAAAAGAAACATCTGTTTACTATTGTTTATACTATTCCTTGCGGGTTGTACCAAAGTAACCCACGAGCAACCCGACCAACACACCTCTTTCTCCGACACTTCAACATTCGAGTTGTGCCTATATGCTCCTGGCGACTATGGCAGCGCCAACTGGCGCATACCAGCCGTGCTGTGTCTCAAAAACGGATCTTTGGTTGCGCTATGCGACAAAAGGAAATACAACGAAGGCGACCTTCCCGAGGATATCGATATCGTTTCCTGTATCAGCACCGATGGGGGGCATACATGGAGCCAGCCTACCACAATAGCTGAAGGTCAAGGTTATAAAAAAGGCTTTGGCGACGCTGCGTTAGTGGAATGTGACAATGGTGATATAGTTTGCGTTTTCGTCGGCGGCAACGGGCTTTGGGCCTCCACCGAGAGCGACCCAATACATAGTTACGTGTGCCGCAGCAGTGACGGAGGCGTCTCTTGGAGCCAGCCTGTAGACATCACAGCACAACTTTGGGGCTCACAAGCATCAAATTCCTCATGCCACAACTACAAAGCGTCGTTTTTTGGAAGCGGTAATGGACTAAGATTGACACGTGGTGACCATTCAGGTCGCATTATGTTTGCCGCCGCCATGTGCCGCAAAAACGCCAACGTTCTTGACAACTACGTGGTGTATAGCGACGACAACGGCAACACCTGGAATGTCTCTAACCGAGCTTACGCAGGTGGTGACGAAGCCAAACTGATGGAATTAGTCGACGGCAGACTGCTTATAAGCGTGCGAAAGAATGGTGAGCGAGGATATAACATTTCCAACGACAACGGTGAAAACTGGGGCTCGTCAAGTACATGGTCCTCAATTATTGCTAACGCCTGCAATGGCGACATGCTACGTGTTATGGCCACCGACAGGGGTGACAGCTGCAATCTGATAGTCCATAGTCTGCCTAATTCTCTTAACCGTGAGAATGTAAGCCTTTTCACCAGCTATGACGAAGGCGGTAGCTGGCAACATGCCATGACACTCTTTGATGGTCCCTCGGTTTATTCTTCGCTGACTATGATGCCAAACAATCGCATTGGCATTTTGCTGGAAAAAAATCCAAACGGAGCCTGCGAGATATGGTTCAAGGTTGTCAACGTCACCAATGTTATGAGATAATGACACCCTGTCATAATAATCCAACATTTATTATAACCACCGATATCGATTGAACGATTGGACTATAATACACTGATTGTTATACAAAAAATAATGGGTGTGCTTTTTTTTGCGGCACACCCATTATTTATAGGCATATTATTATCAACGCCCCTTTTTGATTATTTGAGAATA
Organism: Bacteroidales bacterium; assembly: GCA_017960475.1. Taxonomy (GTDB): domain Bacteria; phylum Bacteroidota; class Bacteroidia; order Bacteroidales; family P3; genus Colimorpha. Next base: position 151,590 of record JAGCZH010000018.1, on the reverse strand, counting down.
ACCGTGGCACGGCGGTTTTTAGCGCGATTAGCATCACTATCGTTAGGAACAATAGGATCCTCTTGTCCGCGGCTCTTGATCTCGATATTGGCTGCGGGAGCGCCAAGACTTACCATGTATTTCTTCAGTGCTTCGGCACGCTTCTTGCCATACTTCATATTAATCTGAGGAGTACCTGTGTTATCAGTATGACCCGTGATCTCAGCCTTGAGATTATTGTCGGCCATCATCGACGCACAGAGCGTACGGATAATATCATCTGTCTTTTTGTCAAATTTGGGAGTGGTACCCGAAGTCTCAAAATATACAGTGGCGTTGATATCGTCGAGTTTTTTCTGCATTTCCTGACGGTCAACGGGACGAGCAGGCAGGTTGGCCAGAGCCTCGGCTATACTGTCGAGACGAGCCTGAAGGGCGGCGCGCTCACGGGCGGCGCGTTCACGCTCTGCGGCAGCGCGTGCCTCTGCCTCAGCCTTCTCGCGGGCAGCACGAGCCTCTGCCTCTGCTTTCTCGCGGGCAGCCTTCTCTGCGGCAGCCTGGGCGGCGGCAAGCTTCTCAGCGGTGGCAATGCTGTCGGCGATAGCCTGCTGACGGGCTCTGAGAGCAGCCTCTTCGGCAGCGCGTGCCTCGGCTTTGCGGTCACGACCCATCCAGCCAAGGTCAACACCAATCTTCACACCGAAGCGTAAAGGACGAATTGCCTCAACCTGATTAGAGGAGAAGGTACCATTATAACTATGCTGAGTGGGGTCTGCAGCGTCAATTTCAAGCAAAGAGGCTGCTTTCTGCTCCTCAAGCATACTGGTGGCGCCAAAACCACCATAGAGACCTAAATAAAGACCCCAGTTGTTTTTCAACGATTTGCGGAAACCGAGATCAGCGATAACACTGACACCCATCTTTACATTGTCAACATCTTCCTTCAAATCGGCATCGTAGGTTCCAAAGCCATGCGAGGGAAGATTCTCTACAGCATATCCAAGCGATGGATAGTAGCCCGTAGTTGAATACGAGCCCTCATTGGCAACAATCTTGCCATGTATAGGCAGATCAATAGAGGCACCCAAACCAGCGACGAAAAACCACTTTTCATCTATAGGTGTGCGCCAGAAAAACTCAATAGGCACAGACAACATGCCGATACGCTGACTTTCACGCCAATCATTGAAGATGGTGACAAGGTCATACTGGGCTGCGGGGTTGTCAGGGTGAGTAAGTCCCGGCGTTATTTCATTAAAGTTATAGGTGGTATGCGATGTGGCATAATTGTAATGTACACCTAATCCAAAACCAAAATGCTGTCCAAAGAAATGAGTGAAATGCAATCCGGCATCGAAACCCAGTCCAAGACCATAATCACCATCATTCGGACTATACATCATCGAATTAATACCACCACCGAGGTTCAGTCCGACATAGTTGTTGTCTTTAATCTGCTGTGCCACGACTGACATAGTCATTAGACATGCAAAAAACAATATTGTTATGCGTTTCATGATACGATTCTTTTAATCTTGAGACATTTAATTTTTAATTACCCTTGTCACTTTACCGTCAACGGTAAGGATATAGCTACCATGCTTATAAGCAGAAAGGTCTATTGAAGTGGCATTACCTGTAAAGATGACTTTCTCAAGCACCACTCCCATTTCGTTGAGCAAACGAAGCTCATGAGTCGATGTGGCAGAGCCTTCTACTGTGACGTTTACCATACCTGTTGTTGGGTTGGGGTAGGAATAAACGCTCTTGGTTTGGTCGCTGATAAGGGCATTCATATTCTGCTGAGGACAAGTAAAAGTCTCCATACCATCCATCCTGCACGAAACGAAATACTCACCTGTCAATCCACCTTCCTGGCAATAGTAGTAGTCGTTGGCACCAGGAATCAGGTCCCATTGTGCGGCACCAGTCTCGCGATGATACCACTGTATATCGGTGAGGCAATGGCATGTATCGACCAAAGCGATTACGTCGCTGTAAAGAGGCATAACGTAAGTCTCCGGCAAATTAACATGGAATGAAATAATTATAGGCGAGCTGTAGAGACCCGGGCAATTGTGGTTGCGGAAATACAGTGTAGCCGTATAGTCGCCGGAAACAAGCCCTGCCGGGATATTGATATCGATTGAGCCTGTGAGACCCGGAGTGTCAAGATTTGTCCAGTACACATCAGTGAATGCAGGGTCATTGAAGACGAGTCTGTATTGGTCGGGATCTCCCGAAAGGAGCCGATACTGAATAGCACCTGTGCCAGCACAATAGCCATAGGCTTCGACTTGGACACCTCTGTTGATGCCATTCTCGCCGCCAAACGAGGTGTCAGGCAGCATGGCCTCGAGTATCGCTCCGTTTTGAATAACCTTGACATACTCGTTGAGTTGGTAATTGCCAACCTGAGGACCCTCTAAAGTGTAGGTGACAGTGACATCCTTGTTCATTCCAATGGTGGGGTTATTGAAACGGGCTGTTACATTATGAGTAACAACATCGGAGCCAAGCAAACCATTAAGGGTTCCTGGATTACTGACCTCCGCGATGTTGTTTCCATCATAGAATTTTGTGATAACAACAATAGTACCGTCAACATGCAGTGTGGCGGGATTAATGGTCAATGTTGTTGTTGCCGTCGCAGGTGCCAGACTGTCACCAGCGACAACAGGTGTGGCTGTAACTGTGTACACACCTACATTAGTAGGATAATTGGGTGACACATACACCTCATTGCCATTGACAAAAGTGAGGATGGTTGACTGTGTGGTCCCATTACCGTCTTCATAAGTGGCAGACAGTCCCGAATATGGTGTGGCTGTGTAGGTGACATTGGTTTCACCATTCCACACAACATTGTACACGGAGGTGCCATCGCCAGATTTACTTTGCATAGACGACTCCAAAGCAACGACCGACAATGGCGTGGTTGTCATCGCTACAAAAAGGAGTGACAAAAAAATAGATAATCGTTTCATAACAAATGGTTTTATAAAACTGATAATTAGTAATTATTATTCAATATAACTAGTTTAAAAACATTATTTTTATCCAATTATTATAAAAAATTGGACATTGCAAATTTACAATTTTTTTTTAAAACAACGTGTTCTTACTCCAATTCAATAGCCAAAAACCGACTTGCCAACAATCCTAAATACCTTTTTATACATATTATCTCAAATAATATCAATCAATTAAAAAACACAAGACTCTCAAAAATATTTCACATTTTTATTGACAATCATCACCTCTTCATTGGCAATTTGCATTGTTATGAGCCCTATTCGATTTGAAAAAATCACTACTATTAGTGATTTCCCAATCAAAGGGGAATATGTAACTTTGCAAAATCAAAGGAAATCACAACAATAATGTTACTCTCTGAATTACAAACAGGTAAAAAAGGTGTAGTCGTTCGAGTATCTGGACATGGGGCTTTCCGAAAACGCATCATCGAAATGGGTTTCATTAAAGATGTGAACGTTGAAGCCATTCTCAACGCTCCGCTCAAAGATCCTATAAAATATCGCATAATGAACTTTGAGGTCTCTCTGCGTCGCAGCGATGCCGAAAAGGTGGAGATAGTCACTGAGGAGGAGGCCCAAAAAGAAATTGTCAACCACGACGACTTCAAGAGTATCGAAGTACCCGAATTAACCCTTAAACACATTGCCGAACACCGCAAAAAAACCATCAACGTTGCTTTGGTTGGTAATCCTAACTGCGGCAAAACAAGTATTTTCAACATAGCTGCACATGCCCACGAGCGAGTAGGCAACTACAGTGGCGTCACTGTCGACGAGAAAGTGGGTACCTTTCAGCACAGAGGCTACACCTTCAATCTGGTGGATTTGCCAGGAACCTACTCATTAAGCGCCTATTCTCCGGAAGAACTGTATGTAAGGAAACACATCATTGAGAAAAACCCTGACATCATCCTTAACGTTGTCGATGGTAGCAACATACAGCGCAACTTATACCTCACCACTCAGCTTATCGACATGGACATCACCATGGTGATGGCTCTGAACATGTACGATGAGTTGAAGAAGAGTGGAGATCAACTAGATATCGAGCAACTGAGTACCTTGATTGGAATACCCATAGTTCCCACCACAGGTCGAGACGGAGAAGGAATAGATGCGCTTTTCGACAAAATCATCGAAGTATTTGAAGGGCGTGATTCTAAAACACGACATATCCATGTCAACCACGGTCAAGAACTGGAACGCTGCATAAAGCGGCTCCGCACAGAACTTTACGAACACGGCTTTAGCGACGACCTCTCAACACGTTTTCTCAGCATCAAACTACTTGAGAACGACAAACAACTCGAAACATATGTGTCTGAACGCGATCCTGACGGAAGCGTGCTGAAGATGAGAAATGCCATTGGCGACGAGTACCTTAAAATCAATCTTCACACTATCGACGACGCCGACCACGTTAAGGAGGCGCACTCCAATGAATCACGTCCACACCAAGATATTGAAAGCGCTATCACCGATGCCAAATATGCTTTTATTCGCGGCGCATTAGCGGAATGCTATACCAAAAACAATAAGACAACACTACACAAACTTACGGACCGTATTGACTCCATTGTCACTCACCGCTGGCTCGGCTATCCTGTGTTTCTGATCTTTATGTTCATAACCTTCTTCTGCACCTTTGCCTTGGGAGCCTATCCTATGGATTGGATTGAAGCTCTATTTGGTTGGCTGGGCGACCTGGTGAACAACCACATGAATGAAGGCCCTTTGCGCAGCCTTCTTGCCGATGGCATAATTGCCGGTGTTGGCTCGGTTATCGTTTTTCTGCCCAACATATTGATACTCTATCTTTTTATCTCATTCATGGAAGACAGCGGTTATATGGCCCGCGCAGCTTTCATAATGGATAAACTGATGCACAAGATGGGTCTTCATGGCAAAAGTTTCATACCAATGATTATGGGATTTGGATGCAATGTCCCTGCCGTGATGGCCACACGTACCATCGAGGACCGCAAAAGCAGACTCCTCACCATGCTGGTAATCCCTATGATGAGCTGCTCGGCCCGCATACCAGTGTATGTCATCTTGGTATCAGCATTCTTCAGCAAATATGCTGCTCTTGTTCTGACAGGATTATATCTGCTTGGTATGATAATGGCTGTGATTATGGCCAAACTGTTCAGCCGCTTTGTCGTTAAAGGTGAGAGCCTTCCTTTTGTCATGGAACTTCCTCCTTATCGTATGCCTACCGCCAAAGCTGTGCTTCGCCACACTTGGGAGAAAGGTAAAGAGTACCTCAAGAAAATGGGCACCATCATCCTGGCCGCCAGCATAATAGTTTGGGCACTAAGCTATTTCCCAACCAATGAGGACAAAAAAATACAGGCGGAAAACTCAATAATGGCCAAGATTGGCAAGACCATCGAACCCGTTATGCAGCCTTGCGGCTTTGATTGGAAACAGAGTGTATCATTACTTTCTGGTGTTTTCGCCAAAGAGGTCGTTGCCAGTACAATGACTGTTGTCTATGCGACATCAAGTGAAGAAGCCGAGGCCCTTGAGGACTTCGAGGACGAGGAGAACAGCAGCCACATTTCCGAACTTGTTGTACAGAACATGTCTCCTCTTTCAGCAGCGTCAATGCTTCTATTCATTCTTCTATACATGCCATGCCTCAGCACCATCATCGCTATCAAGAATGAGAGTGGCAAATGGAAATGGGCGTTGTTCACAATGGGTTACACAATAGGACTGGCATGGATAGCGTCGACTCTTCTGTTTCAGATAGGGAGCCTGTTCATATAACTCAAATAGAATGACTATCAAATGATACAAACTATCATAGTATGGGCAATATTGGCGGCGACTCTGTTTTTCACAGTTCGCTGGATTTATCTCTCTCTTACAAACAAAGAGAGCAAATGCCACTGCTCTTGCTCCTCTTGTCCTATGAGCGGCAAAGGGGATTGTCATTGCCACGACTCCAAGCCTGATTTGCCCGAAATAAAAGTCTGACAACAAACACACCCTCTCGCCAGCTACAACTGTTTCAATTTAATCTTACAAAAACCTCTCATCATTGCGTCCCACCAACGAGCTGGAAGCATCCAATGGAAAAAGACCCCAAGATGTGCAAAACGACCTGTACGGTAACGCGCCTTGGGATGACGGCTGTTGACAGCTCGGGAGATGGCTCTCGTAATGACAGAAGGAGAGGAAAGATAACGACCCGAGTATGCGGCATGAAGCAATTGGCTTTCCCGCAAAGCTGAATTCTCATAGGGTGTACCCTCCGATGATTCACGCAAATGTCTAGCGGCAATAATACCCCAATCGGTCTTTATACCTCCTGGCTCTATCATCGACACATTGATACCGAATGGTTTCAACTCCATGCGCAAAGCATCGCTGAGAGCCTCAACAGAGAATTTTGACACATGGTACCATCCTCCATAAGGCAACACTATCTTGCCTGCTATTGACGACGTGTTCACAATAAGACCACTACCCTGCTGTCTCATGACTGGAAGCACCAACTGGCACATCCTGGCCAATCCAAAAACATTTACCTCGAGCTGACGACGCGCCTCGTCCATGGCAACATTCTCAACAGCACCAAAATAGCCATAGCCGGCATTGTTGACAAGGACATCTATACGTGACTCTGCATCCAATACCGTCTGAACTGCCTTTTTCATCGATTCCTCATTGGTGACATCAAGACTAAGCGGAACAACTCCAAACGAGGTTAGTGGCTGCATAAGATCCACACGACGGGCGGCAGCGTAAACTTTGTGACCTTGTTTGGCTAGTTTTATTGCGGAATCATATCCTATGCCACTACTGGCTCCTGTTAAAATAACAACTTTTTGCATTTGGATAAGGCTTTATAATTTAATGGAAAAAATGTCAGAAGGACTCACGGAGATGCGAATCCATAATAATTGTCACAGGACCATCGTTGACAAGACCCACCTGCATGTCTGCACCGAAAGTGCCCGTTTGAACCGACTTACCTATCAACGATGAAAGCACTTCACAAAACTTCTCATACATAGGAATGGCAAAATCGGGACGCGAGGCGCGAATGTAACTGGGACGATTGCCTTTGCGAGTGGAAGCCATCAAAGTAAACTGACTTACAACCAGAATGCCTGCATCAGGGAAATCGGTTACAGGACGATTCATCACACCTTGCTCATCATTGAAAATTCGCATATTGGATATCTTGTGGCAAAGGTAGTCGATATCCTCATCAGTGTCACGATCCTCTATGCCAAGCAGTATCAGGAGCCCATCCCCTATTTCCGACTTCCTGACTCCCTCAATGTCGACAGAAGCCGATCTAACTCTTTGTATCACAACCCTCATACATTTATCATTTTTTTGAAGGAACAATATATTCAAATTTGTTTATTCTAACGACACCCCAACCACGCAGCTTGTCAACAGTGGCTTTGCGGTCCTCCTCTGTGTTATAGTCCGCTATTAAAGGGACTCGCACAATGACATGCTCCGGCCCCTTTTGTTCTATGAGCCGCTGCAAGTTGGCGACAACATTGTCGTTACCACACCCCGTATATTCCTTATAAATAGCAGGATTCAAATCCTTGACATCGACTATAAAGTCATCGACAACATCAAGCACTGTGTCCAACGACTTAGGTGGCACATTGAGCGAGGATTCTATGGTGAGCTTCCATGCGTTGCCACATAGTCCTCTGAACGACTTGATAAAATCGGGATAAAGTAGTGGCTCTCCACCCCCAAAACAGACACCTCCATTTGTGGCAAGAAAATAGAGATTGTCGATACGTACTTTTTCGAAAAGACTCTCCGGTGTGTATCGTGGCAGTTTTTCACTGGGTCCAAAACACGCAGAATTAAGACAATAGCGACAACGTAACGGACAGCCATGAAATGCCGCCAAGGTAGTGACACCTTCACCATCGACACCAATGCGGTGTCTAACAACACCTATGAAAGGAACTGGCTCCATTACGAGAGTTTACAACTCAAAAACACTTTTCTTCATCAAAATCACCTAACCCTACCTTCAATTTCAGGATCCTCAACTCGAACGGGTATAATACCCATCAGCATCGGCTCTTGTTTCTCTATTATAGCATGAAACACTGATTGCCTCTCCTCTACCGAAACTAGCTTTTTAATATCTGTCGTTTTGTATATGAAACAAATCTCGTAATCACCTTTCTTTATACGCTCAAATCGGTACACACCCAAAGAATCGGTCACAGCGGTGGCTACAACCTCATCATTCTGTTTCAGCAACACTGTACATCCCCAAACAGGCTCATAATCTCTCGAAAACACAACGGTACCGCTCAATGTACACTTCCCTTTTCTACATTGTTCTCTAGGAATGTCATTGCTGTCGTGCGTATCACACGCAAAGACTGGCTGCGATGACGCCAGCGAGAAAGCCACACCGGCAATCACTGCGGCCTTACCAATCGCATTGCGAAGCTGCAATTGTCTCTCCAAAGATTTCAGTTCAGCATCGCAACGGGGACAGGTTCCGTTGCACTCACCTTTAAAGTCACATTCAGGAATGTCAAGTGGAATTCCATTGTCGGAAGCAATCTGACGGCGCAGTGACTTCAGCTCCTTGCAAATATCTTTTCCATTCATAAGATTGGGGTTGTAGTGTCTGACAAATAAAATCTTTTATTTAACGTATATTGAGACAATTTATTGTGATGCAAGAGTGTAATGTTGTCATTTCCATCGCAGAGTTTTCAGATACTCTTTTTGACCTGTATTTACACGGAAACTTTCAATGGCTTTCTGTATGGTCTTGTTGTGAGTCCACTGATTCAGGCAACGGTTTTCCAGATATGGCAGGGTCTCGTCATATTGTTTGGCAAGGGCAGTGGCAAAATACCATGCCTGCACCATCTGAACATAGTACTCCTCACGACGAACGCCGGCGACAATGTCATTGTACTCAACACGGAAATCCTTGTCAAGAAAATGCCGCATAAGCATATTTATTGCAAAACGCACAGTATACTCATGGGGACTCCCTATCCATTGTCGGATGCGATCCAGCAACCTGCCTTTGTTTTTCACAAAACATCCGGGCGACATCTGATCACAAGTAGCCCAATTGTCGACATATGGCAAGAAGCGTTCCACCTCACACAAGCACAATTCAAAATCCTTTATCAGCGACAGTATAAAAGCGTGAAGCTGGTCCTCTTCGAAATAGCGATGTGGCAACGTGGCAGTGAAAGACTCTGAAACGCCGTCTTTCACCATAGTCTTAGCCATTTCGCGAAGCAACGGCGTACGCACACCTACTATGCGCTCTGCCGCGACAGTAGGTATCAACTTGGCCTGAAACGAGGCATACTTCTCATCACGCAGCAAAAAAACATGTTCTTGAACATCCATATTTCCAGAACGAGCCATCCTGTTTTTTATTGCAAAAAAAGGGACATCCATTAGGATATCCCTGGGAAAGGTACTATTTCTTTTCAGATCATGAAACCAATCTTTATTGGATAGACTTTTGTGTCGGTGTCGATGAAAACAGGCAATGTGGGAACCTGAAGGAACACACCAAAACCTTTGAGCTTGAAGGTGAGACGGACATCAATCTTATACGGATTGACAAACTTGCTGATATCATTTTGCACATCTTGATAATTGCGGCCACGCTGTTCAAGCTCATGCTTTAGTCCTGTATGCTTTCCATTGAAAGAGAGACCAGGTATAACACCCAAAGCAATGCGGAAGTTACGTATCACGCCCTTGTCACGATACTCAAACTCCAGGGGCATAGTAACATAGCGGGTGACGAAACGTGTGGACCAGTCGCCAAGGTGGCTTCCAGAGACATTGCTATTAGCATCAACACCTGCCTGATCCTGTGCCGTCAAAGCACCTGTATTGGCATCCATTGTAACATAGTTGTCGGTGAATTTATACACATCCGACTCATACCCGATACCAATGCTGAATTTGGTATGCTCAGTCATCATCACGGCATAGTTTTCCGACAGTTGGAAACTGCTGAAACTGGTACGCAAATTGTAAGGTCCCTCCATCTTCATCAAACCATTGTACCACTTATCCCCCCAATTGTTGAACCCCCAATGGAAGTCGAAATTGGTACGGTCCGAAAAACTATATTTACGCTCTTTGGCTTTATTTTTAACATGTGACTCTGCCACTTTGCCTGAATTATCTCCTATGGTGGCTATGCTGTCGTAGGTGGTCACCAATTCGTCAATCAAGCCTTTCATCTCGTTAATCAATCCACTCCAGCTCATTTCACCCATTTTGCGCGACACATTCACACTGCCATTGGGCCAGGTGAAACGGGCATTATCATCTACCGAGATATCAAGGTTGGTGCTGCTGTCAAGGTGCAGCTCATAGCGAAGCAAACCCTGATCATCATTGAAAGTAAGTGTATTATCATCAATACTGATACCATAACTATCGGGTTGTTGCACGTCGTTGGTAAACCATGTAACATCAATGTAGCGTTCGTTGTCGTGTACCCAGACAACACGCGATTTGCCAATTACATTGACCTTGGTTATGTTGTCATTGCTGATACTTTCTCGTACACTCTTTGTTTGTGCCGATGCGTTGGCTGTGAAAGCCAACAGAATCATAATGCTTGAAAAAATTGCTATACGTTTCATTCTAAGGTTGCTATAAAGTTATTAATTAATTCGTTATTTTCAATACGGTCTTCAATGGTCTCTTTTATCGCCGTACGACGCTGCTTATGTGTCACTATGGTACTGGCGGCGAGACTTGTGGCGCGACGTGCCAGATTGCGCAACTGTTCGCGGCGGGTGGCGGGTTCTTCGGAAGTCGACAACGCACCACGCTCAATAATACCGGTAGCATATAGAATCTCTTGATCCATTGGGTCGTTGACTTCACGCAAGGTCGGCTCGTCGAGGTCATATTTTCCGCGGTTGGTGTCCACTGCTATGGCTTGCATCTCTACAGGTGACTCCTCTGAGTGGTTCACCTCAGCATATAGAGGCTCCTCTTCATCTACTATCGTGTTAATTGTCGATTCCGCTATGTGTCGAACGTCGGTAGTTGATTCCTCTTCAATAGTGTCCAAAGTCACAACTACATTATTGGCTGTATCCTTATCCATCTTACCAGCCAGGATAGGGCCCTTCTTCATATTGCTATTGTTGTCTACCAGACGGACCACAGTTGTTACGAATAGCAGCAGACATGCCGCTGCGGCAAAAACAATCCAGACAGGCAGTTTACGACGACTATACGGCTGCTCTTCCCTTAACGATATCTTGCGGTAAGATTTGTTGACCCTAGCTCCTCCATCACGCAGCGACTCATAGTTCGCATAAGGTATTGTGGCACCGGCAGGCAATTTAAAATCAGGGTCATAAGCATCTGCCATCTCTTTCCATTCCGGATGAGTCTCAAAAGCCTCTTCTACCTCGGCAATCTCCTCGGCTTCAAGCAATCCCTCCTTGTATCGGAATAGGTATAGTTCAATATTTTCTTCGTTTAATTTCATAAATATTATAGGTTAAAAGAGGATATTTTTGTTTCGGCTTTTTTCTGTCGTTTTAATAAACCGTTAACACATAATAGATTTCAGTTTTTTCTTCATATTTGTTCTGGCGCGAAATAGATACACCTGAACTTGTTGGTCACTAAGGTTCATCATCTTTGCTATCTCCTTGTAGCTGTAACCCTCCACATCGCGGAGTTGCAAAACCGACCTCTGAACCTCTGAGAGGGCGCCCAACGCCTCATACATCTCGTCGCTCAAACCACTATTGTTGTCGCTGCATACTGTCTCAGCTGTTTTTGTCATCTCTTCGTGTACTCTGGCAACCACCGCGTCATGACGGAAACAGTCTATCAGATAGCGACGTACCACTGTAAGTAAGAAACCCAGACCATTGTCTACAGGCACCTGCTCTTTAATCTCCCACAGCCGCGCGAAAGCCTCTTGCATAGCATCCTCTCCACGCATACGATCACCACAGTTCCAGACGGCAAAGCGTAAAACATTGCCGGACCAGTTCTGAACATTATCGTTGTACTCTGTGCGGGTCATAGGCAGCGGAGGTCGATTTCTAGGCTAGTATGGCTATGATAACTTCGGCGACCAAAAGACCTGCGGCAAAATTACCTAACGCAACTGATGTAGGGATTATGATGTTTGAGAATTTCCTTAGAGTTTTCATAGTTGTAGTTTTTTACTGAGTGTTTTTCGCATATAAGTCGTTTGACAATACCGAAATATTACAGGCCTAAGAAAAAAAAAAAATTACACTTAAAAATGAAATATATAATTATCAATTTTCAACACCCAAACATGGTTCAGCTCGTTGAGTTTGTCGACAGGAATATCGCTTATGTCAATAGTCAGTTTGCCGTCTTCATCCTGTTTCCATTTGAGTTCGGTTTGCGTGCCGAGCATACTGACTTTAGCATTGTCAGGCAACGTGAACGATAGATAATCTTTGATTTGACCCGATGGACGTTCGAAAAGCAATATGTATAAAGCGTTGGCTCTTCGTGTATAGCATCGGATTGTGGTAAGCGAACTGGCTGTGGCTTCCCATTTTGCCGGTACGGGTTTGAACTCAATGCCATCTGTGCTCCACATCAGATGAGCCGAAGCATCAAGCTCTTTCTCACGAAAATGGACTTTGAGTCGCAGCTTATCTCCTTTTTTGAGTTCCATAGACCTCCGAGCATTGTCGTTTTCGGCCCACGCTTTGTTGAAATATAGAATGGTATCGGAACCAAGGGTAACAGTCATTTCGTCATCGGCCTCGGCGAGGAATGTATAGTGACCATCTGTGGGAACAGTGACTTTGCCTTCCCAGATGACACTGAAATCATCGACTGATATTTCTGGACTTGGAGAGTTACGCACCCAGTCAAAGTCTATAACGTCGCTTTCAGGGAGACTCTTAATGGTGCGTTTTACTATCTTTACGGGGTATACTGGTTTACAGCGCATTCCAGCGTCAGGCGGCTCACTGCCATAGATGGCTTCGCCGTTGACCTTGAGCCAGTGACCCAGGGCGCGCAAACGCTCCTGTTGTATGAATGGGATGGTGCCGTCAGCCATAGGACCTACATTGAGAGTCAGTCCACCTCCGTTGGCAACCAACTCCACAAAATGCTGTATCAACTGGCGGTCGGTAAGAAAATTCTCGACATCTTCATTCCTGTTATAGCCAAAACTGCGACCTATGCCTCGACATTCCGCCCAAGGAATCTTTGTCTCATTAATACCGTCACTGTATTCAGGCGTCTTGAATCCATGCTGCGTACCATTACCCCAACGGTCGTTGACTATAGCATCAGGGCCGACTGTGTTGTAGTACCAACTGATAAGCTCCTCTGCGTGGAATTGCTTTGCAGTGTTCTGCCAGTCACCATCGGTGAAAATGACGTCGGGACGATAACGAGACACGAGATCCTTGAACTGCGGGATCATATAGTTCTCCACATAGTCGCCGATGTTTTTATCGGGGTCCTGCATCCATTTGTGGCGTGAGTTGCTCCATTCCGGCAGCGAATAGTAAAAGCCCATCCGCAATCCTTCGTTACGAACAGCGTTGGTCAGTTCTGCCACAATATTACGACACGGCCCACTGACAGTACTGTTCCACTCTGGTTGCTGCGGGCTGTCCCACAGACAATAGCCGTCGTGGTGTTTAGTGACGAGCAACACATATTTGGCGCCACATTCTTTGAACAGTCTTGCCCATTCGTCGGGGTGCCACAGCTGCCCATGCCAATGCTTGGTCAACGTGGCATACTGGTCAAACACAGGCAGCGTGGTGTCGGCATAATGGCTCATAACACGGCGTCGCGCAGTATCGCCTGTCATCAGCCCTCGATAGAACCATTCGGCATAGCCCTCCTTGCTTGCATATGCCGGAACGGAATAGAGCCCCCAATGGACAAAGATGCCCAACCGGGCGTCACTGAACCATTGTGGATAGCCTCGCTGATTGATTGAATTCCAGTTGGCCTCAATCTTGTTTTGTTGGGCGCTGACGACGAACGGGAACAGCAACAATGCTATAAGCGCCAATCTCCTCATAACGTTTCTATTTTTACGGCACGCAGGTTAGCTATGGCATCGTAGAAGCGGACACTCAGCGACTGGCGCACCTCAACATCGAGGCGACAGTCGAGGTTAAAATCCTGATTGAGTGGCACAAGGTTGTATTCTTTTATGATACGCATCACATCGTTCATCAAAGCATATTCGAAATGCAGCCTGTAACGGACATCTATTGTTTTCTCAACGATTTCAGCGTTGGCAATGGCATCGCGGGCGGCAGTCTTATAGGCATTGGCAAGGCCTGAGGCCCCAAGCAGAATGCCTCCAAAATAACGAACCACGACGATGAGGGTATCTGTCAGATCGGCACTTAACAATTGACCATATATAGGACGTCCTCCTGTACCACTAGGCTCCCCGTCATCGTTGGCACGCCAAGCATCCTTGTTGGCACCGAGGATATATGCATAGCAATGGTGACGAGCGTCAAAAAAATCTTTGCGGAGCCTGTCAAGATGTTCTTTGACATCCTCTATTGTACGCACAGGAAAAGCGAAAGCCATGAACTTGCTCCCTTTCTCTTTATACAGCCCCTCGCTCGGAGACTTTAGTGTTTTATAGGTATCGTCAAACATGTTTTGCAATTATATATTGTGACGCTAAAAATAAAAAGATGTAACAATGTAGTTTCCCGATAATCACCCGAACCTTTTAAACCTTTTCAACCTTTCAAACCCTTTAAACCTTTTCAACCTTTTCTACAGGATCTTTATCGCTATGGCTGCACAGGCCTCTGCGTCAGCAAGTGCGTTATGGTGGTTGAGCAAATCAAATCCGCAGGCGGAAGCCACAGTGTGCAACTGGTGATTCTCAAGACAAGGCATTTTGCGGCGTGAAGCTTTGAGGGTGCAATAAAAACGGTAGTCAGGCCAATCCATTTGATATACCTGCATTACAGAACGTAGGCAATGCTCGTCAAATTGTTTGTTGTGAGCCACCAAAGGCAAATCGCCAATAAGTGCCTCTGCCCGTCGCCATACATCCGGGAATATATCAGCGTCTTTGGTGTCTTCGGGACCCAATCCGTGCACTCTTCTGCAGAACCAAGCATAATAGTCCGGTTCCGGATGTATCAGACTATAGAAACTATCGGTTATCTCTCCATTACGCACCTGCACAAGGCCTACGCTACACACACTTGAAGGACAAGCGTTGGCGGTTTCAAAATCAATAGCGACAAAATCATTCATCTCGATGTCAAATAATATGCAACCTTTTGCTCTCTATGTCTGGAATCGTGGGTGCCTTAATGCCCTCACCAAGGAGTGTGGCGCCACGAAAAACAACTATCTCGTCATATATTTTCTCTTCGATGAAAGCGTCCAATACCTTTCGACCTCCTTCTACGATGAGTGACTGCATTTTGCGTTCAAAAAGCTCATGCAACACCTCCGCTATCGATTGGCAGCGAAGATGCATCCAGTGGGCAGGCACATCCTTCAGGCGACCTCTGCGGTCAAGGACAACAGGTTGCGGCTGGTTGCCTCCATATAGGCGTGCCGTCAGTTGTGGCTTGTCATCAATATAGGTCTGCGATCCTACCAGAATCGCAGCCTCCTCGGTGCGCATCTTATGGCTCATTATTGTTTGCATGTCGTTGCTAATCCAATAAGGTCCTTTTTGTGATGGTGCCATAAAGCCATCGGCACTCTCAGCCCACTTCAGTATGACGTATGGTCGTTTTCTCTCCATAAAAGTGAAAAAACGGCGATTCAGCTCACGCCCCTCCTCTTCGAGCACATGGCGCACAACCTCGACACCGGCCTCCTCCAGTTTGCGGAAGCCTTTGCCTGCCACCAAGGGGTTGGGGTCGTCGTTGCAACAAACCACTCTTTTGATGCCCTTCTCAATAATCAAATCGGCGCATGGTGGCGTCTTGCCATAATGTGAACAGGGCTCGAGATTTACATATAATGTTGAATTTTGAAAGCAGATTTTTGAAAGTTTTGCGTCAGCACCCTCATTATTCAACAATCGAGATTCATAATAAAGCAGGGCGTTGCGTTCTGCGTGGTTGTGACCGTATTCCTGATGATAGCCTTCGCTAATGATGCGGCCCTCCTTCACAACGACGCAGCCCACCATAGGATTTGGTCGTACAAAACCCATCCCATTGGCAGCCAGCTGCAAACATCGCCGCATATACATTATGTCTATCTCTTCCTGTGTCATTTCAGGTTGCAAAAATACAACAAAATAACGAATTAGCGAAAAATAATTTGCCAGTTCGCAAAATATGCGTAACTTTGCACTCGATTTCAAAGGAAATCAAACGAAGCGTTATACGCGTTCTGTGTAAAGGAACCTGAGAAGTGCCGAAGGCACGTTATTCTATTAACCCCACACTAAGCTCCGAAGGAGTACAGTGTGGGGTTTGTTCGGGAGATATGTATCTGCGTGCAGAATGCACGCTACTATTGTGACTCCTCTTCCTTGAGAAAGTACCGTTCGTCTATCACCATTCCATTCTCTTCAAGAAATGATCGATACTCCTCTGCAAAAGTCATTTTGCGGTGGTGTTCTTTCTGATTTATGATGTATGTTACTATCATATCTTTGTCGCGCAAGCTATAACTAAAGCCAGCATACTCTCTTCCCCATCCACGAAAATGAGGAAATGCGGGGTTGGATTTCATCCATTTGCTGGAGTCGGTCTTGATTCTTTGTACAAAACCAGCAAGAGGGAGTGAGGGTGGCAAGGATACGAACAAGTGTACATGGTCTGGCATGCCTCCAATGCGATATGTCTGACAATGTAGATTCTTTGCGATACCATACAGATATGCGTAAAGCTCGCGTTCATGGTCAGAGGCTATGGTAGGTTCACTGCGGTAAGTGCGGAAAACTATGTGGTAGTATGATGTGGTATAGCTCATGATGGAATAACGTGAGAAGGAACTCATTATTGTATCATAGTAGCGTGCTTTCAGCACGCATGATATATGACTGCAGCAATACCCCACACTGCACTTCATTTAGTGTGGGGTTAATGAGAGATTGTGCCTTTGGCACGAGATATACCTCTGTATATGTCTAAAGCATCTTACACTATTATTCCCACATCGCTAACCGTGTGGTATTTGTGGATAATTGCACACCGTTCTTCATCGCACTAGGCGGTTATTTGATGGAACTTGGATTCTGGGCAATTGTAATGCTGCTTGCAGAAATAAAATTGGGTATTGACAAACTATTGACGAAAGATTAAGATTCAGTCTTGTGGCAATAGACGCTCGTACCGAAGGCACGTTATTCTAATAACCCCACACTAAGCTCCAAAGGAGTACAGTGTGGGGTTGTCTGGAAACATGTATATGCGTGCCGAGGGCACGCTACTATTTTTTTTAGAACTCCGCTGTCTTGGGCGTTCTCGGGAAGGGGATGACGTCGCGGATGTTGGCCATGCCGGTGACGAAGAGCATCAGTCGCTCGAAGCCGAGACCGAAGCCGGCGTGCGGGCAGCTGCCGTAGCGGCGGGTGTCTAGATACCACCACATGTCTTTCATCGGAATGTTGAGCTCGTTGATGCGGTTCATCAACTTGTCGTAGTTCTCTTCACGGACCGAACCACCTATTATCTCGCCAATCTGCGGGAAGAGCACATCGGTACCTTGAACGGTCTTGCCGTCGTCGTTCTGCTTCATATAGAAAGCCTTAATCTCCTTCGGATAGTCGATCATGATGACAGGCTTCTTGAAATGTTTTTCAACCAAATAGCGCTCATGCTCGCTGGCCAGGTCGACACCCCAGCTGACAGGGAACTCGAATTTTTCTCCATTTCTCACTGCCTCCTCCAAAATGGCTATTCCCTGAGTGTAGGGCAGGCGCACGAAGTCGGTGTCAATGACGCTCTTCAGTCGCTCGATGAGGCCGTTGTCTATCATCTTGTTGAGGAACTCGAGGTCGTCCATACAATGGTCCAAAGCCCACTTCACGCAGTATTTGATAAACTCTTCCTCTAGGGCGGTGAGCTCGTCAAGCTGGTAGAAAGCCATCTCGGGCTCAATCATCCAAAACTCGGCCAAATGGCGCGGGGTGTTGCTGTTCTCGGCACGGAAGGTGGGGCCAAAGGTGTATATCTTGCCCAGCGAGGTGGCGCCAAGCTCACCCTCCAACTGGCCGCTGACGGTAAGGGCGGTAAACTTGCCAAAGAAGTCTTGCTCCCAGTCAATGGTGCCGTCTTCCTTGCGAGGTGGGTTCTCGGGGTCGAGGGTCGACACATGGAACATCTCTCCTGCTCCCTCGCAGTCGCTGGCGGTGATAAGTGGGGTATGAAAATAGAAAAATCCACGCTCATGGAAGAAGGTGTGAATAGCCATAGCCATGTTGTGGCGCAGACGCATAACGGCACCGAAGGTGTTAGTGCGCAGACGCAAGTGACCTATCTCGCGCAGGAACTCCATCGAGTGACCTTTCTTTTGCAAAGGATATGTGTTCGGGTCTGCCTCTCCGTATACTGTGATGTTCTCAGCCTGCACCTCAACAGCCTGACCGCTGCCTTGACTTTCCACGAGTTTACCTTCAACGCCAACACAAGCGCCGGTTGTTATTCGTTTCAATTCCTCCTCAAACTTGTTAGGGTCGGCGACAACCTGTATGTTATGGATAATGCTTCCGTCGTTGACAGCCAAGAATGCCACGTTCTTGTTGCCGCGTTTGGTGCGCACCCAGCCTTTTACACATATTGTGGTGCCTATCAGCGCACTCACATCCTCTTTCAAAAGGTATTTTATTTCGTAACGTTTCATTATATGATGTGGTTTTTATTTCAAATAATAATTGCTAACAACGATTCTATTCTTTTTTTATTGTGTGAATACCGTTTTCGGTCGCTTCGACCTCGGACAGTTCACTTTGACGCAGGTTTCTCCTTCTTGCTTTTCATCAGCTCAACGTCAGAGTTGAACTTCATCAGTTGCTCCTCATGGTCACGACGGCAAATCAGCAAAGTGTCGGCTCCCGCCGCAACGATATACCCGTCCAGGCCCTGAATCACAGCATATTTTTCGGGATGAAGGTGCACCAAACAGTCATGAGAGTCGTATGTTATCACATTGCCAGAAGCCACGGCGTTGCCATTGGTGTCCTTGTTTTGAGCCATATACAGCGAATCCCAGGTCTCCACATCGCTCCATCCAAAATCAGCCTCCATAACATAGACATTGTCGGCCTTTTCTATAATCCCATAGTCAATAGAGATTGATTGTGCCTGAGTGTATACATCTTTGAGTTGTTTAGCCGATGTGTCTGACGACAGAGAGAAGAAACTCTCTGCTATCTGTGGGAGATAACGGCGGTAAGCGTCCATAAGTACAGGCAGACGCCACACAAATATACCTGCGTTCCAGAGGAATTCGCCCGAGGCGATAAATTGGCAAGCCATATCGAAAGGTGGCTTCTCGACAAAAGTGATCACCTTGTGGATTCGCGACGATGTGTCTTGACGCACAGCTTCTTTAAACTGGATATATCCGTATTTAATATTTGGATTTACGGGACGCGCCCCGAGAGTGACTATCCAGTCATGAGCATCGACAACATCGATGGCGTCCTGCATGTTGCGCACAAAGTCCGAGTGACCGAAAATGGCATGGTCGGACGGAGTGACTATTATATTGGCATTGGGATTGATCTCTGCGACAACCGCGGCGGCATAAGCCACACATGGCGCGGTGTTGCGGCGGAAAGGCTCGCACAAGACCTGTGCGTCGGAAAGGTCGGGAATTTGCCTACGTACCTGAGCCTCATGTGCTTTTGTGGTGACAATAAAAATGTTCTCGCGGGGACATATCTCTTCGAAACGACGGAAAGTGTCCTGCAGCATTGACTGTCCCGAGCCCATGAGATCCAGAAACTGTTTAGGCTTGTTGACAGAACATAGCGGCCAGAAACGGCTTCCGAAACCACCCGCCATGATAATACAGAAATTGTTGGGATTTTTCATACAGACACCTCTCCTTTGATATGTGGATGTGGATCGTAGCCCTCAAGCGAAAAGTCCTCATACTCGAAAGAGAAGATATCCTTCTTGTCGGGATTGATACGCATTGTCGGCAATGGCCGTGGTTGACGGCTAAGCTGCAACCGGCACTGTTCCATGTGGTTGTTGTAGATGTGGGCGTCGCCAAAAGTGTGGACAAAGGTTCCCGGGCGCAAATCACAAACCTGAGCCATCATCATGGTGAGCAAAGCATAACTGGCGATATTAAAAGGCACACCCAGGAAAATGTCGGCGCTGCGCTGATATAGCTGACACGAGAGGGCTCCGTTGGCGACATAAAACTGGAACAGACAGTGACAAGGAGGCAGAGCCATATCCTCAATCTCTGCGGGGTTCCATGCGGTGACCATAAGACGCCGGCTGTCAGGATTGTGTTTGATTTGCTCCACAACGTTGGCAATCTGGTCGATAGTTCCACCTTTACCGTCGGGCCATGAACGCCACTGGCTTCCATATACAGGGCCCAGATCACCATTTTCGTCGGCCCACTCGTCCCATATTGTCACCTTATGGTCATGCAAATAGGCGATATTGGTGTCACCACGCAAAAACCACAGCAACTCATATATTATCGAACGCAAGTGCAACTTCTTGGTTGTCAACAAAGGGAAACCGTCAGCAAGATCAAAGTGCATCTGATAGCCAAAAATGCTGCGAGTGCCTGTTCCGGTACGGTCACTCTTATCCACACCGGTGTCTATAACATGCTGCAGCAAATCAAGATATTGTTTCATAAACTTCTACGAAGTAATCATCATAAATAAACATGTCGCTGTGCGACAAAAACTTCTTTTTCTTAAACGTCAACAAAGAATAATTATTGTATCCCGAACAATTATTACCCAAATCACTCATTCCCAAAACAGATCCATTCAATCCAAATCGGTAATATCCTGCTTCGCCCACGTCCCCCCTTTTCAATCTCCAATTTTCAACTTTCAACTTTCAATTTTCAATTTCTTTAGCGGACCCTTAGCGAACTCATAGCGAACTCACACCCCTCCCCGCCGAGAAAAAAACGCCTCCTCTTTCATCATCTCCTCAACCCCACAAACCACACCATTTTGATATACAAAAACATCAAAAAAGAGATATTCTACACCGGAATACTCCTCATTGATACTGAACACTCTCCATAATAATAAATAACCACCACTCTTATTATCAGCGAATTACATAAAAACATATAAAGATTATCATTCAAAATAACTGTCAATTAAAATATTCTTTGTATTTTTGCAACGGATTTTGAGAGCAGGGGGACGCAAGTTCCCCTCTTTTATTGGAAACACCACAATCATGATAGATAAACTACACGTACTTAGCATTATTGATTCCACCCTCAGCGGCACCGACAAGTTTCTTGTCGATTTGAAAATATCCACCGACAACCGCATCAATGTGGCTATTGACGGCGACAACGGCATCACCATCGACGACTGCATTGAACTGAGCCGCGCCATTGAGAACAGTTTGGATCGCGATGTTGAGGATTTTGAACTCAACGTCGCCAGCGCCGGCCTTGACTCGCCTCTCAAATTAAAGAGACAGTACAAGAAAAACATTGGACAGGATCTCACTGTCACCACATTCGAGGGCGAGACTTTCGAGGGTCGCCTTATTGATGCCGACGACGAGAGGATCCTTCTCAAACTGCCTGGCCGCAAAAACATGCAGGCCGAACCTGTGAAGATTGCATACCCCGATATCAAGACAGCAAAGATAATAATTAAATTTTAGAATATCAGAAAGTTGAAAGCAATAATTTTCAATTTTCAATTTATGAAGACGTCAGACCTTATTGATTCCTTCTCGGAATTTAAAGACTACAAGAACATTGACCGTGAAACGCTGATGCATATCCTCGAAGAGGTGTTCCGCGCAGCACTGGCTAAACGCTACGGCACAGACGACAACTTCGACATCATCGTGAACATCGACAAAGGCGACTTGGAAATCTACCGCAACCGCCACATCGTGGAGGACGGCCAACTCACCGACGACAAACGCGAAATCGAGTATTCTGAGGCCATAAAAATCGAGTCAGACTTTGAAGTGGGCGAAGACCTCTCTGAGCCTGTACCCCTAAGCGAATTCGGCCGTCGCGAAATCCTTGCCATACACCAAAACCTCGTGGGCAAGATACAAGACTACGAGAAGTCGCTTATTTTCCAAAAATACAAAGACAAAGTTGGTGAAATCGTTATTGGCGAGGTATATCAGCCCTGGAACAAAGAGATTCTCGTCCTCGACGAAGAAAAAATCGAGCTCGTACTGCCCAAAAGCGAACAAATTCCCGCCGACCACTTCCGCAAGGGCGACACCGTACGCGCCATCGTCCTTAAAGTTGAACTGAAAAACAACAACCCCGTCATCATCCTCTCCCGCACCTCTCCTATTTTCCTCGAACGTCTGCTCGAAGCCGAAGTGCCGGAAATCTACGACGGCCTTATCACCATCCGCAACATCGTCCGTGTCCCTGGCGAACGCGCCAAAGTCGCCGTCGAATCCTACGACGACCGTATCGACCCTGTGGGCTCCTGCGTGGGTATCAAGGGCAACCGCATACACGGCATCGTGCGTGAACTGAAAAACGAGAACATCGACGTCATCAACTACACAAGTCGTACCGACCTTATGATTAGACGTGCTCTCAGCCCAGCCGAAATCACCAAGATTGTCCTTAACGACGACACCAAAACCGCCGAGGTGTTCATGGAACCCGACCAAGTCTCTCTGGCTATCGGCAAAGGCGGCCACAACATCAAACTCGCCAGCAAACTCTGCGGCTACGAGATAGAAGTGTACCGCAATAGCGACGAAGACCTCGACGACGTCGACCTCAAAGAATTCGCCGACGAGATCGACCAGTGGATTATCGATGAACTTATCAAGATAGGCTGCGACACCGCCAAGAGCGTTCTCGCACTCTCCAAAGAGGAACTCATCAACCGCACCGACCTCGAAGAGGAGACTATCGACAACGTGATCGAAGTCCTCAAGGCCGAATTCGAGGAATAATATCTTAGTTCCATTAAACGCCCATTTCTACCCTCTTGCTCATATTGAATTTCCAATCATCATCAAAAAGAAGGAGTGATCATGTCAGAAGAACCGAAAAACATAAGACTAAACAAAGCCGCTAAGGAACTCAATGTCGGTATTCCAACTCTTGTGGAATACCTGTCCAAAAAGGGCCATCACGTGGAGGCCAACCCCAACGCACGTATCACTCCAGAGCAATACGACTTGCTTGCAACAGCATTCCAGGCTGAACGCCAGGTAAAAGAAAACGCCGACAGAATCGAAATCTCCACAGGTAATAGCGTCACCATAGAAGCCTCCAACACAACGCCTGCTGAGGACGCCTCCGATTTCAACGACGAAATCATCATCAAGAATTTCAATGCCACCAACACAAAGGAGAAAGACAACGCCAACGAAGCTCCTTCGAATGATGTTGAAACCAATCCTACGGACGAGCCACAAAAGGATAATGTGGACAAAAAAGGTGGACGGAAAAAAGCTGACGAAAAAACTCCCGCCGACAAGAAAGAGAAACCCGAGGAAGTCATAGAGCCCGAAAAAGAGGAGCCCAAATTCGAAACCAAAGTGCTTCGCAGCTCCGTGGCCGGCGCCAAAGAGGGCAAGAACGCTTTCGACGCCGAAGTGCGCATAGTCAACAAGATAGACCTCTCCTCCATCAACTCTCGCATGCGTCCAACCAAACAGACCAAATCAGAACGCGAGGAACGAAAAAACAAGAAGAAAGAGGCCGCCGAGACAGCAAAGAAACAACAGCAGAAACCCTCTGTTATTGACACAACGCCTGTTGTGACACCCGAGCCCGAGATAGAGGAACCCGTCAAGCAAGCCGAGAAAGAAATAGAATTCATCGAGACCCAATATCAGAAACTCGAAGGACCTAAAGTTGTCACCAAAATCGACCTCACCCAATTCGACAAACCCAAGGCAAAAGGTCGCGACGAAGAGAAGAAGAAAAAACGCAAACGCATCAAGAAAGAGGGCATAAAAGTCGACGAAACCGAGTCGATAAAAATCGACAACAACTCTTCGAAACAGGGCAAGGATAAGCAGGGCAAGGATAAGAAGAGCGAGAAAAACAAAAAGAACAAAAATGCCGAGAAAGCCAAGAAAGTAGAAGTCGACGACGCCGAGATCGAGAAACAAATCAAGGAGACCCTGGCTCGACTGAGCCCTATGGGTAAATCCAAGACTTCCAAACACAACCGTGAGAAACGCCAGAAAGTGCATCAGCAAATCGAGCAAGAGCAGATGCGCGAGATGGAGAACCAGAAAACCCTGCAAGTGACCGAGTTTGTCACCGCCAACGAGCTGGCGACAATGATGAACATCCCCGTTACCCAGATTATCGCCACATGCATGCAAGTGGGCATCTTCGTCAGCATCAACCAACGTCTCGATGCCGAAACCATACGCCTCATCGCCGACGAATTTGGCTATGACATCAGTTTCGCCAGTTCCGAGGTCGTCGACGAGCTTCACAAAATCGAAGAAGCCGACAATCCTGAGGACCTTGTCACTCGCAACCCCATCGTCACCGTTATGGGTCACGTTGACCACGGCAAGACATCCCTGCTCGACTACATCCGCAAAACCAATGTCATCGCCGGCGAAGCTGGCGGCATCACCCAGCACATCGGTGCTTATGAGGTTACCACCGCCGACGGTCGCAAAATAACCTTCCTCGACACCCCTGGTCACGAAGCCTTTACAGCCATGCGTGCCCGTGGTGCCAAAATGACCGACATCGCCATCATTGTCATCGCCGCCGACGACAAAATCATGCCCCAGACCATTGAGGCTATCAACCACGCTCAAGCCGCCGGTGTCCCCATTGTCTTCGCCATCAACAAAATCGATAAGCCCGGCGCCGACCCCGACAGAATCAAAACCGAGCTCGCCAACATGAACCTCCTCGTCGAGGAATGGGGCGGTAAATACCAGAGCCAAGACATCAGCGCCAAGAAAGGTATCAATGTCGAGGAACTGCTGGAGAAAGTGATCCTTCAAGCCGATATCATGGAGCTGAAGGGCAACCCCAACAAACGCGCCAAAGGTACAGTCATTGAAAGCTCTCTCGACAAAGGCCGCGGCTATGTGGCCAAGATCCTTGTCGAAGACGGCACCATACGCAAAGGCGACCCCGTTGTCGCTGGCGCCATAAGCGGCCGCGTTCGCGCAATGTACAACGAGCGCAACCAAGAAGTTCTCTCCGCAGGTCCCTCACAGCCGGTACTCCTCCTCGGTCTCACCGGAGCTTGCCAAGCTGGCGACACCTTCAACGTCACTGAAAACGAGAAGGAGGCCAAAGACATCGCCAACCGACGCACACAACTGCAACGTGAACTTGGACTTCGTACCCAGAAGCACATGACCCTCGACGAGATTGGTCGCCGTATAGCGTTAGGCAACTTCAAAGAGCTTAACATCATCGTCAAGGCCGACGTCGACGGCTCGGTCGAGGCATTGAGCGACTCCTTGCTGAAACTCTCCACCGACGAGGTTCAAGTCAATGTCATCCACAAAGCCGTGGGACAAATCACCGAAAACGATGTCCTCCTTGCCGAATCCAGCGACGCCATCATTATCGGCTTCCAGGTTCGTCCAAGCGTTGGCGCTCGCAAAATGGCTGAGACAGAACATATCGACATACGTCTCTACAGCATTATCTACGATGCCATCAACGAACTCAAAGATGCTATCGAAGGTATGCTTTCGCCTGAAAAACAGGAGAAAATCACCGCCAACCTTGAGATACGAGAAACCTTCAAAATCAGCAAGGTCGGCACCATCGCCGGATGTATGTGCCTCGACGGCAAAATCAGCCGTCAAAGCAACATACGCATCATTCGCGACGGTATCGTTGTCTACACGGGCAAACTGGCTTCGCTGAAACGTTTCAAAGACGATGTCAAGGAAGTGGTCAGCGGTCAAGACTGCGGTCTTAACATTGAGAACTTCAACGACATCAAGGTCGGCGATATTGTCGAAGCCTATGAGGTTATCGAGATAAAGAGAAAGCTGTAACACAAAGTGTCGGAAAAGAATCTCTATATTATTGGAGGATGTAACGGGGCCGGAAAAACAACGGCCTCCTATACAATATTGCCTGAGATTCTCGACTGTAGGGAATTTGTCAACTCCGACGAAATAGCGCGAGGTCTCTCCCCCTTTAATCCCAACAGTATGACACTCGAAGCAGGCAAACTAATGCTGAAGCGCATAAAAGAGCTGCTCGGACGCGAGGAATCCTTCGCCATCGAGACAACATTGGCAACCCGCTCATACATTAATCTGGTTCGACAAGCTCAAGCGAAAAACTATGTGGTTACACTCGTCTTCTTCTGGCTACGCACACCCGAGTTGGCTTTGCAGAGAATAGCCGAACGAGTCAAAAATGGCGGTCACGACATACCACCAGCCACAGCCAGACGCCGATACATTGCCGGAATTACAAACCTATTCAACATATACATCCCCGAAGTTAACTATTGGTCGATATACGACAACAGCGAATCACCCCGCATAATCATTGCACGAGGAGGAAAACAACTTGATTCTACTATTTACGAGGAAAATGTATATAATAAACTAATCACGTTATGTCAGACAAAGAAGCCCTAATATTAACAGAAAAGTTGGAATATGGTCTTGCCCTTGCCGAGCGTCGGATGCTCGAGGAAAAAGCACTACACGGACAAGATATTGTTGTCTGCGACGACAACAACACCATACAACGCATCCCTGCCAGCGAAGCCCTCAAAAATCTGGCAAAACAATAATCATATACTTTTAAACCTTTTTACCCTTTCATCCTTTTCATCCTTTCAAACCTTACATTAGTCACAATAAAACCACATTATAAAAGTTATCTTATCACAAATTGCCCCCTTAGTTCAACGGATAGAACGGAAGTTTCCTAAACTTTAAATGAGGGTTCGATTCCCCCAGGGGGTACAAGCTCCAGTGGAGCGCGTAGAGCTGATGGTGCGTGGCAATACTCAAGCTCCAGTGGAGCGCGTAGAGCTGATTTGTGCGTGGCAATACTCATAACATGACGATCAACTTGTTCTAACTGCCTTATGGATGGTAATAATCGTCAGCAGCAGCATAAAAACAACTTGCCATCACAGCACTTAAAATGTAAATGTTTTTTTTATTTTACATCGCACTCATATTCAGCGAGAAAAACAATTATTAGGTATTAAGTATTGAAAAAAATGATTTATTTTTCATTTTTAATGCAGCAAAAAAGCCTTTTTTGCGTCTATATAGATATAAAACTAGATTATGCGTTTTTTTGATAAAAAAAATAATAGTATATTTGCAAAAAGAGAAGAGTTTTTTATAAAAAAAAAATCGAGATTATAATATTGATTTTTAAATACTTATAAAACAACGGAATGGTTGTGCTGGCTTTATCTTATCCGAAAAATATCTAGAGAATCAACAAGAAAGGACATGACCATGAAAAAAATAATATTTATTTCCCTGTTCCTCATGGCTTTCTTTGCATCGAAGGCGCAAAGTCTAGACACGCTTCATGCAGGACAACGTGACCCTAGATATTACTATGGGGGTAATGATTGGTGGGACTATTGGTGCTTTCACACTCCTTGTGTTTGCCCCGGATTGGAATATAACACTTTCCGCAGACAATTAATAGGACCCGACCTATCTGAAATCGCACGATATTGCTTCACCGACACAACTCTTAAAATCATCGGTATCGCTGCACCTGTATATATTATACCAGCCTTGTATGACCCTCAGCGACCCTTCGTCGACACCTCGTTGGACCACCGCAGAGATGAATATTTACGCATCTACCAAACCGACGGCTACAACATGATTAAATTGGCAGAGAAAACATACGACATAAACTCCCCGAGCAAGATATTCTGTGTCGCCTATGACGACTATGTGATCGCTGGTCCTCCAATAACACATGACTACGAGGAAATATTTGCCAATCTTTATGAAGTATATTTTGACAGCGCAGTGACCGTAATTGACTCTTTCTATGTATCGGGCACAAATTATAACAATTTCAAAGTTCCCGACTCGGTTTTAGTTCGATATGATGAGTATGGGAAACCTGTTTACCGGTACACTGAAAACCATTATTATCGTCCCACAGCATACTTCATGTCAAGGGCGAACGCCGCTTTATTGATTCGCAACATTGGTATCCCCGAACACACATACTTCAA
Organism: Bacteroidales bacterium; assembly: GCA_017960475.1. Lineage (GTDB taxonomy): Bacteria > Bacteroidota > Bacteroidia > Bacteroidales > P3 > Colimorpha. The sequence goes on along the minus strand of JAGCZH010000018.1, from coordinate 123,219 downwards.
AAGCAGAACCTTATCAAACGACTCTGTCGAAGATGCCGCACTGGAAAACTCATGGCGATATGTTCCGGAATGTCTCATGTTCTTCAACATTTTCCCCATTATCGACACTGGACATTATACCCACACTCCAACAGACTCCTCGAATTCTTCTTTCTGCCCCGCTCCCAATGGTCTAAGAGTGAACTATTTCAACGATGGATCCATGTCATTGGTATGGAGCGACGTCATGTCTAATGGTTATGAAGTTTCGTTGGGTAGCGAAGGCTCTGACCCTGATGATGGCGACATCTCTTTTCACTCAACACCTTTCTGCACACTGGAGAATCTCGACACATCTATGTGGTACGTTGCGTGGGTTCGCACATTGTGCGATTCTGGTAATGTGAGCGACTGGAGCGACAGCATCCGCTTCAAATTCCAGAGTGACACCTCATCTCATAACAGCATTGTTTATCACGACAATGTAGATCTTTTCACCAGTCTAAATCCCAATCCCTCACATGGAGTGGTCCTGGTCACATCATCATTCCGTATCGAAAAGGTGTTCCTTTACAACATGAAGGGTGATTTATTGTTTTCCAAAAAGATCGACGCTCTGTCTTCAATCTTGGATATATCCACGTTGCCCAAAGGAACATATATAGCGGTAATCAACACCGTAAGAGGTGTGACTCAAAAAAAATTAGTGATTAATTAATTCCCCATCACTATAGGATTATCCTACTATCTTCCACAAAAAACACAAAGAAGAGGGTGCGAGAATCAAAATCCACCCTCTTCTCTTTTTTAATTAATACATATCACCACTCTGAACAAAACTGAAACAATTTAACCCGACTGTACGAATAATAAGAAATACATAAATACTGGCCACAGCTAAAACAACATCAACATGACCGACACAATGACAATAGAGCAACGGCATAATTGTATGTCGCACATCCGCGGCAAAAACACCAAGCCTGAGTTGAAAGTGCGTCGCTGGCTGTGGAAAAACGGATACAGATATCGTCTTAATGTAAAAAGCATTCCTGGAAAACCCGACATCGTTCTAAGATCATATCGCACAGCAATATTCGTAAACGGATGCTTTTGGCATGGACACAACATAGTATGGAACACTGAGAAAGACAATTACGACATCACAAACTCTTCATGCTGCAGAATACCTCAATCCAACAAGGATTTCTGGATTTCTAAAATACGTCGCAACCAAGAGCGCGACAGTCGCAACTATAACATCCTTAAAGAAAACGGCTGGCAGGTTATAGTGGTTTGGGAATGCCAGCTGACACATAGACTCTTCGACCATACAATGAAAAAAGTCGAACTGCTGCTCAACAAAAACATTATTACTCTTCACACTGCTCATCAAAACAAACCTTACCCCAACGAAAACGGCAACGATATTCCTATCGCCGCTGAACTGTCCGAATAAATAGAAACAAGACAAATAAACCATCTCTTCTTGCCAATACCGACTACTGACAGACAAACTATTTAACACAGACTTTCAACATATTATCCTATATAATAAAAATTTATTTTGCCAGTTCGGAAAAAAGCAGTACTTTTGCAAATCTTTTCAAAGATACATGGTGGGCGTAGTTCAGCTGGTTAGAGCGCCAGATTGTGGATCTGGAGGTCGTGGGTTCGAGCCCCACCTCCCACCCTCGGGAAGCACTTCCAACACAAAAGTTGAAGTGCTTTTTTTAATATTCTATTAATTAGTCACAACAATTCAGCATTGTAACCTTTCTATCCTTTTAAACCATTATAACCCTTTCATCCCTTTAAACCTAATACAATCTCATATTCCCATGGGAGACACAAAAAAAAGACTGCTCTCCGGCCTACAGCCTAGTGGAGAACTGACCATCGGCAACTATTGCGGCGGCATTCGCCAGTTCCTTGAATACCAGAAGGAGTACGACTCATTTCTGTTTATTCCCGACATGCACACCATCACCGTGCCGCAAAGCGACCCTAAAATGATTCAGGAACGTATTCGTCGCTTTGCCAACCTCTATCTTGCCTGCGGCCTGGATCCCGAGAACTGCACCTTCTACATCCAGTCGGAAATACCAGCCACCAACCAGTTAGCATGGATACTGGAATGCCACACCTATATGGGCGAACTTAGCCGCATGACTCAGTTCAAAGCCAAAAGCGAGAAACAGACCAACGTGGGTTGCGGACTGTTCACATACCCCGTGCTTATGGCCGCCGATATAATACTGTACGACAGCAATGTGGTACCCGTGGGTATTGACCAGAAACAACATGTGGAACTTGCCCGCGATATAGCAATACGTATGAACAACCGTTACGGTGACCTTTTCGTGGTCCCCGAACCCATAATCCCTAAAGTCGGCGCCAAAATCAAAGACTTGCAAGACCCCACAAAGAAAATGAGCAAGTCGGCAGAAGACCCTTCGGGTATCATTTTCCTTCTCGACAGCGAGAACGATATAAAAAAGAAAATTAACCGCGCCGTGACCGACAACGATGGTCTTGTCGCTTTCGACGAAGAACACAAGCCTGGCATATCGAACCTCATCACCCTCTACTCTGCCCTGTCGGGCACACCGCTCCAGGAAGCCATAGACCATTTCACAGGCATGACTCGCTATGGCGACTTCAAGAAGGAGGTGTTAGAGGTTGTATATGAGACCATACGTCCAATTCAAGCCGAATATGCGAGACTGGCGCAGAGCGACTACGTCGACGAAGTCCTTAACCATGGCCGTGACCGCGCCACCGAAATTGCCAGCCGCAAATACGACCTTGTCCGTCGCGCCGTAGGATTCGGTCGCTGATATTGCTCAACACACATATCCAGAAACAATAAGAGGCGGCTATGATTAATCATAGCCGCCTCTTAACATTATTGTTATGGGTTACTATTTGGAAGTCGAAACGACCAGATAGTCGGTAAACCTCCAGAATGCGTTGACATCAAGAATGCGGAGATATGCCACCGTCTTGCTGTCAGCCTCGTCCATAATAAGCTCATAGGAACCTTCAGGATGTTTGGAAATAACCTGCGCTTTGCGCTGATTGATAGTGATTGTGGTGACCTGAGTACGGTCGATCTTGCGGAAACGAGAGACATCCATATTGGTTGCGGTGTTCTGCTTCTTGCCAATACCGATAAAACCACCAGACTTGTTTACAATACCCAAGTCTTTGAGCTCTTTATACGAGCCAACAATATAATATGCCTTGTTGGCCTCAGCGGTCTGATAGGCGATATACTCGTCTTTTTCCTGATTCGACTGGGTCAACTCATCCACATTCTCGGAGAGCTTCTGAATAGTGGCTTTGCTTATTGTAAGCTCATCCATAAGATCGCTGATTTGCTGTTCCTGGTCAGCCATACGCTTGTTTAGGCCCTCGATAAACTCCTGTAACTTGGTGTTCTCTTGACCCATAGCGGCTACTTTGGCATTGAGGGCGGCGATTTTCTCCTTATTCTTTGCCAGCATACCCTCAATAACAGCCAACTGGTCGGTAATCTGACCTTTGACACGTGAGTTGACCTCGGGATTTTTCTGCTTGATGGCATTTACCTGACTGTAACGCGATGAGATCTCGGAAAGATTGGATTCAATCTCATTGAGAACCTCGAAAAGAGCGTCAATCTCAGTATCCTTCGAATCAATGATAGCCTGCAATGAGTCGGCCTTCTGCAAGGCTGCCGCCTTTTCGGGATCCTCACCTTTGCAAGAGACAAAGAACAAGGGCGCGGCGGCCAATAACATCAGAAAAAACTTTTTCATTTTAAAAACATTTAAAATTATTTTTCGTTATTTATGTACCTCTAACGTACAATATCTTTTATTATTGCAATAAAAAACAAAAAAAATGGAGACCAACATCCTGATGTCTAAATGGAGCACTCCTCACTCCACTCCACCATTCAGTCTAATTACCACCAACCTATATGCTCCCGCTCTGCGCCTTGCAATAAAAGAGGCAGAGGAAAACATCGACAAAATAGCCTCACAAAAAGACTCACCATCTTTCTCCAATACCATAGCAGCATTGGAGTTTTCATCAGAAAGACTCGAAACAATAGAAGCCCTTCTAATGAATCTCAACGAATGCTGTACCGACGACACCATACAGCAAACAGTCCTGGATATGCTTCCTGAACTCACACGCTTCGAGAACAAGCTGTGGATGAATGAGAAACTATTCCTGCGTGTCAAAACAATATACGACGAACAAACAACCCTCAATCTTGACTCTGAACAAGCCGAGGTTCTAGAAAAATATTATCAGCACTTCATTCGCGGAGGCATCAACCTCGCCCCCGAAAAAAAGGAACGTTTCGCCACCATCGTTGAGGAACTTGCCACACTGTCCGAGCAATTCAACCAGAACGTCCTTGCCGACACCAACGATTTCACGCTCCACATCACAGACCCTTCCGACCTTTCGGGACTCACCAACGACGCCATAGCCACAGCCCACGACGAAGCGGTGAAAAGGAATATGGACGGATGGCTGTTCACACTCCACGCACCCTCCTACCGCCCTTTCCTTGCCTTTGCCGACAACCGCACCCTACGAGAAAAGATGTGGAAAGCATACAACAGTCGTGGCAACAACAGCAACAGAAATAACAACAATACAATAATAAAAAAAATCGTCGATTTGCGACTTGAGAAAGCGCACCTGTTGGGCTATGACGACTACGCCTCATTGTCACTGTCAAGGACTATGGCTGGCGACGAAATAACCGTCAACAATTTCCTTGACAAACTCTTGAAAGCATCGCTGCCTTATGCCAGAAAAGACCTTGCGGAAATACAGGAGTTCGCCAAAAAACAAGGAGCCGACTACGAGCTGCAGAACTGGGATTTTTCATACTGGAGCGAGAAACTCAAGAAAGAGCGATACGATTTCGACAGCGAGTTGCTGAGACCCTATTTTCAACTTGAGAAAGTCAGAGAGGGTATCTTTAGCCTATACAATAAACTATATGGCATAACCTTCACACCTAATCCAGACATTCAAGTCTACCACGAAGATGTGCGAGTGTTTGATGTCACCGACAAAGGTCGCTATATGGGAAGTCTTTACCTCGACATGCACCCTCGGGCCAACAAACGCAGCGGAGCATGGATGACAGAATTCAGAGGGCAACATAATGTTGACGGCAACGAGCAACGGCCTTTGATTCAAGTGGTATGCAACTTTACCAAACCCACCGCCGACAAGCCGTCCCTTCTGAGTTTCGACGAGGTAGAGACGTTTATGCACGAAATGGGGCATGCCATGCATGGAATGCTCTCCGATGTCCACTACCCGTCGGTAAGCGGCACCAATGTTCGTCACGACTTCGTTGAAATGCCGTCACAGGTAATGGAAAACTGGTGTTATGAGCCTGAATTCCTCAACACTTTTGCCGAACACTACCAAACAGGTGAAACGATACCAATCGAATATATCGAAAAGATACGTGCCAGCGAGAGATATTTGGCAGGATGGCTATGCCTGCGCCAACTCAACTTTGGACTTACCGATATGGGGTACCATACCCTCACAGAGCCTATGGCCGATGATGTCAAAGCCGAAGATTTTGAACATGCCCACATGATTGAACTGCTTCCTGTGGTGACAGGGACATGCAGCAGCACATCATTCACTCATATTTTCTGTGGAGGCTATGCTGCCGGCTATTATGGATATAAATGGGCCGAAGTACTGGACGCCGACATATTCTCAAAATTCAAGTCCGACGGCATTTTCAACAGAGACACAGCAAAAGCGTTCCGTGAGACAATACTGTCACGTGGCGGCAGCATACATCCCTCAATCCTATTCCGCGACTTTATGCACCGTGACCCCGACCAAGACGCTCTGCTGAAACGATGTGGTTTTGTCGAATAGTTCTTTCCGACACAGCATACACAGCCTAACCTAATATATCGAGTTCCTCGAATCTGAAGAAACGATGACCGCTATTGTCTTTCCATACCACATGGTTGTGGCGTGGGAAGAGCTCCAACAGGGGCCTGTGGTCGCCGAGCAACTCATCGTCGGTACTCAACGCGAAGTTCAACTCCGTCTTTTCCGGCCATAAGGCAGACTGATTCAATTGGGACTGTCTCACAAAAACCCTCTTGTTGAAATCCAAATATTCGGCAAGAAACCTCTCCGCATTCTCACCATTTTTCGCATCCTTCAGGATGATACGTCTGATGACATTCTCAACATCATGAACCGGATTGATAACCCAGACCTTCCCTGAGAAAAAACTTGTCGCACAAAGAGTCTGATAACCACCGAAACTGCTTCCTACTATCATCTGTACATCCTCTTTCTCCACGGTTTCTCGAATCTGCTCCTGTATGAGCCACGGACTGCGGTTGTCATAGTCGAATGTCGGTGACACAACATGATAGTCAGGCAACATTTTTCGCAACAGTTGTCCTTTTTTGGCATTTCCGTCTGAGCCATAACCATGTATGTACATTATCGTTTCCATACCACTAGATTTTTTATATGTAACGCCACCATAGGCTTATTATTATCTAATGAATATGAAATTAATTGTAACGATATTAGTTAATAAACTGTTGACTCCATAGCAGGAGACATCTTTAATCTTTAATCTTTAAACTTTACTAACAACGTCATCCACACAATAATGTCAGAGCAAGGGCGTTATAAAACCATGAATTTTAAACTGAAAAATCATATTCCTGAATGTTTCTGGATTCTTGTGGCGACAACTGTCATCACAATTGTCTGTTTCGTACATTTACCCGAAAACTCAGGATGGAATAACAGCCTGCCGTTGAACGGTCGTTTCCATATTCCGCTAATGGTTATTGGTGTTGTGGCGACTCTCGTGATATGGATACTTGTCAACGCCTCTTGTCGCAACGAGCAAATGCGGAAGAGGAGACTACTGTGCATCAGTATCGCATTGGCTGTCATTCAAATAATAATCATCCACAGTTTCTATTTCCACACCGATTGGGATGTTCAGCAAATAACCGGTGCCGCAGAGGCTATGGCTCGAGGCGAGTCTGTCGAGGGCTACGGCTGGTATTTCCAGGATAATCCCAACAACGTTTTCCTGACTCGACTGTTTGCTCTTGTTTTTTTTCTCACAGGTACAATGTGGGGCGCCGACATATCGCTGTTTCCGCTCCTTTGTCTACAATGCGCAGGATGCTGGATATGTGGAATCATGCTGTTCCAAGTCTCCATCCATATAAGCCACAAGAGAGCGACGGCAATCATGGTGTTTCTGTTCTACAATATTCTCATAGCGGCATCGCCATGGTGGTCAATACCCTATAGCGACGTGTGGGGTCTAATGGCTCTTGTGGCAATACTATGGACATCTACCGCAGCGCCAATAAAAAAGAAAAACATCAGGGCGATAATAGTCGCGTTCTTGTCGGTGGCAGGCTACTACATCAAGCCACAAACAACATTGATAGGGATAGCCATCCTCATATATTTCGCAGTCAGATATCGTCGGCAGATATTACGTTTTCGGCGTCCTGTTGTGAACATTGGCGTCGCAATAGCCACAGGTATAGTGGGAGGATGGATCTTTGTCCACATTGTCACAATCGGATCACCACTACATCTGAATTCCTCAAAATCACTTGGGATGACACACTATCTTATGCTCGGTGCCAATCAAAAGAGCATAGGTATCTACAGCGACGACGATCTGGATTTCTCGCGCAGCTATGACGACAAACACGAACGCCGGATAGCGCAGCTCAGAGAGACAGCACACCGATATAAAGAGATGGGTGTCAAAGGCTCCTTGACGCTATGGAGCCGAAAGAATGTGATGAACTACAGCGATGGCACATTCTATTGGGGCAATGAAGGCACATTCTACAAAGAGATTCCAGAGCATAAAGGTCCCTTAGCGCGGCTCACACGCAATATCTATTACAACCGAATGTTGGAGGGAACACATTACAAACAATGGGCAGCGACACAGACAGCAATATGGTTCGGATTGCTGCTAACATCGGCCTTGTCAATACTGGCTTGCGGCAAAAGAGGGGTGACTAAGAGACAGGCACTACAGATAATAATGCTTACGCTTGCCTTCGCCACGCTGTTCCACACATTATTCGAATGCCGGGCAAGATACCTGTTTTGCTTCACACCACTATTCATCATACTGTCGGCCGAAGGTGTCAACAGCATTATCGACTCCGTCAAAAGAGCCGTACGCAAGCAAAGGTGCCGTGAAGAGCTGGTTAGACCATAACGTTGCCATCCTGTCCCATTAAGAGAATCCTTTTTTACGAACACGAATGATTATTCGTGAGATTCGTGTTCAAGAGTATTTTTTGAGGTAATAAAAAAGTTGCATCATGCCATTCGGCACGATGCAACATGGAATCGAAATACGATTGTGATTAGTATCCAAACACTTGGTCTAAGCTAAGCTTTTTCACCTTGCCGAATTTGGAGAGTTTGTTGAAGTCTATCTCGCTCTCTTTGCCAAGAATAAGATAGCTCTTCTTCTGACCTTTGATGTATTGTTTCTGGAAACTAGTCAAATCGTTCATATTCATCTTCTGGTAGGCCTGGAAGTTCTGCTTACGCAATGGCTCTTTCCATCCCATCTTCTCACACTGGAGGTAGGCGCTGATGATGCCGAACTTGGTGGTGCGGGCGGTGCGGCTGCCGGCAATAAGAGCATCCTTGGCAAGCTTGAAGTTGGCCTCGGCTTGCGGCATGTCGTTGAATAGTTCCTCGTAGGCGTCGAGGGCGTCGAAGAGCTTGTCGTTCTGAGTGATAATGTTGGCGCTGTTATAGAAATAGCCATCCTTGCGACCGTTATTGCTGTAGTAGCTGCTGGCGCTGTAGGCAAGTGAGCGTTTCTCGCGCATCTCCTGGAAGACGATGGCGTTCATAGAGCCGCCAAAATACTCGTTGAAGAGGTTGACCTGCGGCACTAAACCGCTGTTGTACTCGGCGCCGCGGAAGTATTCGGTCATGTAGGTGTTCTTGGCATTGTAGTCAACGAAGAGAACCTGATTTTCCTTGGTCTCCAAGGGCTGGTACACCTTGTTGGCAGGCACATCCTTGGTGGGTTTCACCTTGTGGATACGATTGACGGCGTCGGTGACCTCCTTGAGGCTCAGCGGACCATAGTAAAGAACACGGTGCTTGTACTGGAAGAGACCGTGGATGGCGTCGCAGAGTTGCTTGGAGGTATATGCACGAAGCTGGGCATCGGTCTGAGTGGTACCCTTGACATAATCCTCGCCGAAGATACCATAGGTGTTCAAGGCACGGAAAGCGGCGCGTTGGTTCGTCTTGTTATCGGTACGGCTTTTGATAATGCGTTCAACGAGCATTTGAAGAGCCTCGTCGTTGGGCTGCACACCAGCCATTATTTCCTCGACGAGAGACATAGCTTTCTCCATGTTCTCGGCGAGACCGGTGATGTGGATATATGCGTTTTCGCCTTCGACACCAAAATTCCAAGAACAGGCAAGTCTATAGAATTCCTCCTGAAGCTGTTCTGCGGTGTGCTTATCGGTGTTGAGATATTCAATCAAATCTGAAGCCATATCGATAGTCTTATCGGCGCGGCTTCCGAAATCGAAACGATACTGGAGAGTGAAAGTGGCGTTCTCGTTGTTCTTAACATACAGCACCTCGCTGCCGTTGGCGGTCTTGCCCTTTTGCAGGTCTTTCTTGAAGTTGACATAGACGGGCTGGATGGGCTTCACCTTGGCGGCGTCGGCCTTCACCTGCGCCAGGAAGGGACTCTCGTTGTCGCGACTCACGCTAATGGGAGTGATGGCGGGCTTGACAACCTTGGCCACGGGGTCGGGGGTGTCCTGATTCTTGTACACTATCACGTAGTTGTTATCCTTGCAGGTGCGGTTGGCGAAGTCGACGATATCTTTCTTCGTAATCTTGGAGAGCTCGTTGATTTCGTTGCACACCTGATCCCAGGTTTGGTGCTGAACGAAAGCATAAGCCATCTGGCTGGCACGGCTGTTGTTGCTCTCAGCCTGCTTCATGATTTGGAGTTTTAGCTGGTTGATGCTGGCCTCGATAAGACTCTCATCGAATTGACCGGCCTTCAGCAGATCGAGCTGGCCGAGCAGCAGGTCGCGCAGCTGACCGAGGCTCTGTCCTTGGGTGGGACGGCCACCGAGCATGAAGGCGGCATAGTCGTTCAATGTGTAAGTACCAGCATAGGCACCGAGGCACAGCTGCTTCTGGTTCAGGTTGAGGTCAATCAAGCCACAGCTACCATTGTTCAGTACCATCTCCATGGCCTGAGCCAAAAGGGCGTCACGGCTGCCGTTACCCTCCTCGATGCGGAAAGCGATGGTGAGGCTGGCAGGATCCTGGCCATTAACCAAGCGAATGATGGGCGAAGTGATGGGTTCCTCTTTTACCTTGCGGAACACGGGAACATCGCCGGGTTTCCAACTGCCGAAATACTTGTCAATAATTTTTATCGCCTCATCGGGATTGAAGTCGCCAGCCAAAGCGATACACATGTTGTTAGGCACATAGTAGGTCGAATGGAATTTGTAGATGTTGGTCATCGAAGGATTTTTCAAATGCTCGATGGTGCCGAGAGTGGTCTGAGTGCCGTAGGGGTGGTGAGGGAAAAGGGCACGCATCATCTCCTCATTCACACGGCGGTTGTCCTGTGCCAAGCTGATGTTCTTCTCCTCATAGACGGCCTCAAGCTCAGTATGGAACAAACGCAACACCAGGTTGGGGAAACGGTCGCCCTCAACCTTAGCCCATGTCTCAAGCTGATTGGCGGGGATGTTCTCGACATACATAGTATAGTCGTTGCTGGTAAAAGCGTTGGTACCCTCGCTGCCGATAGCAGTCATACTCTTGTCATACTCATTGGCGATAGCGATGGTGGAAGCGATGTAGCTGAGGGAGTCGATCTGGCGGTAAATCTTGGTGCGCTGGGCATCGTCGGAAGTACGGCGATAGACCTCATAGAGGTTTTCGATTTTGTCGAGGTAGACCTTCTCTTTTCCCCAATCGGTGGTTCCCAATTGGTGGCTGCCCTTGAAGAGCATGTGCTCCAGATAGTGAGCCAGACCAGTGGTTTCCTTAGGGTCGTTCTTCGAACCGGCGCGCACAGCGATGTAGGTCTGGATGCGTGGAGCGTCCTTGTATACGCTCATGAATACTTTCAAACCGTTGCCAAGAGTATACTCTCGCACTCCAATAGGATCGTTGTCAAAAGTGCGATAGCTATACGTCTTCTGGGCGATAGCCAAAGAGCTTACAAAAAGCATCATGGCCAATAGACATAGAATTTTAGCTGTTCTTTTCATGTTAAATTATTTATTATTAATATTTTGATAATGATTACAACAATAATATACCAATGCAAATTTACACAAAAAAAACAGATTTCGGCGAACGAGCTTTTGTTCTTTCGAAATACAGGCTCAACACCCAGACAATCAAAGAATAACAAGTTTTTAACCATACTATTTGATAAAAATATATAAAAAGTGATTAACAATACAAAAATAGTTGCTAATTTTACAATTTGGATTTCCTTATGCATAATAAGGTTATCTTATTATACATCAACGAAATATATAAGTTACATTTTATGAATAACACAATAAAAGAGCTTAAAGCCGAAATACAGCAGCTCTTGACCACCATTGACATGGTGGCCACACACGAAGGCGAGACAAGCCGTATCGACATTGATTTATTGCTGGAAAAGATTCGTCGTGCCTACGACAAAGCATTACAACTTTACGTTGCCGACAATGGCATATCAAACCCAGACAATCAGGGAGCCGTCCTACAATCTAACATAGAGAAGCCCTATGAGGACGCCTATAGCGCGGCAGAGACCAGCGTGGCAACCAGCGTAATGACAGGCATTGCGAACACAATCGATGACGAGACATCTATTCTGCTTGCCGACACCGAATCGGAGCCCGTGTATGCTCCCGAACCCGAGCCACGAGAAGAAGAGTCTGAGGTAGAAGAGCAACCTTCGATGGAGGAGATAGAAGGTCGACAAAACGACGACCTATTCGAAGAGGAAGCCCCTGTTCCGGAGAACGTTCCTGAGCCCATCGCCGAACCTGTGATTGAGCCAGAACCCATTCAGGAGCCACAACACGAGCCGGAACCCGAACCGGAGCCAGAGCCCGTGTCAATACCAGAGCCAAAAATAGAACCCGCCACGGAGCCTGCTGCCGCCTCCGACACCCAAGAGATGTCACCCAAGACGTTGTGGGAGGCTTTGCAAAGACCCCAAATGGCATCAACCATTGGAGACAACATCGCTCCACAAAAAACGCTATCTGATTTGCTTTCAAACAAAGGCGGCGAAACAACAATAGGCGAGAAAAAGATTATGCCAGAATCAACGGTAGAATCGGTCGCATCGACAGTAAAAGCGCCAAAGACAGAAGAAGCCCCTGTCGCTACAGAGAAAAGTTCCGTCTCGGCACACTCCGACTCCGAGACATCCGGACACAACAATATCCAAGCGTCGCTTTTCGACTATTTCAAACACACATCGGAGGCAAGCGCAAGCCGTACTATCGCCGACAGTCTGGGAGAAAACAAAAAACAAAACCTAGAGGAACGCTTATCAACCGGCAAAGTCACCGACCTGCTTACAATCATCAATATCAACGACAAATTCCGTTTCATGAACGAGTTGTTCCACAACAACATGAAGGGCTACAACGACTTCATCATCCGCCTCAACGCCATAGACAACCGAGAGGAGGCCCTGGAATATGTCAAAACCATCTCTGAACAATACAATTGGGATAACGACTCGCTGGCGGTAAAGACATTCTACGGCATTTTTGACAAAAAGTTTTAAGACTGACTCATTCGCCAAACCAACCACTCGACTACATCTGACCCCAAATTCAACCGAACAAATAAAAAAGTATCAACCACTCAGAACAAGAACCTATAACAACCTGCATGAAAAGAAAAGCCATCCTCTTCTCAGCCCCATCGGGATCGGGGAAAACGACAATCATCAAAAGACTGATGACCTATTTCGACTGCTTTGAATTCTCTATCAGCGCCACCAGCCGCCAACCACGGGAAGGCGAGAGAAACGGCGTCGACTACTATTTTCTCACGCCAGAAGCGTTCCAACAACGCATTGACAATGGTGACTTCCTGGAGTGGGAAGAGGTGTATGCCAACACTCGATATGGCACCTTGAAATCGGAGGTGGACCGTATTTGCGGCAATGGGAAGGTTATGATTTTCGATGTCGATGTGAACGGCGGTATCAACATAAAGAGATACTTCGGCGACGACGCATTGGCGATTTTCATCATGCCACCCTCAATAGAGGTTTTGGAGCAGCGGCTCCGCAGCCGAGGCACCGAGACAGAGGAATCATTACAGAAACGTCTGGGCCGATCAAGCAAAGAGCTGAAGGAAGCCCATCGCTTCGATGTCACCATAGTCAATGACGACTTACAAAGAGCCGTGGAAGAGACACGCCAGACAATAGAAAAATACCTGGAAAACTAAAAGCATAACTACTGGTCCTAACGCCACCCACATAACGAAAACACATTGGAGAAGCTTTTCGAATTCATAAAAAAACACTCGCACATCATAGTCTTCATAATTCTGGAGATTGTCGCGATAATACTGATAGCGCAGAACACCATCTATCAGCGGAGCCGCATAATACGGTGCGGTAACGCTATAGCAGGGCGCTGGCACAACGGTGTATCGTCGATAACAGGTTATTTCGGACTCAAAGCCGAGAACGAGCATCTCGCCGCAGAGAACGCGCGTTTGAGAGCGCAACTCGAGACCTCATACATATCATACAGCGACAGCGTTTTCAGAATCAACGATACGGTATACAAGCAGCGCTACACATACACCGACGCCATGGTCATCAAGAACTCGTACAACAAGAGCAAGAACTACATGATGATAAACAAGGGATCAGACCAAGGCATAAAAACCGACATGGCGGTCTTGTCGCCACAAGGAATTGTAGGCATTGTGGTCAACTGTACGAGAAACTTTTCGACCATCATGCCTGTGCTCCATACCGACAGCCGCAATAGTGTGAAGCTGAAACAAACCAATTCGACGGGGTCATTGATATGGGAAGGTGGCGACTACCGCTATGCCACGGTTCTAGACATACCAACCACCTACCCATTACACAAGAACGACACCATAGTCACTAGCGGTCTCGCCAACGGATTTCCAGAAGGTATACCCGTAGGTTATATCGATGAATTCGAGAACCTGCAGGGCAGCGGGTTCTACACCATACGCATACGTCTGGCAACCGATTTCAATAATCTCAACCACGTCTACATTGTCAACAACCATTTTAAAGAGGAGCAAGACAAGCTGATGAAAAAAACGGAGGAAAGCGATGAATAGTTCCTTGATAATGCGTAATATAGGCCGATTCATACTGCTCATGGGCCTTCAAATCCTTGTGTTCAACAACATATACCTTGGAGGATATATCACTCCGTGCATATACCTACTCTTCATAGCCATGCTACCCACCAACACTGGCAAGATAGCGACCCTCATCATCTCGTTCGGCACAGGTTTGATAATAGACATATTCACCAACATGGCCGGATTCCACACTTTCGCCTGCACAGCGGCAGGGTTTCTGCGCATCATCTGGCTCGACAAAATCATACTACACGACAACGACGAGGAGATAGAGACCCCCAGTATCCGTAACGGCTCCTACCAGCAGTTTGCGGTATACCTTTTCCTGCTCTTGCTGGCCTTCAACCTGATATACCACACACTGCTCATCTTCGACATGAGGGAATTTTTTGGCATACTGATATCGGCTTTGCTAAGCACCCTAGTGACGTGGATACTGTCGATACTATACCAAACCATACTCATACGAGACAAGAAAAACTAAGCGACAAACAGCGCCAAAGAGTCCATGAGAAACGCAAAAAGACTGATAGCACTACTGATTGCCCTGGTGACGACGACCCACGCCATGGGACAGCTTGCGGTGGGGAAATGGCGCGATCATTTCTCGTACAACAACACCCACAACATAGCCGAAGCAGAGGGTAGAATTTATTGCTCCGCCTCAGGAGCCCTCTTCTATTACGACCTCGAAGACTACACCGTCAACAAGATATCCAAAACAACGATTCTCAACGACGTCGGCGTCTCAACATTCGCCTACGATGCCAGCACTCACTATCTGGCAATAGCATACAGCAACGCCAATATCGACTTCGTAAAAGGAGACAAAGCCACGAACATAGCCGATATCAAACGGAGCAACATTGGCGGAGACAAAAGCATAAACAGCATACGGTTCCATAACCGCAACGCCTATCTGGCATGCGGCTTCGGAATAGTCGTCGTCGACCTCAGCCGGATGGAGATAAAAGAGACTTACCTTCTTGGGAATGACGGGGCGTACATGAACATTAACGACATAGCCTTTACCGACAGTCTCATTGTCGCTGCCACCAACAACGGAATCATGTATGGTGACAAAAACAGCCAGACGCTAAACATAGCCACCAGCTGGCATCACGACACGAGTTCCCTAATAGCAGGCCTGCGTGTGTCGAGACTCGAGAGCGACAACAACGGACGTTTGCTGGCACTCGTCGTCAACGAGGGAATAGACACAACGGTATATGTGGAAACCGCAAAGCTCTCGTTCGCGCCATTAACGTCAGGAAACATACGTAATATACGATTTACCAACAGGGTTCTGACAGTATGCCACGACAACAAGATAGAGCTTTTCAGCGACAATCTCACAGTACAGAAAGAGATTGGCGATATAGAGTGGCTCAACATGGATGTCAACGATGCGTTTGTGAGCGGCGACGGCAAGCTTTGGATGGCGCACACTTGGGCAGGCATGGCTGTGACAGATGGCAGCAATCCTGTAACGGTAAAAAATTTCCTGCCGCCGTCGCCGTGGACCGACAATGCGTTTCGTGTCACCTCGTTCGACAACAAACTGTTGGTATGTCCTGGAGGGCACGCGACAACATATGCGAACAGTTACCTATACCCCGACGTTTATATTTTTGAGGATGGAAACTGGAGCACCCTTGAGGACCCTGACGGATTGTTGACAGGCATTAGTGACATCATCGACATCGCGGTCAACCCCAAACAACAATCCACAATGATGGCGACATCGTGGGGAGGCGGCGTTGTGAAGATTAGCGGCAACAAGGTCACCGCTTTATACAACTCCGGAAACACCAATGGCGCTCTTGTGCCATACAGCATCAACGGATTCTCCTCATTGCGAACCGGTGGTGTGGCCTATGACAAGAGAGGTTCCGCCTGGGTGACAAATTCGCTAAGCACATCGGCATTGGCTGTGTGCGACAAAGACGGGCAATGGCAGTCCTTCAACACACAAGCCATGACAGGCAGCAGCGAGATAGACCACATAATATGGGATAGCATTAACGACCTGAAACTGTTTTGGGGGAGAGCCAACCGGATTTTTGTACACGACGGGAAAGGGAAGATGGCATATATTGACCCCAACAACGGAGCCAAACTGAAAAGCTCGACAGTGAGCAGCCTTGCGCAAGACCATCAAGGCAATATTTGGGTGGGTACCGACAAAGGGATAAAGGTGATCTACAACCTGGCCTCCGCCCTGTCGGGTGCAGGCACAGGAGAGCGGTCTACGGTGACATGCAACAACATACTATACAGTGAGAATGGCATAAACGAATACCTTCTGGCATACGAAAGTGTGACCTCTATCGCTGTCGACGGAGCCAACCGCAAATGGGTGGGCACCTCGACAGGGGGGCTATACCTTCTCTCCTCCAACGGGCTAGAACAGATAGAGCACTTCACCGCCACCAACTCTCCCCTGCTTTCCGACAAGATACTCTCGCTGGCCATCATGCCTTGGAGTGGAGAGTTGTTCATAGTGACCGACAAAGGAATGTGCTCCTATCGAGCAACAGCGACATATGCCTTCGACGAGCCCATGGAGGATATTCACGCATTCCCAAACCCCGTCAGACCCGACTATGACGGAGTGATAGCTATAAAAGGCTTCACACGTAACGGAATAGTTCATATAACCGACGCTGCCGGCAACGTTGTATTTGCGACACAATCCAATGGAGGACAAGCTATCTGGAACGGATGCACACAGAGTGGCAAACGAGTGGCGTCAGGAGTGTACTACGTGTTCGCATCGTCGGAAGACGGCACAATGCGCTCGGCCACAAAGATATTGATAATACGATAGCCCCGAAACAATAACGCCGAAAAAACAAAGAAAAATAACTAACGGTAATCTTTAAACCTTTTTTAACCTTTTCAACCCTTTTAACCCTTTTAACCTTTTTAACTTTTCAACCTTTTTAACTTTTCAACCTTTTTAACTTTTAAAAGAGATGACCCTCACAACACAAGGCCTAGTGCTACACACCACAAAATACGGCGAGACCAGCGTCATAGCCAAGGTGTTCACACGCCAAAGAGGGTTGTGCTCGTATATATTGAAGGGGGTGCGCAGCCAGAGAGGACGCGGCAAACAGAATCTGCTACAACCTCTCAGCCATTTGGAGATGACAGTATACGACAACAGCAAAAAAGAGTTGCAGTATATAAAAGAGATGCATCCGTCGGCACACTACAACAACATTAACGGCGACGGAGTAAAGATGGCTCTCGTTTTCTTTATGGACGAGGTGCTGTACAAGTCGTTGAAAGAGGGGGAGGCGAACGTAGAGCTCTTTGACTATATTGTAGGACAGCTACAGCGTATCGATAGAGAGGACAGCAGCCTGTCGACAATACCAATAGACATGATGATACACACGGCAACACATCTTGGCATTGCACCCATGGACAACTATAGCGCCAATAGTCCTTTATTCAATCTGAAAGAGGGACGTTTTCTGTCAGCGCCAACGGCGATAAACGAAAGTCCCAACGTCGACTACTTCCTTGACGCCACCTCAAGTTCACGCTTTCACAGCTGTCTGTCATGCTCTATGAGCCACACTCCCATGCCGACGCTATCGTCGAAACAACGCAGCGACACATTGAACAATCTTTTGGAATACTATCACATACATTTTCCCGACTTCAGAAATTTCAAATCGCACGAAGTATTGCATTCGGTACTTAGATAAAAACGCAACAACATATTTACAATGAAAAAAACGATTCTTTTCCTCACAGTGGTCATTGCCACGATGGCAGTAAACGCACAGAACTGTTATTGGGTGCTTCTTAGAGACAAGGCAGGGAGCACTTTCGACCCTTATAGTTATTTCGACGCCAAGGCGATAGAAAGATACAAGCTCAACAACGCCGACCTGTACGACGTGAGCAACTATCCACTCAGCGAGAGCTATGTAAATCAGATAGGCGCCATAGCCAGCGAAGAGGTAGGTCAGAGCCGCTGGTTGAACGCTGTGGCTGTTATGGCCACCGAGAGTCAAATCAAGGCCATTGAGGCGTTGCCCTTTGTGAGCAAAGTAGACCTGATAGCCACGAATATGGAGATAGCCGAATGCAAAAGACAATCGAAAGAGGCACAGAGTCTTTCGAGTCAGAGTGAGGCCTCAAAGACTATGAGCGATATTACCACCCAGCTGGCACGCATGAAAGGAGAGCGATTCGTAGAAAACGGTATCGACGGTAAGGGAGTGCGCATTGCCGTATTGGACGGAGGATTCAAAGCCGTGAATACCCACGAGGCTTTCAAGCACCTGCGCGACAACAACAGAATAATAGCAACCTGGGATTTTACCAAGAAGCAGGAGAACGTCTACGACAACCACACCCACGGCACAATGGTGCTGAGCTGCATAGCGGGCCAGATAGACGGCAAGCAGTTGGGCTTGGCGACAGGAGCTACGTTTCTGCTGGCGAAGACAGAGGTAGACCCCGAGCCTTTCAAAGAAGAGGTGTGGTGGGCACAAGCCATGGAATGGGCCGACAAGAACGGCGCCGACATCATAAACAGTTCGCTAGGATACACCCAGGACCGACACTACACATGGGAGATGGACGGACGCAGCTATGTGTCGAAAGCAGCCAACATGGCAGCCAGGAAAGGAATGCTGGTATGCAACTCAGCGGGCAATTCTGGCGACGACAAGAATTGGAAAATCATAGGAGCTCCTGCCGATGCGGACAGTATACTATCGGTAGGCGGCATAAATCCGTCGCTAAACTCATACAGTCACATAGACTTCAGCAGTTACGGACCCACCGCCGACGGCCGTATGAAACCGAATGTATGTAATTTCGGCTACTGCGAAGTCGCTGACGCCAACAACAACCAAGAGACCGATTTTGCCTATGGCACATCGTTCTCGTCTCCGCTGACAGCAGGGTTCTGCGCCTGCGCATGGCAGACGAAACGCGACAAAACGGCTATGCAGATGAAGAGGCTGATAGAGCAGAGCGCCGACCTGTACCCGTACTATGACTACGCATTGGGGTACGGAGTGCCTCAGGCAGACTTTTTTGTGGAGAAGAAAGGAGAGTTTGTGCAACCGGAACCGACATTCACATTCAAAGCACTGGAAGACTACATACTTATACACCCGACGGCTAAGGGCACAAATGAAATGAGCCTGAAAGACGGCGAGGAGAAAGAGTCGGTGGTATTGCTCAAGATACAAGACCGGAACGGAAAAATAAAGACCTATGGGAATATCGGCATCCCAGGTTTTAACGACCAGATGTACATCGCAGTGGCTAAAAGCGGCATAGTCGGATACACACTGGTGGCATATGTCGACGGCTATACCGACGGTTGCCGTCTGACAAAGCAAGACAGTATGATATATGCCGAGGAGTCAGATCACTCGTTTGTGTACTATCTGGTGGACACAAACGGAATATTTCTTGACGGTTATGACTTCCACGGCGAACGCGACATAAAAGACAATACTGTATCCAACTGGGGCGTAGGACAGAAATACAACGCCGAGGTATACTATCAATACGGCATTTCGTGGGTTTTCCCATACACAATGCGTTACAGCGACGTATACACAATTGGGTTCCACATCACCCGCAATTTCCGTAAATGGTATGGATTAGGCATCGGTATGGAGTTTGTTGGAAACTTCTACCGTTATGATCCCTCGACAACCAATATTTGGGACAAAACTCTTGCCATTGCCGATTTCACTAATGTCGATAAGAAACGATACCTAATCAGCGACTTCAACCTGGAGCTATTCCAACGCATTCGGATTAAGAACACAGGCAAAAACGAGAAAGGGCTGTTTTGGGATTTAGGCGTATATGGGGGACTGCAAAGCAACAGTTATCAAGTGCTATACAACGAGCAGGAAAACAACAATGCGGCGATAATGCAGGAGAACAACTACTATGGCGTGGAGCCGACAAGTATGTGGAATCTGGGATTGACCACACGAATAGTCTGGAACTGGATAGGTGTGTATGGACGATACAGATTGACACAGCCCGATTTGGATTTACCGAAGCTACAAGTCGGTATACATTTTACTTTTTAAGAAATAAACGTAAAAATACGGGAAGTAATAAAAGGGAGTTATACGCTGCGCACAGGACAATACAAATTCATTTGCCCACTTTTACTTCCATTTTAACTCCCACTTTAACTTCAAAATCATTTTACCATATTTTTTTCATCATCACTTATCCAAATCGAACGTTAAAAATTATTTCAGAAAAGAAAAATAAAAACCACTATAACAATGAGAAAAATACTTTTTTTTGCCGCCGTGATACTGTCCAGTATCCAGCTGCAAGCACAGAGCCACTACTGGGTCATGCTGACCGACAAGGCAGGGAGCACTTTCGACCCCTATAGTTATTTTGACGCAAAAGCCATTGAGAGATACCAACTCAACAACGCCGACCTGTACGACATCAGCAACTATCCGCTCAACGAGAGCTACGTGAGTCAGATAGACGCCATAGCCAGCGACGATTTCGGACAGAGCCGCTGGTTGAACGCCGTAGCAGTCACAGCCACGGAGGAGCAGATTAAAGCGATACAACAGCTGCCGTTTGTAAAAGAGGTGCACATGCTAGGCGGTGAGATGCAGATGGCGTCAGTGACTACAACGATGAAAAACATCGACGACGATCCGACGGACGAAGAGCTCTACTCTCTTATGGATCAGCTGATCCGCATGGGAGGCAAATACTTCAGAGACAAGGGTATTGATGGCAAGGGAGTACGCATTGCTGTGCTGGACGGTGGATTCCCTCAGGTCAACACCCATATAGCCTTCAAGCACCTACGCGACAACAAGCAGATAATAAAGACCTGGAACTTCCCAAACAAGAAAGAGAATGTCTACGGATGGAACAGTCACGGATTGATGACACTAAGCTGTATTGCGGGCAAACACCGATATGAAGGAATCGATGGAGAGATTATCGTTGACGAAGGATTAGCCACGGGAGCTGAGTTTCTTTTGGCTCGTACAGAGATTGAGGCCGAACCCTTCAAAGAGGAGGTGTGGTGGCAGATGGCTATGGAGTGGGCCGACAAGAACGGTGCTCAGATTATCAGCTCGTCACTGGGATACGGCAAAGACCGCTACTACACCAAGGATATGAACGGACAGAGCTATGTGGCCAAGGCAGGAAATATGGCTGCCCGGAAAGGCATACTGGTGTGCAACTCGGCTGGAAACGAAGGCGACGACAACAGCTGGCGCACCATCATAACTCCCAGCGACGCCGACAGCGTGCTATGTGTTGGCGGCATCAGCAACAGTCTGGACTATTACAGCCATATTTATTTCAGCAGCTACGGACCCACAGCCGACGGACGCCAGAAGCCAAATGTGGTGGCCTTCGGCAACGCCCACACTGCCAACACTGGGAGCGACAACAACGACTATCACTATGTTGACGGAACAAGCTTCAGCTGCCCCCTTGTGGCGGGATTCGCCGCATGCGCGCTACAAACCAAACCAGGAATGACCGCAATGGAGCTTTTTCACGAGATAGAGAAGAGCGCCGACCTGTACCCGTACTGCGACTACACCTACGGATATGGAGTGCCGCAGGCCGACTATTTCACCGGCGACCGCAAGGAAGCCAAGCCGTCATTCAAATTTGTCAAAGAAGAAGATGTGTTGAAACTCATTCCGCTGAAAGACTTTCCCAGAGGCTATCTCTTTATCAAGAGCGCGACACCAGAGGGAAAGATTCATGATTACACGAAAATCGAGTTGAAGAATATCACCACCAATATGTGGTTTGAGATTAGCGGAGGAGAGGTTATCACGGCTCAATTAGATGGTTATGCGGAGAGTTACATCCTTAACGACGGGGAGGATATGATGGTGAGCGGAATAAATATGGAAGGCAGTAATTACTACGAAGACGAAGGTTTCCTTTACAGCACAAACCTGAAAGAGAAGAATATTATCGATGAGAGATATTTCATGCT
Source organism: Bacteroidales bacterium (assembly GCA_017960475.1). Classification (GTDB taxonomy): domain Bacteria; phylum Bacteroidota; class Bacteroidia; order Bacteroidales; family P3; genus Colimorpha. The sequence goes on along the minus strand of JAGCZH010000018.1, from coordinate 100,763 downwards.
AGGCGTACCCGTGAGTACTATGTCCGACGAGTTAGCGCCCAATTTCTGGTCACCCACCAAGAGAATCGGGGTGCGCAAAACAATATATTTTGCTAAATGGTACGGCTGGGGAATGTCACTGGAATACGGCCACAGCTCGCTACGTTTCGGCGGTGAAGCTAACCGTTTGGACACACTGATAGGGATGGACGACGATGTGAGATGGCTTGATAAGAAGGTGAGCAAGCACAAGGTGAACCTCGGCGAGGTAGGTATAGAGTTGTATCAGCGAGTGCGTCTGCGTCCGCTGGGAATGTTCCACAAAGGCTGGCATTGGGACCTCGGAGTATATGGCAATTGGGGCCACAACGCCTACAAGCTGAAAGGCAAACATAGCGGAGATATTGCATCGACGAGGAAAGAGGTTGTAAGGAATCTCGACCTATTAGAGGACTATCGTTGGAACTGGGGTTTGACGACACGTATAACGAGAGACTGGGTAGGATTATACGCCCGCTACCGTATGAACGGCATAGGAAAGGAAGTGGGAGCCGACAAGGTGCTGCTACCCCGCCTTGAGGTAGGCTTGCAGCTGGCGTTCTGATTTCCAGAAGACAAATACACTGGAAACATCTCAACGTTTCAACGAAAGCATACCCTTTAAACCTTTCAAACGTAAGATTTGACATCCAATAAATTCTCATCCATCAAGAACATACTGTCCAGCAAGGATCCTATGCCTTGCTGGCTGATGGTTCTTATCTCCATATTGCTGACATTATTGTCGCTTCCCAACCATGATCCCGACTATTCCTTTGGTCTAGACCCCTCCTACTTCTGGGGATTCAACTACTTGCTAGACAACGACTACAGCACTCTCGTCAACTTGTTGCATCCCTATGGACCACTGGCGCCTTTGCGCATACCTGTTGTGGGATTCCATGGACACTATGCAGCCTTCCTGATATTCTATGTCGTGCTGAAATATTTCATGGTGTTGCAGATGCTGCTGTTGGCGCAACGACGTGAGCAGCCTAGTGTATTATCGGCGCTGTTCATTGCGGGTATGTGCCTGATGTGCAACACCGACCTATTGGTGGCAATGAATGTCACACTGCTGATGCTCACGGTGATTGAAAAGAAGAGATACTGGCTGTTTTTACTCGCCGCACTACTTGCCGTCTTCTCGCTGGGAATAAAGGTATCGATAGGACTGCAGTCATGCATAGTGCTTTTCGTGGGATGGCTGCTGACCTTTGTGCGGCAACGTGATTTCAGGTTCACCCTGCTTACCGGTGCCACAGTGCCAATACTGCTGCTGCTTATTGGCCTGCTGATATGGCGCGGCTTCCCCACTATGTGGGATGCCTACACGGGGATGACACGTCTGTTCGACGGCTACCATGAAGCCATGGTAATCGCCCCCGAACATCGTCTATGGGCCATAATGCTCTATGTGGCATTCATGGTGATGCTGGCTGTGACTGCAAAGGGGGAATGGTCGCGCTACGTCATGCTGCTGCTCCTACTGCCTATGCTGGCAAACTGGAAATACGGCATAGTGCGTGAGGACTTCTCGCACTTCAAGCAATTGATGGCTTTCAGCGCCTGTCTGATTGTGCTGAGTTGCCTCTTGCAAAAGGGGCTGCGATGGCCATCATGGTGTTGCGGCATGGCAGCCATAGCCATGCTGGGAGTCAACGCCGCGGCGCTGAACAATGGTGGTAGTCCTCTAACCAACGCTAGCCCCAAGAACTTCTACACAAAGGTGCTGAACAATGGTGAATATGTGAGAGGCTGCAAAGAATACATAGCCAACGCTATGGAGAAACGACGATTGAGCGAAAAAGTTGTTGCAGAGATAGGCGATGCTGCCACCGACTGCTACCCCTGGGAGCATGTGTTCCTGGCCGCCAACAACATGCGATGGCAACCACATAAGACAGTGGAACTCGGCACCGGCAACACAGAGTGGCTGAACATTTTATCGGCACAGAATTTCTGCTCGCACAGCAATGCCGCAGCCTATGTGATATTCCACAAGCCCAACTACGAGAACGACGAGGGACTGATAAGCATTGACGACCGCTATCTGCTGAGTGACGAGCCTGCAATAATAGACTCTCTGCTTGCCAACTATGAACTTGCCGACAGCGGAGACTGGTACGGGCTTCTGCTAAGGCATGGCACAGGAAAATACCAGGCTGTGAACGACACACTGGCACAGACTACAGCAACTTGGGGCGAATGGGTGACATTGCCGGAGCATGGTGACGGGGATATCCTTCGTGCCTCTGTGAAGTCACAATACTCCTTTCTGGGTTGGTTGCGGAAAACCATCTACAAGCCCGACATTTTCTATGTTGACTACCGCATGGCGGACGGCACAGTATACAGCTACCGCTATTCGCGTACCACAGCGGAATACGGACTGTGGGTTTCACCCATGGTGAGGAATTACAGCGATTTGGCTCGCATGATTGCCGGCGACAAAGAGCTGCCTCAACCCGAGGCATTCCGTCTCCGCACAGCGACACAGAACGGAAAAGGATGCAGCCTTCACAAACCTTCTATCAGCGTGGTTCTCCGCCATGTGTTGGAGCGCAAACAATAGGAAGTCGAGGCAAAAGAGTGTATAATGCACAATAAATCAGTCCAGAAATGTCCTACAAATAGTACAGTCTTTTGAATGCTATAAGTTTCAGCTTGCCAAGAGACGCTATGTTGCCGCCAAATGCATTATAAAACATAGTGATACAATCTGTTAAAAATAGATATTACCAGTTTTAATATTTTTCGTAATTTTGCAATTTGAAATAACAAAAAAGGACTCTATCACTGAAAAAAATAGTAAAAAACAATAATATGACACTCGAAGAATTTCAGAATGAATTGCGTCTCGGTATTCCCGACCCGCTGCCAGAACCACAACCTTATGACCCTACAGTGAACCACGCTCCCAAACGCAAGGACATCCTCACCCCTGCCGAAAAGAAGCTGGCCATCCGCAACGCCCTCCGCTACTTCCCCGCCAAGCACCACAAGATGCTTGCCAAAGAGTTTGCCGAGGAATTGAAGCAGTATGGACGTATCTATATGTACCGTCTGCGTCCCACCTATAAGATGTACGCCCGCCCCATTGATGAGTATCCCGCAAAGTGCCGTCAGGCTGCCGCCATCATGCTGATGATACAGAACAACCTCGACCCCGCTGTGGCTCAGCATCCCCACGAGCTCATCACCTACGGTGGCAACGGTGCCGTGTTCCAGAACTGGGCACAATACCGCCTCGTGATGAAATATTTGAGCGAGATGACCGACGAGCAGACCCTCGTCATGTACAGCGGTCACCCCATGGGACTCTACCCCAGCCACAAGGATGCTCCACGTGTGGTGGTCACCAACGGTATGATGATACCAAACTACAGCAAACCCGACGACTGGGAGCGCTACAACGCCCTCGGTGTCACCCAATACGGCCAGATGACCGCTGGCTCATATATGTATATCGGACCTCAAGGCATAGTGCACGGAACCACTATCACGGTTCTTAACGCCGCACGTAAGCTTGGAGGCGGCACAGCAGGCAAATTATTCATCACCGCCGGATTAGGCGGCATGAGTGGTGCACAACCTAAGGCTGGCGACATCGCTGGCGTGGTCAGCATCACCGCCGAAATCAACCCCGCCGCGACACAGAAACGCTATACCCAGGGATGGGTCGACGAGGTGCACGAGAACCTCGACGAACTCTTCGTGGCCGTGAACAAGTCCATCGCCGCCAAAGAGGCCAAGAGCTACGCCTATCAGGGCAATGTGGTAGACCTCTGGGAATACTGCGCCGAGAAGGGCATCAAAGTTGACCTGGGCAGCGACCAGACCTCGCTGCACAACCCATGGGCAGGCGGATACTATCCCGTAGGTGTCAGCTTCGAGGATGCCAAGGTAATGATGGCCGAGAAACCAGAACTCTTCAAAGAGAAAGTTCAGGAGTCGTTGCGCCGCCATGTCGCCGCTGTCAACAAACTCACCGCCAAAGGAATGTATTTCTTCGACTACGGCAACGCCTTCCTGCTGGAAAGCAGTCGCGCAGGCGCCGACATCTGGAACGCCGACAAGACAGCCTTCCGCTATCCCTCCTATGTGCAAGACATCATGGGACCCATGTGCTTCGACTACGGCTTCGGTCCCTTCCGCTGGGTATGCACCAGCGGCAAGCCTGAAGACCTCGACAAGAGCGACCACATCGCCATGGAGGTGCTGGGCGAAATCGCAGCCACAGCTCCCGCCGAGATACAACAGCAGATGCACGACAACATACAGTGGATAAAGGGAGCCAAGGAGAACCACCTTGTGGTAGGTTCACAAGCACGCATCCTTTATGCCGACTGCGAAGGCCGCACCAAGATTGCAGCTCGCTTCAACGAGGCCATCAAGAAGGGAGAGATCAGCGCTCCTATAGTACTTGGCCGTGACCACCACGATGTCAGCGGCACCGACAGCCCGTTCAGAGAGACCAGCAACATCTATGATGGTTCGAACCGCTGCGCCGATATGGCCGTACAGAACGTTATTGGCGACAGCTTCCGCGGAGCCACGTGGGTGTCTATCCACAACGGCGGCGGAGTAGGCTGGGGCGAGGTTATGAACGGAGGCTTCGGCATGGTCCTTGACGGCAGTGAGGCTTGCGACCGCCGCCTGCGCATGATGCTGCATTGGGATGTCAACAACGGCATCAGCCGCCGCAGCTGGGCACGCAACGAGGGCGCCATGTTCGCCATCAAACGCGCCATGGATATCTGTCCCGAATTGAAGGTCACTATGCCCAACCTCGTAGACGACAGCGTGCTGGAGGGATTGTTCTAAGACTCCAATAAAACCTATAGGGTCAACAAGACATAAGTCGTATAGGCCATATTCATTTAAGAGTACCTTCTTGGTACTCTTTTTTTGTCTATAAGTAAATTTGCAAGATAGTATTTGCCGCAAAAAATAGAGAAAAAAAATATCTTTCCTCTTATTTTTTACGAATACAAATCACCCGAATAAGGGAATAATAACGTAAAACAATGGGAAATAATAAAAGGAAGTTATGCGATGCTCACAGGACAATACATATTCATTTGACCTCTTTTACTCCCTCTTTTACTCCCATTTTAACTTCCTCTTTTACTCCCTCCTTAATTTCAGAATCATTTTACCATATTATTTTTCACCATCACTAAACCGAATCTATTCTAAAAATTCGTAGTATTAGTGTTAGTTTTTTTAGACCTTAGGTCTATAATAAATACGGCTTTTCGGCGTTATAAAAGAATTGGAAACAAAAAAGAGACAGATGAAAACAAAGAGTTGGATAATCGCTTTTGCACTTGTATGCCTTGTGGGAGGGAATGCCTCTGCACAGATAAATGTGGATTTTGACGAATATTTCGAGAACAAAACGCTGCGGCTGGATTACCTGCGCCAAGGGTGCAAAAAACACGACACCTGTATAGCTCAACAATGGCTGGTTCAGAACAGCAAGATGTGGGCGGGGTCGCTCACGCAATTGCTGGACCCTATAGACAACGGGGAATACCGCCTGCTGGTCAAAGACTACGCGACAGGACGTGACCTGTACTCGCGCTGCTACAACACTCTGTTTGAGGAATACCGTGAAACGATAGCGGGGCGCGACAAAGACAGCGTGGCCACCTTTGAGGAGGTTGTGCTTATGCCGATGCCAAAAAAGAAGGTGATGGTTTGTCTGCAGAAAAGGGACGCCAAAGAGATTTTCCAGACGGCGACCCAGTTGACATTTGACCCTACGACTTTCCGTGCCCCTGCGATGCCAACAGCCAAGAATTGTATTCCGCTGCATGTGAACGGCGACCCGCACAAGAAAATAGATGTTGTCATTGTGGCTGAGGGCTACGGAATCAAGGACAAGAAAAAAATGGAGAAGGATTTCAAGAAATTCACCGAATACATGCTGGCTCAGGAGCCTTTCAAAAGCCGTGCCAAAGACTTCAATGTGTGGGGCGTGGGAGAGTTGGCCAAAGAGAGCGGTGTGACCGACCCGAACGCTGGCCGATATGTTGAGAGCGCCGTGGGGTCGAGCTACGATATCTTCGGGATGGACCGCTATCTGATGACCACAGAGTTGTTCAAGCTACACAACTTGATACGCGATGTCGCCTATGACCACATTATCATTATGGCCAATTGTGACACCTATGGCGGAGGCGCGATATACAACTACTATGCTTTCAGCGCAGTGCTGGACAAATGGTCGATGTGGATTCTGCCTCACGAATTGGGGCACAGCATAGGAGGGTTGGCAGACGAATATGTGGAAGACGACCCCAACTATAACAAACGCTACGAGGACCATGAGCCTCTTGAACCTAATATCACGACACTGAACAATTTCGACTCGAAATGGGCCGATATGGTGAAGAAGGGAACCCCTATTCCTACAGAACCTGTGGAAGGTCTCGGGAAGAGAGACAACGGCCCTGTAGGCGCCTACGAAGGGGGCGGATACCTCGCCAAAGGGGTTTACCGTCCATGCACACAATGCATGATGCGCAACTACGCCGACTTCTGCCCTGTGTGCAAAAAAAGAATGAACGAGGTGTTTGACCTCTATGTTAAATGAGGGGATTAAAGGGTTTAAGAGAATGTCTCGATTCTTTTTGATTATAATGGGTTTGGCTTTGGCTACGGTGTCGATGACGTCGTGCATAAAGGAGGAGGACTATCTGGTGGACTCTTCGGCACGGCTGGGATTCTCTGTGGACACCGTGAGTTTCGACACGGTATTCGCCACAATGGCAACGGTGACCCAGGCTGTCAAGGTGTACAACAATTATGACGAGCCGATACTGATAGACGCTGTGACACTCGGTCACGGGACGTCGTCGCGATTCCGCATCAACGTTGACGGTGACACTGGTTTTGTGGCTCGCAACGTGGAGATAGGAGGGCACGACAGCATATTCATTTTCGTGCAGGCAAACATCAACCCCAACGACCAGACTTCGCCCTATATAGTGACCGACAGCATTGTTTTTGACTTCAACAAAAAACGTCAGTACCTACCTTTGCAGGCCTACGGGAGAAACGCTGTATACCATCTCCCCACCTACCCCAGACAGGTGTACAGGCTATATGTGAACAGCAGGGGTCAGATAGACACACTGTGGATTCCCTTCTCGATAATAGATTGCGCCAACTGGGACCATACACGGCCGCATGTGATAATAGGCTATGCTGTGGTGAACAGCAACGAGACGCTTCACTTGAACGCTGGCGAGGAGCTCTATTTCGGAGCAGGTGCCTGCCTGTGGGTGTATGACAGCGCGACATTAGACGTGAGGGGGTCGCAGAGCGCTCCTGTGGTTTTCTCATCGGTAAGGCACGACAGCTACTACGACAGCCTCCCTGGACAATGGCAAGGGATATGGCTGTCGTCGGGCAGCAAGGACAACTATATGGAATGGGCCTGCGTCGAGAATGCCGTGGTCGGAATACAGGCTGACACCAACGTCAACAACAATCCGACACTGGATATACGCAACTGTGTGGTACAGAACCATTCTATGGTGGGTATTCTAGGGCAAGGTGCATATATTGTAGGCGACAATCTGCTGGTGTCGTGCTGCGGACAGAGTGTTGTGGACTTGCGCTATGGAGGGCGATACCAATTCCACAACTCCACTTTGGCAAACTACTGGCGCTATGACAGCAGGAAGACGCCATCATTGGTACTGTCGAACTACTATGCGTATAGCACAACGATGGTTTTTCCTCGGCCGATGGAGGCGGATTTCCGCAACTGTATAGTTTACGGCAACTACAACGGCCGCGACAACTCGGGGGAGATAATGTTTGACAGGATAGAGAATGCCGGATTTGACGTGACGTTCCGCAACTGCGTGCTACGCACCAACCTTGTCGCCGACGGCAGCGGTGGCAATATCGTTGGCCGTGACCCTAAATTCAGCGACGCCTACAAGCATGATTTTGTACCTCTGAAGGACTCACCAGCGGCGAAGGCCGGGGATGGGTCCTATATTACAATACCTAACGACCTTAATGGCACCCCACGAGGAAATCCGCCGACAATAGGGGCTTTTGAGGCAAAGGAACAGGAAGGACAAAAGCTTAATTATTTTTTTCGATAGGGTTGAATGAGAGATATAACATTTTTTTAATTGCATAACCACACACTATGTACAGTTACATAAAAGGACATCTTGAGGAGGCAACGCCGGCCTACGCTGTTATTGACTGCGGCGGCGTTGGCTATATGCTTGAAATAACGCTGAACACCTATTCACAAATAAAGGACCTCGCTGAGGTGAAGCTGATGGTTCACGAGGTGATACGCGAGGACGCACACCTGCTTATGGGTTTTTACACTGTCGCGGAACGGAATATGTTCCGTCTGCTGATCTCCGTGAACGGTGTTGGTGCTGCCACGGCAAGGATAATGTTGTCGTCGCTGACTGTGGAGGAACTGACACGAGCCATAGTGGACCAGGATGTTAAAAGGGTGCAGAAAGTGAAAGGAATAGGCGCTAAGACAGCTCAGCGCATCCTGTTGGAGCTTAGGGACAAGGTGGACCCCTATGCGACAGTACTGCTCGACGGGCATGAATCAGTGGCGTCGGGGAACAATAATAACACCGAAGAGGCGTTATCTGCTTTGGTTATGCTCGGCTTCCCAAAGGCGGCATCGGAGAAGGTGCTTGCAAAGGTGGGAGCCACAAATCCAGGTGCCACTGTCGAAGAACTTATCAAAATGGCTCTTGCACACGGCATTTAGGAAAGGGTTAAAAAGGTACGAAAGGTTTGAAAGGTTAAAAAAGTACTATTCACAATTCATAATTCTTAATTCACAATTCACTATTCCCCCATCACTGGTCACAGATCACTCATCACTGGTCACAATAAATCATAACTAATGTCTATTATGCTCAGTCGCCTGAACACAAATATTATCAAACGAAGCCTCGGCGCCATACTGCAATGTGTGGCGTTGTTGGCATGTTTGCTGCTGGCGACGCCGAGTTACGGACAGGATGTGCCTGATAGCACGTTGCGGTTTCCAATACCACCATCTGGCGAGGAGCAGCAGAGTCCTCTATATCTCAACAATCCGTCGAACATGACAACGACGGTGGAGTATGACGCCGCCAACCACAGCTATGTGAAAGTGACGAAGGTGGGTAATATTGTCATCAGCCGGCAGTACATGACGTTCCAGGAGTATCAGGACTACCGCATGCAGCAACTGATGGATGATTTTTGGGGGACAAAGCTGGATGAGAACAGCGGAAACACAGGCGGTGAGGAGGGTTTGCTGAGCAAGATACCCGGCTTCAACGAAATAAGCCGCAAGCTGGAAAGCCTGAAAGAAGTTCCCGAGGTGAAGATAACGCCCAGCGGAAGCGCAGACCTTACACTGCAGGTAATAAACAACTTCACCGACAATCCATCGGTGGACGAATCGAAGAGGAGCAACACAAACTTCGACTTTGACGAGAACATACAGCTTACCCTGAACGCCAAGGTCGGAGACCTGATAAACACCGACATCAACTGGAATACGCAAGCCACTTTCGACTTTGAAAACCAGATAAAGCTGAAATATGAGGGCAAGGAAGACGATATTCTTCAGCTTTTAGAGGCGGCAGACATATCGTTTCCACTCAACACCACTCTTATCAAGGGCAGCCAACGACTGTTCGGAGTGCACACAAAGCTGAAGTTCGGCAACCTGACCATTGACGCCGTGGCCAGCCAGAAGGAGACCTCGACAGAGAACATGCAGGTGCAGGGAGGAGCGTCGTCACAGGAATTTGAGATTCGCGCCGACGAATATGAGGAAAACAGGCACTTTTTTATTGCCCAGTACTTTTACGACAACTACAACAAGGCTATGTCGACGTTGCCAGTTGTGAACAGCAACATTAAGATAATACGCCTGGAAGTGTGGCGTACAAATATCGGCGCCGCCGTGACAAACAACCGCAACATTTTGGCACTCACCGACCTCGGCGAATACAAAACCTCGTCGCCCAACGTGTACGGCGGTCTGTCACAACGACCCGACAACTACGAGAGCAACAATTTGCTGTCGCTTATAAACACCTCGGCAGTGAGGAACATCAACAGTGTGAGCTCGTATATGGAGGGATTGGGGTTCACGGGAGGCACGGACTACGAGAAGGTGGAAAGCGCGCGACTGCTGTCACAGAACGAATACACATTCAACTCGCAGCTGGGTTTTATCACTCTGTCGCAACCCCTTGCCAACGACCAGATTCTTGCTGTGGCATTCCAATACCAAGTGATAGGCGACACAACAGTATACCAGGTGGGCGAGCTGACCACCGACGGAGTCAACGACCCCAACACTCTTATTGTAAAACTAATAAAAGGTTCGTCGGTGAACAGCCGGAGTCCGCTGTGGAAGCTGATGATGAAGAATGTGTACTTCTTGAAGAGCACACAGATAAGCCGAGATAATTTCCGACTTAACGTATTGTATGAAAATCCAGAAGGTGGCGTAGGAATAGGATACTTCACAGAAGGTCCTTTGGAGGCGACGCCGCTGATACAGGTTTTCGGACTCGACAGAATGGACGCTTCACAGAGCTACTACTATCCCGACGGCGTTTTCGACTGGTTTGACAGCGCAGCCTACAAGGGAGGTATTATACAGGCAACGACAGGACGCATATTCTTCCCCTATGTTGAGCCTTTCGGCAAAGACCTGAGGGAGATGCTGGGTGACAACACACTTGCTAACCGATACTGCTTTGACTCGCTATACACGATGACGCAGACACTGGCGCAACAGTATGCCGACAAGAACAAGTTCTACCTTGAGGGCTACTACACAAGCTCAGTGAGCGGCGAGATACTACTGGGATATAGCGTGGCACCGGGGTCGGTGACAGTAACGGCAGGAGGAATGCCACTGATAGAAAATGTCGACTACACGGTGGATTATACCATGGGAACGGTGCGAATCATCAACGAGAGCCTACTGGCGTCGGGAACGCCGATAAGTGTAAGCAGCGAGAACAGCTCATTCAGCATGATGACGAAACGCATGCTGGGTCTGCACCTGAACTACGAGTTCGACCCCGAAGTGAATCTTGGCGCGACATTCATGAACCTGCGTGAGAAACCGTTGACACAGAAGAACAATTTCGGAGACGAGCCTACAAGCAACTCAATATGGGGACTCGACTTCAACTACCGTCATGATGTGCCATTCATCACAAAAATCATGGATCATCTGCCGGGAATACAAACCAAGGCACCGTCGACGTTGACCCTGCAGGCCGAATTCGCACATTTCATACCCGGCATGGCCAACACGGGAAGCGACGACGGAAAAGTGACCTACATAGACGACTTTGAGGGGGCCGAAAGCAACATAGACCTGAAGGGTTACACCTTCTGGCACCTTGCGTCGACGCCACAGGACTACCGAAGTTCGATGCCGATGTTTCCCGAGAGTGCGCCAGGCTCAGGGCTTGCATATGGTTTCAACCGCGCGCGACTGGCGTGGTATACCGTAAGCCGTGCTTTTTTCGAGAGCAGCTGCCCGGATAACATTGACGAGAACGACAGGTCGCACCCCTACGCACGCCAGATAAACCAAAAGGAGGTCTTCCCCAACAAAAGTATCGCCGCCGGTGACAACACACGTATTTTTGAGTTGAACATGGCGTTCTACCCTTCGGAAAAGGGTCCCTACAACTATGATGTGGCTCCCTCGGCGCTGAGCTCCGGTATAAATCAGCAGGGATTACTGAACAACCCGCAGAGCCGATGGGGCGGTATTATGCGCGAGCTGACGTACACCGACTTTGAGAGCCAAAATATTGAGACCATAGAGTTCTGGCTTATGGACCCCTTTATCAACCCCGAGACAGGAGAGCACGACGACAGCAAAAGCGGTGGCAAACTATACATAAACCTTGGCGACATTAGCGAGGATATACTACGGGACGGTAGGAAAAGTTTCGAGAACGGACTGCCCACGGCGAAAAGTGCGGAGGCCTTTGCGGCGAACCCAGTGGACACTACGATGTGGGGGCGTGTGCCGAAAATGCAGGCCGTGGTCAACGCCTTTGACAACAACGAGGAGTCACGCCACTTCCAAGACATAGGATACGACGGTCTGGGAAGCGCCAGCGACCTGGGAGACGAGCAGTCGTTTTTCGCCGACTACATAAACAGCATTGCTGTGCTATTCGGAACGCAATCGGAGGCTTACCAGAAAGCCGCAAGCGACCCATCGAGCGACGACTTCAGGTTTTTCAGGAGCACCTACTACGACCAGAACGATGTGAAAATCAACGACCGCTACAAATACTACAACAACCCCGAAGGCAACTCGGTGACCGACGCCGACAACACAGAAAGCTATTCCACAGAGGGTACATCGTACCCCAATGTCGAGGACATAAACCGCGACAATACCCTCAGCGAAAGCGAAAACTACTACCAATATGTTGTGGACCTGCGCCCCGACATGATGGAGGTAGGCAAGAACCACATTGTGGACATACATGAAGCTCGGGATGTGCAACTGGCTAACGGCACAACAACGACGTGCCGGTGGTATCAGTTCCGGATACCGATACGAGAACCCGACCAAAAGATCGGCAACATCAACGGATTCCAGTCGATACGATTCATGCGAATGTTTATGAGCGGATTCGAGGAACCCGTTATACTGCGCTTCGCAACACTGGAACTCGTTTACGGCACGTGGCGTAAATACTCGGAGGAACTTTTGCAGCCTGGCGACTATCCGACGGGCATGGGCGAGAACACCTCGTTCACGCTCTCGACAGTGAACATAGAAGAGAACGGAAGCCGCCAGCCGGTGCCATACAACCTGCCACCAAACATCGAACGCGAGTCGTGGTACTCGACATCGTCGTCGTACACCGAGCTCAACGAGCAGTCACTGGAACTGGACATACAAGACCTCAACGCCGGCGACGCCCGCGCGATATACCGCAACGCACAGTATGACCTGAGGTATTACGGCAAAATGAAGATGTTTGTCCACGCCGAGAAGAAATTTGAGACCGACCACATGTACGACGGCGACCTGACGCTCTTTGTGCGACTGGGAAGCGACTACACAAGCAACTACTATGAGTATGAGGTGCCTCTGCAATTCACACCTTGGGGAACATCGGCATCGAGCAAGGAACTGATATGGCCGGAGGCCAACAATGTGGAGATAGACCTCCAGAAGATGGTGGAGATAAAGTCGAACCGCAACAGCATGATTCGCAGCGGAGAGAGCGACTACAATAGCATGATGCTGTACAGCGAGATGGTGGACGGGAGGAAATACACGATAATGGGGTCGCCCAATCTAGGGAAGGTGAAAGTGATTATGGTGGGAGTACGCAACCCTCGGAAACAGACTCTCGACGACGGGAACGACATGCTGCCCAAAAGCGCGATAGTGTGGATAAACGAGCTACGCCTATCGGACTATATCAACCGAGGCGGATGGGCCGCAATGGCGTTGGCGAGGACCAACCTCGCCGATGTGGGCAACCTGTCGCTGTACACCTCGTATACCACATCGGGATTCGGCAACCTTGAGGACAAACTGAACAAACTGGAGCTCGTGAACACGTTCAACGTTCAGTCGACGCTGAACCTGGAGATGGGAAAATTCCTGCCCGACACATGGGGAATGCATATACCGTTCTACCTTGACTACAACAACCAGATAGGAAGCCCAGAATACAATCCCCTTGACCCCGATGTCAAGCTTAAAGACGACCTGAAGACATATGAGACACAGGCTGAGCGCGACTCGATACGCAAAATGACGCAACAACGTAAGACGACAACGAACATAACTCTCACTAACGTACGCAAGGAACGCACGGGCAAATCAGCGCTCTCGCCCCATTTCTACGACATAGAGAACTTCGCGGTGTCGTATGCCTACAGCGGAGAGAGAAGCAGCGATGACGACATAGAGTACTATAACAAAGACCAGCATAGGGGCGGACTAACCTACAACTTCAACATCAACCAACCCAAACAGTTCAGGCCGTTTGACAAGATGAAGATATTCCAAAACAAGAATCTGAAGTTTATAAAGGACTTCAACTTGTACTATCAGCCTAAGAACCTGAGCTTCACAACAGAGATATATCGTGACATCGAGAGCACTCTTCTCAGGAACAAAAGTGCGGCCTTGATAATAATGAACCCGACGTACTTCAAGCAGTTCACATGGCAACGTACCTACAACGTGCAATACGACCTGGCACGAAGTTTCCATATCACCTACGACGCCAACGCCAACGCTCGTATTGACGAGCCGCCAGGACTTGTGGACTACACGGCCAACGACTCGATATGGCAAACCATTATGAAAGGCGGAACTATGCAGAATTTCCAGCAAAACATCAACATCAACTGGGACCTACCTATCAGCAAGCTGCCATACATGGATTTTCTGAGAGTGCCCTTCACATTCCACACAACATACAACTATCTTGGGGCCACGCTGGCTCTGGCATCACAAGGTGCTGTGATAAGCAACAGCACGTCAATGAACATACCAGCACAGGCCAACATGCAGACGCTTTACAACAAGTCGAAGCTGCTCAAGGCGGCCTATGCCAAGAAACCGCCCAAGGCCGTAGAGGTGAACAAGAAAGGCAAGGATGCCGACAAAGAGAAAAACGACCTCGATAAGAAGCGCGGCATGGAGCAGAGGAAAGCCGACGCGGCACGCGCCGACTCACTAAGGAAGGCCGAAAGACAGGAGCGGCTGAAAGAACTTGGCTATTTCGGACTTAGATTTGTCACTGCGGTAAAGAATGTCAATGTACAATACAACAACTCGTTCGGGTCGAGCATAGCTGGATTCATGGGCGAGTCTCGGATAGTGGGTCTTGATCCATCGAACAATTGGGCGCCAGGATTACCCTTTGTGCTGGGTATACCCGACAAGACTGTGTTTGATATGGGGTCGACATCTATAATCAATCCTACCGTGGAGACTTTGCTAAGAGACGACCTGCTGTCGCACGACACCCTTATGAACACACCCAACAACGATATGCGGAACCAGGTGATATCATTCCAAGCCACTGTGGAACCGATGCGAGACTTCAGAATAGATCTCACGGCGACACAGAACTACTCGTCACGTCAAGAATATTACTACAAATATAGTACCGCAAGCGGCATGGTGGAAGGTCCATTGTCGAGCATGACTACGGGCAGCTATACGACGACGGCATGGTCGTTCAACACCATGTTCACCAATAGCGACGAGTTGTTCCAGCAGTTTCTTGACGCACGCTCGGTAGTGGCGGAACGCCTGGCAGGCATGAACAACGACCCCTATAACGACCAGATGGTTCTGGACACCATGAACGGACTATACTATCCTGCTGGGTATGGCGCCAATCAACAAACCGTGCTGCTGACTGCGTTTCTGGCGACATATATGGGGAAAGACGCTAGGAAATGTGATTTCTCGCCCTTCCTGAGAATGCCGCTGCCCAACTGGGACATCAAATACAACGGACTCAGCAAGGTGGAGTTCCTGAAAAAATGGTTCACAAACATTGTCATATCCCACAAATATATGTCAACCTACTCGATAGGTAATTTCTACACCGACGCAGCCATCAGCGCCATAGCGGAGGGGTATGACTATGGCACCGAGACTATGGTGAACGGCAACGGCGACTACATAGCTCCGGTAAGCATGGAGGGAGTTATTATTAACGAGCAGTTCAACCCGCTCATCATGCTCAACGTGAACATGGTCAACAGTTTCCAATTCAAGATATCCATACAAAAGAGCCGCAGCCTCAATCTGAGTTTCAGCAACAATCAGCTTACGGAGACCTACCGTGATGGATTCACCTTCGGAACCGGATACCGCTTCAAAGACCTGGAGTTTCATTTCAAGGCTGGCGACAAAACACACGACCTTAAGAGTGACCTGGTGCTTCAAGCCAATATAACCTATAACAACAACCTGACTCAGATACGCAAAATCAACCAGAACACCAACCAGATATCATCGGGTTCGAAAGTGTGGATAGCTGAAGTCAGCGCCGAATACGCCCTGAGCGCCAACTTGACGCTTCGCGCTTTCTTCCAGACCAACATCAACACCCCCCATATCAGCAACGCCTTCCCCAACTCAACCACCAAAGGCGGACTTACAGTCAGGTTCTCATTCTAAAGAAATATCTGTCAAAATCCCGAACAGACACGGATATGCAAACACAATGTGTGTCACTATTTGGGAATCGTCGTTGGGATCTTATCTCCTAATGGGGTAATGTAATCATCTCTTTTCGTAAGGAACGCTCCAAAGAGTATATGTCGTTGCGGAGTCTGTTTATCACAGATAGAGGAGATTCCGCAAAACTGAAACTGTCAGGAAAAGAGATATTGTGGCGCAAGCATAAGACCTTTGTCTCCTCTTCGGCGCTCCGCAATGTCTGTCCCTTGAGATACTGCAATATGCGCAATCCGTCTACACGCTCGGCACAGGCATGGACAAAATGGTCGCACGTCTTGTAATTGTCGCGCAAAGGCTGCCACAAATCATCGGTGGACAACTGATTGCGCAAGAAGCCACTCAACGGGGTATCTATGTCGGCATAGTATAACTCGGGAAACAGAGCATAAGTCTTGGCGACGTCGAGAAAAGCCTGGAAAGGAAAGAGCGGATACTTGGTTTGCATAGCTTGAAGACCTGCCGCAATGGCAGGACCTGTGCCAAAGGGAACACGCCGCGACATCCTGCCCTGCGGTCGCACTACGGCTTCGCTGTCGACAACAACGACACCGGCTTTGGCGAACTTCTGCAGCAAATAGAAATCCTCGCCACCCTGCAACGGCGTTATGCCTCCCACTTTCTTGTATCCTCCCAAAGGGAAAACCATAGCGCTACCCAAGGCTGTAAAGGTATAGGGTATACATGTATGGAGGCAAACGCTGGCATCATATAGACTAATGAGGTAGTGGCGCATGTAAATCTCGTAGCGCAACATGGCCCTGTCGCTATGTTCGTCGCCACTCAGGGGATGATAGTAGGGTACAGCGAGCGCTCGTATCTGAGGATCGATATGTCTGGCCGAGAGGTGCGACAGGTTTTGAGAGTTGTTGAATTCGGAGAGGACAGTCTCAAGGTAGTTGCTGGCAATGGCGGTGTCGGCGTCGAGGCTGACAACCAACTCATCGTCGTCATGAAAGTTGGCAATGGCGTCGAAAAGCATCCTGCGGGCCCAGCCGACGCCTTTGCGTTTCCCCGTCCAACCACATCCCGGCGAGGAGCAGTCGAGAACATGGATTTTATAGTTGTCCCTGTCGGAATTAATCTCCTGTGCAAGTTCCCTCAAGTACCTGAGTGACTCCTGATTGGCGTTGTAGGCTGACAGACAGTAGGGGTCACCGCTCTCCCCCCACCCTTCAGGATTGTTGACACATACAAAAATGTCGAAGCCGGCAAAAGACTGGCGACTCAGACTCGACATGAGACTAGGGAGATTCTCCATCTCGTCGAGCAGAGGTATGGCTACTGAGATGTGCCGATAGGGGTTCATCTCTTCACAATCTTGGCAGTTCGTGTTCCGGCACGGAGAAGATACAAACCCTGTGGTAAATCACCAAGATAGATACTGTTGGCATCAGTTTTGACAACAGGAAGCTCTTTGCCGTGAGCGTCGTAAAGACGCATCTCGGCGTTGACATTGCCACGAATAAAAATTCTGTCGGCAGCAGGATTCGGGAAGACATCAAGAGCTGTGGTCTCTTCATAGTTTTCAATGCCAGCCGTGGCAGGCACTGAGAAAACCTCCTCAATATAGTTGACAAAAGAGTGCTGCAAGAAACGCCAGTATTCGGGAAGCTGCTCACCGTCGATGGTTTTGTCGGTAGAAATCTCCATCGTCATCTCGTGGCAGTTGTGATAGTAGTTGACATAATCCTGGCGTCCGTTGGAGATGACATACCAGTCGCCGCCCTCGATATAGCCGACCGAGTTGACATCACGGAAATGACTCTGGCTATAAAGGCGGCTGGTGTCGACAAAACGTTTGGAGACCTCAATCCACCATTGGCGGTCGGGATGAGGGCGCTCGTAGGAAGTGAAGCTGTCCCAGGGATAATTCATCACCTCACTGCCACCATGAAGGTTGGCGCTGAGGCGGAACTGATGACTTCCAAGATAGGCTATCATGGCCGTGTTCTCAGGCTGTTCGGCGCTGAGGGGCTGTGTGCCGAAGGGGTCGGGATAGTTCCTGTTCAAGTCAACATAATTGGCATTGTAGCGCATAGCGCTGGAGATAGTGTTATTGCCGCCACGGTATGTGCCATCGGGATTTGACAAGGGATTGATATATATAGCCACATTGTCCACGAGATTGGTATATTGTGGGTTGTTGCCATAGCCACGAAGCAGAGTGTCGATGAGGCGCAACATCATCACATAGCCAGTAACCTCATCGCCATGCATTGTCGAGGAATATAAAAACTGTGGAGCGTTGGCGGCCTCGGGGAGGTCTAGATGTGCTTGAATATGCATGCACAGAATGAGGCGGCCTTTTACCGAGAGCCCAATAGTGTCGAGTTTGCACAGGTCGGGGTACTGAGAGGCCCACTGCTGCATCATGGCGATATATGTATTGTATGTGGGATATCTGTCCCATGACGCCATTTGCTCAACAGTGGCCGCCATCTGTATTGATTTGGTGGACTTGGCTTCATCAAGAGGTGGGAAAGCGTCGGGACGAGGCTTGAGAGGCTGTGCCTCAAGATTAAAACCAAGAAAAGCAATTAAAGAAAGAAAAACAATAGTTCTGATTCTATACATGGCAGATTGAAAGGTTCAAAAGGTTCAAAAGGTTTAAAAAGTTCAAAAGGTTTGAAAAAAATATATAGCTGCTGGTTTGTATCTTTTTTCCGGCCTTGACGTATATTGCGTGAAGAAATTTTCGGAATAAAGGCGTCAAGAAACGTCAGTGAAGTCCTTCTTCAAAAATTATTTTAAACGACCGCACCATAACACCCCTCCTCCATCAGAAAGAACCGACCTCAGCGAACTTTGACGTTTTAGCCTTTAGGACGGAAATTTTAGCAATTTCGTCACAGCCGGCGTGCTTTCTTGCTTCGTTCTTTCGCACGAGCGAAAGAATGAAGAACACCTGCTTTTGCCGATAAAATTATCACGTTTGTCATATTCTGTATTTTTCTCTTGTCCCAATAGGTTTTAAAAGTTTAAATAGCTGCTGGTTTGTATCTTTTTTCCGGCCTTGACGTAAATTGCGTGAAGAAATTCTCGGAATAAAGGCGTCAAGAATCGTCAGTGAAGTCCTTCTTCAAAAGTTATTTTAAACGACCGCAGCATAACCTCCCTCCTCCATCAGAAAGAACCGACCTCAGCGAACTTTGACGTTTTAGCCTTTAGGACGGAAATTTTAGCAATTTCGTCACAGCCGGCGTGCTTTCTTGCTTCGTTCTTTCGCACGAGCGAAAGAATGAAGAGCTCCTGCTATTACCAATAAATCAAATTACACAAAGGTAAAGAAGTTATTAGCTAAAAAATTCCACACCATGACCACGCCTGTAGCGACAACCTTGGAAAGATAAAAGTTCCATTTCAGTTTCTCATTGAAAACATAAAGTATCAATGTATTCAAACCAAGTCCAATAAGCGACACCGTGAAGAACTTAAGATACTCGACACCCACTTCGCTATTGGTGCTGCCCCATGTCCAGATACGATTCAAGATGTAGTTGTTGGTGGCAGCAACAACAAAACCTATGGCATTGGCGATGAATTTAGGTATCTTGAAAATCTCCTTGCACAACCAGGTAAGGCCAAAATCGATGGCTGTTCCGGAAGCGCCGACGACACAAAAACGCAAGAATTTGAGTAAAAAAGCTTTCTCAAAGAACTGGGCAAAAGTAAACAACAGGCGCACCTTGTATTCTACGTAATATATGGAAAAAAAATATTTGAACATCCTAGGTTTCAACCGGAACAGCCTCCAGGGAACCTATCAGAAAGTAACCTCGTCGGGATTATGCATAATACCTGTCTTGCGAATGCGCTGAGGCTTGTGGATATTCCTTGGACGACTGATACGAGGACCCGGTTTCTTGACACGCGGAATATATTTTATGTCTCCGGCCTCGTTGACTTCAAGTCCATATACTTTCTCTGTGTCCAGATTGACTTTTATGCTCCAGTAGCGGCCACAGCCGCCAGTGGCTCTGACGATGTCTTTGGAGAGTTGTTTCTCCATATTCTCATCCCATACAGCGTTTATCCACAATATCTTGGCACCATTGACATCGGTGAAGCCTACATATTGGCGGGTGTATTTACGGATATGTTCGTCGATAATGGGGCACATTCCCTCCTGATTTTCGTGATTGCGGTTAAGGAAGGCCAGTTTTTTCTGCATCAGTTTCTCTCCTTTGGCGATATCGATGTCCTCAGGAGTGAAACGGCCATCCTGGTTTTCCACCATAATGTCGACAGACCAATCCTTGTTGAAGACATAACCGTGGTAGTTGCTTCCCAAGACCTCGGTGTGATACCAAGTCTCCTCGGGAACTATATAATCCTGTGCACTGACCATGCCGCCAAGGAGCGTCAAAAAAAGTGCAAAAAAAGATATTTTTCTCATGACAATGCTATTGTTTCGCGGTGCAAAATTACGTAAAAAACGTAATATGACAAAAATTATTATATATCTGAAAAAAAAATGCTATCTTTGCAATCGCAAACATAGAGATTCAAGTCGGTTCCCCGTAAAAGGGAACAACTTGATTTACTTGTTGTTTGTATGTAGGTAAAATAAACTAAACAAACATAATTATGAACAAATTCGTTTCTGTACAGCAAGCTGCCGAAAAGATCCATGATGGAATGACCGTAATGGTAGGTGGCTTCCTAGGTGTGGGCAACCCCATCGCCCTTATCGACGCCCTGGTGGAAAAAGGTGTCAAGGACCTCACAATCATATGCAACGATACCGCATATCCCGAAGTCGGTGTTGGCAAACTCATCACCAACCATCAGGTGAAGAAACTCATTGCCACCCATATCGGCACCAACAATAACACCATTGACCAGATGAACTCTGGCGAGCTCGACGTCACCCTTCAGCCACAAGGTACTTTGGCCGAACAAATCCGCGCAGCAGGTGCAGGCCTTGGCGGTGTGCTGACACAAACAGGTCTTGGCACCATCGTTGAGAAAGGCAAAGAGAAGATCACCGTCGACGGCAAAGAGTATCTCCTCGAGAAACCCGTCCATGCCGACGTCGCTATCATCGGCGCCAACATCAGCGATGAGGATGGCAACCTGGTGTACAAAGGTACTTCCCAGAACTTCTGCCCCATGATGGCTACCGCAGCCGACATGGTCATTGTAGAACCCCAAGAAATCGTCCCCACAGGCAGCATAGCTCCCGAAAACGTTAAAACCCCCGGAATTTTTGTGGATTATATCATCAAAGGGTAAAACGTTTAACGTTTAACGTTTTAAAATGACGATGTAAAGTGATGTCTACATTTGAAGAACTCACATATTGGAACAAAGCCAAGGAACTCACTTTGTTGATATATGAGATAATGCAAGACGTCAAAGATTTTGGTTTTAAAGATCAGATTCAACGAGCTTCTGTTTCTATAATGAATAATATTGCAGAGGGTAGTGAATTTGGCTCTCCTCTAGGGTTTGTCAAATATCTTAATATAGCTCGAGGCAGTTGTGCAGAGGTTCGTAGTATGTTGTATCTGTGCAAAGATTTGGGTTATTGTTCGGAAGAGCAGATGATTCATCTTATCGATATATCAAGATTTGTTTCATCCGCAATTTACAATCATATAAAGTATCTGAAAAAACTACAATAATACATTTTATTTGAACGTATAAGCGTAATTTGTAGTAATTTTTAAACGTATAACATAAAACGTAAAACATAAAAAAATGCCAGTAAAATCAATGCTTCGCGTTCGCATGAGCGCTAAAGATGCACACTACGGTGGAAATCTCGTAGATGGCGCACATATGTTACATCTCTTCGGCGATGTCGCCACAGAACTTCTCATCATTCAGGACGGCGACGAAGGCCTCTTCTGCGCTTATGATATGGTTGAATTCAAGGCCCCTGTATATGCAGGTGACTATATCGAAGCCTACGGCGAGATCACTCATGTCGGCAACACCAGCCGCAAAATGAGCTTCGAGGCATACAAGGTCATCAAGACTCGCCCCGACATCAGCGACAGCGCCGCCGATGTGCTGGAGGAAAAGATCCTTGTCTGCCGCGCCAGCGGTACTTGCGTAACTCCCAAGGATTGCCAGCGCAAGAACAAGTAATCAGGACTCTTTTTTTGAAGTAGTCGATAGATGCAGAAAATGTAATGGATTACATTTTCTGCATCTTTTTGCATATAAACCGAATAATTCGTTAGATTTTATTCCAGAAATAATCCGTCGGAGAGCACTGGTCAACACAACTTTCAACCCCAGAATGCGCCCTTGAGGGCGAAGGCAAGGAGGAAGAGGACGGCGAAAAGTGTGTAGCGGCGAGCGCGAATCTCTTTCTGCTGACGACCCAACATGACGCCAAGAAAGGCGAAGAGGGTCATAATAACAAACATGGGTATGGCGGCGCGCCAGATATTCTCAACCAAAGGCACACGGAACCCTATGGCGAGGCCCACGATAAGGGTGTTGACGCCCACAGCGATACCAAGCAGCAGCGCCGTAGGGAATCGGCTGATGTCGTAGGGCTGTACCTGCCGGCTCTTCTTGCCACTCCGCATAAGGAGGCGTACTGCGACAAGAATCATAAGGCCGAGATAGACAAGATTGTCGGTGTCGGTGAGCAAAGAGCTTGTGGAATCGACGACGGTATTGGGAACATCGGGGGTGAATCGAAGCAAGTTGCCAAGGAAAATACCCAAGAGCAGAAAGATGGTGTTCTCCAATGCGACGACGAACGACTCGGCAAGACCTTGGGTGAGCCTCACCTTTGCCTGCTTAGCGCATCCATGCATAACAATAAGTGCCTCGAAAGAGAGTGCTATGGCAAGAATAATAAATTCTATTACTGACATGGGAGGTTTGAAAGTTTAAGGGTTTAAGAGTTTGAAAGGGTCTCTTGTATATTAGATGTTATAGATACAAAGTCTTCTACCGAGAGTTGCTCGGCGCGCTTGGCGAGGACGTCGTCGGAAATGTTGTCGAGAGGGATGTTAAGAGGCTTCAAAGCGTTACGCATGGTTTTGCGGCGCTGGTTGAAGGCTGTTTTCACTACCGTCACAAAGAGTCTCTCGTCGCAGTCGAGGCGCTGCACGTCGTTGCGTGTCAGACGTATTACGGCACTTTTGACTTTGGGAGGCGGGTTGAAGACATTCTCATGTACTGTGAAAAGATATTCGATATTGTAAAATGCGGAGAGCAGAACGCTCAAAATGCCGTAGGTCTTGCTTCCCGGCCCTGCGGCGACACGCTCGGCGACCTCTTTCTGAAACATGCCTACAACCTCGGGCACCAAGTCACGATTCTCGAAAACACGAAACAGAATCTGCGACGAGATATTATAAGGGAAATTGCCTATTATGGACAGCATCTGCCCTTTTTCTTTTGTGCCGTCGAAAATCGTGGAAAGGTCGAGACGTAAAAAATCACCCTCGATAACGTCCAGCTCCGGATAGCAGTCGTGAAGATACTCCACCGACTCTCTGTCCAACTCCACAACCTTGAATCTGAAACGCTTATCCTCTATAAGGTATTTTGTAAGCACTCCCATGCCAGGACCAATCTCCAGCAAGCATTCGGTACGCCCTGTAAGACTGTGCGCAATACGCTCAGCTATGCTCTCGTCGGTCAAGAAATGCTGACCAAGATTTTTCTTTGCTCTTACCTGTTTCACTATCTTTTTCTTGTTTTCCCAAAAAACGCCCATTCTTTGATATTATTGTTTTATTTCGGCACAATGTGCAATAAAACACAGAAGTATCAGTTAATAAAGATACTGCCGACTGGCAAGAAACGAAGGTCGAACACCCAGCACAAAAAGAAAGATTTGTTATGAAGTCCTCCCCTATCGCACAATACACAAAGTCATTTTTCAAAGAGATGACACCTCTGGAAAGCACACAAACCATAGTGCTATGCCTAATGGCCATTTTGCTGCCTTTTGACTGGCAGCTGGTAATGTGGCTTTTACCTCTTCTCGTTGTCGTCTGTGTTTGCCGCATTATTGTCGCCAAACGGGTCGGCAACCCCTCTTTGTCGCATGGCGCGCGGTGGGCTCTGTGGCTTATGGTGGCATACTTCGCCTACCAGTTGCTGTCGCTGCTCTATACCAGCAACAAGGAGGATGGCATGGAGATGATTGTACGACGCCTACCCCTCCTTGTTTTCACACTCTGTGCCTTGGCCGCCGACAGCGGTTTCCTTACACACAACCGCATGCGTACAATCATGTATGTTTTCACGGCCACAATAGTGGTGAAATTCTTTGTCCGCGCCATCATCAGCCTTACGCTATACAAAAAGATATGTATCTGCTGTTGTTTCGATCCTCTGCATCACACCTACATGGCTATGTATTTGATGTTTGCCCTGGGGTTCATCTATTCCGAACTTTTCCACCATCGCAAAGAGATGTCTCGCCAAGCCCTATGGGCCCTCGGCATTGTCGCCGTGATTGTAGTCATATATATCTTCCTCGTCAACTCTCGCACCGGCATTGCGGGACTTATCGCCCTTGTCTTCCTTGTGGTGGCTCACTGGACCCTACGTCTTAAACAATGGAAAAGAGGTGTGGCTCTGCTCTTGCTCGCCGCAGCAATAGGCACCGGTATCCATTTTATTCTGCCTGAGTGCGCACGGCGCCTGACACAGACTATCACCGAAATGAGGGATGGCGACACCAGCGACGCACGCTACACTATCTTTGACAGCTCGGTGAAAGCGATAGGCGAGAATGGCGCCCTTGGCGTCGGCATAGGCGACAAAGACGACGTATTGGGTGAAATATACGAGGAATCAGGGAAAGAATATGCTATCAAGGCCCAATACAATTCACATAACATCTATCTTGACGCCATGCTGACTATGGGCATCCCTGGTATTGTGCTGCTACTGCTCCTTCTTGGAGTGACAGCTGTCATAGCATGGAAACAAAGGGAATTTGTACTCTTGTCGCTGCTGTTCAGTTTCGCATTCTGCGGACTCTTCGAAGCCCTTCTCAACCGACAGATGGGAATAATGTTCCTGGGATTGTTCTGGATGATATTGGTATCGAGCGGCAGAGCGACTAACGACCCGAGCGAGGCTCCTATTTCATAGCATTGTAGCGTTTACGCGCTCGGTCGGCATAAAGACTCACAGGGTAGTCCAGCAAAATCTTCTCGTAGCACTCGCGCGCCACATCACGGCGCGACAGTTCATGCTCATTGAGCTCTGCACGCATAAACAGGGCGTCGTCGGCAAGGATATCCTCTCCGTAATGGTCCACAACAAAGCGAAGCAGGGAGTCTGCCTCTTGCCATTGTCCTCGCTGCATATTTATTCTAGCCTTCTGCATAAGAATCTCATCGAACAAGGGGTGCGATAGGGTTCGCAAGGTGATTTCGTCAAGGAGAGCCCACGCTGAATCGAGCATGCCACGATACAGCATAAGGTCTGCGGCGGCATAGAGCTCCAACATTTCGTAGGTGCTGTCTTCCTCCATGTTGTCGCTGATGAGCAGCGACAACTGCATGGCGTCATTGGCTATCAACTTGGAAGTCGAAGCCCGCAACACATCAAGCTGCGATTTAGCCCACTGGAAATCCTTGTTATAGTAGCTCAATTTGGCGTTTTTAAATTTGGCCAGGGCTCCTATGACATCGTTCTTGTTGGCCTTCTCGACCTGGCTGTAGAGCAGGGAGGCATCCCAGACCTCGCCGGCAAAGAGCATAAGATCGCCGAGCTCAAGTTTCACTTCGCTGACATCGGATGGTTTCACCCGAGGCATCTCGATAATGTCGTACAACAAATCCGACGCCTTCTGCAAGCTGGCGGTATCAGTGGCGCTGAAAGAGAGCAGATGGGCATAGTTGCGCATAAGGGGCACCGTCTGGGGCTTCTTGCCAAGCTCGCTGAGGGCGGCGTCATATTCTGCCATGAGGGCGGCGCGCGCCTTGGGGTTAATGGCATGCGACTGGTTGATGCGAGCATATTTGGCGGAAAGCAAACCTACACGACTATCAAAATAGAGAGGATGCTCACTGCCTTTGGCGACGATATGGCTATAGGCTTTCTCTGCGATGTCGTAAGCCTCGTTATTCTCAGCTATCTGCGCCACACGCATAACCTGCTGTCCACCTTGGTCGGGGAATCGCGCATCGACAGCCTTGGCCTGGGTGAGGGCAAAATCAAAATCCTTCTGCTGCAACGAAAACCAAATCATCATCTCCAGATAACTTTTGTTGTCGGGATGTTGACGTATGCGACTTACCAGAGTCTGCCGCAGGCCCTCTGACAACGCGGTGCCGGAGGTCTCATTCAAAGCTCGCTGCAAAGCTATCTGTATCGACCCTATGCTGCCAGGAGACTTGTCGAGGAGGTTGAAGTACTCTTCCATCATTTTGTCGTATGAGCCCGATTTGCCATACAATGTAGCCAGCTCCATGACATAAATGAACTGGTTGTTCATTTTCTCACGGGCCATAAGATAGGTCTTGATGGCGTAGTCGCTACGGCCTGAGTTCTCGAACGCCATGGCCAAATCGCTCACCTGACGGGAATCATGGCTGACTTTTTCCACGGCAGCGGAATAGGTTTTCTCGCTTTTCTTCTTGTCGCCACGCTTGGCATAGAGATTGCCCAGGTCCACATACAACGTCAAGTCTCTCTCCTGTCGTTTCATGCGCTTCTCGACCAAACGCTCTGCCTCTTTGTATTGCTGAGTCTCGACATAGCAGCCATAAAGCATCTGATAATAGAACTGGTTCTGTGTGCGCTGATAGAGAGGCTCGTATAGCTCTATGGCTTTGTCGTACTCTCGGTTCTGATAATAGTACGACGCCATCTGCTCTGTGTTCTCCTGGGCCGATAGCGATGCGACAAGGCTATGGTGCGGATTGCACACAACCGACAATGCAATGATGACAACGATGATGAAAAGCTTTCTGCTCACGATGTAATGCATAGTAATGGGGCGCACCTCAAAGATACGCCCCACTCATTTTTCGACAGGGTATAATTATTTGAGGTAATATTCAACAGTCGTCACGACACGGATTTTCTTAATCTGCGGGGTATTCTCATCAAGGTCGTCGACCTCGAAATAGCCTTGCGAAGCGGTACGCATCTTGCCTATCTTGCTGTGGCTGTTCTTGGCGAACTCCTCGGCGCTCTCGCGGGCTTTCTCAAGGCTCTCGGCAATCATAGAAGGCTTGATGTCGTTGAGGCCATTGTACTCATAGCTGGCATAAGTGCTGGAGATGATGTCGCTCTTCAGCAACTCACCATCGATAGTGTTCTGCAATTTGCGTATTGCATCCATATTAGAGCTGAAGATGCTGATAGTTTGATGTGCGTTGTAGCGGAATTTGAGGTTCTCACTGACATAGTAGTCCTCATAACGGTCGTTGAAATTGGCGGTGTTGTATTTTATCTCCTCGTCACTAATGCCGGCCTTCTTAATGAGGTCAATAATGATACGGTCGTTGTTCTCCACTGTGGAACGCAGATCCACAAGGGAGTTGCTCTGCGCCGTGTAGCTTATACGCAACACAACACGGTCGGCGGGTACCTCACGCTCACAGAGGCCGCGCACAGTCACGGTGTCGTCAAACGACTTCAGCGTGCGTACCGTCCATACAAGCATAAGTCCCAACACAAAGGCTGCCAATATAATGCTGGCGCCAAGAATGTAGTTCTTTCTGAACGGGATTTGACTTCCTTTCATGATTCTTTATTTTTAATTGTTTTAGAATTGTTGTATTTTCTTTTTTGTAATCAGCAACTTACGAGTCTCCGTAAGACGCTATCAAACCAGGCCCATCGATTTCTTGATATCATCGATTTTCTTATCGAGGGCGGCATTGGTGTCGTCGAAACCTTCTTTGCTGGCCAACTCGCCCTTGACACCGAAATAGAACTTGATTTTTGGCTCGGTGCCGCTGGGACGCACGGTGACTTTGTTGCCATCAGCGGTAAAGAACTGCAGCACATTGCTGCTGGGAAGGTCGATTTTCTCTACTTCACCAGTCTCCATATTCTTGCTCTCAAGGGTCTTGATGTCGCGCAGGCAAATGACCTTGCTGCCGTTGATCTCTTTGGGAGGATTGGCGCGATAGTCCTTCATCATCTGCTGAATCTCCTCGGCACCGCTCTTGCCTTTACGGACAACGCTGAGCAGCCCCTCTTTATAAAAGCCGTACTCTTTGTACAGATCGACGAGGACGTCGAAGAATGTCTTGCCCTGCGAAAGTGCCCATGCGGCTATCTCGGCTATCATGGAGCATGCTCCCACGGCGTCTTTGTCACGAACAAAGTCGCCAATCATGTAGCCGTAGCTCTCCTCACCGCCACCGATAAAGGTCTCTTTGCCCTCAAGCTCTCTGATTTTGGAGCCTATCCACTTGAAACCTGTCAGCACGTCATAGACTTTTACACCTTGGCGCTTTGCTATGTCTGCAGGCAACTCGCTGGTGACAATGGTTTTGATAATAAACTCTTTGCCCGTCAACTTGCCTTTCTCTTTCCATTCCTTGAGCAGATAGTAGATAATCACACTCATGGTTTGGTTGCCGTTGAGGAGCATCCACTCCCCGTTGGGTTTCTTTACGGCCACGCCGACACGGTCGGCGTCAGGGTCGGAGGCAAAAACGATGTCGGCATCGATGTTCTGGGCCAGCTCCACAGCCATCTTCATGGCTGCATGCTCCTCGGGATTGGGCGATGGGGTTGTCGGGAAATTGCCATCGGGAACCGCCTGCTCTTTGACGACGTTGACATTGGTGAAACCCAGCCGCTGCAGCATAGTGGGTATCAGCTTAATGCCGGTACCATGCAAGGGGGTGTACACTATCTTAAGATCATGCTGAGCCTTGATACACTCGGGATGAAGGACATTCTTCTCGATCTGCTGCATAAAAGCTTCGTCAACCTCGCTGCCGACAATATGTATGCGGTTCTCTCCACCACTCCATTTCACATCGCTGAGCTGTTTGATTTTCTCGACCTCCCCAATTACATTGGTGTCGTGTGGCGCCGTCAACTGGCAACCATCGTTCCAGTAAGCTTTGTAACCATTATACTCCTTGGGGTTGTGCGAGGCTGTCAACATCACGCCTGTATGGCAATGGAAATAACGGACTGCGAAACTAAGTTCCGGTGTGGGGCGCATGTCATCAAAAAGATATACCGTGAAACCATTGGCGGCAAGGACATTGGCGGTAATCTCGGCGAACTCGCGGCTGTGGTTGCGGCTGTCGTGCGATATGGCGGCACGCAACTCCGCCTCTCCCTCAAAAACTTTCTTGACATAGTTCGCCAATCCCTGGGTGGCCATGGCTACAGTGTAACGGTTCATACGGTTGGTTCCGACACCCATAATGCCACGCAGTCCTCCTGTGCCAAACTCGAGACTGCGATAGAAGCTCTCATTCAGCTCTTCGGGATTCTCTGCCTGCATCCGGCGTATCGCCGCTTTGGTTTCTTCATCATAGGCTCCACTGAGCCAGGTGTTTACATTGGCCACCGTTGTGGCATCAAGGGTTATTTGTGACATATCTTCGGAGTTTATGTATAATCGTTAAGAATATTTCTAACCTTTCAAACTTTTTAATCCTTTTAAACTTTTTATCTTTCTCCCTTTCTTAACGTCTGAAAAGTATTATTATTGTTCGATGTTAATCGAAAAGTTCTATTCCCTAGCTGTCGCAGGTGCGCTATGACTCCGCTATTCCCCCCTTGGGAACAACGAAGCGCACCGCTCTATGCATCTGCTCCACTTTGAATCTCTCTCCTCTCATCATCTCACCGTCAATACAGAAGTCTATCTCTTTTTCAGTCTCTATCTCGACGGTACGACCACGCAGATAAACCAACTTCGCCTGAACATCTTCTCTGCTCATATATGTGCCGTCACGATACGATCCCAACATGCGTGCGAATTGCAGCAGGGTAAGGGGCTTGAACAGGCTAACCTCAATAAGACCATCGTCGTTCATCGACAATGGCGAACATTTGTAGGCACCTCCTATATACCGCCCGTTGCCCATAGTGCACAGCAACATATCGCCCTCATGTATCTTTGTGCCGTCGACTTTGACAACACAGTTGGTGCGTCGACCTGTGAACAACGCCTTTACAATTCCTGTAGTGTATGCGTTCTTTCCGCCAATCAGCGGCTTGCGCCTGACTTCATTCATCGCCCTGCATGCTATGGCGTCGAAACCAAAATTACACATATTCAAGGCGTAACGCGAGCCTATCCGCATGACATCAACCTCCTCGACGTTGCCTTCGACAAGCCTGCCAAGATTGACAAACTCCTTTTTACCGCCATAGTACTTCACATAGTCGTTGCCACTACCTATGGGGAAACTGGTCACCTCTGCATTGTCGTGCCCTATAACGCCTCCGACAACCTCATTCAAAGTTCCGTCGCCGCCACAGGCATAGAAACGCAACCTCTCATCCGGCGTGGCCTCACATCGTGACGCGACATAAGCGGTAGCGTCGCCAGCCGATTTAGTGACATATATCTCGCTGTCTCTTAAACTTTCCAACGCTGCCACAGACTCCCTGACAACTTGCTCTCCATTAGTTTTACCCGCACAGGGATTGACAATAAAAATATGATTCATATACAAGTTTTGAAAGTGCAAAGATACTAAAAGAAAACTGTTCGACAAAAATTTTTTGTTTCATCAATAATAAATATACCCAAACCGACGTTTTTATTTTTCCGTGAAACACTTTTCAACATTTCAAGCCCTTTAAACCTTTCAAACCTTTTAAACCCAAAATCATATCATTCATCATGAAAAAAATCGCACTTTTCGCCGCCACAATGATGCTCTTCGTCGGCATGGCCATGGCTCAGGCTCCCGCAAAAAAAACTTCTGAAAACCAGCCCAAAGCCACTCCAACCCAGAGTGTAAAGTCCGACAATAAGGACGCCCAGAAAAAAAGCTGCGGCAATTGCCCCCACCATCAGTGCGCAGGCAAACAGGCCGACGCCAAACAGAAAGACGCTAAAAGCGAGAACAAACCTTCATGCCAAAAACAATGCGGCAACAAAGAAGGCTGCAACCACGACGGCAAGAAAGAGGATCAAAAGAAGAGCTCCAAATAAACAATCCCACGTGGAGCCTCCCGAAACAAAACACCTGGCAGCATGTTTGCTGCCAGTGTTTTTGCATTTATTAAACACCCCCAACCTAATATAAGCTTCCCACTTTGAAAAACATCCGCAACTTCTGCATCATCGCCCATATCGACCACGGCAAAAGCACTCTCGCCGACCGACTGCTCGAGGCCACCAACACCGTGTCGCAACGCGACATGCAGGACCAAGTCCTCGACGACATGGAGCTCGAGAAGGAACGTGGCATAACCATCAAAAGCCACGCTATCCAGATGAACTTCCATCGCGGTGGAGAAAACTATGTCCTGAACCTTATAGACACTCCTGGCCATGTCGACTTCAGCTATGAGGTAAGCCGCTCCATAGCAGCATGTGAAGGCGCTCTCCTCGTCGTCGACGCCACCCAGGGCATTCAAGCCCAAACCATAAGCAACCTGTACCTGGCTCTCGAGAACGACCTCGAGATCATACCCGTGATGAACAAAATAGACCTCGACAGCGCTATGCCCGAAGAGGTTGCCGACGAGATAATGGATCTGCTTGGATGTCCACGCGAGGACATTCTCTCCTGCAGCGCAAAAACTGGCGTAGGCGTACCTGAGATACTCAACGCCATCGTCGACAGAGTTCCCGCTCCTCAAGGCGACGAAAACGCCCCCCTGCAAGCTCTTGTCTTCGATTCTGTCTTCAACCCTTTCCGCGGCATTATCTCCTATTTCCGCATTGTCAACGGCACAATAAAAACCAATGACTGGGTGAAATTCGTCAGCACCGAGAAAGACTACCACGCCGACGAGATAGGTGTGCTGCGCCTCAATATGGAGCCATGCAAGGAACTCAAAGCCGGCAACGTGGGCTACATCATCAGCGGCATCAAGACCTCCAAGGAGGTTCGTGTGGGCGATACCATCACCCACGTGGAACGTCCTTGCGAGAAGGCTATCGAAGGCTTCGAATCGGTCAAGCCCATGGTCTTCGCCGGCGTCTATCCTGTCGATACCGACGACTATGAGGAGCTCCGCGCCAGCATAGAGAAGCTGCAACTCAACGACGCCTCTCTGACCTTCGAGCCTGAGAGCTCATTGGCTCTTGGTTTCGGCTTCCGCTGCGGATTCCTTGGTCTGCTGCACATGGAGATTGTTCAGGAACGCCTGACACGTGAGTTCAATATGGATGTCATCACCACGGTGCCCAACGTGCAGTACAAGGTGCAATTGACCAACGGTCAGGAGATTGACGTATACAACCCGTCGGGTATGCCCGAACCTAACAACATCAAGGAGGTCTACGAGCCTTACATCCATGCGCAGATCATCACCAAGGCCGACTATATTGGCCCTGTCATCAAACTCTGCATGGACAAGCGTGGCATCCTGAAGAATCAGAACTACCTCACCACCGACCGCATCGAGATAACCTTCGATCTGCCCCTCGGCGAGGTGGTCTTCGACTTCTACGACAAGCTGAAGAGTATCTCGAAAGGCTACGCCTCGTTCGACTACTACCTCAACGGTTTCAAGCCCAGCAAGCTGGTGAAACTGGAGATACTCCTCAACGGCGACCCCGTCGACGCACTATCCACTCTCACCTATGTCGACAACGCATACCCCATTGGCCGCAAGATGTGCGAGAAACTGAAAGACCTCATTCCTCGTCAGCAGTTCGATGTCGCCATTCAGGCCGCCATTGGAAGCAAAATCATTGCCCGTGAGACTGTGCGCCAGGTACGCAAGGATGTCACCGCCAAATGCTACGGAGGCGACATCACCCGTAAGCGCAAACTCCTCGAAAAACAGAAAGAAGGCAAGAAACGTATGCGCCAAGTGGGCAACGTAGAGGTGCCCCAGAGTGCCTTCCTGGCAGTATTAAAATTAGATTAAAAACGGTACGCAGGCGAGCCGCCTGCAATAATAGCGATAAATAATAATAGTTATGTCAACAACAGCAATTGCTATCATCCTAGTCCTGACGGCGCTTTTGTCGGTAGCTGTGACAGGTTTTATTTTTTACAAGGTCGTCGTATCCTATTTCGACAACCAGCAGAAATCACAGATGCTGCAGATGAAAATCGATGAGCACAAAGAGTCACTCAAAGTTGTCACCCCCATCCGTCTGCAGGCCTATGAGCGCATGGCGCTATATCTGGAGCGCATCTCACCCAACAGCCTTATCCTGCGCACATTCCGTCCTGGTATGGACATCAAGACATTGCAGATTGCAATGACCAAAAGCATCCGCGACGAGTGGGAGCACAACCTCAGCCAACAGGTATACCTCACCACAGAGAGCTGGAACCGCATCCGCGAAGCCAAAGAGGAGATGATTAACCTCATCAACGGCAGCGCCGTGAAACTGCCTGCTGACGCTGATCCAACCAGTCTTGCTGGTGCTATCTTTGAGAGCTGCGCCAAGAGCAAAATCCCCACCGACGAAGCCATCGAGTTCATGAAGAACGAGATTCAGGAACGCTTCTAATAGGAACGCGGACGGCTCGTCCACATTATACAGGAACATTATCAGGAACACGGACGGCTCACCTGCACTATACAGGAACACTATCAGGAACGCGGACGGCTCACCTGCACTATACAGGAACATTATCAGGAACGCGGACGGCTCGTCCGCACTAAAATATCCATAACTATTATTATTCAGACTTCAGCCAGTGCTGCAAGGTCTTACATTCTCGCAGGAACGTGTCTCGGCTCACTATTGTGTGTTTGTGATTGGTATAGAGTTGTTGCAGGGTGGTATTGACAGCCGCCATATCCTCAAGGGTTAAGCAATATGGCGCGGCATGGTAGATGGCAATGGACTCATCCTGCGACTCCACGCTGTGGATATCGGCGATTGGCAAAGTTTTTTCGGCACGTTCCATCATCGCCTTATAGTATTCCGTCTGCTCCTCGTAGCCACGCCCGCGGCTTTTGAGGTATTGCAGCTTGATATACTCAGTCAAACTTTCGCTTAAAGCATAGTCGAGATGTTCGAAGAAGATGCCGTCGCCCCACCATTGGTGCGCTACCTCGTGTGGAATCCACGAAAAGTCGGGTATCATCGTGTAAACATCATAGAAATAATGTCCGAGGATAATCATATCGCGTAGCGACTGGCACATCACAAACTGTGGGTCTCCAATCTCGACGATGTTCATTGGCTTTGAAGACAAGGAATCGCCGAAGAAGGAGCAGTAGAAGTTGTAAGAATCCACGAACTCGCGGTAATAGGCATCGGGGTACTGTGTGGTGTCGCTTGCAAGGCGATAGAAATGGAAGGGGCGCGTTGCATTTTCGATAACCTTGCACTTGTATTTATTCTTTGGAAGTAGCACTAGATGCAGGTCGAACGAGGGTGTTGCTTCGCTCCCGCCGAGAAGATAGTAGTCGTCAGCCTCAATGCTGACTTTCGCCGTAAGAAGCTCGCCGTTCCGATGTGGGTACCAGTTACCCTCACGCCGCAAAACGATGGCACCATCGGCTGTGCGGAAACTGGATAACGGCAGAGTGTAATACACGTTGATGTATTTCGGAAGATGTGGATTGGAAAACAATTGCAAGTTGTCGAGACGGACGGTGTCGGCGTCGTTATGAAAAGTGTATCCGGTACAGCCAGTCGATATGGTCTTTATATTGGCAACCTGAGTAAGCAGGAAATAGTCCTCGACTTCGGGGAACTCCTTCTCCGAAACATAATCGACATTGACTTTCAATGAATCGCCAACAATCCAGCAGCGCATTTCGTATCTGTTCTGTGCCGAAATATTAGTGGCGAAGGCAATCATCGCCGCACATAGCATCAAGGCCTTCTTCATTGTTGCTTACCTTTTTTATTCCATTTATATATCACCTTATCAAAGTTACCGTGCCTATGCCGGTGCTGATAATGCCGTTGGGAAGATGGACTTCGTATTTATACACATATGCAGCCTGCGGCTGGGGGATGCCATGAGCCGTGCCGTCCCAAGTGGCGTTAGGGTCGTTGGTTCTGAAAATCTGAAGACCAAAACGATTGAAAATATTTAGTTCGTACTTTAGCGGCTCGAAATCCAGATAGCCACGAAAGAGGTTGTTGGTTTCCATGTCTGGAGTGAAGACATTGGGGAACCAGATATTGTACATCGGCGGCTCCTCGACTGTCGGTATTGTGTCTTCGGGTATTATCGGAGGAACAGCATTGAAGGTGACTATCAGCGTCACCGTCGAATCGCATCCATATTGGTTAGTGAAATGGAAGATGTATTCGCCGCTGGCAATGATTGCGGTTCCATCGTACATAAAAGTGCTGCCAGTGTCGATGCTGATGTGCAGTGTCGATGAGTCTGTCGGACTGACAAACAGCTTCAGTATGTAGTGTCGCTGTGCATAGGCATCCACGCTGTCACGATGGTAAGTAAAGGTACCTGGCATCGTCGGCTGGGCTATGAATCCGTAGCCGGTGTATCTCTCACCGAGACAGATGGTGTCTCTTACAGTTACGGTGTCCCTATGGATAACGGTCTGCAGATGCAGCGTCACCGTCGAGTCGCAACCATTGGCGGCAACGATGGTATATGAGTATATGCCGCTTTCTGTCAGCGTGGAGTCGAAAAAGAGAAGACTGTCACCGATGAAGATGGTGTCGTAGAGCACAGTGTCGCTTGTGGGCAGGATGGTCAGCGTCAGCAGGTGAACATCGACAGTGCTGTCGTTCACCAAATCGGTATAATTGAAGGTGTAAGTGCCTGGAGTGTTTATCTGACCGGCTGTTGGGGTAAAACCATGACCACTGTATGCCGTTCCGAGGCATATGGTGTCGGTGTAACGCAGTGTGTCGCGTGTGGTGATATTGGCAGGATAGATATGTATGTTGTCAATGAAGGTGGAGTTTCCTCCCGGGAATGAAACAGTAAGGGTGTCACATCTTTGGGTGCGGAATCCGATGCGGTAGGGCGGCGAGACACCGTCAAACATTCCGAGCACATTAACATCGAAGTGTTGCCACTCATGGCCGTTAAGCGTGTAGGTAAGAGTCGAGAATGGGATGAAATCACGTCCACAGGTGGGATTACAGGGCCAACTGGTGCGGTCTTCCCACCACCAAAGAGTAGTAGTGGTGTCAGGCACCGAGTCGGTCAATATGCCCACCTCTATTTCGAGCGCTATAAGTCCGGCGTCCGGATCTGGACTATTTGTGTCTTGCGCGACAACGAAATCGAAGGTAACCCATGCAGGCAATTCGTAGAACCAAGGCGACGCCAACAGTGCCCCGCCGCACTTGTAGTCGTAGGTCGTATCCCAAAAACCGGGCGCAGGATGATAGTCATTCCAAGCGCCGGCATAGTCCATAGACACCATACTGTTGTTGATATAGCTGTAATTGCTGTAAGGCGCAAACAAAATGTGAGGCCTTCGAATCATACTTCCCGCCCAACCGCGAGTACAGCCTTCCCAGCCACCGAAGAAATGATAGGCGGGATGATAATAATAAGTTGCATCGATTTGCCTAGTTGAGTCTTCAATGTAACTCTCAAAATTATCATAGAAAGGCAGGGTGACGACGACCTGGCTGCGCAGACTGGCACAGCCAAACAACAATAGCAACAGCCATATATGTTTCCCCCTGCATAACATTTTAGTAAAGGTTCAAAGGGTTTGAAATATTTAAAAAGTTTAAGGGTCTTTTTCGCTTGAAAATCGGAAAGCTTTATTGTCGCACAATATCCTTCGCTTTCTTTGCCAGTTCGAAAAGGGCGACGGGCAGGTGGCAGTAGCCGGATGGGTTCTTGTCGAGGTAGTCTTGATGGTATTCCTCGGCACGGTAAAAGTTGCGTAACGGTTCCACTTCGACTTGCAACGGCAATCCGTACTTCTTCGCCTCTTTAGCCGTAACATCGTCAATAATAGCGCGGTCAGACTGATTGCAATAGTAGATTCCTGTGCGGTAGCGTGTACCTTCGTCCTCGCCCTGCTTGTTAAGGCTGGTTGGGTCGATGGCCTTGAAGTACATCTCGAGCAGGAAGCGTAGGCTCACCACATTAGGGTTATATCGCAGATGCACCGTCTCGGCATATCCCGTATTATCGGTATAGACTTCCTTGTAAGTAGGGTTTTCGGCGTTGCCGTTGGCGAAGCCTACCTCGGTGAAGGTTACACCTTCTATAAGTTTAAGGTATTTTTCCGCACCCCAGAAGCAACCGGCGGCAAGATATATTTCCTGTTCGCCGCCAAGTGGCGGCAGCAGGGCGACAATCTTCTCAAGCCATTCAGCATCGGTGTCGTCGAAAGTGTCAAGCTCACGGCTGTCGATGTCCAGCACGGCCACGACAGCACCCTTCTGCACTACTGGAACAACTATCTCGCTACGGCTCTCGCTGCTGCAAGCTATATGACCAGGAAACTGCTCCACATCGGGGACAACCACCGTGCGACGCTCTTTCCACGCTGTGCCGCATACGCCTCGACCATAGCCTATATGCATACACGCCAGAGGCCCTTGGAAAGGTCCCAACACAAGCTCTCTTTCAACAACACGATAGAAACCGGTCCACCAGAAATGAAAAGCATCATGAATCATCGCCGCCATGTTGGCCATAACGGCAATACTGTCGCTCTCCCCTTCCGCGACACTCTTTATCTGTGCATATAGCTGTCTGTATCTCTCTTCCTTCACCATCGCTTATCTTTTTATTACAAGTACTCCTCGGCGACTATAGTTGATGTCGCGTATACGAATGACATAGAAATAATTGCCTTCAGGAAGATCAGCGCCGCAAAAATCGCCACGATAGTCGCTGGAAGAATATATTTGCTGACTCTTTGCCGTGAATATCTGTACCGCGACATGAGAATACCGCTCCAAATCGGGTATTCGCCAGCAGTCGTTATATCCGTCACCATTGGGTGTTATGACATTGGGAATGCTTATAATCAAATCCTGAGGTTTGGTCTTTGGCTCCGGCTCGCCATTATCTTTGTCCGTTTTCACGCTCTCCACAACAGCGACAGGAGTCTTCTCTTTATTATCCGCTTTGACATCGACATGGTCATGCTTATCCTCATCATCGGCAGTCTTTAATGCCATTTTCTTTTGAGCATCAATTGCATTGGTGTTATTGCTTGGTGTCACAACCTGAGGCTCTATCTCTTTTACCCCTATCCCTTTGTCTCTCTTCTCGACTGTTGACGGTGTTTCGGAGTTGACTTTATTGACTTTTGTCTCGTCTTTTGAAGCCACTACTGTTGGCAAAGATTCCTCTTTTGCTTGCTCGCTGACAGTTATGACGTCATCAGCTATCGAGGTCTGTGCGACAACGGCAGTGTCAGCGCCTTTCCCATTGCCGCCAAGCATAATGATAGCCGTGGTGACCGCTACGGCGACAACCACTGTCGCAGACACCCATCTGAGACGTCTAAGCGTCGCACTCTTTGAGGCAAGACGACCCTCTATGTCGCTCCAAACACCTTCAGGTGCCTTCATTTCGGCATCCTTAAGCGTTTCTCTCATCAGTTTTTCTATATCTTCCATGGTATTATCAAAATCGTATTATTCCTATTACTATCTTTTATTCATTCTCTTAAATATCTATCCCCCAATTGCATTTTCAGCTCCTCACCGAGGATTTGCTTTATCTTGTAGTATCGTGATTTCAGAGTCGTCGGGGGTGTGTCGAACAATCGCGATGCCTCAGGGAAGGAATAGCCCTCAATTGCTATGACATTAAACAACGAGCGGTCGTCGTCTGAAAGCCTCCTTAACGCCACCACAAACGCCTCTTTTATATCTATCTGACGGTCTATGTCGTTTTGCTCGGCCTTCATATCCTCTAAAATTTCATCTTCACGACATGTGGGTAACAAAGTCTCCCTGTGATAGCTCGCCGACGCCTTGCGCACAAAGATTGTGTGCATCCACCCCTCAAAAGAGCCTTCTCCTCTATATTTTTTTATGTTGTTGAACACCTCTAAAAAACCATCCACAAGAATCTCTTTGGCTATAAAGTCATCTTTGGCATAACGACGACTCAAAGCATAGAAACGGGCGCTATAACGCTCGTATAGCTCCCTTTGCATAGCTTGGTCGCCTTTCCTGCACCCTTCTATTACTGTGTCTAGAGATTTCATTACACTCATGGAAGTGTGCCTAAAAAGGGAAAAAGACGAAAATAAAATGTTAATTTTTCTTAAAGTTCATTTTTATTGAACTTCTTTCACCGGTGTCTTCATTCCTGACATTCACCATATACACGCCAGTAGGCAGATCCAACACCAGTTGTTCTCCGCTAACGACTTGTCGAGATTTCATCACTTTACGACCTGCGACATCGACAATCTCAACATTGAGAATCTCGCCTGGCTCATCAGTGACAATACTGATACTGCCTGAAGTGGGATTGGGGCAGACTCGTACGGACTTGCCATTATATTTTATAGGTTCTGTAACACCCACATAACTTGTGTCTACCATAGCCAGAGTATACTCACCAGGCTTAAGATTGTTGTAGACAAAATAGCCCTCACCGGCGCTACCAGTGTTCAGCGACGAGACCTCTCTCCATTCGAGACCTGCGTGCTCTCTGTACACCAAACGCACCAAGCCAAACTCCGACGACGAGGATATGAAGTCCTTGTCAAGGGCAGTGAGTCCTATGGTGGAATAGTGGAAACGTCCAGCTATCTTTGCACTTTCTGAGGCTATAGTGCTCACTGTCCAGAAATGTTTGGCAAAGCGCATGAAATTGCCACGGTTGATACTGTCTGGGCGTGACCAGTGATGGACGACATACATCCAAATGCTATCACCGGCATCTATGGAATTAATATTGGCGGCAAAATGCACATCATCCATATTTATCCTCCCCCTCTCTCTCGTTGTCTGCTCATTGCCCAGAGATGCCAACGAGAGCCTGTCGTCATAGTTGACAACGGCATACAAAGGCGCGAAAGGAAGCTCAAAAGTGGCGCTGACCGCCTCTTCGTCAAAAGTCAACTGCCGGCTGGCCTTTACGCCATTGGGGGAGACAAATGTTACCATTACTTTGTTGCCTCTGGCAATAGCGTCTGTGCCATAACTCTTTTGACGTATAGCTATAGTGGTAGTCTGACCTTCATTATGCAAAGAGTCCACGACATAGTCTATAAAGCCTGGATTGAAGACATGGAAATCGAAAAAGTCGGTGAGATCCACCCCGCTGTATAGCGACAAGCTGTCGCGAAGCTGCCAGGAGTCTATGTTGCCGAAAGCACAACGCTCGAATAGTGTATGTAATGAGGCGTAAAAAAGCGTGTCACCAAGGTAGCCCCTAAGCGAATGCCACACCGTAGCCCCCTTATTGTATACCGTCGAACCGTATGTGTATCTCGGCGTCTGCCCGTACAAAGGCTTGAATCCATCATCACGCACATGTGTCCTCGTCAAAACATCGTACAGGTTCTCACGGGCATAGTATCTGTATCTCTGCGGATCGCTGTCGGCATATATCGCCTCCACGGCGACCTCCTCACAGAAAGAGGCCCCTCCTTCATTTATCCACATATCGTTATTGGTGGCACATGTCACCAGATTGCCAAACCATGAGTGGGCGAACTCATGTGACATTGTGGCAAGGCACGCCTCATCCTGCGAAGCCATACAAATTGTTGTGAACGCGATGTTGCCCACATGCTCCATAGAGCCCTTGGGTGTTGACACATAGCCCACCCTGTCCCATAGGTATGGACCGAAACATCTCTCAAAGGCGGGTATCACCTTGCTCATATGACTATAGGCATTCCACACCCCTGTGCTGTCATGGTTCAAAAAGCCCAACATGGCTGGATAGACAGCATTCTCCCCCTGAAAACTCCTCTCTATCACATGAAACGGCGCCACAGCGACACCTACCAGATAGGTGGGTGTTTGCCTCGACAGCTCCCAATTCCATGTGCTACTGCCGTCAGCATGGTATTCAACGGTATCCAACAAGCCTGTGCATATAGCCTTCCAGCCTGGCTTGGCGGTGATATGGAAACTATACGTCGCCTTGTCGGTGAAATTGTCGCGGCACGGGAACCATGCCTTGCCAACATTGTGCGGATACTCGTACAATGCTATACCTAAATTATAATATATGTTTTCGTCAAAATAAAAGCCGCCCCAGCCTTCCGCCATAACGCTGCCTCCTTTGCTGTAATATACAGAGACAGCGACGGTGTCGCCGGCATGGGCGTTGCAAGGTATTCTTAACATCCGCTGGGAGGGATTGAAGGAGAATGGCGTAGCCACACCGTCGACAAGCACAGAGTCGACATCGGATGGACATAGCTCCAACCCGATAGTGTCGACATTGGTGACAATTCGCAAAGTTACGGTTGTCCACCCTTCCATGCGGTGGTAGGCCTTATTGCCAATGTCCAAATGCAAATCGTAATGAATGGCATCGACGCTGTCCGTTGTCTTTGCTCTGACTTGCGACTTAGCCTCGAAGGAAGCCATGAAGTAAAAAAACAGGGTCGCTATTAAAAAGAGTTTGAATTTCATAACAATATATCCTTTGTATTCTTTTTTTACAAAATGCAAATATACGAAAAAAGATATCATTACGTTACTTTATCTGTAAAAAGAGATAACAACAAGCATGAAAAGAATTGTAACACTTATAGCAATGGCAGCAATGGCGCTCACGTTGGCATCGTGCAAAAAAGACGGCGTATACAAACCTGAATACCGTATCAGCACCATATATGAATACTCTTCTGTTGAGTATCAGAGACATGTCGACACATCACATCTTTGGCACACCTACCGTGTCGACTCGGTGGCCTCACATATCGTCGAGCGCTGGAGTTGGAAAGACAACAACCTTGACCACATCGACTACTATGCCAACGGCCGCGTGGACCACACCATAGCCATGGTTTACGACGGCAAACGCCTGACAAGAATCAACAGCAATCAGGGTGGCTCATACGCAACGCTGGAATACGATGGTCGTCGGCTGGACAAAATAGATTTTTACAACAAAAACGATGTCGTATACCAGACCTATACTTTCCATCATGACGGACACAATTTCAGCAGTATTGATGTCGAGATTGTCGACACAAAAAGCGCTGTCACGGAATGCGACGCCA
Source organism: Bacteroidales bacterium (assembly GCA_017960475.1). Classification (GTDB taxonomy): domain Bacteria; phylum Bacteroidota; class Bacteroidia; order Bacteroidales; family P3; genus Colimorpha. Next base: position 58,270 of record JAGCZH010000018.1, on the reverse strand, counting down.
TCGAGACCTTCTTGATGCACCTCTTTGACGAAGGCCAACCCCTGATGCGCGATACCAAAAGCAGCAAAGCATCCAATTACACGGTGACCCTGAAATGGAAAAACGACAACGTGGTTAGTATTAACTACGAGAACATCAAAAAGGAGTTCAAATACGACAACAAAAAGAACCCCATTAAGGGGCTCCTTCTTTCTCTGGTTATGCCCACCGAAAATGGTGCGACGACATTCTGCAATGCCAACAACGTCACCACAGCGACCTCTTTCAGAGACGGCAACGAGGAATCTAAGAAACGTTATAGCTACACCTATAGTGACGACATCCCGGTGTCATGCACCTCTGTAAACATCCAAAGCGTCTCTCAGGGTTATCGTACCGTCAACACCGAAATGCTGAACTACTACTATGAGGAATAGACTGTCTGCTCCTGATGTTCGGAGTAGATAAAAACAGATAAAAAATGGCAGCGTTTAGAACTTCACCATATCGATAAGTCTTACCCCATTCAGCCACACCGCTATACATCCCACAGCGCCATCATCGGCAGCGTCATCCCAGTCATCAATAGGCTGAAGTGTTTTGGCATTGACAATCTCAAAATATTCCGGCTCGAACTTCAAATCGTCAGGACATAGGTCCGGATTGACCTCATGGAATGACGCCAATGTTTCGACGACCCATTCCTTAACCTCTTCGACATCCTCATATTCCGCCATCTCAACCGCCTGCTGCAAAGTCTCGTATATTGCAGGTGCCATTGCGCGTGCGGATGCTGAGAGACGCATGTTGCGGCTGCTTAAAGCCAGACCGTCGTCAGCACGGACTATAGGACATGGAACAATCTCAATGTCATAATGTATCTGTTCTATCAGGTTGCGAATGATGGCGAGCTGCTGATAGTCTTTCTCTCCAAAGTAGGCACGTACAGGCTTGACCAAATCAAACAGACGACGCACAACCACGGCGACACCAGAAAAATGGCCGGGACGCCGCGGTCCTTCCATAACCTCCTCGAGAGGACCGAAATGATATTCTTCCTTCACAGGCTCTGGATACATCTCCTCGACACTGGGCAAAAAGACATAGTCGCAGCCTACGCTCTCAAGCTTCTCACAGTCTGCGTCGACAGTGCGGGGGTACTTGGCAAGGTCTTCCTTATTGTTGAATTGTATGGGGTTGACAAAGACACTGACGAAAACGACATCGTTCTCCTCTTTGGCTTTGCGTATCAGTGAGAGGTGCCCTTCGTGCAAGGCTCCCATGGTAGGCACCAATCCTATGCTTTTGCCTTCTGCCTTGGCGGCGCTGACAGCCTCGCCAAGAGCGGCCACTGTTGTTATTCTTTCCATTGATGAATAATTGTTTATTATTTGATATCCGTTGTTGTTATAACATACTAATCTTTATTCCACCTCCTCATACTCTGTAAAACCGTCGTCGTCCGTGTCTTTGCTTTTATATTCGCCACGATTCAGGAAACGGTTTGGAAGTTCCAAAAGGTAGTTTAACGCCGTGATGACAAGGCTGAAAAGAAGTGCGCTGCCGAAGGTGTCCACCTGGAATGGAGGCACCAAGGCGGCTGCCATCTCAATAATGACGGCATTGATGATAAAAATGAATAGTCCCATTGTCACAACGGTGAATGGGAGTGTGATGAAAATGAGTATCGGCCTGATAAAATTGTCAAGGAGTGCTATCACCAATGCTGTAACCACTGCGGCGCCAACACCGTTGCCCTCCATGTGTACACCTGGCAGGAATCGTATGGCTATTATTATCGCCAAAGTAAGAACGATAGTACGGCCCAAGAAGCCCCAAGGACCTGACTGTCGCTGACGTCTTGCATTGATATCTATTCTCATTTTCTAATCTTCTTTGTTTTTATTTTCTATTTCCATCACTCATCAACATCCCCTTTGCCCCTTCGCACCACCTCCATATTGCCATTGCTGCAATCTATCACCGTGGAAGGTGTGTCATCTCCTATGCCTCCGTCAACAACGATCTCCACCTGTCGTCCGAAAAGCTCATTGATAAGCTCGGGGTCGGTAAGGTACTCTGTCTCTCGCTCGTCGTCAAGAGTCCGCACTGATGTTCCTATAAGGGGCATCCCCAACGACTCTATGATAGCGTTGCATATCGGATTGGCTGGCACTCGAATACCTATGGTTTTGTTAGGGTTCAAATAGTTTCGCGGCACCTGGCTGTTGGCATCCATGATGAAGGTGTATGGCCCCGGCAGACATCGCTTCAGCAACGCGAAAGTCTCTTTGTCCATTGGCCGCACATATTCCGACGCCTGCGCCAGATTGCAGCACAACATCGAGTATTTGGCCTGCTTGAGCGAAAAACCTTTCAGCCGCGCTATGGTCTCCACCGACTTCTTGAACTCCATACTGCACACAAAAGCATACAGTGTGTCGGTGGGTATTATGGCTATGCCTCCATCACCGAGAATGTCGGCAACGGCATTGACATCATGACGGTTGGGATTTTCGCAATATATCCTTTTCAACATCGTATCTTTCTTTTTTTGAGCGTGCAAAAATAACAAAGTTCTATATTTTATAAGGTAAAAAAAATATTTATTTACATTAAGCCTCTGACTTTCTTGCAAGAAGTCTCTGATATTTATACGCTTCCCTTTTTTATAACCCCGTTATTCAATAACAGCCTTACCTCTTTTTTATTCTTTTTCACACCCCATTTTGCTAAAAAAATAAAAAAAATTTGTCGGTATAAAACATATTAGTATATTTGCAATGTAAAACTATATGAATGCCTGTTTTTATAATACTTTAAAAACATTCACTAAAACAGTATTTTACACTATTATTCGCACAACCTATTCAACAAAAAGAAGATTAAAAAAAAGACAATTATAATCTTTTAAGGTATTTTTTTTTAAATTCTCTCTTTGAACTGCAATAAAACGATAATACAAGTAACTAATCAAAATAATTATTAACTTAAAACTGAAAAAAAATGAAAAGAATTTTCACTATTATGGGCGTTGCCCTGATTGCTTGCAGCCTTATCACTTCCTGCAAAGACAAAAATGAAGACACCGAAGACAACAACCAGAATCAGGAAGAGCAGATCGCTGACGGCGTAAAAATCCAGTTCAATGGTGGCGAAGCTTGGGTTCCTGGCGACGCTTCAACACTCAACGTCACTTATAATGGCTCCACTTTCATGATTGCCGACTACTTTGGCACCGCTGACAGCTACGTTCCTGGCTTCGAGCTCTACACCTATCAGCAGGCCGCTGGTTCTCAGACCACTACCGCCGACGCTCAAGGTCAGCTCAGCAGCACTACTGGTCCTATGATCTGCGAATACTACGAAAACACCTATCTCACCAGCAATGGTTCTGCCTATGGTGACTGGTGGGCAAAAAGCGTTACCTGCGACATGAAAGCTTTCGACCTCTCCACTTTGAAGACCACCTTCGTTGTTGACGCTAACATGTTCAGCGCTCTCCAAGCTTTCGTATCAAACGCTGAAGGTTACACCGGTGGTGACATCAACGCCGCTGCTCAGGGCACCCTCAATGTCAAAGCTGGCAACATGCCTCTCACCGAACAATCCGCTAAAAGACCTTATAAAATCTAATTTCCATTAAACAATGAAGAAGTTTTTCAAACTCGCAGCCATCGCTGTCTGCGCTATGGGTCTCGCTGTTGCTTGCAACAACGCCGACAACACCGAAAAACAGGACACTCCTGCCATGGATACTCCTGCTACTGTTGACACTCCCGTTGTTGACACAATGGATCAGGACACTATCGCTCCTGTTGAGGAACCTGCCCCTGCTAAAACCGCTGCCAAGAAAGGCAACAAGACAGCAAAGGACAACAAAAAGGCTCCTACCATGACAGCTGCCACTTCCAACGAGCGTAACCCCAACACCACCACTTCCAACGAAAGAGTCCAAGGTAAAGTCAACGCTAATAGCGCTGCTACCAAAGGATTGTCCGCCGCTAACGATACCAAAAGAAATAGCGACGCCAAGACTGGTGCTAAAGTTAAATAATAACTCGTTTGAGTCGTAAAGAGCCAGTGAATTCACTGGCTCTTTCTTTTTATTTCCCACAAGTTCCGCATCTTTTCTCTCTCATCGGCTGTTTAACAAATCCAAAACAACAATGAAAAAAATCCTTTTTGTAATCTGCCTGGCAACATTGCTCTCAGCGTCCTGCGCCAGCGACAAACACCAAGTCAAAAGCGCCGCGCAACATTATCTTGACGCCACTGGCGATTACAATATCGACGAGGCATGCAAATATGCTACCCCCGAAACTGTCAAGGGTCTTCGCACCATCGAAAAAACTGTAATGCGCATGGTCGACCCTGAATATATCAAGAAAAACACTCCCGCCAAAATCACCATAAAAGACATCATTTACACCAATGATAGCGTCGCCAGAGTGGCCTTCCACAAAAAAACACCTATTCAGGAAGTCGACGACACTCTAATGATGGTAAGATACAATGGCGAATGGAAAGCTCAAATCAAAATCAAAGTCCCCGACATCCTTGCCGGTGACGAAAGCACCGTCATAGACTCCGACCAAAAGGCTGTGACCAAATTCAACTATGATACCATTACAACTCTCGAAGTCGGTGACCCCAACAAAAAACGCGACAATAAAAACATAATAAAATAACTCTCTGATTCTTTGCCCACCCGTCAACGAAATAGCGACTCTTCAATCTATTTTTTTCTTTTTTCATTTCTAAAATCATCGATATACAATTTGCCAGTTAAAAAAAAATGCGTATTTTTGCATTCTCTATTATGGCAAATAAAACCATACATATAAACACTCGCCAGCTCTTCCTAAATATCAAAAGAAGAGACATTTACAGCACCCTATAGAGCCATATCCATATATGGTTCTATCTCAAAATATGACACCCCAAAGTGCCATATTTTTATTTTCTATATACAAATAAACCTCAAAAAAACATAATCACAAAAACATAATATTTATGGAACTCCCATTTGCAGAAGCGTGGAAAATCAAGATGGTTGAACCTATCAAGAAATCCACCCGTGAACAACGCGAAAAGTGGCTCAATGAAGCCCACCAGAACATTTTCATGCTCAAGAGCGACTACGTCTACATCGACCTCCTCACCGACTCCGGCACCGGCGCCATGAGCGACCGTCAGTGGAGCGCTATGATGATGGGCGACGAGAGCTACGGCGGCGCCCGTTCTTTCTACCACATGAAGGACACCATCACCGAGCTCACCGGCTTTGAGTATGTCATCCCCACCCACCAGGGCCGCGCAGCCGAGAACGTGCTGTTCAGTTACCTTGTGAAGCCCGGCAACATCATCCCCGGCAATGCCCACTTCGATACCACCAAGGGCCACATCGAGAGCCGCAAAGCCTTCGCCATCGACGTCACCGTCCCCGAAGCCTACGACACCCAGCTCGAAGTTCCTTTCAAAGGCAATGTCAGCCTTGAGAAACTGGAGAAAGTCCTTGTCGAGAATAAAGGCAATGTCCCCTTCATGGTACTCACCGTCACCAACAATACCGTCGGCGGCCAGCCCGTCAGCATGCAGAACATCCGCGAGACCTGCGAGCTCTGCCACAAATACGGTGTGCCCGTCAACATCGACAGCGCCCGCTTCATCGAGAACGCCTATTTCATCAAAACCCGTGAGAAGGGCTACGAGAATAAGACCCTCCGCGAGATTTGCAAGGAAATGTTCAGCTATGCCGACAGCATGACCATGAGCGCCAAGAAGGACGGTCTCGTTAACATGGGCGGCTTCATCGCCACCAACAAGCAGGACTGGTACGAAGGTGCCAAGCTCTTCTGCATCCCCTTCGAGGGATTCCTCACCTATGGCGGTATGAACGGCCGTGACATGGACGCCCTCGCCGTCGGTCTGAAAGAAAACATCGAGTTCGACATGGTTGAGACCCGCATCAAACAGGTCCACTACCTTGCCCAGAAACTCGACGAGTACGGCATCCCCTACCAGCGCCCCGCCGGCGGACATGCCATCTTTGTCGACGCTGACAAGGTGCTCACCAACATTCCCAAAGAGGAATTCCCTGCACAGACACTCACCTGCGAGCTCTACCTCGAGGCCGGTATCCGCGCCTGCGAGATTGGCTACGTCCTCGCCGACCGCGACCCCGTAACACGCGAGAACCGTTTCGGCGGCAACGACTTCGTACGCCTCTGCATCCCGCGCCGTGTCTACACCAACAACCACATGGACGTCATCGCCGCTGCCCTCAAGAATGTTTACGATCGCCGCGACACCATCAAACGTGGTCTCGAAATCACTTGGGAAGCCGAGCTTATGCGCCACTTCACCTGCCAATTCAGACGCCTCGGCTAATTGCCCTGCTGCTGAGAATAAACACTCCAAAGGCTGCGGTAGTACCGCAGCCTTTTGCTTTTTATCCCATTTCGGTTGAGTGACCTGTGATCTGGGGAAATTGAAACTTACACTTTTTAAACTTTAATCCTCCGCACACATATCAGCTCTACGCGCTCCACTGGAGCTTGTACCCTTTTTAACCTTTTAATCCCTTTTAACCTTTCAAACATGAACCACGAACCTTAATAAAAAATAAAAAATTCTCCGTTTGGTTTTTTTTGCGTATCTTTGCATTTTAAAACTATTGACTACAATGAACAAACATAAAGCAATCATCATTTTATCCCTTTCATCTCTCTTATTTTTGCCTCTTATATCCTATGGGCAAAACAACAATACAAAGAAAGAGGATAAAAATGTTATCACCGTCGACGACCTTGACCTGATATATTCCGAAGAGGGCGAGGAGTTCCAAGCACCTGTCAAAGACCCCGCCAACAAAAACAACGCCGTGCCTCCTATGCTCCTGGCTCCTCAGGAAGAGGACGACGAGGAACTCACTCAGTCATCACAATACTTGCGTCCCGAACAGATGGGCGAGGGTGCGGAAAGTGAATTAGAAATTCTCTACGCCAGCATGGACTATGAGGTCATCCACTACGCCAGCGATAACGAGCTCCCCAATGGTGTCCGCATTCAACTCACCGACAAGAGAAAAGGTCGCAAATTCTGCTTCCCGACACCAGAACACGCTCGTCTGTCATCACATTTCGGAGCCCGCAAACGCCGTTGGCACTATGGCGTTGACCTCGCCCAACCCACAGGCGAACCTATATATGCGGCATTCGACGGCATTGTCCGCATCTCTAAATTCAACAAATCCTACGGCAACCTCATCGTTATACGCCACTACAACGGCCTCGAGACCTACTATGCCCACCTGTCTCAGCGCGACGTCAACCCCGGCGACACCATCAAGGCCGGCGCCGTCATAGGCCTCTGCGGCAACACAGGGCGCAGCTTCGGCAGCCACCTTCACTTCGAAATGCGCTACCAGGGCAAAGCCATGAACCCCGAATATGTGGTCGACTGTGTCAACCACAAACTACGCAGCGACGAGATTGTCCTCAACCCCAGATATTTCGCAAAAGTCGGAAGCTCACACTCCTCACCCTCTGAAAGCGAGATCTCCCGCATTAACGAATATGCAGGCACCGCTGCCAACAACGCCAGCACTATTGCCGAAAACCAAAAACGCGACCCCTCCAAACCTAAGCCCGCTCCCGAACAGACTACCAAGAAAACACAAAACAACCAAGCTAAATACTACAAGGTGCGCAGCGGCGACACTCTCAGCAAAATAGCGGCACGCAACGGCACAACAGTGAAAAAGCTCTGCAAACTTAACAACATCAAGGAGACAAAAGTACTCCAAATTGGTCAAAAACTGCGTGTAAGATAACAATGCTTTTTTGCATATAAAACCAATTCATCACCTCTCAACTATGCGCATCGACATTCTCACCTTGTTCCCCAACATGATGTCCATGTTCTTCGAGGAAAGCATCATGAAACGTGCCCAGAAAAAAGGTCTCGTCGATGTGTGTTTCCACAACCTCCACGACTATTCTCTTACCCGCTACGGCAGCGTCGACGACTACCCCTATGGCGGCAACGCAGGCATGGTCATGGCCATAGAGCCTCTCGTCAACTGCATAGAAAAACTCCAATCCGAACGCCAATACGACGAAGTGATATACACGGCTCCCGACGGTCAAATGTTCAACCAGCCCATGGCCAACGAGCTCTCTCTTAAAGAGAACATCATAGTCCTCTGCGGACATTACAAAGGGGTCGACGAACGACTACGAGAACACTTCATCACCCGTGAAATCTCCATAGGCGACTACGTCCTTACCGGTGGCGAATTGGCCGCGGCAGTGATTTGCGATGCCGTTGTCCGTCTCCTTCCCGGCGTCATAGGCGACGAGCAGTCGGCTTTGGAGGACTCCTTCCAAGATGGCCTGCTGGCTCCTCCGGAATACACTCGTCCTCCGGAGTTCCGTGGCTGGCGGGTGCCAGAGATATTACTCAGCGGCAACCACGCCAAAATAGCCCAGTGGCGCTATGACCAAGCCTTGGAACGCACCCGTCAACGACGCCCCGACCTACTAGAAAACAATAAAAAAACAAAATAAACAAAAATGACAGAATTCGAAAAATTTGCCACACGTCACCAAGGCATAAGCAGCACCACCTATGCCAAGTACACCTCTGCCATCAACAACAACGCCATGGCAGGCATGATATCAGACTCCTTGACTCCTTATATCATTGAGGAGCGCCAACTCAATATGACCCAGATGGATGTCTTCAGCCGCCTGATGATGGACCGCATCATCTTCCTTGGCACCGCCATCGACGACTACACCAGCAACGTCATACAAGCTCAGCTCCTTTTCCTCGAAAGCGTCGACAGCCAGAAAGACATCCAAATCTATCTCAACTCTCCAGGAGGCAGCGTATATGCCGGCCTTGGCATATACGACACCATGCAATACATTCAGCCCAAGATTGCCACAATATGCACTGGTCTTGCCGCATCCATGGCCTCTGTCCTGCTCTGCGCCGGCGAGAAAGGCATGCGCTGCGCTCTTCCTCACAGCCGCGTCATGATTCACCAGCCTATGGGTGGCGCCGAAGGACAGGCTACAGATATGGAGATCACCGTCCGCGAAATACAGAAGCTCAAAAAAGAACTCTACGAGATCATCGCAAAACATAGCGGACAATCCTTCAAGCAAGTCGAAAAAGACAGCGACCGCGACCATTGGTTCACTGCCGAGGAGGCCAAAGCCTACGGCATGATCGACGAGGTTCTTGTAAAAAAAGCCCAATAACCCTGGTCGGACTAGATAAAAAAACAGCTCTTCCATGATTCTCAAGCTCATCAACCGCAGCCACCATCCTCTGCCTAAATACGAGACCGCCTTCTCCGCCGGCATGGATCTCCGTGCTTTCCTGCCTGACGGACCAGTGACGCTGAAACCCCTTGAAAGAGGACTCATTAAAACGGGCCTCTTCATGGAACTGCCTGCCGGCTATGAGGCACAGGTGCGTCCTCGCAGCGGACTGGCGTTGAAAAAAGGCATCACCGTCCTCAACAGTCCTGGAACAATCGACGCCGACTACCGCGGCGAAATATGTGTCATCCTCATCAACCTCAGCGGCGAGGATTTCGTCATCAACGACGGCGAACGCATAGCTCAGATGATTATTGCACGCCACGAACAGGCCGAAATCGTCGAGGTGAAGGAACTCAGCGACACCGAACGCGGCGCCGGCGGCTTCGGCCACACTGGCAAAAAATGAAACCAGATACTCTATGACGAAACGTCGAAAGGATATGAAGGCTCTGTCTCCTATCTTTGTCCTCTGTCTTGCGATAGCAACGCAGCTGTTTCTCTCGTGCTGCCATGCTCAACAGCGCCCTGCCCACGAGCCACAGCCCGAAAAGACCACAACAGAACCTCTGAAAACAGGGGCTCAGCGACTCCTTGAGACCGAATACGACATCTACGGCGGACTCCACATTGCCGTATGCGGCAACCAGTCATCTCTTGTTGGCGGCACACACCTCGTCGACACCCTTATCGCCTGCGGCGTCAAAGTGACAAAAATCTTTTGCCCCGAACATGGCTTCCGTGGCAACGCCGAGGCAGGAGCGACAATCAAGAGCGGCAAAGACGAAAAGTCAGGACTGCCCATTGTATCACTGTACGGCAAAAATAAAAAACCGACAAAGGAACAGATGTCCGACATCGACGCCGTCATCTTCGACCTTCAGGACGTAGGATGCCGCTTCTACACCTACATCTCAACGCTGCATTACGTCATGGAGGCATGCGCTGAGAATGGCAAAACGTGTATTGTCCTTGACCGCCCCAACCCAAACTGCCACTATGTCGACGGCCCCGTGCTTGAAAGCAGATACAAAAGCTTCATAGGCATGCACCCTGTGCCTGTCGTCTATGGCCTCACTATAGGCGAATACGCGACAATGATCAATGGCGAGCGATGGCTGAAAGACAGCCTTCAGTGCAACCTCGTCGTTGTACCTATGCAAAACTATCACCGCGACAGCATTTACCCATTGCCAGTCCCGCCATCACCCAACCTGCAGGGCCGCCAAGCTATCGCTCTCTACCCCTCGCTATGCCTCTTCGAAGGCACCAACATCAGCGTGGGACGTGGCACACCATGGCCTTTCGAAGTCATCGGCTCACCTTCTTACCGCACAAAGAAAGCCGAGAAAGAACCTTTCCCTCACATTATCTTCACTCCCAACCCCATCAAGGGTGTCAGCGAGAATCCCCCTTTCAAGGGACAGGAATGCCGCGGACTGAACCTACAGCATGTCTACGATGTACCTGCCAAGTTCGACCTCACTTACCTGCTATGGATGTACGCTCACACCCCTCATGACACTTTCTTCAAGAAATCCAACAGCTTCGAGCTTCTCGCTGGCACCGACAAGTTGCGACACCAAATACAGCAAGGTCTCTCCGAAGAGCAAATACGAGCCTCATGGGAACCAGCGCTCTCTCATTATAAACAAATCCGTGAAAAATACCTGATCTACAAGGACTAGACCCCTGTATCTAACGAGTCCAGACCTTCAAACATAATCACCTCCCTCTTGAAAACCCTTCAGCTAATCATCGCCATACTGTTGTTCCCCCTATCTATATGGTATCCCATAGGGGTGGCGGTGCGCAATCTTTTCTATAATCTCAACCTCTGCAAGTCTGCCTCTACCGACATCACCACCATCGGCGTCGGCAACCTGCGTATGGGCGGTACAGGCAAGACACCACACACAGAATATCTCGTACGTCTCTTCAACGACATACCCACAGCCCTGTTGAGCCGTGGTTACGGACGCAAAACCAAAGGATTCCAATCCACCTCTGGCAATTCAATATTCAATATTCAATATTCACAATTGTTGGGCGATGAGCCTGCCATGATGGCTCGCAAATTCCCCTCCCTGACTGTGGCTGTCTGCAAAGACCGCCTCGAAGGTGTGGCTCACCTCGCCAAAATGGAGAAGAGACCTCGCCTGATACTCCTCGACGATGTCTTTCAACATCGAAGAATCAAACCGTCGGTACTGATTCTGCTAACAGAATATGGCGACCCATTCTTCAACGACCACATACTTCCCTTCGGCAACCTGCGCGAGTTCCGCAGCGGCCGCAACCGCGCCGACATCGTCGTCGTCACCAAATGCCCCACGGCTCTCAGCGAATCCAAACGCGACGAATATAGGCAACGGCTGAAACTACGACCCTCCCAAAAGCTCTTCTTCTCTTATATCAACTACAGCTTACCGCAGCCTTTATACCATGACACCCCTTGGCAACATGTCAAAGAGGTACTGTTGCTCACGGGTATAGCTCACCCCGCCCCGCTCAAACACTACCTCGAGACACGCTACACCGTCACCCACCTACACTACCCAGATCACCACAACTTCAGCGCCGCCGACTGTCACCACATCGCTGCCACCTTCCACTCCCTCAAAGAGCCCTCCAAAGCGGTGGTCACCACCGAGAAAGACGCCCTCCGCATGCTCCAACCCGAAGTCCGGGAACAGCTAAGCGAACTGCCCGTCTTCTACATCCCCATCCAAGTCGCTTTCCTCGGCGACGACACTTTCGACCAGACAATCAAAAAATTTGTTTAACTTTGCATTTTTCAAAACAATATAACTACAAACATAACTTACTAGTTATAAATATAATAATTAAAACTAAAATAATTATAGTGAAATGATATCGGAGTTAAAATGGAAGTAAAAGTGGGAGTAAAAATGGACAAATGAGTCTGTATTGTCCTGCGCGCAGCGCATAACTTCCTTTTTAACTTCCTTCGAAGATTCACTTCCTTTTATCTCCCAATTATCAACACTTTAACGCAATAATACATCATGGCAGAACTGAGTGAACAAGAACAAATTCGAAGAAACTCATTGAATGAGCTGAAGAAACTCGGCATAAACCCCTATCCAGCCGCGTTATACGAAGTCAACGCAACATCCTCTCAAATTCTTGAGGAATTCCCCAAAGACAACACCAAATTCCAGGACATCAGCATTGCTGGCCGTATCATGAGCCGCCGTATCATGGGCGCGGCCTCCTTCGTTGAACTTCAGGACAGCTTCGGTCGTATCCAGCTCTACATCAAACGTGACGAGATATGCCCCGACGAGGACAAGACCATGTACAACACCGTCTTCAAACGCCTCCTCGACATCGGCGACATCATCGGCGTCACCGGCTTTGTCTTCGTCACCCAGATGGGAGAGACTTCTATCCATGTCAAAACACTCACAGTACTTAGCAAAAGTCTCCGTCCTCTGCCTATTGTCAAAGAAAAAGACGGCGTTGTCTATGACGCTTTCAGCGATCCCGAATTGCGCTACCGCCAACGCTATGTCGACCTCATCGTCAACCCTCAGGTTCGTGACACCTTCGTTCAGCGTGCCAAGATTGTCAACACCATGCGTCAATACTTCAATGAACGTGGCTATCTCGAGGTCGACACTCCCGTATTGCAAAGCATTCCTGGCGGCGCCGCGGCGCGTCCCTTCGTGACTCACCACAACGCTCTCGACATCGACCTCTACCTCCGCATCGCCAACGAGCTCTACCTCAAACGCCTCATCGTGGGCGGCTTCAACGGCGTATATGAGTTCAGCCGCAACTTCCGCAACGAGGGCATGGACCGCACCCATAACCCCGAATTCACCGCCATGGAGATCTACGTCCCCTACAAGGACTACAACTGGATGATGACCTTCACCGAGAACATGCTCGAACGCATAGCCCTGGAACTCCACGGCAACACCAAAGTCAATGTCTGGGGCAACGACATCGACTTCAAACCTCCATTCCGCCGCGCTCCTATGTGCGACCTCATCAAGGAGGAAACTGGCGTCGACGTCGCGGCCATGAACGAGGACGAACTTCGCGAGGCCTGCAAACGCCTTGGCGTTGAAACAGACCCGACCATGGGTAAAGGTAAACTCATCGACGCCATCTTCGGCGAGAAATGCGAGGGCAAACTTATTCAACCTACCTTCGTCACCGACTACCCCATCGAGATGTCGCCCCTCTGCAAACGCCACCGCGACAACCCCGAACTCACTGAACGCTTCGAGCTCTTCGTATGCGGCAAGGAACTCGCCAACGCCTACTCCGAACTCAACGACCCCATCGACCAGCTCGGCCGCTTCCAAGAACAACTACGCCTCAGCGAGAAAGGCGACGACGAGGCTATGTTTATCGACATGGACTTCGTCCGCGCCCTTGAATACGGCATGCCTCCAACATCGGGCATGGGCATTGGTATTGACCGTCTGGTGATGATGATGACAGGTGCCCAAAGCATTCAAGACGTTCTCCTCTTCCCTCAGATGAAACCCGAAAAGAAAGCCTCTGTCACCTCCGACGAGGAATTCGTAAGCCACGGCGTACCCGAAGTCTGGGTGGCGGCGCTGCGCAAAGCGGGCATAAACACCCTGGCTCAACTCAAAGAGGCCAACATCAACAAACTCTTCAACGACCTCGGCGGACTGCGGAAAAAACTGAAACTCGACGTTCCCGCCATCCAGAAAGAGGAAGTTGAGAAATGGATTAACGGATAAAAAACTCGGAAGCTCTGGCTGGCAACAACAACCCCAGGGCTTCCTCTTTTTTAAGACCATGATAAAACAATTCACCTTTAACCATTTTGGCGTCAACTGCTACGTCGTTTACGACGAGACCTCCCGCCAGTGCGCCATCGTCGACCCTGGCATGGAAGCCTCCTATGAGGATGCCCAACTCTACCAGTTCATCAACAGCAAGGAGCTCTCTCCCGTCATGATTTTGCTCACTCACGCTCATATCGACCACATCTGCGGTCTCCGTCAAACCACGGAACGCTACAATCTTCCTGTCACCATGCACTCCGACGGCGTCAAGCTGCTGGGTCAGGCCGAAGCCTATGGCAGCATCATGGGCTTCTCTGTCGAAAACATGAGAGACCTCGACACCATCTTTGTCAACGACGGCGACAAACTCTCTATCGGCGACATTCATGTGGATTGCCTTTACTGCCCCGGACACTGCCCTGGCAGCATCTGCTATGCCATTGCCGAAGAGGAGGCCGTCATCACTGGCGACGCCCTCTTCCAAGGCAGCATTGGCCGTACCGACCTCCCTGGCGGCAACTACCAGACCTTGATACTTAGCATCAAAGAGAAAATACTCCCACTCCCCGACAACTACATCGTTCTCCCAGGCCACGGTGAACACTCCACAATAATCGACGAGAAAAAATTCAACCCATTCATAGCATAACAGCGAATATAAAAAACGTGGAATAATGGAAGTAATAAAAGGAAGTTAATCTTCGATGGAAGTAAAATAGGAAGTTATGCGCTGCGCGCAGGACAATACATATTCATTCGTCCTCTTTTGCCGAAGGCTGCGTGGTATGCCTGCCGAGCTCGATGAGGCAACACCATAGAAATAAAAAAAATACAGTGAGCAACTCCCATTTTTACTCCCACTTTTACTTCAAAATCATTCCCCCTTATTTTTTCACCATTACTAAATAATTCGCCGTTAACAAAAAGAAAACAATGTCAGTTAAAATACATCCCTCCTGGCTCGCAGTTCTACAGCCTCAGTTCGACGCACCATACTTTGCACAACTCAAAGAGTTCCTCGTCGCGGAACGCCAGCAATACACATGCTATCCTAAAGGCAGCGACATCTTCGCCGCATTCGACAACACTCCATTCGAAAAAGTCAAAGTCGTCATCCTGGGTCAAGACCCCTACCATGAACCCGGCCAAGCTCACGGACTATGCTTCTCGGTACCACAGGGCGTGACCGTGCCCCCCTCGCTGGTCAACATCATCAAGGAAATCAATTCCGATCTCGGAGCCAATGTGCCTCTAGGCTGTGGCGACCTGCACGGCTGGGCCGAACAGGGTGTCCTGCTCCTTAACGCCACCCTCACCGTACGCGCCCATCAGGCGGGCTCTCACCAACGTCACGGATGGGAACTCTTCACCGACGCCGCCATTCGTGAACTCTCCAGCCGTCGCAACGGCATAGTGTTCCTCCTCTGGGGCAGCTTCGCCATACAAAAAGCCCAACTGATAGACAAAGGGAAACATCTTATTCTCACCGCTCCTCACCCATCGCCGCTCTCAGCCTACCGCGGCTTCTTTGGATGCAAGCATTTTTCCAAAGCCAACGACTACCTCGTCAGCCAAGGACAGCAACCTATCGACTGGACTGCTATACGCTAGTCGCCTAGGTTAAAAGCCTTCTTCATTCTCTGCATGCGGCCATAGCTGTCATGGATACGCTCGGCAGGAATAACACCCTCTTTCACCTTTCGGAATAGCATATCCACAACCTGCGGAACAATATCGGCGTTATATTCGGCGCCGTTATTGGACAAACACAGCATATCGGCACCAGCAAGAAGCGTCAATGTCAGCGCCTCTTCCAGATTATACTGCTGGGTCATGGCACCCATAGCCATGTCGTCGGTGACAATGACTCCGTCATAATGCAGACTGTCACGCAACAGACCCGTCAGGGTCTTGTACGAGAGAGTGGCGGGATACACACTGTCAAACTGTGCATTAAAGACATGGGTGGTCATTATCATTGTCACGTTGCCATCGGCTATCAAGGCTCTGTAGGGCTCCAGTTCCGACGGCATCCAGCTGTCGCTGACATCGGCGACACCAAGGTGTGTGTCGTTACGGGAGCTGCCATGACCCGGGAAATGCTTCAGACAGGCAATGACACCCTTTTTCTCCAATTCCTCGACCCATATGGCGCCGCAACGCGCCACACGCTTCGCGTCACCGCTGAAACTACGCTCCAACTTGCCTATCACAGGACAGTCGGGATTGATGTCCACATCAACACAGGGCGCGAAATCCAGATTGATGTTGAGGTCGGCAAGTGTGGCGGCAGTGAGTCTGGCTGTCTCCCTGACACTCTTGTCGCCCTCCTGGGCGGTCTTCTTGGCAGAAGGAAATAACGGGAAACCATAATTCTGCTTCAACCGGCTCACCATGCCGCCCTCCTGGTCTATGCCTATCAGCAGACGTCCGCCTGCCCTGCGCTGCAAATCGGCACACAATTTCTTGAGCTGATCTCGCGACGTTATGTTGCGGGGACGCGACCGTGAAGGCACATCATATTCAAAGAGTATAACTCCACCGACATTGTACTCGGTTATATCTCGCACTATGTGGCTAGTATCGCTAATCTCGGTACCTCTGATACCGACAATAAGGAGCTGACCAATCTCTTTTCGCAACTGCATCTCATCGGCAGTGTACTTCTGCGCCTCGGCGCAGCCACTGACAACAAGCGAGGCTATGACAAGCAATGATAATAAAACTCTTTTTTTCATGACATCGAAAAAGGAATACGGTTAACTATTGATCTACCCAAGGTAACCTCGTCGGCATACTCCAGGTTGTCGCCTATGGCAATGCCGCGCGCTATCGTGGTGACCTTGACAGAAGGGAATCTCTGAAGCTGGCGGTCTATATAGATATTGGTAGTGTCGCCCTCCATGGTGGTGGGCAAGGCCAGTATGACCTCTTCAATGCCGCCCTCCTCAACACGCGCCAACAACTGCGCTATGGTGAGATCGTTGATGCCAATGCCGTCAAGGGGCGATATGACACCCCCAAGCACATGATATACTCCTTGATACTGGCCAGTGTTCTCTATCGCCATAACCTCCTGTATGTTTTCCACAACACATACAATACTGTGGTTGCGTTTCACACTGGAGCAGATGGGGCACACCGGCGTGTCACTTATGCAATGGCACTGGCTGCAATAATGCGACTCGTTCTTCAGACTTGTAAGCGAGCCCACGAAAGCGGCGAACTCACCGTCTTGCATGTTCAGCAAACTCAAAGCATAGCGCAATGCCGTCCTTTTGCCCACTCCCGGCAATGTCGCAATCTCTTCGACAGCGTTTTCTAATATCTTAGAAGGAATATTCATATTGTAAAAATGTAACCCGTGAAACGTGAAAATTGAAAATTGAAAATTAAATTTTAAAACCCTTTCAACCCTTTAATCCTTTATAACCTTTTAATCCTTTTAAACTTTTAACCTTTCTAACTTTTTATCCTTTCTAACCTTTTAACCTTTTAACCTTTTAACCTTTCTAACTTTTTATCCTTTCTAACTTTTTATCCTTTCAACCCCTCACCTCATGAACGACGATAATCCGAAAATATTGCAAAAAGGATTATTTTGTTGAATGATAAACATTTATACAGATATTCAAAATAATCGAAAAAAAAGAGGGCAAAAACAAAGAATGCATCGATAAAAAAGAATGGAAAAAGCGAGTAATAGCAAGAGATGAATAAAAATAATAACAAAAAATAGCTTATAGATATCACTGAAAAACAAAGAAATACTATTACAGAGACAAAAAAAGTTGAAAAAAAATTTTCACGTATTGGAAAAAGTTGTATTTTTGCACTCTCAAAACAAGAGAAAGAGTTGTTTGAAAAAGCGAAAAAAGCCGATGTAACTCAGTTGGTAGAGTAGCTGATTTGTAATCAGCCTGTCGGGGGTTCGAGTCCCTTCATCGGCTCGACCTTTTGTCGCCAGAAAAGGCATCGGAAAAAATGGGGAAGTCGCATAGTGGCAATTGCAACAGACTGTAAATCTGTCCTCTTCGGAGTTCAGTGGTTCGAGTCCACTCTTCCCCACAACCTACAGAGAAGCGGAAGTAGCTCATTTGGTAGAGCGATAGCCTTCCAAGCTATAGGTGGCGGGTTCGAGCCCCGTCTTCCGCTCAAATCAATAAGGCGGAGAGAGACGAGACCGCCATCGCTTCGAAAGAGGTAAAAGCTGCAGTAGCTCAGCTGGTAGAGCGCATCCTTGGTAAGGATGAGGTCACCGGTTCAAATCCGGTCTGTAGCTCTTTTTTTGTGCAAAAATAACGACTCGTGAGTGTGATAACATCGAAAAATAAGTAAGAGACGCAAAAAACTTGCGCCTCTATGTCTGTGAAAAAAGTTTGCACTATATACTATTAATGAATAATCTTATTAATTTAATAACATTTTAATACGTATTAAAAAATGGCAAAAGAAAAATTTGATCGTTCTAAACCGCACGTCAACATCGGTACTATCGGCCACGTTGACCACGGTAAGACTACCCTCACCGCTGCTATCACCCAGGTGCTCGCCGCTAAGGGTCTTTCCGAAGTGAAATCTTTCGACGCTATCGACTCTGCTCCTGAAGAGAAAGAGCGTGGTATCACCATCAACACCGCTCACGTTGAGTATCAGACCGAGACTCGTCACTATGCTCACGTCGACTGCCCTGGTCACGCTGACTATGTGAAGAACATGGTTACCGGTGCTGCCCAGATGGACGGTGCTATCCTCGTTGTCGCTGCAACCGACGGTCCTATGCCCCAGACCCGTGAGCACATCCTGCTCGCCCGTCAGGTCGGCGTTCCCCAGCTTGTTGTTTTCCTCAACAAGTGCGACCTCGTTGACGACCCCGAACTTCTCGACCTCGTTGAGATGGAAGTTCGCGAGCTCCTCAGCAGCTATGACTATGATGGCGACAACATCCCCATCATCCGCGGTTCTGCTCTTGCAGCCCTCAACGGCGAAGCCAGCGGCGTTGCCCAGGTTGAGGAACTTATGCAGGCTGTTGACACCTGGATCCCACTGCCCACCCGCGCAGTTGATAAAGACTTCCTCATGCCCGTCGAGGACGTATTCTCAATCACCGGCCGTGGTACTGTTGCTACCGGTCGTATCGAGACTGGTGTTATCCACACCTCCGACCCCGTCGACATCATCGGTATGGGTGCCGAGAAACTGAAATCGGTTGTTACCGGTGTCGAGATGTTCCGCAAAATCCTCGATGAGGGTGAAGCTGGCGACAACGTAGGTCTGCTGCTCCGCGGTATCGACAAGGACGAAATCCGTCGTGGTATGGTTATCGCCAAACCTGGCTCAATCAAACCTCACCACAAATTCGAGGCTACCGTCTATATCCTCAAGAAAGAAGAAGGTGGTCGTCACACCCCATTCCACAACAACTACCGTCCTCAGTTCTACTTCCGTACCACTGACGTCACCGGTACCATCATCCTCCCCGAGGGTCGTGAAATGGTTATGCCTGGCGATAACCTCACCATCACCGTCGACCTTATCGCCGACATCGCTCTGAACGAGAACCTCCGCTTCGCTATCCGCGAGGGTGGCCGCACCGTTGGTTCTGGTCAGGTAACCAAGATCATTGAATAATCCATCCTAGGGGCGTGCCTTGTGTACGCCCTTTCGATAGGGGCATAGTTAAATGGTATAATGACGGTCTCCAAAACCGTAGTTGGGAGTTCGATTCTCTCTGCCCCTGCCAATAAAAACTGAAGAAAGATGTCTAAATTCGGAGACTACGTGAAATCTAGCTACGACGAACTTGTGCACAAAGTGTCGTGGCCCACATTCAAAGAACTGCAGAACAGCGCCGTTGTCGTTGCTGTTGCTGCCGTTATCCTTGCCCTCATCATCTTCCTTATGGACTATGTTTTCGGCGTCCAGGGAGGTGTATGGAAAGGTATTTTAGGAATCTATTATTCCATTATCGGATAACAATTGTCGGATTTTCCTCCGACAGCGGCGGTGCCTTGCTTCCCAATCAATTATTGAGACACTGCTTTCTCTGTCCGAAAAATGGAAAAATCATATCTTTTTCAATAGTGTTTTGCAATGGAACAACAGTCTAAGAAATGGTATGTCGTAAGAGCTATCAGCGGCAAAGAGAAGAAAGCCAAAGAGTACATCGAAAGTGAGATGTCCAAACGTGGCTGGTCTGACTTGGTGCCCCAGGTGCTCATACCTACCGAGAAGGTCTACACTATACGTAACGGGAAAAAGGTGGTCAAAGACCGCAACCTTTTCCCTGGATATGTATTGATTGAAGCCGACCTCCGTGATGAAATCATACCTGTCATTCAGAACGTTCCCAATGTGCTAGACTTTATCCGCGAAAAAGACAGCGCTCCCATACCTATGCGCCCTGTCGAAGTGAGCCGCATCCTTGGCAACATGGATGAGCAGCTCGACAGCGACGGCGGTATGATTGACAAGTTCATTGTCGGCGAGCCCGTCAAAGTCATCGATGGCCCTTTCAACTCCTTCTCCGGCATCGTCGAAGAGGTCAACGAAGAAAAGATGAAACTGAAAGTCACAGTCAAAATCTTCGGCCGCAAGACTCCTCTCGAGCTCAACTACAACCAAGTGGAAAAAGAATAGCGACACAAAATCATTCCCCTTCTATATGTCTCTTCTACGACATCACTACAAGGGCGTGGGGATATGATGCGAAAATAATAGAGAAAAGAAGTAACAAATTTTTTAAACTTACATTCAATGGCAAAAGAAATTGCAGGATTGATTAAGCTTCAGATCAAAGGCGGCGCCGCCAACCCGGCACCTCCCGTAGGTCCCGCTTTGGGTGCCAAAGGTGTAAACATTATGGAGTTCTGCAAGCAGTTCAACGCTCGTACGCAGGACCAGGCCGGCAAAATTCTGCCTGTCATCATCAATGTCTATACCGACAAGTCCTTTGATTTTGTAGTAAAGACTCCCCCTGTTGCCGTCCAGTTGAAAGAGGCCTCTAAAGCCGCCAAAGGTTCCGCAGAACCCAACCGCGTCAAAGTCGCTTCCGTAACTTGGGAACAGGTGCGCCAGATTGCCGAAGCCAAAATGCCCGACTTGAACTGCTTCACTATCGAGTCAGCTATGAGCATGGTCGCCGGCACAGCACGCAGCATGGGTATCACCGTTACGGGTGAGAGCCCCCTGGCAAAGTAAGAAAAGTATTAACAGTGGTAGCGTTAGTAAAAAATTGAAAATTGAAAGTTGAAAATTGAAAAGTAAATTTCAAAATTCAAAATTCAAAATTGAAATTGAAAGCGCGGTGACCACAAAAACAAGCTAAAATGGCAAAATTCACAAAAAAACAAAAAGAAGCTTTTGCTAAATTCGACAAGACCCAGGTCTACTCTCTCGAAGAGGCCGTCAGCGTCGTAAAACAGATTACCTACACCAAGTTTGACTCCAGCTTTGACATCGATGTCCGTCTCGGCGTCGACCCTCGCAAAGCTAACCAGATGGTCCGCGGCAGCGTCACTCTGCCTCACGGTACCGGTAAAACTGTGCGTGTCCTCGTACTCTGCACCCCCGACAAGGAGGAGGAAGCAAAAGCTGCTGGAGCCGATTTCTACGGTCTCGATGAGTATATCACCAAGATCAAAGGCGGTTGGACCGACGTGGATGTCATCATCACCATGCCTAGCGTAATGCCCAAAGTCGGTGCCCTCGGACGTATCCTGGGACCCCGTGGACTTATGCCCAACCCCAAGACCGGCACCGTTACAATGGAGATTGGCAAAGCCGTCCAAGAGGCCAAGGCTGGTAAAATCGACTTCAAAGTCGACAAATTCGGTATCATCCACACCGCTGTGGGTAAATGCAGCTTCGACGATCAAAAACTGCTCGAAAACACCCGCGAGGTGCTTCAGGCTATCATGAAACTGAAACCTTCAGCAGCCAAGGGTACCTACGTCAAGAGCATCACCGTCTCTTCGACCATGAGCCCCGGCGTCAAAGTCGACACCAAAGCCGCTACATTGTAATTTATTTGGTAAATCAGAATAATTAATCATGAGAAAAGAACAAAAAGACCAACTGATTGACTCGTTGTGCGAAGAAATCAAGGCCTATCCGCATCTCTACATCGCCGACATCGGAGGTTTGAACTCCGTGCTGACAAGTAAGCTGCGCCGCGCTGCCTTCCGCAAGGAAGTGAAGCTGGAGGTGGTCAAAAACACCCTTCTCATCAAGGCTATGGAAAAGAGTGGCGTAGACTACTCCGAACTCAAGCCCGTCATCAAGGGTGAGACCTGCATCATGCTCTCCAACATCAACAACGCCCCCGCAAAGCTTATCAAAGAGTTTGTCGCGGCCAACAAGGGTACAACGAAGCCCGTCCTTAAGGGTGCCTACGTCGAGGAAAGCTTCTACATCGGCGCTGAACACCTTGAGGCTCTGGTCAACATCAAGTCCAAAAACGAACTCATTGCAGACGTCATCGCTCTCCTGCAGTCGCCTATCAAGAACGTCGTCTCCGGACTTCAGTCGGCCGGCAACACCATCACCGGTGTCCTCAAAACTCTCGAAGAGAGAGCCCAATAAAAAAAAGTTAATAGTGAAAAGTGAATGGTGAAACGACATAAACTGGTCACAAATCACTGGTCACTGGTCACAAAAAATCAAATCAATTTAAAAACATTTTAAAATTTAAATATCATGGCAGACATTAAAGCCTTAGCAGAAGAACTGGTTAACTTGACCGTTAAAGAAGTAAAAGAATTAGCTGACGTCCTTAAAGAGGAGTACGGCATTGAACCCGCCGCTGCCGCTGTCGCAGTCGCAGCTCCCGCTGCCGGCGCCGGTGCCGCCGCCGCTGAAGAGAAGACCTCCTTCGACGTTATCCTCAAGGGTGTTTCCGACACCACCAAGAAACTCGGAGTTGTAAAGGCTGTTAAGGACCTCGCTAGCCTCGGTCTGAAAGAATCCAAGGAACTCGTCGACAACGCTCCTAAACCCGTTAAGGAAGGCGTTTCCAAAGACGAGGCCGAAGCTCTGAAGAAAGCCCTCGAAGAGGCTGGCGCAGAGATTGAGATTAAGTAAGTTCTTTACTGCTTAGCTCATAAAGGAATAGGGTCACCGATCGTAGGGTCGGTGTACCTATTCCTTATTACTATGCACTGCACTTTCGCGTGCGTATATAACTAGTAATACTAGTCCTAACGAGAGAAAAGACTAGCCAATCGTAATCTTAAAATTTTCATCCCTTGGCAAAAAATCAACCCACAGTAGTCAATTTCGCATCCGTCAGAAAGTTCAACTATCCGGACTTCCTGGACATTCAGCTGAAGTCGTTCCAGGACTTTTTCCAGATTGAGACCAACCCTGACAACCGTCTCGATGAAGGACTCTTCAAAGTCTTCAAAGAGAACTTCCCTATCTCGGATGCCCGCAATAATTTCACACTTGAGTTTCTGGACTATTTCATCGATCCTCCTCGCTACACTATCGAGGAATGTATCGAACGCGGCCTCACCTACAGCGTCCCTCTCAAGGCTAAACTGAAACTCTCCTGCAACGACCCCGAAAACGAAGAGTTCCAAGCCATTGAGCAACCTGTATATCTGGGCATGATACCATACATGACCCCGAAAGGCACTTTCGTCATCAACGGTGCCGAGCGTGTCGTGGTATCGCAGCTTCACCGCTCTCCTGGCGTTTTCTTCGGCACTCAGTTCCACTCCAACGGTACTCAGCTCTACAGCGCCCGTATCATCCCCTTCAAGGGTAGCTGGATGGAATTCACCACCGACATCAACAACGTGATGTACGCCTACATCGACCGCAAAAAGAAACTCCCCATCACAACCCTTCTCCGCGCCATCGGCTACGAGACCGACAAAGACATCCTCGACATCTTCGAACTCGCCGAGGAAGTCAAGGCTACTCGCGCCAACCTCAAGAAAAATATAGGCCGCAAACTCGCTGCCCGCGTGGTGGACTCCTGGATCGAGGACTTCGTCGATGAAGACACCGGCGAGGTGGTCTCCATGGAACGTACCGAAGTGGTCATCGAACGCGACGTCGAACTCACCGAGGAGAATATCGAGAAAATCCTTGAACTCAACATCAAAACCATTCTTGTCACCACAGAAGACAAAGACGGTATCGACTATTCAGTAATCTACAACACTCTGAAAAAAGACACAGCCAATAATGCCAAGGAGGCTGTGGAATACATCTACCGTCAGCTCCGCAACGCCGAACCTCCCGACGAGGAAACGGCTCGCGGCATCATCGACAAACTCTTCTTCTCCGACAAACGCTACGACCTGGGCGACGTGGGACGCTACAGGATTAACACGAAACTAAACCTCGATGTGCCCGACGAGGTGCGCGTGCTCACTCAGACGGACATCACCTCTATTATAAAGTATTTAATACTTCTTATAAACCAGAAAGCCGACGTCGACGATATCGACCACTTGTCCAACCGTCGCGTCCGCACCGTAGGCGAACAGCTCTCGGCACAGTTTGGCGTGGGCCTGGCTCGCATGAGCCGCACCATCCGCGAACGTATGAACGTCCGCGACAACGAGGTCTTCACACCTACCGAACTCATCAACGCCAAGACACTGTCGTCGGTCATAAACTCCTTCTTCGGCACCAACCAGCTGTCGCAGTTCATGGACCAAACCAACCCCCTGGCCGAAATCACTCACAAACGCCGTATCTCGGCGTTGGGTCCCGGAGGTCTTTCCCGCGACCGCGCAGGTTTCGAGGTCCGCGACGTCCACTACACTCACTACGGCCGCCTCTGTACCATCGAGACTCCTGAAGGCCCCAACATCGGTCTTATCTCCTCTCTCAGCGTCTACGCCAAAATCAACAACCTCGGTTTCATCGAGACCCCCTATCAGCGTGTCGAGAACGGCCAGGTCATGTTCGAAGAGGACCCTGTATACTACACTGCCGAGGCTGAAGAGAACAAAACCGTGGCTCAGGCCACAACACCTCAGGACGAGAAGGGTCACATCATTGGTCAGCGCGTCAAAGCACGCCGCCAAGCCGACTTCCCCATCGTCTCACCTGAAGAGGTCGACCTCATCGACATCGCCTCTAACCAGATCGCCTCTATCGCGGCATCTCTCATCCCCTTCCTCGAACACGACGACGCCAACCGCGCACTCATGGGCTCTAACATGATGCGCCAGGCTGTGCCTCTCCTCAACCCCGAGATCCCCATCGTCGGAACAGGTATCGAGAAATCCGTCGCCGAGGACAGCCGCGTGCTCCTCAACGCTGAGGCCGACGGTGTGGTGAAATATGTCGACTCGACCAAAATCGTCATCGAGCACGCTCGCACCGAAAAGGAACGCCTCGTAAGCTTCGACGACGACCTGCACGAATATCCCCTCACCAAATACCAGCGCACCAACCACAGCACCGCCATCAACCTCCGTCCTATCGTCCGCAAAGGCGACAAGGTCAAGAAAGGTCAGGTGCTCTGCGAAGGCTATGCCACTCAAGGCGGCGAACTGGCTCTGGGTCGCAACATGATGGTCGCTTTCATGCCTTGGAAAGGCTACAACTTCGAGGATGCTGTCGTCATCAGCGAACGCGTGGTCCGCGAGGATATCTACACCAGCGTCCATGTCGAGGAATTCACCCTCGAAGTACGCGAAACCAAGCGCGGCGACGAGGAGCTCACCCGCGACATACCCAATGTCAGCAGCGACGCCACCAAAGACCTTGACGAAAATGGTATCATCCGCATCGGCGCCGAGGTCAAAGAGGGCGACATCCTTATCGGTAAAATCACTCCTAAGGGCGAAAGCGACCCCACTCCGGAAGAGAAACTGCTCCGCGCCATCTTCGGCGACAAGGCCGGCGACGTCAAAGACGCCTCCCTCAAGGTTCCTCCCTCGGTACGCGGCGTCGTCATCGACAAAAAGCTCTTCTCTCGCGTGGTCCGCGACCGCAAACAGCGCGCCCGCGAGAAAGAACTCCTCGCCAAACCCGAAGAGGAGTTCAACATGGAAATCGCCGACCTCAAGGACAAACTCATCGACAAACTCCTTGTCATCCTTGCTGGTAAAACCTCCAACGGCGTTTACAACTCCCACAAAGAGGAGCTCATCCACAAGAAAGAGAAATTCAGCATGAAGGCTCTCCGCACCATCGATTTCACCGATGTCAACCCCAACCGCTGGACCCAGGACAAAGAGACCAACGGCCTCATCAAAGAGCTGCTGAACAACTACAATATCAAATATCGCGAGATCAACGGCCGCTTTACCCGCAACAAATTCGCACTCACCGTCGGCGACGACCTTCCTAGCGGCATAGTGCAGATGGCAAAAGTCTATATCGCCATGAAACGCAAACTGCGCATCGGTGACAAAATGGCTGGTCGCCACGGTAACAAGGGTATCGTCTCCAAGATTGTCCGCGCCGAGGATATGCCATTCCTCGCCGACGGCACTCCTGTCGACATCGTCCTCAACCCCCTCGGCGTGCCTTCGCGTATGAACCTTGGTCAGATCTACGAGACCGTCCTCGGATGGGCAGGCAAGAAGCTCAACAAGCGCTTCAAAACACCTATCTTCGACGGCGCTACTCTCGAACAAATCAACGGTTACATGAAAGAGGCTGGCCTCCCCGAAAACGGTCGCACCTACCTCTACGACGGCGAAACAGGTGAACGCTTCGACCAACCTGCAACAGTGGGCTACATCTACTACCTCAAGCTCCACCACATGGTCGACGACAAGATGCACGCCCGTAGCATTGGACCTTACTCCCTCATCACCCAGCAGCCTCTCGGCGGTAAAGCCAACTTCGGTGGCCAGCGCTTCGGTGAGATGGAAGTCTGGGCTCTCGAGGCCTTCGGCGCCTCTCACGTGCTCCAGGAGGTCCTCACCGTCAAGAGCGACGACGTCATGGGCCGCGCCAAAACTTACGAGTCCATCGTCAAGGGCGACAACCAGCCTACACCTGGCATCCCCGAATCGTTCAACGTTCTCGTCCACGAACTCCGTGGCTTGGGCCTCGAGGTAACCTTTGAATAAAGTGTAAAGTGTAAAGTGTCTACTTTAAACTTTAAACTTTGAACTTTAAACAACAAGAAAACAATGGCATTTAAACAAGAATCACAGTTAAAGAACGATTTCAAATCGATAACCATAAGCCTGGCTTCGCCCGAGTCCATCAAAAAACGCTCCTACGGCGAAGTTACCAAGCCCGAGACTGTCAACTACCGCACCTACAAGCCGGAACGCGACGGTCTGTTCTGCGAGCGCATTTTCGGTCCCACTCGCGACTGGGAATGCCACTGTGGCAAATATAAACGCATACGCTACAAAGGTATCGTCTGCGACCGCTGCGGCGTCGAAGTCACCGAAAAGAAAGTGCGTCGCGAACGCATGGGTCACATCGAACTCACTGTCCCCGTGGCTCACATCTGGTTCTTCCGCACTCTCCCCAACAAGATCGGCACACTCCTCGACATACCCAGCAAAAAACTCAACCAGGTCATATACTACGAGAAATACATCGTCCTCCAGCCCGGCAAGGCTACCCTCAACGATGTCCCAGTACACAAACTCGACCTGCTCACCGAGGAGGAGCACTACGCCATCATGGAAAACCTGCCCTCCAACAACGACCAACTCGAGGACAGCGACCCCGACAAATTCATCGCCGGCATGGGCGCAGAGGCTCTCTATACCCTCCTCAAGGATATCGACCTCGACTCACTGAGCTACGAACTCCGCGACCGCGCCAACAAGGAAAGCTCCAACCAACGCAAACAAGACGCCCTCAAGCGCCTCAACATCGTCGAGTCTTTCCGCGAGTCCCGCGAACGTATGCTCGCCCGTGGCATGGACAACCGTCCCGAATGGATGATCCTCAACATTATCCCGGTCATCCCTCCCGACCTGCGTCCCCTCGTTCCTCTCGATGGCGGCCGTTTCGCCACTAGCGACATCAACGAGCTCTACCGCCGCGTCATCATCCGCAACAACCGCCTCAAACGCCTCCTCGAAATCAAGGCCCCAGAGGTCATCATGCGCAACGAGAAACGTATGCTCCAAGAGGCCGTCGACTCGCTCTTCGACAACAGCCGCAAGGTCAGCTCGGTCAAAAGCGACAGCAACCGCTCCCTCAAGTCACTCTCCGACTCCCTCAAGGGTAAACAGGGTCGCTTCCGTCAAAACCTGCTCGGTAAACGTGTCGACTACTCTGGCCGTTCGGTCATTGTCGTCGGCCCTGAGCTCAAAATGCACGAATGCGGTCTTCCTAAGGATATGGCCAGCGAGCTCTTTAAACCTTTCATCATCCGCAAAATGCTCGAACGCGGCCTCGTCAAAACGGTCAAAAGCGCTAAACGCATCGTCGACCGCAAAGACCCCGTGGTATGGGAAATCCTCGAAAACATACTCAAAGGCCACCCCATCCTCCTCAACCGCGCTCCTACCCTCCACCGTCTCGGTATCCAGGCTTTCCAGCCCAAACTCGTCGAGGGTAAGGCTATCCGCCTCCACCCCCTCGTCTGTACCGGATTCAACGCTGACTTCGACGGCGACCAGATGGCTGTCCACGTACCTCTTGGCAACGCCGCCATCCTCGAGGCTCAGCTCCTTATGCTCTCCACCCACAACATCCTCAACCCCGCCAACGGTGCTCCTATCACTGTGCCGTCGCAGGACATGGTGCTCGGTCTTTACTATATGACCAAGCCGCGCCACACCACAGAGACGGAAGTTGTCAAGGGCGAAGGCCAGCGCTTCTACTCCGCCGAGGAGGTCATCATTGCTTACAACGAAAAACGCGTCCAGCTCAACGCCTGCATCTCCGTACGCATGAAAGAGGCTAAAGAACGCGACGAATACTCCTTCGTACATACCGACCGCACCTTCAGCGAAGTCATCAAAGACCGCGAAGGCAACGTCCTTTACGACCGCGACTGCGAAAACGATGAGGAACGCGCCCAGTGCTGCCGCACCGAATACGAGGTGCTGCGCGACAAGGACGGCTTCCCCGTCACCGACACTCAAGGTCATTATATCAAGACCGACCGTCTCCGCACCACCGTGGGTCGCGTCATCTTCAATCAAGTCGTCCCTGAGGCCTATGGCTACATCAACCAGGTCATGGGCAAGAAGAGCCTCCGCGACATCATCGGCGACCTCTTCACCGTCTGCGGCAACGCCGCCACGGCAGCATTCCTCGACGATATCAAAGCTATGGGTTACCGCATGGCCTTCAAGGGCGGTCTCTCCTTCAACCTCGGCGACGTCATCATCCCCGTCGAAAAGGAACAGATGATAGAACATGCCAACGAGGAGGTCGAAGAGGTCATGGCTCAATATGCTATGGGTCTTATCACCAACAACGAACGCTACAACCACGTCATCGATATCTGGACCAACACCAACAACCAGCTCACCGAAACACTCATGAAGAAGCTGAAAGCCGACAACCAAGGCTTCAACCCAATATATATGATGTACGACTCGGGAGCTCGTGGTAGCAAGGAACAGATTCGTCAGCTCTCAGGCATGCGTGGTCTTATGGCTAAACCTCAGAAAGCTGGCGCCGCTGGCAATGAGATTATCGAGAACCCTATCATCTCCAACTTCAAGGAGGGTCTTTCGGTGCTCGAATACTTCATCTCCACCCACGGTGCTCGTAAGGGTCTTGCCGATACCGCTCTTAAGACTGCCGACGCTGGTTACCTTACCCGTCGTCTCGTCGACGTCGCCCACGACGTCATCATCACCGAGGAAGACTGCGGTACCCTCCGCGGACTGCCCACCACAGCACTCAAGAAAGGCGAGGACATCGTCCAAAGCCTCAGCGAGAAAATCCTCGGCCGCACCTCGGTACACGACATCTTCGACCCCGTCACCGACGAACTCATCGTCGCTGCTGGCGAAGAACTCACCGAAGAGATCTGCCGCCGCATAGAGGAGGCTCATATCGAGGAGGTCGAGATACGCTCAGTGCTCACCTGCGAGGCTAAACATGGCGTCTGCGCCAAATGCTACGGCCGCAACCTCGCCACAGGTCACATGGTTCAGAAAGGCGAAGCCGTCGGCGTCATCGCCGCTCAGGCTATCGGTGAACCTGGTACTCAGCTTACCCTCCGTACCTTCCACGTCGGTGGTGTCGCTGGTGGCAACATCGGTACCACATCGAGCATAGAGTCCCACCACGAAGGTATTCTCGAAATCGACGAGCTCCGCAGCATACCCTACACCGAGACCACAGGCGAAAGCTACAACCTCGTCATGGGCCGCTCCGCGGAAATGCGCATAGTTGATCCCAAGACCGACGTCACTCTCTTCTCGGCTCTTCTCCCCTACGGCTCAAAACTCTACAAGATGGCTGGCGAACAAATCCACCGCGGCGACCTCATCGCCGAATGGGACCCCTACAATGTCGTCATCATCAGCGACGTCGCTGGTAAGGTCAGCTTCGAAAACGTCATCGAGAACGTCACCTACCGCGTCGAAAGCGACTCCCAGACTGGCCTGCAGGACAAAGTCATCGTCGAATCGCGTCAGCGCACCAAAAACCCGACCCTCAACATCGTCGACGACGAGGGCAATATTCTCAAAGTTTACGACTTGCCTGTTGGCGCCCATATCGGAGTCGACAACGGTCAGCAGCTCCGTGCCGGCGACATCATGGTTAAAATACCGCGCAGCTTCGGCAAAGCTGGCGACATCACGGGCGGTCTGCCCCGCGTCACCGAGCTCTTCGAGGCACGCAACCCCTCCGACCCCGCTGTCGTCGCCGAAATCGACGGTATCGTTTCCATCGCCAAGAAGCTTAAACGCAACAACCGCGAAATCACCATCACCTCCAAGACCGGCGAAAGCCGCAACTATCTCATCAGCACCAGCAAACAAATCCTTGCCCAGGATCAGGACTACGTCAAGGCTGGCACACCTCTCTGCGAGGGCGCCATCACTCCGGCCGACATCCTAGCCGTCAAGGGACCCATGAAGGTGCAAGAGTATATCGTCAACGAGGTCCAGGAGGTCTACCGTCTCCAAGGTGTGAAGATCAACGACAAGCACTTCGAAGTTATCGTGCGTCAGATGATGCGCAAAGTCGAGATCGAAGACCCGGGCGACACCCGCTTCCTCGAAGGCGAACTCGTCAACAAGATCGACTTCCACGAGACCAACGATGAGATCTTCGGCATGAAAGTCGTCGAGGACAACGGCGACAGCGAGAACCTGCAAAACGGTCAGATCATCACAGCCCGCAAACTGCGCGACGAGAACTCCTTCCTGCGCCGTCAGGACAAGAAACTCGTCACTGCCCGCGATGCCAAGCCTGCTACGGCTAAACAGATACTGCAAGGTATCACACGAGCCTCTCTGCAGACCAAGAGCTTCATCAGCGCCGCCTCCTTCCAGGAGACCACCAAGGTGCTTACCGAAGCCGCCATCAATGCCAAACAGGACTTCCTCGAGGGCATGAAGGAGAACGTCATCGTCGGACACCTCATCCCTGCAGGTACCGGTCTGCCCGAATACCAGAACCTCATCGTAGGCGACAAAAGCAAAATAAAAGCCTAAAAAACAGTCGGACCTGTCCGACTTGTCTGACCCGTCCGACCTGTCCGACAAGTCCGACCTGTCCGACCCAAAAACCACCCACCATGCCACAAGAAAAGCAACCCCAGAATATCAACCTCAGCATCAACGACGAGGTCTCGCAGGGCACCTATTGCAACCTTGCCCTGATAACCCATTCCCCTGCCGAGTTCATTCTCGACTTTGCACAGGCTCTGCCAGGCAAAGAGGGCGCCACAGTGCGTCAGCGCATAATAATGCCCCCCATTCATGCCAAACGTCTTCTCATGGCGTTGTCCGAGAATGTGCGCAAATACGAGGACAACTTTGGTACCATCGACGAGCCTCATGGCCCTCACGATGCCATACCTTACGACATGGTACCTCAAGGCAAAGCCTAAGATAATAATCCAAAAAATCTGGAAAAATCTCTGCGACCCCGCAGAGATTTTTTTTTGCATATCTCATTTCAAAATTTGAAATTCCTTTCAAACTAAAACGTAAAAAATAAAACGCAAATCGAAAAAAACTCAGAAAACTCTTGCGTAAATATAAAAAATTTATATATATTTGCATGTTTAGAGCATAAAGAACCCTTCGATTCAAAACATTGAATTCGAATGCGTTTTCTGTGCAGAGGAAAATACACTCAAAAATATATATATAAATACACTCAAAAAACTACCAAAACTCACTATTGACAAGTAATACCCACGAAAAAAATGAAAAGATATATGTTAAAAATTGTTAAAACATGGATGGCTGTTTCGATGATGATTCTTGGTGCCGGAGTGGCACAGGGTCAGACCATCGGAGGAGCTGTCTTTGGCGGTGGCCGTATGGCCGACGTTAACGGCAACACCGTTGTCAAAGTTTACGATTGCGACACTGTTTCTGCAGTCTATGGCGGCAACGATATCGCCGGTACCGTCAATGGTGCCAACGGTTCCACCATCACCATCGGACATGTTGACCACACCGCGGCACAAATCTCCATCGGTTCTGTCTACGGCGGCGGCAACGGCTATTACGCTTACAACGGCACATCATTCCAAGCTGCCAGCGACAGCTACAGCTCACAGACAGTAGCTCCGTCAGCCTCGATCAAGGCCATGACCAAGGCCCACCAACCTGGTGAGATAGCTTGGACCAACACAGGTGATGCCAACAAGGTTTTGTCTTTCCCCTCAATCAGCAAGACCTCCGTCACAGTCAACACCGACTATCCCCGTATCGACTCGCTCTTCGGCGGCGCCAAGAACGCTTTCATTAGCCTCGAGAACAACACCAACACCACTCTCGCCATCAACGGCGGAGTCATGTATTCCGTTTTTGGCGGCAACAACTTCGGCGGTTTCCTCGGCGACGGCTCCACCCAGAGCATCAGCGTTACCAACACCCTCGTCGACAACACCACCTCCGTCAACCTCGGCGGCAAGGAACAATATGGCCACGCTTGGACTAGCGACAACAGCGAGCATGGCATCCGTTACCTCTTCGGCGGCGGCAACAAGGTGGCTGGCAAAAATGTCGTCATCAGCGTTACCGGCGGCCAGATCGACACCCTCTTCGCCGGCGGCAACAGCGCCGACGTCACCAGCACCACTGTCACTGTCAACGTCACAACACCTCTTTACGACCTCGCTCATTCTCCCTACCATACCACTCCCGTAGCTTACAGCCCTGTCACCAGCGTCTTCGACATCCGCTGCCTCTTCGGCGGCAACAACGCTGCAGACATGTCCGGCATACCCACTCTCACCCTCACCAAAGGCGGCATCCACAACGTCTATGGCGGCGGCAACAAAGGCGTCATGAACGGCTCTGCGACCTATGCCAGCAAGAGCACCACCGACAACGAGGGCAGCGGCACAGCAACCCTCAGCACATATGTCGTCCTCAACTCGTCCAACATCATCTGCGACACCATCTACGGTGGCGGTCAGAGCGCCGGTACAGCCCACGACACCTACGTCTGTGTCACCGAGGGTAAGGTAGGCACCATCTTCGGCGGTACCAACATCTCGGGCGACATACCTAACGACGCCAAATCCAACGTCCGTATCGATGGCGCCAACGCCACGGTCTACCAGACCATCTTCGGCGGCAGCAACGGATACTACCGCTGCATGGGCAACAGCACCTACAACGATGTCAACGCCAAATATTCGCTCAACAGCAGTGAGAACACTCACACCGAGCTCGCCGGCGTCAACATACCCTCCATCTTCCATACCAATGTCCTCGTCAGCAACGGCACCGTTCTCCAGCACATCTATGGTGGCGGCAACCTGGTCACCGTGGCCAAGCAAGACTACGCTGCTGGCAACGGCTCCACCAAGGTCAAAATCACTGGAGGCACCATCGGCGACGACGCCACCAATAGCGCCAGCATCTTCGGCGGCGGCAACTTCGCCTGCGTCTATGGCACCGCCGACATGATCATCACCGGCGGCACCATCTATGGCGACGTCTATGGCGGCAACGACAAAACCGGTACCGTCACAGGCCGTGGCCGTACTGGCAACAGCACCGCCAAAGCCGACGGCGTGACCCTCGACACCATCGCTCCTATCCCCGTCCTCGACGGCGGCCATACCACCATCGCCCTCAACCAGGCCAACGCGGCCTCCTATGTCCTCGTACAAGGCTCTCCCACCATCTCAGGTAGCGTCTACGGCGGCGGCAACGGCGCATACAACTACGAATATTTCGACGACGAAAGTGGCTGGATTGTGGAAAGCAACGATCGCTACACCGAGACAGTGTCGCGCTGCCAGCGCCCTGTGGCTATCCCCACACAATATAGCGGCTTCGTCGACATCAACATGAACAAAACCGGCACCATCGGCAACGTCTATGCCGGCGGCAACAGCGCCACTGTAGGTGTCGATGTCGTCAACTACGGCGACGGTAGCACAGCCCTCACCGCCAGCGGTACCCAAGGCACCGACGGCTCCACCCTCGGCGCGGGACGCGCTTTCGTATACATGAACTGCGTCGGCGACGACCCCACAGAAGATGCCAGCAACATCAATGTCGGCAACCTCTTTGGCGGCAACAACGTTGTCAACATGACCAAAGTGCCTCGCATGGTCCTCGTCAAAGGTAAAGCAGGCTACGTCTATGGTGGCGGCAACCTCGGCGGCATGACCGGCAACGAGTTCATCAAAAACCTCTCCCTCAGCACCTATGTGCCCATCGCCTCTCCCAAGATGGCCGTGGCACACCATGTATATGCAGGCTGCAACGCCGCCGACCTTGAGCAAGACAGCTATGTCAGTGTAACCAAAGGCTATATCGGAGGCAAGATCTTCGGCGGCAACGACGCCTCGGGCGAAGTGCCTAGCTCCCACGTCCTCATCGGCGGCGACGCCGACCTCACCATCCATGGCGACGTCTACGGCGGTGGCAACGGCGACTACCCCTTCTATCGCTACAACGACCCCAACGACCCAAGCCACATAAACCAATACAAAGACCTCGCCAGCAACTGGCACGCCAAACCTAGCTATGTCACCCAAAACTACTACATCCGCGACAAAGTCACCCAAAAGATGTATCAAGACCTTAAAGGTCGTCCTTATGTCGACAGCGCCTCGGTCATCATCCGTGACAATGTCACCCTCGAAGGCAGCATCTATGGTGGTGGCATCTCTGGCGACTGCCGCAAAACCGATGTCCTCCTCGACGCCGAGGGCGGCAACCTGGGCGGCATGGTCTTCGGCGCCGGCCAAGGCCGTATCAACAACCAAGGTATCAAAATCGGCGACGGATGCCACGATACCTATATCGCTGTCGCTAAACTCGACGTTACAGGCCAGCACATCGACGGCTACATTGACAACGCCACAGCCATGGGCAACGTCCTCGACAGCGCCGTGCTCACCGTCCGCAACTTCCAAAGCCTTACCGGCGCACGCCACGTAATGTTCGGTGGCGGACGCTCCGGCAACGTGGGAACCACAGTGGTGCGCTATGAAGCCACTGCCCAGGCTCCCCTCAAAGCCCTCTATCTCGGCTGCCTCGCCAGCGACGTACAAGTCGCCGCGACAGGCCTCATCAACGCCTACGAGCCCACCAATGGCTCCTGGATTATCGACACCATCTATGGCGGCAACGACTTCACCGGCCGCGTCAACAGCACCGAACTCATCGTCAATAGCGGTACCTTCACCCATGTCTTTGGTAGCGGCAACGGCGAATACGACTACCGCGCTTGGCTTACCAGCCGCATAGGCACCGAGGGCAGCGAAGGCAACCTTTGGGAAAACGCAGAACTCATCGCTAACAACACCGGCAGCGCCGAGCATCCTGTTTGGGCTCTCAAAGCTGACAACGAGCTCACCTGCGCTGACATCATCCCCTACTCCATGGATGTCGACGTCACCATCAATGGCGGCCACTTCCTCAACACCGTCTATGGCGGCGGCAACATGGGTCTTGTCGGCAACCGCGACATGAATCCCGCCAATGTTCTCACCGAAGACTATGGCAACATCACCCTCAACGTCCATGGCGGCAACTTCCACCGCCACATTTTCTCGGGTGCCCGCGGCAAAGCCGACATGGGCACCTGGCGTTA
This sequence comes from Bacteroidales bacterium, assembly GCA_017960475.1. GTDB lineage: Bacteria > Bacteroidota > Bacteroidia > Bacteroidales > P3 > Colimorpha. Next base: position 21,999 of record JAGCZH010000018.1, on the reverse strand, counting down.
CTTCGGCGCCAAAGAGTGGACCAACGACGCTGTCACCGACCCTGCTGAGGCTGTAGGCAAGAATGTCGACGGCGGCGAGCTTGGCAAACAGCTTGTCTATGGCTTCAAAGTCTTCAATATGGACGGCGGCCACGTCGAGATGAGCGTATACGGCGGCAGCGAGTCCGTCGACGACGGCTACCCCTTTGAGTGCAAGAGCGTGGCATACACCGCAGAGAAATGGTACACCAACTCTCTGCGCAAAACCTTCGCCAACAACAGCACCCTGCGCCCCTCCAGTGTCATCAACATCGTCGGCGGCACCATCGAGAAGAGCGTCTACGGCGGCGGATACCAAGGTAACATCTACGGCTCTGTCTACATCAACATCGGATCCCACGCCGTTTACGAGAGCCCCGTATGGTCCAGAACCTACGGCACAGTTCCCAACACATTCACCATGGCAGCCTACAAGCCCAACATCACCGGCGTCACCCCTGGCAACCAGGTCATAGCCTCCAACGAGACACTCAACTCAACTATGGAAAACCCCGTCAACCTCCGCACATCTGTTTATAATGGTAGCGACTGGGGCGAGGCTCTCGACAACCCATACTTCAACACCCGCGGTGTCTATGGCGGCGAGACCAACATCCTCATCGACGGTAAGGGCTACAACATCTCTCAGACCAACACCGAGATGAACATGCTCCCCTCTATGAACATCCGCTATAGCGTTATCGGCTCGGGCACCTCCACCGAGGGTGGCGACGTCACCCGCACTATCACCATTCGCCACTACGGCGACTGGGATTGCCCACGCCCCTCACGCCGTCTCAGCTCTATACAGCGTGCCGACAAGCTCATCCTCGACAGCGTCTTCATCACTCTCGAAGGCGAACAGGATGCCTACATGGCTTACGCTTCTCCCTCCTATAGCCTTAACCGTCTCGACACCGTCATCATGCTCACCGACAACATCCTCTTGCTCCAGGCTCCCGCCAAATATATCGGCGAGCTCTCCAGCTTGAAAAAACTCCCCGACGGTCACGGTGTCATAGAATATGGCAAAAACGTACAGATGATCTACGCCGACAACAACCTGCTCTATCAGAACACCGGTGGAGATGTTAATGTCGTCGCCGACGAGCTCCTCGACAACCTCCACAACGGCCTCGCCGCAGGTGTCGACTGCCCAGGTCCTGATGGTGAAGACCCCGGCGACTGCCAGGACTTCGGCTTCTGCGAGAAGATGTCCACAGCCCGTGGTCAACTCGACCAGACCGGCGCCTTCAACAGCATCGTTATGGCCAACGGTTCCTATTTCCAGCTCTCGCGTTTCATCGACAAAATCGACGCTGTCGGCGGAAGTCTCCTAGGCGACGGTGTTGAGGACGAAGTGGTCTATGGCGGCGTCCATGGTTGGTCCTACCTCGTCAACGAGGACAAAACCATGGCCTATGTCTATGGCCGTAGAAAAGCTGGCGTAGGCGCCAACGACGGCGGCTTCGTGGCTCCCTGTCTCTGCGACAACGAAGGCACCTATCCCAACGAAATCGACTATGTCGACGTAAACTTAATCGATGCTCCCTCCTACCGCACCTGGCGCGTAGGCTCGCAGCTCGGTAGCCGCACACGCCACATCACCCTCGTGGCCAACGCCGTTCCCGACGACCGACTCAACTATAACCTCGACGGCACCTTCGATGTCATCGAGGCTCCCAACGCTGCTCCCGCAACAACAGCGACATCACATACCTTCGCCCCTGGCGACGACTTTGGCTATGCCACAGCAAAACTTGAGCTGCCCCCATCAAACGGCGGCAACTTCTACGTCATCAACCAGGTTGTCATCGACCAGGAAAACGGCGGTGACCTTCACCTCGTCGACGAAGGCTTTGTCAAAGACAACTACGGCGGAACCAGCTATGTCTTCCAAGCTGGCGACGGCAACCGTCACTCCTCTTTCGCCGACATAGCAAGCAACCCCAACCGCTATTTTGGTCTCGCTTTCACCAGCAACAGCGGTTCCGGCGCTCCCGCCAACTTCAACAATGTCGCCGCTTTCGACAACAGCAGCTGCTGGACCAGCGACATCGTTGGACAAATAAACGCCAACGAGCGTGTCATCAATAGCAGCAGCACCTGCTGGCCCTACTCTCTCGTCGTAGGCAACCGCTGGTACACCGAGACAGAAGGCTACATCTCGCCTACTGTCAAACCTGGTATCGGCATCATCCCCTCTCTGACATTCACTCTTACATATAATAAGAATATCACCAACACCATCACCCGCGACATCCTCTTCCGTATGCAGGAGTTCGACTCGCAGGGTAATTATGTGGGTCCTGTTGATGTAATCATTACCATCAGCACCGTGATTAGAGATTTCGGCAACATGGAGGCTCCCGTCATGGCTATGTACAACGAGGGTATCACCAACCAGTATATCCGCAAAGTCACCATCCCCGCAGGCTTCCTCCAGCGTGACATCTGGATTGAGGGTATCGAATGGGCTCTCAACGACATTGAAGCAGACGACGATCATAACAGCGGTATCGACGATGACGACTGGTTCCACATGCAAGGCGTCGAAACTCCTATCGACAACAACAAACACTTCTCCATCGAGGTCTGCCCCTCTGAGAGCAACAGCGACAACGTCACCAACCACCTCGGATGGTACCACATCCAGACCGAGAATATCGACGTCTACAACACTGCCCTCGCCGACCTTCGCAACACCACAGGCAACAACAGCGAGACCTTCCTGGGACCCGACCCAAGCCTTGGCGCGAATGCATACAAGAGAGACCAGTCTATCTTCTACGACAACACCGACTACCTCAGCGACGGTAACGGCGAAGGCCACACCAGCGACAGAACCGTCATCAGCAATCCTGGACGCGGCATTCTGATAGGCACCCTCGACGGTCGTGCACCTGCTGCCGTTGACATCAAGCTCAACTTCAACGGCGACTGGGTATACCAGAACCGCTACAACAACCGTCTGGCGACAGTGACCCTCCACCTCGGCTGGGCCAACACAAAAACAACGGGCTCCGGCACCTTCGACCTCAAGATCTATGTGCTTACCCGTATGCATGGCGACACTATCTATTGGGCTCCCGACGAGACTCTCACCAGAAACGGTTTCACAGTACAATCTCATAGACTCAAACATAGTATCGCCGACAACGTGGCTTTGTCTCCTGAAATTGAACTCAACACATATATCTACAATAACCCCGACGAATACCTGCGCACCTTCTCCGATGTCGCGTCAATGTATCGTGAAGGCGACGTCATCGACATCCTCGAGACTGTCCCCGTCGAAGCCGGCGGCGCCTACCAGAACCTCTCGGGCGACGACTACAGCATCATGCAGATTATCCGCTACTCGGGCAGCCACTATTCATTCCCGGGCGAGGAACGCGCCAACAAGCATGCCCTCTTCGATGTCAAGGGCAACCTGTCGCTGCGCAACGTATGGATCAACGGCAGCTACTGTACCCGTGTCAAAGAGAGCAGCAATAGCCAACCTGCAGGCGATAATATCACAGACTGGTACTACGATGCCACCAATGGCGTTTACTATGCCTCCCGCGCCCGCCGTGTTCAGACACTCCTCGAGAGCCATGCTCCAGTCATCTACTGTCATCAGGAAGGTAGCGTCAACCTCAGCACCAACGTCCACATCATCAACAACTTCAACAACGGTAAACTGGGATTTGAGATGATCGACACTGACGATGACGACATTCCCGACACCTACACCGGCAACCACACCTACGACGACCGCATCACTGTCAACGACAACCCCAACCCCAACTACGTTATCCCCGGCGGCGCTGTGGCTCTCATCGCAGAACCCGGCATGAAACAACCTGAGCTTATCCTCGGTCCCAAGACCCTTTTCGCCGACAACCTCATGGTCGACTGGAATGCCGTAGACAACGCCAACTACCCCAACTACCCCATGAACTACGGCGCCGGTATCTATGTCGACGGCGGTATTGTCACCCTCGGCGCGGCCACCAGCAACAAGACCGCTACAGACATCGAGATCAAACACAACTACTACCTCAAGAGCAATGGTATGGCGACAGGTGTCAGACCTCGTAAGAAATACGAACTCGGCGGCAGCACCACACTGTTCGACGTCTACATCCTCGACACCGTCAACTTCGCCGAGTACTATTCGCTCAACAACGTATACCTGAGCCGCACCTCCGGCGTATGCCCCAACAGCGTGCGCCGCGACAAGAAGAGCGACATCATGCGCCTCGCCACCGAGCTGACAGCGACAACACGCATCGGTATCAGCAAGTGGTTCCCAGGCTATAAATACAGTGAGACAAGCCACCAACTCGAGAACTACATCCCACGCGACACCATCGCCGTGGTCTTCCAGTCCTACGGTACCACCGACCTCGTCAAGCAGGCCACCGACAACAATGTCTTCTTCAACGACTCTGTCTTCTATAGCATCGACAACCGCTCACCCGAAATTCCTGTCGACATAACAGTGAATGCCGAGCGTGTCCCCAACCCCGAATATCCTCCAGCAGAGGCATCATTCCTTATCGATCCCAACGACAAGGTCGCCTATACACGCAACACCACTGCCAACCCCGGCTATGGTGACCAGGTCTCCGTCTTCTTCCACGAGTATGTACACCCCAACATGGTCTACCTGCACCGCTGCGCCACCTTCGGCAAGGGTGTCACCCAAATCCCGACAACGGCATGCAACGGTGTTATCTTCAACGACTTCAAAGAGGGTGACAGCATCGCCTACCATTGGAACCAGACAGCTACCTGTGTGGCTTCCACCGACTCTGTCTTCTTCCGCGTCGGCGGCGGTTTCTTCCCCTACACCTACACCTGGCTCCAGGATATCGTCGAAGAGGAAGGCAACAGCGTTACTCCCGCTGTCCTCTCCACCGACAATCAGCTGCGTTCTCGCCAGACTTTCGGCGGCAACAACATCTCTAACATGAATGATGGCAGCAGCTCCAACTATTACTCCAAACTCCGTGGCCGTGCCCAGGTCGACACCCTCGTCCTCACGGCTCTCCACCACCCGCAGAGTATACAGAAATCCACCTACCTCTACCGTGTACAGGCTACCGACATCAGCGGCTGCTTCGTAGAACAGCCCTTCATGGTACGTGTCGCCAAAGTCACCGACGCCACCTATCATGAGGATGTCGACAACTTCCTGCTCCACGATAACAACCCCAACCTCTCGGAACTCCACTACCGCATCGGCGACGGCATCCACGCCTCGGGCGTCGACAGCAGCAGTTTCCACGACCATGTCAACTACAACGCCACGGAAGACAAATTCTACGACGCTGGCGGCAACGAGGTGGTGGACTACACCTCCGACGACGTACAGCGCTGGGTCCACCGCACCGACATGGACGGCATGGATCGTAAAGGTCTCCGCCGCGCCGGCTTCACCAACAACCCAGGCTACGACTACGCCTCCGACGACTTCGACACCGAAGAGCATCGTCGCGACGCTTGGAAGTATCAAGGCAAACCTTACAACGACACTCGTGTGGCTTCCAACTCCGGCCTCTCGGCAACGGTCTATGCCGACCCGATGGTACCCCGCTACCTCCGTGTCTACCAGTCATATAAGGTCACAGCAACCATGCTGCCCTCCGACGCGCGTCCTGTCTCTCCCGCCAACGGTATCAACAGCTACCTGGCCAACGATATCGCTGTAGGCCACGAAGTCGACCTCTCTACCGCCGACTTCTGCCCTGGCGCGACACTGCACCTCGTCCCGCAACCTAAACCCGGTTACGAGTATATGGCTTGGAACTTCGACCCGTCGTCCGACTCAGTCACCAATTTCGTGGTTCGCGACAACAACGCCGAAAACAATATCGAGGTCTACTACGCTCCTACAGAATACTGGTATCGGCATGTCACCTCCAAACCCGCAGGCTATGTCCGCGAATACAACGGCGACGTCACCATCACCAGCCGCGAGGGTCTGGCTTGGCTCATAAGCACCATCAACGGCCTCAACGACCAGAACGCAAACTCCTTCCAAAACAACACCATCACTATTGACTTCAGCGGTCTCAACGCCTTCGACTCTGTCGACATGCAGAAATACAAATGGACCCCGCTCGGCAATAGCAACAACCCATTCAGAGGCACCATCAAGGTAGCCGACGGCACCGCTCCGATTATCCGCAACATTATCGTCAACGAAAAAACAATAACACGTGTCGGCTTTATGGGCTACACCGATAACGCCGAACTTGAGGGCTTCTGTCTCCAAGACCTCGCCATCAAGGGCAACGACCAAGTCGGTGGTCTTGCCGCAGAAACCCACGGCACCACGATGAAGGACATCAGCTTCACCGCGGGCGCGCTCTTCGGCGAGTACATCATCGGCGGTGTCGTAGCCAAGGGCTTCAACAGCACCATCGAGAACTTCAGCACCAGAGGCGACGCTCTCAAAATCAAAGGTAGCGCCATCTCCGCGGGCGGCTTCTTCGGCACCGACGAGGGCAGCAACATCTACAACGGCAACATGGACCTCAACGCCACCAACCTCACAGCCATCTACATCGGTAGCTTGGCAGGTCAGGTAGACACGACATCCAACACCAACGGCAACGGAAATGGCAACGGCAACGGCAAGAAAGGACGCAATGTCAAGTCAGGCGAAAGAGCCAACTACAACAACAACTACGTCCACATCGTCACCGACGACAACAACCACCGTGTCGGCGGTTTGATTGGTAAGGCTGAGGCTCTCAACATGAACAACAACTATGTCTATGGTGTCACCAAGGGCGATGATTACGTCGGCGGTCTCGTAGGCAACCTCGGACAGAATGTAAGCATCAGCAACTGCTACTATGTCGACGGCATGGCAGGCCAGATGACAGGCTACACCCTCAACGGTGGTGCTATACAGAAGTCCACGACCTTCAGCGGCTACGGCAACCAGGTGGGCCTCACCGAACGCATCAACGGCTACACCAACCTCACCCGCGTCCTCAACGCATGGGTCAAGAACAACTCCGACGAGATACACTACAACACATGGCGCTCCGACCTCGAGGGCGAGAACAGCGGCTACCCGGTCTTCGGCGATCCCGACATGATCTCCATCTACGACTCCCTCAACATCGTCAGCTGCTACGAATATGAGTTCGAAGGCCTCACCTTCGACCAGTCAGGACGCTACATCTTCCATGTCGTCGACAGCAGCGACTACCTCGACAGCACCTTCACCCTCGTGCTCACCATCAACAATGGCGACAGCACCATGGTATCCGACAGCGTCGTCCTCGGTCAGGCCTACGAAGGCTTCGGCCTCCAGTTCAGCGACGAGGAGATCCGCGCCGGCATCGCCGGTCAGGGTCACCGCGACATCTACACCTTCATCTATGTCGACAGCCTCTACAACGCCTACGGCTGCGACTCCCTGGTCTTCCTCACTCTCTATGTCGTCAACAGCAACAACGAGACACCTCAGGTCAGCAGCCAGCTCACCGACGTCAAGGTCTACCCCAACCCAACGAGGGGCATGGTCACCGTCGAGGGTAGCGAACTGCAAAGCGTCGAGGTCTACGACAACGTCAGCCGCCGCGTCCTCCTGCGCCGTGTCGATGGCGACATCATGAACTTCGACCTCCGCGACCACCCGGCAGGCTCCTACTACGTACGTGTCAAAACAGCCCACGGCACCGTGGTCAAGAAAGTCATTAAGAAGTAAAACTAGTGAATCGTGAATCGTGAAAATTCATAATTCATAATTCAAAATTCTAAATTCTAAATTCAAGAGACATCTTTAAACGTTAAACTCTAAACTTTAAACGTAAAACAATGGAAAATAAAAGGAAGTTAATCTTCGATGGAAGTAAAAAAGGAAGTTATGCGCTGCGCGCAGGACAATACATATTCATTTGTCCATTTTTACTTCCACTTTAACTCCCTCTTTAACTCCAATTTTAACTCCCTCTTTAAACTCTAAACTTTAAACTCTAAACTTTACCATCAATAATAAAACCTCTGCTTATCAGCCATGGAGAACAGTAATGTGAAACTACCCTACCTACCCCCCGAGATAGAAGTCTACCAGTATGTGGTGGAAAAGGGATTCACGCAGTCGCCCGACGGTACTACTAGATTCGAGCACTTCAGCGAAATCAACGACGCTGAGAATGAAAACGAACGTGGTCAATGGGACGTCAGCTGGACTTAATCACGCCCCCAAAAAACAAAAAAACTGATGACAACAACGATGAAAAACAATAAGATTCTTATCTTTCTGCTTGCCGTGGCAACCCTGACGGGATGCCACAAAGACAAGGGCGTAATGATGACCCTGGGCACAACCATCGAACCCGTCGTGCTCGAGGATGAAAGCAAGGTCTACCTGGGCCATGCCGAGAAATACCTCTACTGGGAGGAAGGCGACGCCATCAACATGTTCCAGGAAGACCATGTCAAAAAGGAATGTGAGCTGACCACTGTTCAGGACGACGAACAGCTGGCGCGTTTCAATGGCGGCCCCTTCGATGACGACCAACGCTCCTATGGTTTCTTCCCTAAAGAGATGAATGTCACCTACTCCGGCAGCGACTGGATACTCAACCTGCCGACAACACAACGCTACCGCCAAAGCTCCGAATCGGCCCAGCACCCCGACTCCTCCTTCGGCAAAGCAGTGATACCTATGGTGACCTATGTCCGGCCTGGCAAACTGGCAGATGAGCCCATGATTTTCCATGTCGTCGGCGGAATACTCCGCCTCGAGTTCTATGGCACCATGGCGGAACCTTTCACCATCGAGACCATAGAGTTTGAATCGAAAGACAAACCCATCGCGGGCTCGTTCAAAATCCATGACGACCCCTCGGCAACAGCCGACGGACCCGAGACCAACATACAGAGCGCCGAGCCTATCCTTACCGCCAATGGCGGCTCCAACATCATCACCATCACCGACATCAACAAAACCATAGGCGGCGAAAGCGCCAGCGTCAGCCGCAACCTCTTCACCTTCTACCTGCCTCTCCCTGTCACCACAACAGGAAGGATGAACTACACCATCAAGGTCACCCTCAAAGGCAAGCAAGGCGGAGTACAAAAACAGGCTGTCAAAATACTCAGCGCCAACATACACCGCAGCAACCTCACCATGATGCCCGCTGTGGGCATCTCCGAGGTCGTGGCATCGGGCAACGGCACCACAACGACATCGGGTCAGATGATTGTCGGCGAAGGCTCCAAAGACCGCCCCTTCCAGATCTATACCGCCGAGGAACTCCTCTACATAGCGCAAGAGATGGCTAAAGCCGACGGCCGCATCAACGGTCAGAAGATCCACGGCACCGACGACCCCAACCCCACCTACTTCAAGGTTGTTCGCTCCGACATAAGCCTCATACCACCTAGCAGCAAGGGTTACAACGCCCCCAAGGACGGCACCAGCGTCCAGTGGTCACAAGGCATACAGAACTTCCGCGGCATCATGTATTTCTCCTCCTCTACGGCTGTCAACGGCGGCATCACCAACACCAGCGGCAACCCACTCTTCGAATCCATATCGCAATATGGCGAGATACGTGAGATCTACGTCAAAGGCACCTTTAACCTGGGATCGGGAGCATCGGCATTCTCGCCCTTGTGCCGCACCAACAACGGCACCATGATAGAGTGCCACAACAAATGTAACGTCACCACAACGTCATATCGTAACATCGCCGGCATCTGCGTCACCAACAACGGCCGCATCGACGGCTGCGCCAACGAGGGTCGCCTCAGCACCAATGGCAACGTGGCGGGCATCTGCCTTATCAATAACACTCAGGGCACCGTGCAGGGCAACTTCTCGCTCTCCGAGGCCGAACCCACCGGCAACCAAATCGGAGGCATCTGCCATACCAACAACGGCCTTATACAGAACTGCCTCGTCACCGCTAACAAGTCCGACATCGACGCCACCGGCAACTGGGGTGTCATTGTCTACAACAACAATGCCTCCGGAACAGTCTACAACTGCATCTCCTCGGGTGTGGCTGTGCTCTCCACCAACGGCAGCATTGGTGGCATCTGCAACACCAACAGGGGCGACATCAATTTCTGCAGCAACCGTCTGGCTCTGAAAGGCGCCACAGGCAGTATGGGCGGCATAGTGGCCGTCAATGACGGAGGCTACATATACAACTGCTACACCTATGGCGGACACCGTATCTCCGGCAACGCCAGCGTTATGACCAACCCCGACCATGCCGGCGGCATTGTGGGCTACCTCAAAAGCGGCAAAGTCTACAACTGCTACAACACCTGTATCGTTGAAAGCGCCATTAACAACGGCGGCATTGTTGGCCTTATCGACTATGGCGCCGACGTACAATGCTGCTGGACCATTATGGCAGCGAACCTCTACGGCCGTCTAGGTGAAGAGGACGACGGCGCAGGTGGAACCAACGTAGCCTCCATTGGACCCTTCTGCTTCACACGCTCCTACGACGTAGGGTGCAACCTCATAAACCCCAGCAACTTCTCCGTATCCTCCATGGTCAACCCCGACCTTAACGAATATGAAGGCGGCATGCTGGCCAACGCTCTCAACGCCTGGACAAAGCCCACCGACGGCCGCACCTACTACTCCTGGCAGCAAAACGACATCAACAACGCACCCACCTTCGCAACAGGAGCCAAAAGCAAAAACAAACGAAAACGATAATCACCATTCAGGTTTAAAAAGATTAAAAGTTTTAAAAGGATAAAAAGGTTATAAAGGATTAAAGGACTAAAGGTTATAATGGATTAAATGTTATAAATATAACTTTCAATTTTCAATTTCTACCAGAACGTAAGCCACGAGGCAATAAGACAATAACACATGCCTACCAACAATCTGCAACACATAGATAATCATGACAACCTCAAAAAGTATATTTATGAGGTACGAGGTGTCAAGGTAATGCTTGACGCAGACTTGGCTACTATCTATGGATATACTACAAAAGCGTTCAACCAGCAGGTAAAGAATAACATCCAGAAGTTTGACGAAGACTTCCGTTTCCAGTTGGCCAAAGAGGAGTACGAAAATATTCTAAGGTCAAAAAAATTGACCTTAGAAAACAATTCAACTATATATATATCAGACGAAAAAAAGATTGATGGCAACTTGATGTCAAAAAATTTGACTTCAAGCTGGGGTGGTACAAGGAAACCTTTCCGCAAGGCTAATGGTATCTTTCATGACAGGTACATCATTCTGGACTATGGTACAGCAACCGAAAAAAAATATCATTGTGGTGCATCCTCCAAAGATGCGGGGAAGAAAGTGAACACCATAACCGAAGTTAAAGATCGTAATGTCTATCATCCTTTAGTCGATGCATTACAAAATAATCCCATGTTAACGATATGAATAAAACTACACACGATATGAACAAGATGTATAAAACTAAACAAACTGTTCAAACTAATAAAGTGATGAAAGCATTTTTTGTGCGATATTTGATGATTCTGGCGCTACTCTTCGGCGCTGGCGGGGCTGCATGGGCGCAGGCTGTCATTATGAATGGCGACAATTACCTGACTCACAACGAGGCTGGGGCGACTGTGAATGCAACAGCAACCACCACGTTCAATCCCGCCACCTGTCTGTGGGCCTATGCATCACGCGACTATATTCGAACTGCAAATAGCAGTGGCGAGGCAATAAACAACAACAATAACTATCTGCAAAACAGCACAACTGTGTCTCTCGGTACCGATTGGGGTAATTTTTATAGAGGAAATAACAATGAAAATATACGCTACCGTGCCGGTATTACAAATACAAGCTATTATCTCCGACTCAATGGCACGACCTGGCAGTTTAGTACCACTAATAATAATAACGGTGCATTATACGATGTCACCATTACACCCCAAGCTGCTATCTCCACCAATCCCACTATTAATGGGGCAGATGTTTTAACGGCAACAGGTAATTCCACTTACACAGCAACGGGTGCAGCTTATCGGGCAGCTTACACAAATTATTACTTTAGAACAGCAAACCATTATTTCGATGAGAATGGCAACAGCTTTACCGGCACTCCTGCCAATGCGACCCTTACTTATGCTTGGAACTTGACCGACAACGCCTATGCCACAGTCAACAACTCTGGAGTGGTCACCGTCACGAGCCTGCCTGAATACGATATCACCTTGACGCTTACCGTCACGGCCACCGCCACCGGCGGCACTCCGGCAGCACCTGCCAACACAACCCTTACAGCTACCAAAGAAATAACCATTCAGGGCACCAAGCCTACGGCACCCATTATCAGCGTGAGCGGTACCACTGTCACACTCTCCACTGATGCCATAGGCTCCACTACTATCCGCTACACCCTCGACGGCACTGACCCGACCGCTTCCACCGGTACCGTGTACAGCGGCGCCATCGACCTTTCGGGCAGTAGCACGTCACCTGTCACCATCAAGGCTGTCACTGTCCGTAGTGGTAATGCATCTTCTGTTGCAGAGCAGGAGGTTACGCTGACCCTGCCGATGCCTGTCATCACTGCCGATGCTGCTGCCGGCACGGCTACCATCAGTGCTACAGCAGGTACCACCATCCACTACACCACCGATGGCAGCGAACCGACAACATCAAGTTCTTCCTATTCTAGCTCCATCTCCGGTCTCTCCCCGATGACCACCATCAAGGCCATCGCCGTAAAAGACGGTTGGAACAACTCGGCCGTTGCGTCTGAGACTTTGATAATTCCTTCTGGTGTTTCAGGTGATGTTGTCACGATTTTCGACTACGAGGATCACAACTGGAGCTACTATCAGGCCAGTGGCGATTTGCCGACCGGCTATCCCACGACATACCTTTCGTCACCCGATCCCCGCAATGTGAAAATTACCTATCAAGGTGGCAGTGTCAACAACGCCTCGGCTGTAGCCATCTCCGCTCTCGACGGTGAAGGGCAGAACAAGATGATATATTACAAGACTTTGGAGAAAAGCGTTCCCGGTATGTCGGGCGACTATCCTTATACCGTTATCAGCAATCCCTTCAGCAAACGTCCACGCACCAATGGCACCACGGGCACCAACGGTTTCTGGGGTTTCGCCGGCTGGAAGGTGATAAGTGGAGGAGAGTATATCTCGGAATATGGCGACAATGATGTTCTTCCGCTCGATGCCACTATCCATTTTGTCAATCTCCCCTCTGGCAACACCGGTAACGGAGCTGTTGTTTTTGAAGCCACCTGGACGGCGGCGACAGTGAAAACAGGAACCTCTGCCCAATCATTTACAGGAGGAACCTACGAGACCAACTTCTGGGTGCTGACAGGTAATGCAACTGCAGCAGTCACCGTCCCGGCCAACAGCACGATGTCTGCCCGCTATCCTGATGGAACGGTAAGTACTAGCACCAATTTTACCCGTCAAATTACTGCCGGCGGCAATAATGCAAAGGTGGAGTTCGTCAACATGAATAGCACACAGAATGTGGATGCTGCGGGTTATACCTTCACCATGGGCCGCGGTATTGTCAATAGTGGCAACGGCGGCGAATTAAGAGGATGCTCATCAAACAAAGCTTGTGTCCATACTGTAAAAGTAGAGAGTGGGAAATACGCAAGTCTTAGAAATTTTACTTCTGGTATTTCTTCTGGAAATTCAGTCGACCAGTTGATGATATTGGGTTGTGACTATGATAGGGCTCGTGCAGTGTCGACAGCTTCCTACAATGAGAAATTAAATGTTACCGGTAGTATGTATGTGGCAGGAACATCTTTGGATCTACAAAGAGCCTCCGGTGCCTTGTATGTTCGTTGCATCATTAAAAGTGGTAATTTCCTATCATCAGTGGCAATAGACAATAACTATACTGGTGCAGGTGGAACACAAACGTATTATTTTTCTGTCGGAAATTCCAATACACAAAATGCAGGACGACGTTATCTTGTGATGGAAGGAGGTATCATTAAAGGAATCGCTGGAGGAATGGATGAGGATAACGACCAAAACACGGGAGCCAGGGCTTTTGACCTCCGTGTTCGCGGAACTGCCCAAATCGATGGTGTAGTGTATGGCGCTGCTGAATATGCCGGTGCACGCGGAATACGTACCATGGTCTTTACTGGTGGTACAATCAATGGTTGGATAGCAGGAGGAGCTAATGGTACCCAAGAGAGTGGAGGTGCATTAAATGGTACATCGTATCTTTATTTTGGAGGTACTGCAAGAGCAGTTTGTGCAAATGCAACAGCCAATACTGTTATGAATCGTGCTGTGGGTGGTAATGTGTTCGGAGCAGGCTGCGGAAATAATAACAACAGTACTGCAGGACAGGTTTCTCTTGGCACTAATGTTGTCATCGCAGACGAATCGATTATTGATCGAGGTGTCTATGGCGGTGGCTCATACGGTTATACAACTTCTACATCCAAAATATTCATTCTTGGCGGAACTGTCAACGGAAAGGACGGCGGTGTCAACGGCACCTCGTATCAGTCGTCCATCACCGGCGGTGTTTTCGGTGGCGCCTGCCAAAATCAGGGTGGCACAGTCAATATATACATGGACGGCGGTCTGGTGAAGGGTGGTGTCTTCGGCGGTTCTAATTCTACCGGCACCCTCTCAGGTTCTGTCACCATGCAAATCAATGGTGGCCAGGTGGGTACTAGTTTGGAAACTGCCAATATCCATGGCGGTGGTTATGGCTCTGCCACACGTGTAAGTCAAAATGTTGAAATCACTCTTGGCAAGTCGGGTCAGACAGCTCCGGGAGTCACTGTCTATGGCGACGTGTACGGCGGGTCGGCATTGGGCTATGTCAATGGTACTTCAGCAGCTGACACCTATCATACTTATGTAACTTTGAACAAGGGTATCATCAATGGCTCGCTTTATGGCGGCGCTTTGGGCGACGGCAGCACTGCCGCCAACGTCTATGGTCCTGTTCAGGTGAAGGTATATGGCGGTAGCGTCAGGAAGACCGATGCCAACGGAGCCAACGGTTCGGGTGGCGTCTACGGTTGCAATAACGTCAACGGCGCTCCGCAGCGTGCGGTTAGTGTCGATATCTATGGCACTGACCCTGCACCTTCGGCTGAAGAGTATGCCCTCTTCGCTGTCTATGGCGGCGGCAACGCAGCCGACTACACCTATGGCAACGGCTATCCGAAGGTGACGGTCCACAACTGCGACAACAGTATTGAATATGTATACGGTGGCGGCAACGCGGCAGCGGTATCCTCCACCGATGTCAAGATATATGGTGGCAACAAGATAGGCACCGTCTTCGGTGGCGGCAACGGTCAGGTGACGGCTGCCAACGTGACGGGCAACACCAGTGTCAACATCTATGGTGGCACCATACTCCATGTCTTCGGTGGCAGCAACACCAACGGAACCATCGGTGGAAGCATCAACGTGAATGTCAACAAAACTGGCGATACTGACCCCGAAGGATCGGCGTCAGCTTGCGACATGATAGTCGGCGAAGTCTACGGCGGCGGCAACAAGGCTGCCAGCAACGTCGGCAATATTACCATCGGCTGCACGGGAACCCTTACAGGCGACCACAGCGACTATCCCGAGAATATCGGTGTCACCCTCGAGGGTGTCGGCTCCGTATATGGCGGCGCCAACCAAGCCAACATCAGTGGCGACATCACCCTCAACATTAACGAAGGTATTGTGGGCAATGTCTTCGGCGGCAACAACACCAGCGGCACCATCAGCGGCGGTATTGCCGTGAACATTGAGAAGAACACCTCACCGACATGCAACTGGTATGTCGGCAACGTCTTTGGCGGCGGTAACCTGGCTACATACACCATACCCGGCGGCAAGGCCTTGGCAGTAAATGTCCTCAACGGTACCGTGAGCGGCAACGTCTACGGCGGCGGCAAGGGTAACCTGGTCGACGGCGGCGAACGTGGCAATGCCGGTAAGGTTACCGGCAATCCGACGGTGAACATCGGCGACAATAACGGCAGCCATACTGCCATTGTGCTTGGCGATGTCTACGGCGGCGGCGACGCAGCCGACGTGGCTGGTACCCCCGCCATCGTCATAAATGACTGCAACACCGAGATAGGTTACCTCTATGGCGGCGGCAACGCCGCTGACGTGAACGGCACCAGCATCACCTTCAACGCCGGCACCGTCCACCATGACGCCTTCGGCGGCGGCCACGGCGACAAGGACGCCAGCAACCCATCGAAATATGCCGACGTGAAGGGCAATGTGGTCTTCAATGTTTATGGCGGCACCTTTGGTCGCGTCTTTGCAGGCAGCAACTCCAAGGGTGATATCACTGGTTCATCAGCGCTCACCATCAACAAGACTGGAACCTGTGCCATGAAGATAGGCGAGGTCTACGGCGGCGGCAACGAGGCTGCCGGCAAAGCTGGCTCGGTGAACATCGGATGCACAGGCTCATGGACCTCGGGCGCTGGAAACACCCACGACAACGCCAACCTCACCGACAACCGCATAGGCTATGAACTCGAAGGTATCGGTACCGTCTACGGCGGCGCCAACCAGGCCGATATCGGAACGGCGCTAAGCCCATCAAATATCACTCTCAATGTCAATAGCGGCATGGTGAACCGTGTCTTTGGTGGCAACAACACCAGCGGCGACATCAACGGCACCATTGCCGTCAATATCAACAAAACCTCTGACGCCTGTAGCTGGTATGTCGGCGACGTCTTCGGCGGCGGCAACCTGGCGGCATACAGCGGCTCACCGACGGTGACACTCACCGCCGGCACCGTGAGCGGCAACATATACGGCGGCGGCAACGAAGCCGGCACCGGCGGCTCTACTGTCAACATCAACGGCGGCGCCATGACTGCCGGCAAAGGTATCTATGGCGGCTGCAACACCAGCGGCACCGTGACGGGCAACATCGCCGTCAACATCAACGGCGGCACCCTCGGCACTTCCGGCAACGGCAACGCCCTCTACGGCATCTTCGGCGGCGGCTACGGCCAGTCGACAGAAACCGAGGGCAACGTCACCGTCACCATAGGCTCACTCGACGGCACCAAGACCCCCGCCATCTATGGCGACATCTATGGCGGCTCGGCTCTGGGCAACGTCAACGACGACAATAACGACATCACCACAGTCAATTTCTATAACGGCACCCTGCACGGCAACATCTTCGGCGGCGGTCTCGGCGACAAAGCTTCGCTGGGTGGAGGCCACACTGATGTCGCCGCCAAAGTCTATGGCCAAGTGTATGTCAATGTCGGCGCCGAATCGCAGACCGACGCCAATTGCCATATCAACCTCAAAGACGCCTCTGTCTACGGCTGCAACAACACCAACGGCTCGCCACAGGACACCGTCGTGGTGCATATCTGGAAGACCGACCACATGGTCACCGACACGGCCGAATTCGTCGGCGCCGAGCCGGGAACACCAACCTATGCCATCACCAATGTCTTCGGCGGCGGCAAGAACGCCGACTATCTGCCTGAAAACGGACTGGCATCGTCAACCAAGAGAGCCACAGTCCATGTCCATGGCTGTAGCAACACCATACAGAACGTCTACGCCGGCGGCGATGCGGCTGCGGCAACAGGTGTGGGCCTCACCATCGACGGCGGCCGCTTCGACCTCGTCTTCGGCGGCGGCAACGGCACCGTAGTGGCAGCCAACATCAATGACGGCGGCACCAACACCGTCATCAACGCCGGTATCATCAACAAACTCTTCGGCGGCAGCAATACCCAAGGCACCATCAGCGGCGAAATGAGAACCGTCATCAACAAGACAGGCAGCTGCACAGAGAATATCAAAGAATTCTTCGCAGGTGGTAACTTGGCACCAATCACTGCCGACCTGAACACCATCATCAATTGTCACACCGTCTTCGGCGACATCTATGGCGGTTCGAATATGGCCAACATCACCGGCAACGTTACCCTCACCATCAACGGCGGCACCATCGACAACGTATATGCTGGCTCGAAGGGCGTGGCTGTGGGCGACGCCACCTACCCCGCAGGCGTAGCTGCCGACATCAACGGCGACGTCGCCCTCAACATCTATAGCGGCGACATCGGAAACGCCTTCGGAGGCAGCAACATCAACGGCAACATCACTGGAACCATAGCCGTTACGGTTGACTGGAACCAGAGCGACTGTGCTGAAAAACAAATTGACAATGTCTATGGCGGCAGCAACTTGGCTGTCTACACACCAACTCCCGCCCTCGGCAATGGTGTCTACTCACCTCTGGTGACCCTCACAAATGGCCAGGTGGGACGTACCACTACACGCTCAGTCTTCCCCGCCTTCGACCAAGAACACATGGATGGTCACGGCCGCGTCTTCGGCGCCGGCAAGGGCGACCCGAATAACCCCGCTGCCGGCGGTATGACAGCTCGTCCCAAGGTGTGGATGAACACCTCGGGAGGCGATGAAGGCGGCGTATACCACAACGACTCCCGAACCGGCTTCACCGTGCTCAACGCCATCTATGGCGGCGGCGAGGTAGCTTCGGTGACAGGAAGCACCTTGGTCCAGATCGACCACGGCCATGTGGGCTGCGAAAAACGAGACATTAATCATGACAACGGCTTCGTGTTCGGCGGCGGCAAGGGCGACACCGACAACCCCGACTTGGCCAACATCAGCGACAGTTCCACTGTCGTCATGAAAGATGGCTATGTGCACAACACCATCTTCGGCGGCGGCCAGATTGCATCGGTGGGAACATTCACCAGAGCAACGGCATCGGATGTGTCAAGTGGTGACTATTATGATATTGTCGTAGGCGAACCCATCTCATGCGCTAATGGTACCGGCATCACCTCGGTACGCATTAGCGGCGGCCAGGTAGGACCTCACAGTGTGACCATGGAGGCCGACTTGGGCTATGTCTTCGGTGCCGGCATGGGCTACTACACACAGCCTGATGTCGACTATACCGACCCCACAATCAATGGTATTGAGGCAGGCCGTCAGAACGCTAAGTTCGGCTATGTCGACAGTGCCGAGGTATGCATAAGCGATAGCGCCCTCATTGTCGGCGCAGTGTGGGGTGGCAGCGAGAACGGACAAGTGCTGCACAACTGTGGTGTGAAAGTCAAAGGTGGTCAGATAGGCTTGGGCAAAGAAAAGAATAACCCCTATTCCAACGGCCTTTGGAATCGCGCCATAAACGCTGTCAAGACTTATAATGCCGACTCCATCAAAGTGCTCTCGGCATTGATGCCAGAATGCGAGAGCTGGGAATACTCTTCCACCTATGGCTATCTGCCCTATGACGCCTATATCGATGAGGACGTGACCAACTATGGCGTTCTTCGCGACGCCAGCACAGCAAACCCTGGTGACGGCCACACCTTCTTCGGCAACGTCTTCGGCGGCGGCAGCGGCTACTACCCCTACCGTATCACTGTAAAAAACTATAACAACACCGCTGACTCCGTCTTCAGCTATTTCTATCGCTTCCAAGGCCGTGTACGTGGCAACACCTACGTCGACATCACCGGAGGCCATATCCTCACCAGCATCTATGGAGGCTGCGAGTATGCCGACGTGGAAGGCGACTGCCATGTCTCTATGACCGGTGGCACCCTTGGCGTGCCTCGTACCGTTGATGGAATCCTCTCCCACCCCGTGACCTGCTACCTCTTCGGCGCCGGCAAGGGCGACCAGCGTACCTCGTTCAATATGCTTACCAACGTCTCTAACGCCTATGTCACCGTGGGCGGCGACGCCGTAATCTTCGGCTCCGTCTTCGGCGGCGGCGAGGACGGCCACGTGAAAGGCAACGCCGAAGTCAACATCAAGGGCAACGCCTTTGTGGGCACCAGCGGCACATCGTACTATGACGGCAACATCTTCGGCGGTGGCCGCGGTTTCGGTGGCACCTCCTTCAACGCAGGTACTATCGGCGGCAACACCACCGTCAACATCAGCGAAAACTGCAAAATATTGGGTAACATCTACGGCGGTGGACGTCTGGCTTCGGTGGGTGGCCACATGGTCACATCGTCCGACCCACGATATGGATACCTGCAGGGTAACTTCCCTGGCAACGGTGTCATACCCGAAGACGACCACTCAGCTGTCTTTGAAGGCAAACACGGCGTCATCAGCGTCAACATCTCTGGTGGCACCATAGGTAGCCCCATAGAGTTCAACCCCTATGTCTTCAGCACCGGACGCGCTTTCGACAAAGACAATGTTGTAAAATACAATAACAATATCTACAGATTCACTCAAAACCACGCCGCAGGCGCATGGAACAACGACCATGCAGTATTGATTGAGCACACCACTGGCGGCAACGTCTTCGGCGGTAGCATGGGGCGTCTCTTCGAGATCGACGGCGTCACCTTCAACCACCTCTGGCCCGCTTTGGCTAAGTGCCGCAGCACCATGGTCACCATCACCGACACCGCCAGAATCTACGGCAACGTATACGGCGGTGGCGAGCTGGGATATGTCATGGACAGCACCAATGTCATTATCGACGGCACAGCTGAGATAGGCTATGCTATCGGCACAATGCCCGACATACGTTACACAGGTTCAATATATGGCGGCGGCTACGGCAGCGACAACATCACCGCGCACGTCAACGACACTTTGAGCCTTAACGGTATTTCGGTTACGGCAGCCATGCACTCGGGCCGCGTATACGGCAACACACGCGTGACCATGAACAACGGTCAAGTGTGGGGCAACATCTATGGCGGTGGTGAGATGGCTTCGGTGGGTAGACGCTGGATAAATATGGCTCTCAATGGCGCTGCCAACAACTTCATCCCATACAATGGTAATGCCAATTCCTCCTATACAGCACGTAACTGGAACAACTCTGCCGACACAACATACACGACCTACGCTTGGAATCCACATATAGGTAACACCCAAGTTATCATTAACGGTGGCACCGTGGGTAACAACAATGCCGAGGAGAGAGTCATCGGCACCCATCGTCATGTGGGTTATGTGGCTGGCGAGACCGGTGGTGTCTTCGGAGGCGGCAAGGGTCACCCGGGTATGATAGGCGATGACTTCCACTATACTCGTATGGCTTATGTCGACTCAACCAATGTCATCATAAAGGGTGGCAATATCACCGGCGCTGTGTTTGGCGGTGGTGAGAACGGCCACGTTCGCTTCGGCACATTGGTAAACATGACAGCAGGTACTGTAGGTATCCCCTTGGATCCTATTGAATACGAGACCGACGAGTATGGTTATAGCCCTCAACCTGTCTTTATGGGCAACCTCTATGGCGGTGGCCGCGGTGTCGACCACACCCTGCACGACCACTTGGGCGCCGCTGCCGGTCAGGTTTATGGTGGCACAAAAGTGGAAATCAGCGGCGGACAGATATACCACAACGTTTACGGCGGCGGTTCGCTGGCTTCGGTGGGTCGCCCCATCAGCATTGACGACAGCAACCTGCTCGACGGCACTGGCCATGCCATTGTAACCATCAAAGGCAACGCAGTTATTGGAGACCCTGCCGCCAAGGGTTTGAACAGCGGCCGTGTCTTTGGTTCGGGACGTGGTGTTGCCGGTCAGTTATACGCCCACCGTGCCTACGTCCGCAAAACGACAGTGACCATCGGGGAAGACTCGCCGACAAAAACCTGCCATGTATATGGCGCTGTCTTCGGCAGCGGCGAGAACGGCCACGTTCAAGATTATACTCATGTTTATATTAAGGATGGCTGCATGATCGGTGAGCTATGGGACAACCTGGCACACCAAAGTGACCAAGAATTTGTGGGCAACGTCTACGGCGGCGGCCGTGGTGTCGACCTTGCCGGTGGCCAGATTAGCCGTACAGCAGGTCTGGTGCGTGGCTCAACACATATCACTGTCACTGGCGGCCAAATCTTCCACAACATCTATGGCGGCGGCTCGCTGGCAAGCGTGGGCGACACAGTAGAGCTTAGCAATGAACGCAGAGCCGCAGGTGAAATATATGCCAAATATAACGACACTGTTGTATATGACTAT
>JAGCZH010000017.1 GCA_017960475.1 Bacteroidales bacterium | reverse complement strand
GGATGCAAAAGTACAACCATTTTCCAAACTACCAAAATTTTTTTTCGCCGAAAAGGGGGCTAAAGGTCGACAGACACTGTGGCACAACATATTAGACTCGAAAAAAAATTGTTTTTTTTCTTGCCGGAGGCGGAAAAAGGGTCGCGGAAAGGCGTCCGGGGAGCGAAAAAAGCATAAAAAAAACGTCAGAGGAACAAAAAACGATAAAAATACTCATATTACACTTTATATCAGTTAGATAAATCAGATAAAACGGCTCTGTCTGACATACTTATCAACATAGATAATAACAGGGTGCGGCGGAGGGCAGGCGATGACGCTAGAATGGGGAATGACGACAATACAACGAATACCAAAAGATTTAACTAAGGCCGAAATAACATCTATTGGTTAGTTTAAAATAAAAGAAACATACATTAAAATTTAAAAAACAATCAATTAATTTACTTTACATTAATCTTTTAAAAAAAACGTAGGCTACAACAATAAATAATATGTATTTGCGTTATGAAAATAAAATAACAAAGTGCATAATCATGAAAAGAGTTTTATTATTATTGTGTGCAATTGGCATGCTCGCAGGAGCAATGGCACAAAGAAACATCTACGGTTTTACCGTAAATGACCAAAATGGCAAAGCTGTAAGCCTGAGTGATTATAAAGGAAAGGTAATCCTTATAATCAATTCCGCCACTCAATGTGGTTTCACATACCAATACAGCGATTTACAATCAATGTATAGTAAATTCAAAGACGAAGGTTTTGTCATTCTGGATTTCCCCTGCAACCAATTTGGAGAACAGGCTCCAGGCTCAAACCAAGAAATACACACATTCTGCACAAACAATTACTACATAACGTTCCCTCAATTTGACAAAATTGATGTTAACGGAGAAAATGCATCACCTCTGTTCACATGGCTGAAAGCAAAGAAAGGCTTTGAAGGCTTTGATATGAATGACAGGCTCGGTTTTGGAACAAAAATGCATGAAATGCTTTTGAGAAAAGATCCCAATTATGCCAACAATTCTGATATTAAATGGAATTTCACAAAATTCCTCATCGACAGAAAAGGCAATGTAGTAAAACGGTTTGAACCAACGGCAGACATGGAGGATGTAATCCAAGCCGCATATCAGTTATTGCAAGAGAAGTAATCAATAATTGAAATCCAAGATTATTTAAAAGCCACCCCGACATTAATAGAACAATGTCGGGGTGTTTTTTCATTCTAGAAAAACATAAGAAATTAGCTTTTCCATAATTGACAGTTACGATAAATACAGACAACATCACTTCAAATATAACTGCATTACAATACAATAGAAAAAAAGTAAAATAATAGCGAGCTAATTCATATAAAAAGTGTATTTTTGCACTTTGTAAAAGTGGATAGATTTGTAATGATTGCAACCACGAGAAAAAATGCTAAAAACATGATTTCCAAAACTACAATCACGTTTCTTTCATACTTTTACATTTTGTCAAACAATCAAAAAGTAAAAGTAAAATGAGTTATTTTTTTACCTCAGAATCAGTAAGTGAAGGCCATCCCGACAAGGTGGCCGACCAGATTAGCGATGCGCTACTGGATGAATTTCTGCGTCACGACCCTGAAAGCCATGTGGCATGCGAGACGCTAGTGACAACCGGATTGGCCGTAGTAAGCGGTGAAGTTACCTGCAATGGATATGTAGACGTACAGCAAACTGTACGCGATGTAATCCGCGAGATAGGATACACAAAGGGAGAATACAAATTTGAGGCCGAAAGCTGTGGCGTTTTGAGTGCTATTCACGAGCAGAGCGCCGATATCAACCAAGGCGTCAGCCGCAAGTCGAAAATGGAGCAGGGTGCTGGCGACCAAGGTATGATGTTTGGCTATGCCTGCCGCGAGACCGCAGAGCTAATGCCTCTACCTATCACACTGGCTCACATTATTTTGATAGAACTTGGTAAGATACGCCATGAAGGCAAGATGATGCGATATCTGCGTCCAGACGCAAAAAGCCAAGTCACTGTACAATACAGCGACTCCGGAAGTCCCGAGCGCATTGACACCATTGTTGTAAGCACTCAGCACGACCCCGACGTGGAGCAAGACCAAATACGCAAAGATGTTGAGAAAATCCTATTGCCTAAAGTGGTTAAGCGCCTTCCAAAAGCTACACAAAAGTTGTTTGGCAAAGATGTCAAACTGTTTGTCAACCCCACGGGCAAGTTTGTCATCGGCGGTCCCCACGGCGACACGGGTCTGACGGGCCGCAAGATCATTGTCGACACATACGGCGGACGAGGAGCACATGGTGGCGGAGCCTTCAGCGGCAAAGATGCTTCCAAGGTGGACCGCTCGGCTGCCTACGCCACTCGACATATTGCCAAAAACCTTGTCGCCGCCGGATTGTGCGACGAGGCCCTCGTGCAGGTTGCCTACGCTATTGGCGTGGCCGAGCCCGTGGGCCTGTATGTCAACACCTACAGCACAGCCAAGGTAAAAATGAGTGACGGCGAAATTGCAGCTCGTTTGAGAAAACTGTTCGATTTGAGACCATACGCCATCGTGGAGCGCTTCGGGCTTAAGAATCCTATCTTCCGCCCAACAGCAGCCTACGGCCATATTGGCCGCGACCCTTACGAGGACTATGTCACCGTCTTTGACGCTGCAGGACGAAAACGCAAGAAAAAAGTGCAGTTCTTCGGTTGGGAGAAACTGGATATGGTCGATGCCATAAAGAAAGAGTTTAAGATATGAACTTCACCGGACTGATAATAGGCGCCGCTACATTCTTATGTATCGGCGTCTTCCATCCAATAGTCATCAAAGCCGAATATCATTTCGGCACAGGGTGTTGGTGGGCATTCCTTACGCTAGGATTGATATGTATTGGAGGTTCCCTAGTGATTGATAACAATATTGTATCTACTTTGCTTGGCGTAGTAGCATTCTCAAGCCTTTGGTCTATCCTCGAGTTGTTCAAGCAAAAGAAAAGAGTGGAGAAAGGCTGGTTCCCAAAGAAAATCAAATAGAGATGGAAATACTATTTAAACTGGTTATCTGTCATTTAATTGGAGACTTTCTATTCCAGTCTCGTTATATTGCTGAAACGAAAGGAACTAATTGGTATCACTTGTTTGTACACTGCATGTTATATGCCATACCCTTTTATTTCTGTTTTGGCTGGTGTTGGCAACTTGCTGTGATAACCATACTTCATTTCCCAATCGACGCCGCCAAAGCGAGATACGGTAAACTATCATATTTCTGGGATCAGGTACTCCATTACCTACTATTCCTGCTTTATTTTATATAATACATCTAACATCAATACTTAACCACATGACTAAACTGAGTGTAAATATAAACAAAGTGGCCACCATTCGCAATGCGCGAGGAGGCAACACTCCGAATGTTAAACAATTCGCTATAGACTGTGAGCGTTTCGGCGCACAAGGCATAACCGTTCATCCCCGCCCCGACGAGCGGCATATCCGCTACGCCGACGTGTACGACATAAAACCTATCATCACTACAGAGTTCAATATTGAGGGTAACCCCAAAGGCATATCGAAAAGCAAGCCCTACGGCTTCATTGATCTTGTTAAGGAAATAATGCCCAACCAGGTAACCCTTGTCCCCGATGCCGAAGGTGTGCTTACAAGCAACGCTGGCTGGGACACCGTCAAGAATCAGCAGTATCTGTGCGATGTTGTCAAGGAGTTCAAATCATGCGGTATACGTGTATCTATTTTTATAGATGCCAACCCACTTATGATTGAGATGGCTGCCAAAACAGGCACCGACCGTGTTGAGCTTTACACCGAAAGCTACGCCAGCCAATATAAGGCAGGGCGCGATGAGGCAATAAGACCTTTTGTAGAGGCTGCCAAAGTTGCCCGTGAATGCGGCCTCGGCCTGAATGCCGGACACGACCTCTCGCTTGAGAATCTGTCCTATTTCCACCAGCAGATACCATGGCTGGACGAAGTCAGCATAGGTCACGCCATAATCAGCGATGCTTTGTACCTTGGCATTGAAGAAACCATCCACCAATACCTAAACTGTTTAAAATAGCAATACCACTCTATGAAATTATCAAAAATACCAGTACTGCTACTTACCGGATATCTCGGCAGTGGCAAAACAACACTATTGAACCGTATTTTGAACAACAAGCGTGGCATTCGCTTCGCCGTCATTGTCAACGATATAGGAGAGGTAAACATTGATGCCGACCTCATTCAGAAAGGCGGCATCGTTGACAAAAAAGACGACAGCCTCGTCGCACTCCAAAACGGTTGCATTTGCTGCACATTGAAAATGGACCTTGTGGAGCAGTTGCGCGACATTACCAGCCAACATCGCTTCGACTATATAGTCATAGAGGCCAGCGGCATATGTGAGCCAGAGCCTATAGCCCAGACCATCTGTTCCATACCTACAATGGGACCAGATTATATAAGCGACGGAATCCCTGTAGTTGACAGCATTGTCACTGTTGTCGACGCACTTCGTATGAAAGACGAGTTTGGAAGCGGCAAAGACCTATTACGCCCGGGGCTTGCCGAGGACGACATAGAAAACCTCGTCATACAGCAAATAGAATTCTGCAACATTATACTGCTCAACAAAGCCTCTGAAGTGGAGCCTGTAGAGTTGGGTCGTATCCGTGAGATTATCCGCGCTATACAACCAAAGGCTGAAATCTTCGAATGCGACTACTGCGACATTGACTTCGACAGCATATTAAACACCAATGCCTTTGACTTCGACAAAGTGGCGACTTCGGCAACCTGGATTAATGAGATAGAGGGCCACCACGATGATGAGGATGAGGATGACGATGATGATGAAGACGAGGATGAGCACCACCACCACGAACATGGTGAGCATAATCACGAAGAGCACCACCACGAGCATCACCATCATCACGACCACGACGACGAGGGAGAGGCTGAGGAATACGGCATCGGCACCTTTGTCTACTATCGCCGTGGACCAATGAACATAAGCCGTTTCGACGAGTTTGTCGCCCGCCATTGGCCAAAAGAAGTCATTAGATGTAAAGGCATCTGCTGGTTCCTATCCGAGCCCGACACCTGCTACCTCTTCGAGCAAGCCGGCAAACAAGTTTCGCTGCGCGACACAGGCCAGTGGTACGCCACGATGCCCGACGACGAACTTCTCGAGTTTATGCAACGCAACCCAGACCTGCAGCGCGACTGGGACGACACTTACGGCGACCGCATGCAGAAGCTCGTATTCATAGGTCAACATCTCGACTGCAAAGCCATCACCGCCGCCCTCGACGAATGCCTGGCTCGCAGCGCCTCATATTAACCCAACAAACACTATTATGAAACGTATCATCATCGCAGTGCTGCTTGCTGTCACGCTGACCACTGCGGCGCAGGATAAACAGATCAACCTCGGCCTGATACCCACACCACAGAGGGTGGAGCTCGCGCAAGGAGGCAAAACCTGCGACCTTGATAAAACCAAGATAAAGGAAGTGCGCGTAAAATGGGGCCGTGGCGAACAGAATCCACATTTCGACGGAAACTGGAGCCAGGCCTACCGCCTCATAATCGAGCCACGCAAGATAACTATCAATTACGAGGGATCCAAAGGGCTTGAGTATGCCTACTTGACCTTAGCGCAGCTGCAGCAGCTGCACAACACCGTGCCCTGCTGCACCATTACCGACTGGCCTGCCTACCGCTACCGTGGTTGGATGGACGACCAGAGCCGTGGGCCGGTGCCGCACGCTGCCTACCGCCAAAAGCAATGGGAGACACTGCACGCGCTAAAGTTCAACTTCTGCAACTATTATACCGAGCACACCCTCTACCAACCGGAGTTCCCCGACCTTGCGCCCGCCTACCTCGCCGATTGCAAGCCGCACCCCGACGAGGTCATCAACCTACAGCTCTTCGCCCACGCCGAGAAAACGCTGCGCATCCCCTTCTACCAGAATATGATGGACAGCAAGGCCAACTTCGACCCATCGACACAGGCCACCTACGACTTCCTGCGCAAACGCATCAAGGCAGCATACGATCGCATCCCCAACTCGCCCTTCTTCATCATCAACTGCGACGAGACCGAACAGCTCGGCACTGGCCGTGCCAAAAAGCTCGTCGACAGCCTCGGTGCCGACCAGGTATATGTGGATTTCATCAACCGCTGCTATGGGATGGTCAAGGAGAAGGGCAATCCCCATGTAGCTATGTGGGGCGACATCGTGGCCAAGAACCCTGCGATGATGCGTCAGTTGCCCAAGGATATGATCTACATTATGTGGGCCTATGAACCGATAGACAGCTTCAAGCACCTTATAAAACCCTTCAAAGAGCAGGGCAACCCCTTCTGGGTGGCCGCCTCTACGGGCCACAGTGCCACTATGACCTCCACACCACAGCGCTACATCAAGAACATAGCCAACCTCTACCGCGACGGCTACCGCGACGGCGCCGAGGGCGCTATGCTCACCTGCTGGGACGACAATGGCGAAGCCCTTTTCGACAACAGCTGGCACGCCCAGTATTGGGCCGCCGAGATGGCTTGGAACCCGCTGAAGACCGACGACCCTGAGGAACTGCACCAGAGGGAAAAACAATTCAACAAGAACTTCGAGCGACTCATCTACGGCGACACAGGTAAAGTGAAAGACCTCTACGCCGTCGGCGCTCTGATGTACGAGCCTGCTGTCGGCGATTGGTACACCTCCGCCGCATTGATGGAGCCACTGCTTAACTTCAACCCCGACAACACAAGTATTAACGTGTTGAGCAGAGTCTCTTTTGTCCGTGAACTCTTGGACTCTATTAATATCGACTCCGCCGACAACCCCCACGCTCACTATGCATTGACACGTATAAAAGCTACGGCCGAAAAGAGCGAGCTCCGTATGTTTATTCCTTCACTGTTTGCCACCTGCTCCATCGTCACTGCCGACATTCAAAGTATGGCTCGAAATTACCTCCGGACCATCTTCGACCTCAAGCGCGAATACCTGCGCCTGTGGGACCAGGAGAACGGCGACTACGAGCGCTACATAGTGGCGAACCGCTACGACGACCTTGCCCGCGAGGTGCTGGAACTCGACCGACACGTCTTTATCAAAACGGAGAGCGGAGAACGGAGAACGGAGGGTGGACTCCCATTGGTTTCGCTCCGCACCCTATATAATGACCGCCCCATCTATTATACCCTCGACGGCAGCGAGCCCAACCAAGGCTCCATCCTCTACACCTGCCCCTTCCCGCTCGAGCGTTCCGCCACCATTAAGGCCATTGCCTACAATGAATACGGCGAGGGCGTCGTCACCGAGCAGTACCTCCTCTCCCACCTTGGTATGGGCGCCAAGATAAAGCTCAACACGCAGTACAGCACCTACAAGTCCATCTACAGCGGTGGTGGCCCCGAAGCCCTCATCGACGGCCAGTTGGGTAGCAACACCACCTATGCCGACGGCCACTGGCAGGGCTACTGGGGCGACAGCATAGATGCCGTCATCGACTTTGGCAAGCCTACTGAAATTAACGAAGTCACAATGCGTTTCATGCAGAACACCTTCGACTGGATACTGGCGCCACGGGAGATTATGTTATACGTCTCTGACGACGGTGTCAATTGGAACCGTTGCACAAAGAGGAACTTCGATATGGATCCGCGCGAAACCGGTATGCGCCTCAAAAACTACAGCATTATTTTGGGCAAGAGTGAAGCAGAGCCGAAAATAGACATTGGCAATCCCGTCACTCGATACCTCCGTATAGTAGTGCCCAATCCGGGTGGCCTACCCTCGTGGCATCCTGCGCCAGGACAGCCGAGTTACCTCTTCACCGACGAAATCATTGTCAAATAAAATAAAAGGCATCCTGTATGGAAGCCTTTTGTTTCATTTGCCCATCAGCCTGTGATAGTGACAGAACAGCAGTTGCTCGTTGTCGTCATAAAGGTGCATGCCGCTGCCTTCACAGTATTTCCATAGGTCGCAGTCGACACACTGCCCTTTCTTGGCCCAACTGCGGTCACGGTACTTCTTAAAGCGGTTCTGCCAGACATCCCAGAGGTTGTCCTTATAGATATTGCCCTGATGAAAGTTGGAGCGTATCGACGTGCAGCCTGAAATAGATCCATCGCAAAGTACAGAGGCTACATTTACACCTGCCCGACAATGAAAGTAATAGTCACGCACCTCACCCTCATAAGGTCCAAGGAATCCCTCACAACCATAGTTGGCTTGAATTCGTCCCTCTGTGCGAGTCTTCTTGATAAAGTCGAACAGACCCTTAAATTGATTGTCGTCAAGCTGAAGCTCTGGATTCTCCGCCGCCCTACCCATCGGGAAGATTGAAAACAATCGCCAACGTTTCACACCAATAGATATCAGATATTCTTTAAACTCATCAAGCTTAGCATAATTACGTGGATTGACACAAGTAACAATATCCCACACCAATCCCTTGGTTTTCACCAACATCTTTATTGCCTCATCAGCACATTTAAAGCTTAACTCATTACGGCGTATCCAATTATGGTCCTCTTCAAAACCATCAAAAGATATTGTTATTGAATGCATGCCTGCCCTCAAAAGGCTTTCCAGTCTTTTTTCGTCAAGCAAAAGACCATTGGTGACAATGCCCCATGGAAACTCTCGTTTATACAACTCATATCCGACCTTCTCGATATCACTGCGTACAAGAGCCTCACCACCTGTGAAAGTTATAAAAGTAGTATGAGGATTGACATGGGGCATTATGTCGTCGATAGCCTTGAGAAAATCCTTGGCAGGCATATCCGCTGTTGAGGGAGCTTGCTTGCAGTCACTGCCGCAGTGACGGCAATTCATATTACAACGCAGAGTACATTCCCAAAACAAGTTTCTCAATTCATGAATCTTCGCGTCATTATGGCACACCTTCCGATGTAGAGATAGCGCCACACGTTTCCTAAAACCCAACTGTTTTCGCACTGTCATTTCTTAGCCTTACGTTTCATCTTAACAGTGACATCAGCTTTTCTCACACCAAGATACCATCTAGATTTCTCTTTGCCTTCAAGAACAGGCTCGCCAAACTCAACATTGACAACTTCACTCTCAAACGAGCCATTCTTGGCGCCATCAATATCACGCACCAAAATCCCTTTGTTTTCCCATGGCGTATCCTTGACGTTTACCTCAAAATTGCCGTTAGCGTCGGTAGTGTCAACCATACCTGACATTGCACCTTCTGCTAGAAAATCATATGGTACGCTTTCAGCATCCATACCTTCTCTTATCATAATGACCTGCATACCACGTATAGGCTTCCCTTTTGCATCAACAACACGACCTTTGACATCAAAATTAACAGTAGGGACACCGTAAACCGTCACCTGGGGCTCACGAGGACTTTCCAATGTGTCGGGAGGACTCTGCCTAAGATCAGTAACAGGCACCCCATACATCGGCGCAACAATATTTCTTCCTCTGTCGTCACGTACCGGTGGTTCATCCGTGGAGTTGTCAATCACTTTTTTTTGACTATGACATGCCGAGAGACCAAAAAGCCCCATAAAACTGATAATAAGCCAGTTCTTCAATTTAAGAAATCGGATTTTCATGGTTCTAAGGTTTATCGGTTTTCACGTTATCTCTTTCTCACTATCTTTTTCTCGAACTGATTCTTTCTAATACATCTGTTATTATAACGTAATTATACATTATATATTGTTGAAAAATCATATTTTTGCAAATCAATACAACAACAGCAAAAATGGATAACTCTTTATCTCTCCGCAACTTCCCGACAGTCATAGCTGGACCATGCAGCATCGAAAGCCCTGACCAACTGCACACAATTGTCAAGGAACTCTCTACTGACAACCGCATAAAGATGATACGCTGTGGTGTATGGAAACCACGCACACGACCCGGAGGATTCGAAGGCCTTGGGGAACCAGCCCTACATTGGATTGACAAAGAGAAGAAAGAAAATCCGTCCTTGCGTTTTTGCTGCGAGGTAGGACGGCCAGAACACGTAGAGCTTTGCCTTTTGCACAATATTGACGCCGTTTGGTTAGGTGCACGTACGACAGTGAACCCATTCCTTGTTGGCGAAATAGCCGAAGCGATGAAAGGAAGCGGACTGAAAGTGATGGTGAAAAACCCCATAACCCCAGATGTTGAACTGTGGATAGGTGCCATAGAAAGGCTTATACACAATAACATTAGCGATATAGCCGCTGTACATAGAGGTTTTTCCACATTCAACAACCTAGGGTACCGCAACAACCCATTGTGGGAAATACCAATTGAACTGAAACGCAGAATACCTGAGCTACCGCTGTATTGCGACCCCAGCCATATTGCTGGACGACGCGAGCTTATAGCTCCAGTATCTCAAATGGCATTGGATTTGAACTTTGACGGACTGATGATAGAATGCCACCCAGATCCAGACAAAGCGCTCACCGACAGTCAGCAACAGATCACCCCGACAGAATTAATAAAGACACTCAATCTATTGACTATTCGACAACGAGGCGACGACACCTCCGGAGACATACAACGGCTGAGAGACAATCTTGATGTAATTGATGTCGAGATACTGAAACTACTAAGCCAACGAATGATGTTGTCGCAGGAAATAGGCAAAATCAAAAAACATCACAACCTCACCACTTACCAGCCCCAGAGATGGCGGGAAGTATTGGAGAAACAGATTTCCGAGGGAGTCAAACTGGGTCTTGACGAAAACTTTGTCAAGGAACTTACAGAGAAGATTCACGCCGAAAGTCTAAGAATGCAAGAATAAGAAAAGGCGGCTCAAAAGAGTCGCCTTATTAATTTTTGAGTGGGCAATAAATCCTTATTCTGCGTCAGTGACAACAGAAACATAAGATTTGTTCTCACGGCCTTTGTGGAACTTCACAACACCATCGCAAAGTGCGAAGAGAGTGTGGTCCTTACCCATGCCAACATTGCGGCCAGGGTTGTGGACAGTGCCACGCTGACGGATAATGATGTTGCCAGCGATGCAGGGCTGACCGCCATAAATCTTCACGCCCAAACGTTTGCTTTCGGATTCACGACCATTACTGGAACTACCGACACCTTTTTTATGAGCCATAATATATACGTTTTAAAAGGTTAGACAAAAATTAGTTAATGCTGTTAATCTGAATCTGAGTGAGGTAGTCACGATGACCATTCATCTTCTGGAAACCTTTGCGACGGATTTTCTTGAAGACGAGAACCTTCTTACCTTTCAGATGTTTCACTACGGTAGCTTTTACATTGGCGCCACTAATATAGGGCTGGCCAACGGTAATGTTACCATCATTGTCTTTGAGCATCACGGTGTCAAAAGAAACCTCGCTACCTTCTTCATTCTGAAGACGGTTAACGAAGATCTTCTGATCTTGGGCGACCTTGAATTGCTTTCCTGCGATTTCTACAATTGCGTACATTTTTATCTATTTAAATATTAATATTTATTCTCAAAATGGAGTGCAAAAGTACTACATTTTTTTCAACCAGCAAAATTAAATTTGCAATAAAAACATATACTATTATATCCCAGTATGTTATATTTTTAAAAAAATTCTTTTACCACACCCCTATCCTCACATTCATCAAGAAGTTGAACCATTGATTTGCCCAATTTCGGATGTTTTTTAAAAGGCATAACCCTAGTCAAAGGCTCAAGTACAAAACGACGCATATGCATTCTAGGGTGAGGCAGCTGCAACTCTGGCATATCAACAATATCATTGTTATAGAAAATCAAGTCGATATCTATAGGACGAGAAGAATAATGTTTATCTTTCTGTATTTGAATGTCGCTGCCAGAGGCATCATCTCTTACACGACCAAGTAACTGCTCAATTTCAAGAGCTTTACGAAGCACCTCCATAGAAGTGAGGTCGGTATCAACCACGACGGCCTGATTGAGAAAATTTTGATCAGCCTCAAAACCCCATGGCTCTGTTTCATATATTGGAGAAACAACCGAGACGGTACCAATACTGTTTGCTATCTCTATAATGGCACGCACGAGAAGGGACACACGGTCGCCTTGATTGCCACCTATGAGCAATGTCACTGTATTGTTTTTCCAACGTCCTCGATAAGTTTTCTTGATATCATTTTCTTCCAATAGAGCAAGAAAGCTATCACGTGATATAGGCTTAGCACCCAACGAGGCTAAATGATTCGTGGGTTGCTGGGCATCAACAAATCTAAAACCATGTGTTACAGCAAAATCTACCATACGGGCAAAAGCAACCTTCGAGGCGTCACGCTCAATGTGAAACATCGACTCTCCGCTGAAATAGTCACACAGACTCACACCATATAACCCTCCCACCAGCTTGCCGTCATGGAAAGTCTCAAAAGAGTGCGCAAATCCTTCGTCATGCAGGCGACAATAGGCTTTTATAAAATTGTCACTTATCCAACTCCCTGACTCTTGACCCTGTCTTGCCACCGTGGCGCATCGCTCCATCACCTCTCTGAAACAGGTGTCTATTCTCACCTCATAACGCTTGGAACGGATCACGCGCGTCAAACTGTCCGACTGCCGAAAGTCTTCCGGCATCAGCACCATGCGCGGGTCTAGCGAATACCAATATGGGTCGCCCTCTTCATCGTCATACCACGGAAAAATACCCATATAATAGGCATTGAGCAGCCACAGCGGCTCAAGCGACCCTCCTACCGCGAGAAAACCATCTTTCTCAGCCAATCTAGGATCGGGAAAACCCACATTTTCAGCGTCCAGAATATATGCCATAACATTAAAAAAGTGCTCCGGTCATCGACCGGAGCTATCTTTTATTTTACTGAAAAATAATAATTTTTATTGTTTGTTAAACCAAAAATTATTCTTTTCATAATTTTGTTGTGTCTTTTTTTAGTAACAAATGTGATTATTTAATGATAACGAATATCAGATGAATCAATTATATTGATTCCCTATATTATCCGCAATGAATGAATGTCTTGACCAGCTCAAGGGTCTTCTCGGCATCGTTGCCAATCTCAGCTCGCAGATTGCGGTCGTTAAACTTGCGCAAGTCGTTGATAATGCCATCTATCAACTGCGGAGCAAACACTCCCTGCTCTTCATACACGGCTCTGTCTCGCTCCAATATATCGGCACTGGCTGCACAACTGTCGGGAAGCACATCAAGCCTGTTCAGCACATCTTCATGTTCAAAGATGTTGACACTGACATAGCGATCCTTGGCATACTGCACGGCATTCTCCATCTCAAATCCATGTCGTGCGGCGACAGTCATTCCTGCCAGCAACAGGTATACATTGGCACTGCCGTCAGGAGTACGCAACTCTATGGTTTGCTTGTAGCTGAAATCAACTTCCTCGTTAGCCTCCAGCGGATTGCAATGTGCCATCATGTTGCCACTGCCCTTGGTCCAGCCCAGCGGCACGCGAACCATGGCGCTACGATTGCGGTCACCCCAGCAAATATTGGTGGGCGCCTCCTGATGTGGCACCAGACGGAAATAGCTGGTGGGATTGGTGTCGCCAAAGGCTGTCAGCGATCCCGCCAAACTGAGTATTCCTGCAATGGCCTTGTGTGCCACCTCGCTAAGACCGTTTTCACCAACATACATGTTCTTGCCATCCTTGGTGATTCGTGTATGTATATGCATGCCGCTACCGGCTTTGCCTATGGTGATCTTTGGCGCAAAGGTGATGGTGATGCCGTACTGATATCCCAACTCGCGCATAATCCACTTGGCTATAACCAACTGGTCTGCGGCATCCTCTAGATAGGTGGGCAGAAACTCTATCTCGTTCTGCTCATACATGGTGTCGTCAACAGTAAAGTTGCCCACTTCACTGTGTCCGTATTTGATGAGGCCTCCGCATTCGGCGATAAGCTTCATGGCCTGTGTGCGAAAATCGGCAAATTTGCAGAATGGCGTTGACTCATGATATCCTTTCTGATCTACTGCCAAATAATCTTCCTGCTTCTCGGCTATGGCATAGTATTCCAACTCGCCCATAACCTCAAACTCCATACCTCCTGTTGCCTTGCGGAACGACTCGCCTGCCTTATGTAGCGTGTATTCTGGCGCCATCTCGAAGGGCTCTCCATCTTTGGTATAAAAATTGCAAAGGATGTCAAGGGTAGGTATGTCGGCAAAGGGATCTATAAAGGCGGTGCGGAATCGGGGTATGACATAAAGGTCGCTGCTCCCTGCCTCAAGAAATGGAAAGAGACTCGATCCATCAACACGCTCTCCTGCAGTGAGAACATCTCGTATATGGTCATAGCTGTTGATGACAAAATTCAAGGTCTTCAAACGTCCGTCATTTGCCATGTAGCGGAAATTGACCATCTCAATGTCAAACTCTTCGATAACACGCATAATGTCATCGCGAGTAAATTGGCTTGCCGGCTTCTGTAAGAAAGCCACAAGTCTGTTGGGGTTGAGTTTATAATTGTTAGAGTTCATTTTTAAAAGAAATAAAATTATTAATTAGTCGCAATAGATGTAACGCATTAATAAATAAAATATTCCAAAGTAAGAATATTACAGATTCTCGTGGAAATGGGTTGCAAAAATACAAAAAATAATTGAAAGTGCGTTAATTATTATTCAGAAATCATGGGAAAAGCCATGAAAGATTGTTGTTTCGAGTCCAAATCACCAGAATGCCTTATTGGATGGTCTATGATGTATTATTTTATGGAGCTCAATAATCAATATCTTAAAATGCTTTTTAATTTTTTTAACAATAAAAGAGACTATTTATCGTTAAATAACAAGAATAAACGCAACAAAAAACATAAAAACACACTCTAATGTTCAAAAAAGAAACTTATATCAACCGCCGTGAGCAACTCCGCAAGGATATCGGACACGGACTTATCATCATCCAGGGCAATCACGAAGCCCCATGCAACTACACCGACAACACCTATTGGTTCCGCCAAGACAGCACTTTCCTCTATTTCTTCGGCCTTCAGCGCGAGGACTTGGTAGGCGTCCTCGATTGCGACAACGGCAAAGACTATATCTTCGCCAACGACTACGACATCGACGACATTATTTGGACTGGCCCTCTGCCTAGCGTCAAGGAACTTGCAGCCAGCGTCGGCGTCGACAACAGCGGCGACTTGAAAGCACTCCAAACTCTCTGCACCAAAACTATTGGCGAGGCTCGCAAAATCCACTACCTTCCTCCCTATCGCGCCGACAACACACGCCAAATGAGCGTCCTTCTCGGCATCAAATACGACGCTGTGTCACGCTACTCTTCTATGGATCTCATCAAAGCCTGTGTGAAACAACGCAGCATAAAAAGCGTCGAAGAGATAGAAGAAATTGAAAAAGCTATTGCCACAGCATACAACATGCATGTAGGAGCCATGAAAATGGCAATGCCTGGACGCTACGAGTATGAGCTCGCTGGCTTTATGCAGGGTGAGGCATGGAAAGGGAATGGTCCTGTCAGTTTCCCGGTAATCATGACTATTCACGGTGAGACTCTCCACAACCACGGCCACAACAACAAACTCGTCGAGGGTCGCATGCTTGTAATGGACGCTGGCTGCGAAACCGCCATGAACTACTGCAGCGACATAACTCGCTCTGTCCCTGTAGGCGGACACTTCAACGAACGCCAAAAAGCTATCTACGAAATTGTGCTCAACGCCAACCTCGAGGCCATCAGGGTCACTCGTCCTGGCATCACCTATCAGGAAGTTCATACCGCTGCAAGCCGGATCCTGGCACAAGGATACAAAGATTTAGGAATCCTGAAAGGCAACATCGATGATATTGTGGCCAATGGAGCCCACAGTCTATTAATGCCTCACGGCCTTGGCCATATGATGGGCCTCGATGTCCACGACATGGAGAACTATGGCCAGATATACGTAGGTTACGACGATGAAACAAGACCCAGTGAACAGTTTGGTCTGGGCAGCTTGCGGTGTGGTCGCCGTCTGCAGCCAGGTTTTGTCATAACCGACGAGCCCGGATGCTATTTCATTCCTGCCCTCATCGACCAGTGGCGACAAGAGGGAACCAACAAAGACTACATCAACTTCGACGAGTTGGAGAAATGGAAAGACTTTGGTGGTATCCGTATAGAAGACGACGTGCTTGTTACCGAAAATGGATGTCGCGTACTTGGCAAACCAATACCCAAAACCGTAGCAGAGATCGAGGCGACAATGAATGCCTGACAATAAGAAAGAGCCGTGCAACAGCACGGCTCTTTCTTTATATGAGAACTTCTCTAGTAAATACTACGCATCCTTCTTCTTATCAAGGTCGCAATAAACAGAATTGTTACTAATAAACTCCGGAACAATAGATTTCATTTTGGCAACTATCTGTCGGTCGTCAAGAGTATACATAATGTCTTGTAACTCGCCATATTCGCGATCAATATCCTCCAAACTGTAGCGACGCACCTCGGCACGCATAATCTTCGGGTGATAAGTGGGAATATTGTTCTCTTTTGTGGCAAGGAGCTCTTCGTAGAGTTTCTCGCCGGGACGCAGACCTATCTCTTTTATCTCTATGCCCTTGAGTCCGGAGAGCTGTATCATCCTCTTAGCCATGTCGTATATTTTGACAGGTTTGCCCATGTCGAAGACAAAAATGTCGCCACCCTCGCCCATGGCTCCTGCCTCGAGCACGAGGTTGCAAGCCTCGGGGATAGTCATAAAGTAGCGTATGATGTCCTTGTGGGTTACTGTGAGCGGACCGCCGGCGGCAAGCTGTTTCTTGAAGAGTGGTATTACACTGCCGTTGGAACCCAGCACGTTGCCGAAACGCGTAGTAACGAAATGGGTGCGGTCGGTGGAGCGGCTCTGAATATAAATTTCCGCCATTCGCTTGGTGGCGCCCATAACGTTGGTGGGGTTGACAGCCTTGTCTGTGGACACCATGACAAACTTATCGGCGCCGTACTTGATGGCTAGGTCGGCAACATTCTTGCTTCCGAATACGTTGACATAAACTGCCTCATAAGGATTTTCCTCCATAAATGGCACGTGCTTGTAGGCGGCAGCATGATATACCAAGTTGGGACGATACTGCTCAAAAACTTCCTCCATGCGCGAGTAGTCCTTGACATTGGCGATGACAAAAACCATAGCGTCGACCGATTTCTTGTATGGCTCGTTGTTTTTAAGTTCGAACTGCAGGTCATATAGCGGCGACTCAGCCTGGTCGAGCATGATAATCTTTTTGGGTCTATATTGTAGCAACTGGCGGCATATCTCACTACCGATGGAACCTGCGGCTCCAGTGACGAGGACTGTCTTGTCAAGCACCTCGCGAATAACATTGATATTGTCTATTTTGATAGGCTCACGCTCGAGGAGGTCCTCAATCTTGATATCCTGAATCTGTGTAGAAGAGAAGGATCCATTCATCCAGAGAGAGATATGAGGTACCGACTTGACAGAAAGACCCAAATCGAGTGCTCGATTAGTGATGGCCTGCTTGTGCATGAGTCGTATTGTGGGAATGGCTATAATAATCTGGCTTACCTCTTTATTCTTGACGAATTTTGGATTAAGAACATCACGGGCTCGCATTACAGGAACACTGTCAAGTTGTTGATTGACTTTTGATTTATCATCATCAATAAAAGCCACCACCTTGTACTCAACATGAATATCCTGTTTCAAAGCATTATTGGCGATGACACCTGCGGCACCAGCACCATAAATAACCACATTGACCTCACGTCTGCGACGCTTGAAATACTGATTGTATATATATAGAATCATGAAGCGCCCCAACAACATAAAGAGAGCCAACATAGAAAACAACATCGTCACCAGTCTATACGACGGAATGACGTTATTGAGAGTGGCGACAACCTGTAACTTATTGTTCAGGAAATTAAGAAAGCCGCATGTCAATGCCATAAAGACACACGCCAACAGTACACGGAAAATGTCGTTGAGTCCCATGTGGCGGATTATGCTTCTGTATGTTTTGAAGACATAGAAAAACACCAATGTCACAAAGAAACATATGCCGAAATTCACAAGTATCGAATGCCAAGTCATAGAACTTTCGATACGCCATATGAATAATTCAGCGACACAAAAAGCAATGGTAAAAAAGACGACATCAAAAAATAACATTATCCACCCAGGCACGGTAGAATGACGGTACCTTTTCACCAGATTATAGAATAATTTCCGAAACATTTTATTAAGTTTAAAATTATATGTTTTTTATTATCAAAGTCTTGCATCTATGACACTGCGAGGCAGGAACCCCTTCACATCGAACACAACGCCAGGACGGGGTACTAGCCGACGTATGTCAATATCGGCAAAAGCGTCGTGAGCGACAGCGAGAATAGCAGCGTCATATTTTTCTTTATTGATATTCTCTGTCGACGATTCAATCCGAATACCATAAACTTTTTTTACCATATCCGAATTCACCCAGGGGTCGAAGACAACGATATTGGAGCTGTATTCAGAAAGAGTGTGATAAATGTCGGCAACTTTGGTGTTGCGTATATCAGGACAATTTTCCTTGAACGAAAAGCCGAGTATAAGAATGCGGGCATTGCGGACCATGACACCAGCGAGGTTCATATGATGTACAAGACGCTGAGCCACATAGGCACCCATACCGTCATTGAGACGCCGGGCATTTGTCATCATACGGGGCAAGACACCATATACCTGAGCCTTCTCTATAAGATAATACGGGTCTACTCCTATGCAATGTCCGCCGACAAGGCCTGGCTTCATATTGATAAAATTCCATTTTGTCGCCGCTGCCTCCAACACATCACCGGTATCAATCCCCATTGCGGCGAAGATCTTAGCCAATTCATTGACGAAAGCGATATTCACATCCCTTTGGCAGTTTTCGACAATTTTTGCCGCCTCCGCGACACGAATAGAAGAAGCCTTGTGGGTCCCCCCAGTGATTACACTTGCATAAAGATTGTCGACAAAATCAGCGGTCTCTGGTGTAGACCCAGATGTAACCTTGCATATCGATTCGACAGGATGGGACTTGTCACCAGGATTGACGCGTTCAGGACTGTAACCAACAAAAAAATCTTCGTTGTATACCAATCCAGAGTGTTGAACAAGAATAGGGACACATTCCTCCTCTGTCACACCAGGATAAACAGTCGACTCATAGACAACAATATCGCCTTTGCGCAAATTTTGTCCAACGATTGAGCTGGCCGACAGCAGAGGGGAAAGGTCCGGACGGTTATCCGACAAGACCGGTGTCGGCACAGCCACAATAAACACCCTGGTACCACAATCCACGGCATTGAACACATCGATATCTTCAGACAGTGTAAGATTCGAAGACAGAGCACGGTTCAATTGCTCATCATCAACCTCCAAAGTATTGTCATGACCAGACAGCAAAGTTTTAACCCGTTCCTGGCTGATGTCATAGCCTACCACATTATAATGCTTGGCAAAGAGACATGCTAAAGGAAGGCCGACATAGCCTAGGCCGACAACACAGAGGTTTATATGTTTCAAATCGCCATTCTTCATTTTGCGTTCCTCAATATAACAGAAACCACTGTTTCGATTTCTTTTTCTGTAATATACGGCCCCATAGGAATCGAAAGAACCGTTTGCGTAAGTCTTTCAGCGACAGTACAGGGTTGCTGCAGATGGCGGATGCTTGAGAATGCAGTCTGACGGCTCATCGTGCGCGGATAGTAAACCATCGACTGAATGCCTGCTTCTCGAAGGCTTTGCTGGATGGCGTCGCGTTCAGTACTCTGAATAGTGTACTGCGCCCAGGAAGATGTCACTGCTGGCGGCAAAAGAGGTATAGTTACTTTGCCGCGAAGCAAATCAGTATAATATCCTGCCACATGGTTTACCGCTTTCAATTCGTCATCAAAATGGCGCAGCTTGACCTGCAAAACAGCAGCTTGTACAGCATCAAGACGCGAGTTAAGCCCATAACGGACATTGTCGTATTTGTCCGTGCCTTTGCCGTGCATACGCAAGGAGCGCAACATTGCAGCCCATTCATCATTATTTGTGAAAAGTGCACCTCCGTCGCCATAACAGCCCAACGGTTTGGCCGGGAAGAACGACGTGATG
Organism: Bacteroidales bacterium; assembly: GCA_017960475.1. Taxonomy (GTDB): domain Bacteria; phylum Bacteroidota; class Bacteroidia; order Bacteroidales; family P3; genus Colimorpha. The sequence continues at coordinate 86,244 of JAGCZH010000017.1, read as the reverse complement.
GCGATGTCGCCAAACGAACAAGCTTTCGTGGCGCCTATGGCTCCGCCAAATCCCTGTGCGCCATCCTCGAGGATAAACATATTGTGGGCTCGGCATATCGGTTCAATATCAATATAGTCCGCTGGCTGACCAAACAAATCGACAGCAATGACCGCAGCAGGACGAAGATCCGTATGATTCTCCACATACGCTATCTTCTCCAACAAATCGTCGGGGTCGATGTTATAGTCTTCGCTGCAAACGTCTACAAATATCGGTGTGGCGCCATGCAAAGCGACCACCTCGGCAGAGGCAAAGAATGTGAAATCAGGCACAAAGACAGCATCTCCAGACCCAATGCCCCACACCATCAACGCCATTCGCAATGCGTCGGTACCATTGCCACAGGCAATGCAATGCTTAACACCTACATATTCAGTCAGATCCTGCTCAAGCTCAGCTACTTGCGGCCCCATAATATGGGTACCTGCAGCTATAGCGGCAAGGATGGCCTCGTCCATCTCGGGCTTGAGAGTTTCGTACTGTCTATGTAGGTCGCGCAACTGCATATTATTCTTTAACCTTTCCTATTATTTTTGCCGGAACACCGGCAACTATTGCATAATCGGGCACATCCTTGGTCACCACTGCACCTGCTGCCACCAAAGCCCGACGGCCTATGGTGTGACCACAAACTATGGTGCAGTTGGCGCCTAACGAAGCACCTTCACGTACAAGCGTTTTCTCGTACTTACCGTTTACAGAACGGTCTGCCCGTGGCATCAGCACATTGGTAAATACACAACTGGGACCAAGAAAAACATTGTCCTCAATCTCAACACCCTCATACACAGAAACATTATTCTGGATACGCACGCCATTACCAATCTTGACATTGTTACCAATATTGACATTCTGACCCAAGGAGCAGTTCTCCCCAATAATAGCGCCACTCTGAATATGGCAGAAATGCCACACTTTTGTGCCACTACCTATAGTCACATCATCATCGACATAACTGCTCTCGTGTATGAAAACACTGTTCGACATTAAAGGAATTGACGGTTTATTATATATATATGAAAACTTATATTATAAATTTATTTATACAAAACTGATTATATTTTCCATCCAAAAGGATGCGGAGTGAGCGGCTGACGCGCCAATGGGTGATAATCACCTTTAAGGCCTACAGGCTGCATATTACGTATATCGTGGACAATCTGGATACATTTGCGTGCTTCAGAAATATGGAAACCTTTGCCTGAAAGAATATTCTCGTAACTTCTAGTGTGTAATTCGGTGAAACCATTGCTGAACTCAAATTCCTCACCGTCAACACATATCGAGCGATAGGTACGCTTACCCGCAAGACGTGCCTCCTCGGGCAAATGATCTGAATTTATACTCAAGAAATAGCGCACTCTCGCCTTTTGAAGCTCAAGATAACCCGCAACACGGTCATGCGAAGAGACATGCACAATATTCTTGGTCACATCGCCGAATATCCAACAAAGCATATCATAGAAGTGGACACCAATATTTGTAGCCACACCACCACTCTTATGCACATCACCCTTCCATGAGGCATAATACCAATTGCCACGAGAGGTGATATAAGATAGATCAACATTGAAGACTTTGTCGGCTGGTGCATTCATCACCTTGTTGCGCAACTCAATCACAGAAGGGTGGAGTCTCAGCTGCAAAATTGTGAACACCCTATGGCCTGTTTCCTGCTCAACACGTTCCAATCCGTCGATATTCCAAGGGTTTAAGACAATCGGTTTTTCGCAAATCACATCAGCGCCAAGGCGTAATCCATAACGAGTATGAGCGTCGTGAAGGTAGTTCGGTGTACAAATAGTGACATAATCGATAGGCTCACCCCTACCCTTCAGAAGGCTATTGTGGCGATCGAATAGTTCCTGTTCGGTAAAAAAAGCCGCATCAGGGAAATAGGAGTCAATAATCCCCACACTGTCGTTCTTATCATAGGCAGACAAGAGACTGTTCCCAGTTTCCTTGATAGCTTTCAAATGCCGGGGGGCTACATAACCACCCACTCCTATGATAGCGAAATTACTCATTACCTGACAATTCAGTTATAAGTATGGATATTTTAGATGTTGACAAGGATTATTCTATCCAACAATATACCTAAAGACTACCGGTTGGCGTACATAGACTCATAATACTTCTCGTATTCTCCGCTAGTGATATTGTCCATCCACTCCTGATTGTCAAGATACCAACGAACCGTTTTCTCAATGCCCTCCTCAAACTGGAGACTGGGTTCCCAGCCGAGTTCACGTTGCAGTTTGCTGCTGTCAATAGCATAGCGGAGGTCGTGGCCGGCGCGATCTGTAACATAAGTTATGAGATCCATATCTTCACCTTCTGCACGTCCCAGCAGACGGTCGACAGTCTTTATGAGTACTTTTATGATATCGATATTTTTCCACTCGTTGAAACCTCCGATATTGTACGTGTCGGCGATATTGCCTTTATGGAATATGATATCAATGGCACGAGCGTGGTCTTCAACATAAAGCCAGTCTCGGACATTCTCCCCCTTACCATATACAGGGAGAGGACGACGATGACGGATATTATTGATAAAAAGAGGTATCAGTTTCTCCGGGAATTGATAAGGACCATAATTGTTCGAGCAGTTGGTCACGATGGTAGGCATACCATAAGTGTCATGGAAAGCGCGTACAAAGTGGTCGCTAGAAGCCTTGGAAGCCGAGTAAGGGCTATGTGGCATATACTTAAGATCCTCTGTGAAGAATTTATCACCATATGCCAGATGGTGCTCACCCGACGAGGCCTTGGTAGTAAAGGGAGGAAGGATACCATCGGGATGTGTCATTTCAAGGGCGCCATAGACCTCATCGGTAGAGATATGGTAGAAACGTTTGCCCTCGTATTTTTCGGGCAGCGATTCCCAATAAATCTTGGCGGCCTGAAGCATGGAGAGAGTGCCCATGACATTGGTACGTGCGAAAGTGAAAGGATCCTTAATAGAACGATCCACATGACTTTCGGCTGCAAGATGTATAATACCATCGATGTGCTCCTTTTGCATCAAAGCCAGGATAGTGTCAAAGTCACATACATCGGCCTTGACAAAAGTGTAGTTGGGTTTGCCCTCCAAATCCTTGAGATTTGCCAAATTGCCGGCATAGGTAAGTTTATCCACATTGAAAATATGGTAGTCAGGATACTTGTTGACAAACAGACGTACGACATGCGTACCTATGAAACCAGCGCCGCCGGTGATGATAACGTTCATAACTATTATTATTTGATGGATTGTAAATTATCGATGCATTTCCTCAACGACACTTTCCAGTGAGGGATAGTAATGCCAAATGTGTTTTTAATTTTTGTTTTATCGAGTACCGAGTAAGGAGGACGGACCACCTTGCTAGGAAACTCGTCGCTATGACAAGGGACTATGGCACAATCCTTAACATTGCCCATCGAGGCAATCTCCAAAGCGAAATCGTACCAGCTACAGACTCCTTCGTCGCTGAAATGGTATATGCCGTCAGCGCCTCTGAAACTCTCGTCCTCGACAATGTCGAATACAACTCGAGCCAGATCACCGGCATAGGTTGGAGTACCTATCTGGTCAAAAACCACTTTCCTTGTGCCGCCAACAGACAACACACGCAGCATGGTTTTGACAAAATTGGTTCCATATTCACTGTAAAGCCATGAAGTTCGAATAATTAGACTATGGCATCCAACCTCAGCAATAGCCTCCTCGCCATGCAATTTAGTGCGACCATATGCACCTGTTGGGTTAGGTTCAGCATCCTCACGGCAAGGAGTGTTGTACACTGCGCCACCAAAAACATAGTCGGTAGAGAAATGTATCAGCGTACCACCTGAAACCTTCATGGCGTCAGCCAAATGGCGTACAGCAACGCCATTGACAAGTTCCGCCGCGGCTTCGTCGTCCTCAGCTTTGTCGACATTGGTATAAGCCGCACAGTTTATAATCATCGAGATACCATTAGTCAAGACAAAGTTGAGCACTGCATCTCTACGACAGATATCAAGAGTGTCAACATCGGTGAAATAGTAACGATGTTGTGACTCTTCAGCGAGAAGGCTCAGGTGCGTGCCTAACTGTCCGTGTGATCCAGTGACAAGAATATTCATTATTTATTGGTATTGTTTTCCTTTACAACTTCAGTGTTACTGAAACGCAAAGATGCTTTGTATTCGTCCAACAGGGGGTGGTGGCTGTCTTTCTCTGATAGTATTACCGCCTCTGCTGGCAACTGCCAGTCTATAGCCAGCTGCGGGTCATTCCATGCAATAGCGCCCTCCGATTCCTTATTATAGAAATCGTCACATTTATACTGAAAAACCGCGGTATCACTAAGAACAGAGAAACCATGTGCGAAACCTTTAGGTATGAAGAATTGGCGATGGCTTTCCGCCGAAAGACGCACGGCCACATATTTGCCAAAAGTGGCTGAATTGGGGCGAATGTCAACAGCGACATCAAGTACCTCGCCTTCCACAACACGCACCAGCTTGCTTTGGGCATGAGGCGGACGTTGGAAATGCAAGCCACGAACAACACCATAAGTGGAACGGGATTCATTGTCTTGGACAAAATGCACTTTGAATCCGCTCTTCTCACGGAACTCGCGTTCGTTGAAGCTCTCGAAGAAATATCCTCTCGCATCGCCATATACGGTCGGCTCGACAATGAGAACTCCCTGTATATCTGTCTTTATTATTTCCATTGATTGATTTGGTAGTGTATTGAAAAAGTTAGAATGTAGTATGTTTTATCTAAGTCTCGAAGTACTGTGTGAGTAATATGCGTATACTATATTATTAATGATGTCAAGATCTATGACAACTGGTCTCTTGGTCAGGTATTCTTTGGGGCTTTAACCAAAGACACCAGATACTGACCATACTGGTTTTTCTCCATTGGCTTGGCTATGCGCAACAATTCCTCATCGCTTATCCAACCCTTTTCGTAAGCAATGCTTTCGAGACAGGCTATCTTGAGGCCCTGGCGTTTTTCTATGACCTCAATGAATGTTGATGCCTCGGAGAGAGAATCGTGGGTACCGGTGTCAAGCCATGCAAACCCACGACCCAGAAGTTGGACTTTAAGCTGACCATCCATCAAAAACTGTTGATTAACAGATGTTATTTCAAGTTCTCCACGGGCTGAAGGCTTGATACTTTTAGCCACTTCAACAACTTTGTTGGGATAGAAATACAATCCAACGACAGCATAGTTTGATTTGGGATTAGCAGGTTTTTCCTCAATACTAAGAACATTGCCGTTCCTGTCAAACTCAGCGACACCATAGCGTTGAGGGTCGGCGACCCAATAGCCAAAAACCGTTGCCTTGGACTCCTGCTCGGCGGCAGAAACGGCCTCACGCAACATACGTGAAAGTCCATTGCCTTGGAAGATATTGTCGCCCAACACCAAACAGACAGAATCGTCACCAATAAACTCTTCGCCAATAATGAACGCCTGTGCCAAACCGTCGGGTGAAGGCTGCTCAGCATAAGAGAAACGCACTCCGTAATCCGAGCCATCGCCTAGGAGGCGTTTGAAGGCAGGCAAATCAAACGGGGTTGAGATTATTAGAATGTCACGTATACCGGCAAGCATAAGTACCGATATAGGATAGTACACCATCGGCTTGTCGTAGATGGGCAGCAGTTGCTTGCTCACCCCCTTGGTGATAGGGTAAAGACGAGTGCCAGAGCCTCCTGCCAAGACAATTCCTTTCATAACTATGCCTCGCTTTCGTTCTTATCGCCCTTTCCAGACTCCTCGCCGTATGCAGTACCGTAACCATAGCCGTAACCGTAGCCATAACCACCATAACGTTTTTTGATAAGAGGAGTATCGGTGATGACAATTGCCATGTTTTTGAACTTCTGCTTGTCACTGAGTTCTTGAACAAACGGGAAAGCAGCCTTGCTCATAACGCCAACACGCATGATGTACAGAGTGAGGTCGACAAAGCGGTTGACAATAGCGGAGTCGGCGACAATCTGGGCAGGAGTAGAGTCGAGGATAACATAGTCATAGCGTTCACGCAGATAGTCGATTAGCTTCTCAAAACGATTATTCATAAGAAGCTGCGTGGCGTTAGGCGGGGTCTTTTCACAAACAATGTAGTCGAGATTCTCAGAGGCTTCACTCTTGGTGATAATTTTGTCAATATTATCCTCTTTGCCAAGCAGATAATGGATGATACCCATACGGTTGTGGCGGTCAATAGTCTTGGATGTGCTGCGCTTGCGCAAATCAAGGTCAAGCAGGATAGTCTTCTTTCCTGTATATGCGAGAGATAGTGACAAGTTGATACTGACAAACGACTTACCCTCACCAGGTGTTGTAGAGACCGTTTGCAGGACCTTATTGTCTTCGCCGTTAAGGAAGAATGGTATATTCGAGTGCATGATTCGGAATGCCTCAGTTACAGTGTCTGTACCATTGGCTGTGACCAGCACCTCGTCTTTCTGGCGGCTTTCAGGTTTGGAAGGTATCTCCGCCAAAACTGGAATACTGAGAGCTTTCTCGACATCGGGTTTGCCGCGAAGCTTAGTGTTGAAGAAAGAGAAGAGGAACATAACCAGAGCGGGTATCGCTAATCCAATGACGAGACCGACAAGTCCAAACATCATAATGCTTGGAGCCGTTTTAATAGGAGTAGCACTCTCTACGACTTTGGCATTAGAGATAGTCACAGCAAGATTCATAGCATTTTCCTCTCGTTTGCTAAGCAGATAGAGATATAGCTCCTCTTTGATTTTCTGCTGACGGGAGACGCTGGTGACAGCCTTGCTTTGAGTAGGCATGTCGCTAATGCGTTTCTGCGACAACTGTTCTTGACGTTTGGCGCCATTAAGTTTGACATTGATGGAACTTATGAGGTTGTTAATGGAAGCTATGATAGCCTCTCGGGTGCTTTCAAGTTCCTTTTCGCTGTTCTTAACCAATGGGCTCTGAGGACCGGCGCCTTGGACCAGTTTCTGATAGTTGAGCAACTGGTTATTGTATGTGTTGATAAGATTCTGCACACTGGGATCGGAGATGATGAGCGACGGTATGAGGCTGTTCCTGTTGTTGGTGTTGTTGACATGCTCTTGCACCATCTTCACAGCAGCCAGTTCAACCTCATATGAAGCCACCTCGTCGGCATAACGTATGCCTGACTGCATAACAGTACCACCAGCGGAATTCAGGTCCAGAGCACGAGCATTTTTCTGCAAGAGTTCCACCTGAGCATCGACGGCGTCAAGTTCTCCATAGATAAGAGCTATACGATCGTCTATGAAGCTCTCGGTCTTTTGCGCCACCATATTCTTGTCATTGATGACATCCTCATTGTACACAGCGATAAGCGTGTCGATGACATCCTTTGCCCGCATTGCATTGGCATCGGTGAAAGTAATGGAAAGGATGGAAGCCATTTTGTCGACACGAGACACACTCAGACGACCCTGAATACTTTTTGCGATATTGTATAGAGGAGTGTAACCCATTTCGAAGGTTACTCCGACATCTCTCCTGTTGAAGTTTTCTGTCTTGTCGATAGCAAAACCGGCATATTTGCTAAGCGAAATCAACTGGTTGAACGCCGCTTTTTTCTTTTCCGACTTTACCTTGCCACCATTAATGCTGACGATACTATATTCAAAACTGTTTTCGTCGACAGGCGTGACCTCCATAGCGACTGCCAGATTTACGCTGTCAATCTGACGGTTGAAAACATTGAGCCGCATCGGGGCATCCTTGTAGTATGATGTTTTCTTGAAAAGGTTGTTACGGTTACACCAGCTATTTATACCCAAACGGTCAGCGGTTCTCATAAGCAGAGGTGTCGACTTTATGAGGTAAATCTCATTTTCAAGAGAGAGTGAGCTATTGTCGAACCCCATGTTGGCAAAGATGGCATCCATGCTTTGGGATTTCATGCCCTTGCCTCCCTTGTCATCACGCAAAAGAATAGTTGCGTTATCGGTAAAGGCCTTGGGTTTCGACTTATAGAGGAACGCGCTAACAGTGAGGCATATTATAGCCGAAATAACAAACCAGTACCAGTTGTTGAGTACTATAAACACAAGGTCGCGTATAGAGATAGCGTTCTCATTATCCTGTGCACCTTGTTGCTGTGATAGAGGTTGGTTGTTTTCCATATCGGATTTTCTTGTTTTATTCTATTGGTTCAAAGCACAAGACAACTGACGATAACGGTTGCCGGTGTGCATGGATGTTACTTATTTCTTGTTATAGTACTTCGATAGTGTCCAGTAGTAGAACATCGAGGAGAGGACGGATACGACAGACAGACCGCTGGAGATATATGTCATGACTATCGGGTCACGATCGGCATTACGTTTGCTGCGGCGGTTAGGCTCGACATAAACCACATCATTCTGATGCAAATAGTAATACGGCGAATCAAAGACATCCTTGGAAGCCAGGTTGATATTACCAATGATACGTTGTCCGTTCTCCTCTCGGATAACGGTGACGTTTTCACGCTGACCAGTGATTTTGAGGTCTCCCACCATGCTTATGGCCTCAAAAATGGTAAGACGCTCACCTTGAACCACAAGCTGCCCGGGACGAGTGACATCGCCAAGGACACATACGCGGAAATTCATAAGTTTGACAGTAACGACAGGGTCAAGGACATGACCGTTGTCCTTGAGCATTTTTTCGAGTTCACTTGCCAACTGTGCGTGCGTGAGACCCAAAACCTTGATTTTGCCGAGGACGGGGAATATAATGTATCCGTCTTGGTTGACAAGGTAACCTTGTACTGCCGAATTGCCAGGATTCATCACAGTGCCTTTTGAAACAGCGATTTTGTTGGTTTCCTGATTGAAAAGCACTGTGGCTTGCGGCGTTTGACTCTCGACATAAATATAGAGAATGTCGTTCGCCTGAATACCTTTTGAGAATTGACCGTCAATAGTGACCACTGAGTCGCGAACAGCGTCCATGACGTAGGCTATATCGCGCTGCTGTCTACAGGAAGCAAAGATAGCGACGAAAGCCAGTAGAGGAATAAGATTTCTCAATTTTATCTGCATATATTTAAAATATTTTTATCAATAATAAATATTTAGATTTTCATAATTAGCTATCATACAACGCTTACCACCGACCAATAAAAGTCGGCAGAAAACTATAAAACACTGCAAAAATAGCAAAAAGGCATAATACGACAAAATTTTTTTTTCAAAGAGACGTTATTGCAAGCGTAAAAGCAGTGGATACATAACCAAAGAATAGGGTATAACGCTGGCCAAACAAGGAACCACATCTGTAATCAAAAACCTCACTATGGGTCGTAAACAGATAGCAAAACACTTATAACTCACGTTTTTCAGCATCAGCATAACAACCTCATTCATTGTTTTTCTTTTTTTAAGAATACCCGATGGAAAAATTCTTATACCAAGTAGCCAACAATATCTGGAAAAAACACAACGGTAACCTTGGCAACGTCTTGGTTGTCTTTAACAACCGTCGCGCCGGTTTGTTTTTGAAAGAACATCTAATGGGCCTGGATGACAAACCATATTTTATGCCCAACATAAAAGGCATGGATGAATTGGTCGCAGACCTAGGCGGAGCCATTATTATGCCACATGAATTCCTGCTGTTCGAACTCTATGACATACATCGCAGACCAGAGCATAACTGGCGTAAGTTCGACACTTTCGAAGAGTTTATCCCAATGGGAGAGATGATGATAGGCGATTTTTCAGAGATTGACCTTTACATGGTCGACGCCGCACAAATAATGAAAAATCTATACGAACAGAAACAGCTGGGAGAATGGGACATCGAAGGAACTACACAATCAGAATTCCAAAAAAACTACCTGGAATTTTACAATTCGTTAATCACCTACTACAATGAGCTGAGAAAAAAACTATCGCTCAAACAATGCGCCTATACTGGCATGGCCTACCGTAATGTGGCTGAGAATATTGAGAGCCTTGCAAGAACAATCCAGTATGAGCACATCTATTTTGTAGGTTTCAACGCTTTGTCAAAAAGCGAGGAGACCATTATCGACTATTTGGTAAAACTTGGCAAGGGAGAAGTGCTGAGCGACGGCGATAAATACTATTATGAAGACCCCTGCCAAGAAGCAGGACACTTTCTGAGGCTCCAAAGCCAAAAATACCCTGGCGTTAGTTCGTTTGATGACAATTTCGGCTCTGAACATAAGACCATACACATTATCAATTGCCCCGAGAACATACTACAGGCCAAAGTAATAGGGAGTATCGTCGATTCCGCGTTCTCGAACCAGAAAGCAAACAAAGAACTAGCCGTAGTTCTCGCCGACGAAAATTTGATTCTTCCTGTACTCAACTCGCTGCCAAGCAACGTCAACTCTGCCAACGTCACTATGGGATTCCCCTACACTCTCACAGGAATACACAGCACAGCAATCAAACTTTTGACCCTTTTTACACACACCAGGAACGGAAAATACTATCACACAGATATTACAGCGCTTTTGTCCGATGACCTCATCAACAAGACCCTACATACCAACAACCTACACAGCCTTGTATCGGAAAAACTCAACGACGGGAAAATAATCTACGCCTCTCGTGAGGAACTCGCCACAATGCTTGAAGGCACCGAGGCAAACGAGCGTTTGCCGTTCCTTTTTGCTGATGAAATCACCAACGCCAACACAATGCTCTCGGTTCTTCACCAACTATCCGAGGCTGTCTTCAAAAGCGGCGCCATAGACAATGACGTGAAAGAGCGAGAGGCTTTGGCTTGTTTTGTGCAGATATTAAACCATTTGGATCAGCTGCAAAAACGCTACACGGCAATGGAAAAAATCGAGACTCTGCAACGCATATATCAACGTTTGTCTCAATGCCGCAGCGTGGCATTCTACGGCGAGCCTCTTAATGGAATACAAATACTTGGCATGCTGGAGACCCGCAGCATTGACTTTGACAAGGTTGCAATCCTATCTGTCAACGAAGGCAAATTGCCTGCAGCTCGCAGCAACAGTTCCCTGATTCCCTTTTCATTAAAGCGTGCTTTCGGTCTTCCAACTTTCGAAGAACGGGATGCGGTATACGCCTACAATTTTTACCGACTACTGCAACGAAGCAAAGAGATTTGGCTTCTTTACAGCTCCGACACGGAAGACACCGGGAAAGGAGAGCCTAGTCGGTTTATTCTACAAATCCGCGACGAACTATCAAAAAGATTCAAAAACATAACCATTTCTGAAGAGACCGTTGCCGTCGACAACAGTACCGAAAAGAATGGCGAAGAGCCGGCCATGGTCAAAAACGACAAGGTTATTAAACGTCTCGAAGAGATGGCAAAGAAAGGGTTCTCGCCTTCAGCGCTCAACCGGTATAGAGGTTGCCCAATGCAATTCTATTACACCGATATCTTAAAAATCAAAGAGCAGGAAGAACTCAGTGAAAACCTTGAGGAAAACGAATTGGGTTCGCTCATTCACGATATTCTGCACACCATATACGACTCCAGCAAAAACAAGATTGTCAAGACAGAAACCTTGGAGAATGCCTATAAAGATGTCGACACAATGGTCGACGCCCTCTTCAACGACAAAATATTGAAAGGTCGAAGCCCAGAAGGTAAAAACCGCCTATACAGCGAAGTGGCTAAAATGCAAATCAAGCATTTCCTTAAGAACGAAATAAAGACCCTTGAAAACCACAGCATTGAGATAATCCTTGCCGAAGACCCAATGTGCGAAAGTATCAAAATGAAAATCGGAGACATAGAGTCTGAAGTACACATCCAAGGCATTGTGGATCGTGTCGACAAACTGGACGGCACCCTCCGAATAGCCGACTACAAGTCGGGCGGAGTGCAATCATCAGACCTGCGGGCCCCAATAGACATACAGGATCCAAGGGAATTGCCTGACAAATGGTTCCAAGTGATGACTTACGCTTGGCTTTATTGCAGCAAATATCACTACAAGGGCGATTTTGAAGCTGGAATCATCCCTTTGCGCTCTTTAAACGGAGATTTCATGACCACGAAATGGGGTCAGAGAAGCATAATGAGCAATGATGACATTGAACATTTTGAGATTATTCTTAAAAAACTCCTGTCCAACATTATGGATCCATCTGTTCCTTTCGAAGCCAACCCTCAAAAAAAAGTTTGCAACTTCTGTCCCATAGCCAACAGTTGCCGCAACAAAATAATACAAAAAGATTTCAAATAGATTACCGCCAAACCATAGACTGAAACTGTAAAGTTTAACGCTTATGGTTTAACGCTTATGGTTTAACGTTTAAAGATATCTCTAATTAATAATCAGCAACTTAAATATCAATATCGTTTCACTTTATTTTTTTTCACTTAATATTTGGACACCCATACAACAATTTCTTTCAATCTTTTTCTCAAACAAATTCAAAAAAATAAAAAAAAAGTATAAATTTGCATTTTTGAACAATCGCTTCATGTTTAAATGCATCGCATTGAATGATAGCGATATAATTGAGCTATTTATATAAATATTTCCTAGTAATAACATAATAAACTAGAAACAAAGAGACTCATTATATGAAAAAAACGATTTTTTACACCATCCTGATGTCATTACTGCTTGCAAGCTGCAGCGGACTGTCGAAGATGAAAAGCGACAGCAAAAAAGTACGCTACCAAGCCACTCCAAATCCCGTAGAGACACGTGACGATAAAGTGGTGGTGAAATTCGTAGGTTCCATCCCTGAGAAATACTTCAACAAAAAAGCCGCTGTTTTTGTACAGCCCGTATTCACTTGGGAAGGCGGAGCAATCCCACTTAACCCCATCACTCTCAAAGGCGAAAACGTGAATGGAGAGGGTATCACCATCAATTATGAGAACGGTGGTCGTTTCACTTACACCGATGAACTGGACTTCAAACCCGGAATGGAGACAGGCCGTGTCACCCTTGCACCAGTTGCATACACAGCGTCTACTACCGACGACGAGGCAAAATTCCCCGAAGAGATACAATACAAAACGGTGACATTCCCCACAGTTCTCATATCCGACGGAGTAAACACAACATCGACATGGGTAAACATCAGAGGCAATATCTCCATCTCTCCCATAAACTACAACAAGACACAAGGTGTTGTTGAAACAGCTGATATTTATTTCCCCAATGGATTGTCAACACTCGACTGGAATTTCCAGATGAACAGGGTTTTCAATAGCAAAAGCCAGTTGGAAGAGTTGCGTCGCATTATGCTCGAAAACGGCCTGCCCAAGCAGATAACCATCACGGGTTGGGCTTCACCTGAAGGCGAGGAAACCAACAATGTGGGTGTCAGCAAGAACCGCGCAGAAGTAGCGACAACACAAATCAAGAGGGTTCTTGACGATGTACTCAACACTATGGCCAAACGCAAAAACGTGCCCGCATACGAGGTCGACCACTACAAATACGAATTGATGAAACAAATTGTTGTTTCAACACGTGCCGCTGGCGAAGACTGGGTACATTTCATCATCATGGTCGAAGAGTCCGACATACAGGATAAACATGCTATTGTCAACATTGTTGAGACTCAGCAGAACCTGATCAAGCGTGAGCAAATGATCAAGAACATGGCTGAGACATACACACAGCTCAACACCGAGATATTCCCCAACCTGCGTCGTGCACAAATAGCGCTCTACTATTCCGAGGCTCGCAAAACCGACCCTGAGCTCGCAAAACAGGCCTCCCTGAATCCCGCCAAACTGACATTCGACGAGCTTATGTACGCCGCATACATCAACTACAACTACGACACAAAACTCAAATACTACAAATGGGCCACCGAGAACTATAGCTCAGAGTGGGCAGGATGGAACAATGCCGGAGCAGTGTCGTTCTACCTTGGCGATTACAAAGAGGCTGAGCGTTATCTGAACATGGCTCGCCAAATCAACCCTCACAATCCCGATGTGCTTAACAATACAGGATTGCTATGTCTTGCTCAGAAAGACTACGCTCTTGCGAAATACTACTTTGAGGAAGCCGAACGCCAAGGCAGCACGGATGCAGAGACCAACCTCCACATCCTCAACCTGAAGAGAGGCAACTACAAAGAGGCCCAAAAGCAACTGAAAGGCTCTTCATGCAATTTCAACTTGGCTTTCTCTCAACTGATGAACGGCGAAACCAGCAACAGCATACGTACTCTCGACTGCTGCCTTGACCAAAACGCCGACGTCTACTACCTGCGCGCTGTGGCTTATGCCCGACTGGGAGACAAAGCCAACGCACTTAAAAACCTCAAAGTGGCATGCGACGAAGAATATAACTACAAAGAGCGTGCCGCCGTCGACGTAGAGTTCAAAGCCTACTGGGACGACGAAGAATTCAAACTGATCGTGAAGCTCTGGTAATATTCAGACATCAAAACAATAAAAAGAATGTAGGAACCAGTTTCTTACATTCTTTTTTAATTAAAGCAACACTACATGGCTTAAAGCCTGTTAAGGTTTAATGGACATGATGTTAACTCCACACTAATACACCTTCATACAGAACACAAATGAAAAAACAAATTCCAAATATCATAACCCTCGGCAACCTATTGTGCGGTGTTTTGGCCTCATATTTCGCCATAAGAAAAGATATTCATTTTGCGGCGATTCTAATCTGCGCAGGTATCGTGCTCGACTTTTTCGACGGAATGGCTGCACGACTTCTGAAGGTCCCCTCTGAGTTGGGTAAACAACTTGACTCTCTTGCCGACCTCGTAACCTCTGGCGTTGCCCCTGCATTCATAGTGTTCTCCATAACTTACGAGGCATCCAATACTGACTGCTCCGGTTATCATCTATTATGCTTCCTCTTTTTACTCATCCCCATTTTTGCGGCCTATAGACTCGCCAAATTCAACCTTGACACTGAACAGAGTCACACATTCAAAGGATTGCCAGTCCCCGCTAACGCCCTCATTTGGGTAGGTTTGGCTCTGGCATTACCCGACTTGAATTCCACAATCTGTCTTGACATCGAAACCTACTATAAAAGCAGTTGCTATCCCATAATCCACGAAATATGGCAACAATGGTATCTATACGCTATCTTGGCAGTATCTATTATCACAAATATTCTTATGGTGAGTCGTCTACCGATGTTCTCCTTAAAATTCAACTTCAAGGACTTAGCCTGGAGAAAAAACAGCGTGCAATACATCTTCCTTATAGGATGTGCGATCATAGCAATACTCATGCTATTCGCCAACACCTCTCTGTCCATATATGATGGAAATGAACTATGGCTTGCTCTTCCCTTGTCAATTCTATGGTATATCCTCCTATCTATTCTAACAGTCAACAAAACAAAATGCCAAGAGACCCACGACAAATAACCATAGCCGACTACGACTACCCTCTACCCGACGATCGAATTGCAAAATTCCCTATCGAGCAGAGAGACCAGTCAAAACTTCTCGTTTACCGCTTAGGACAAATCGCCGAATCACGCTTTTTCCATATTGCCGATTTTCTGCCCAAGGGAACACTACTTCTTTTCAACAACACCAAAGTCATACATGCACGTCTGTTTTTCCGCAAACCCACCGGCTCGGTCATTGAGATATTCTGCCTCGAGCCATGGAACGAGCCCATCGCAACTGCCTTCGAGGAGCGCCAACATTGCACCTGGCTTTGCTTTATCGGCAACAACAAAAAGTGGAAAGAAGGTTCCCTGTCTTCAGAATTCAAAAATCAAAATACAAAAATCAAAATTGAAGTCTCGCGACGCGAAGCTGTCGGCAACGCTTGGCTGGTGGACTTCGTATGGACTGGAGGCATAAGTTTTGCTGAACTTATAGACCAAGCAGGGGTCATACCTCTACCACCTTATCTGCACCGTGATGCCCAAGAGAGTGACAACACACGCTACCAGACCGTTTATGCCCTACACGAAGGTTCTGTCGCAGCCCCAACAGCGGGTCTTCACTTCAGCGACAAACTTCTGAACGAACTTAAAGACAAAGGATTCCAAACCGACTACATCACCCTTCATGTTGGTGCCGGTACATTCAAACCCGTATCGACCGACACCATTGGAGACCATGAGATGCACATCGAAAAAGTACAGATAAGCCACAACAACCTGCAGAACATCATTGCACACTTCGGACAACCCATAATACCCGTTGGAACCACCACAGTACGGACTCTTGAATCAGTATACTGGTTTGGCGTGAAGCTCACGCTTCAACCCGACCTTGAAGAAATGCACGTCAATCAGTGGGACCCATACACACTCGAACAATATGGCATCTCCGCCGAGGACTCTTACCGCAAAGTCCTAGAATGGATGGACAACAAAGGAATTGAAACTATCCACGGTGACACTCAACTACTGATAGCTCCAGGCTATAAATTTCATATCATCAGCGGACTTATAACAAACTTCCATCAACCCAAAAGCACTCTTCTGCTACTTGTCTCGGCATTGATCGGCGACGCTTGGAAAGTCTGCTACCGCTACGCGCTCGACAATGGCTTCCGATTCCTGAGTTACGGCGACAGCTGTCTGTTTTTGCCCGACAACGCCAAATGAAAATGCGTTATTTGAGAGATTTCGTAGAGCTCTTCTTCCCTAAAGTGTGCTGTATCTGCGGCACACCTTTGGTCGGCGACGAACACTCTATCTGTTGCAACTGTTTGTTCAACCTCCCTGAAGCTTTGTCAGCACAGGTCAGCCCCAACTATTTGGAATATCGCTTTGCGGGACGTATACCAATTGAACATGCCACCGCCATGCTGATATTCAAGAAAGAGAGCAACTCACAGACAATACTCCACGAGATAAAATACCACGGCAACGAGAGACTTGCCATCACTATGGGACGTCAAATGGGAATAGTGCTTTCGAACTCAGGAAAATATAACCATGTGGACTTTCTGGTGCCAGTTCCTCTACATCCCAGCAAGGAACGTAAAAGAGGATACAATCAAAGCTATCTTCTATGCAAAGGCATACAACAGACTTTTTTCTGCGATATAGATGACAAAGTATTGATACGCAGCCAACGCACCGAGTCACAAACACATAAAAACCGAGAGGAGCGCATGGAGAATATGAAAGGAGTATTTGCCATACGCGACAGAAAAAAATTTGAGGGTAAGCACATCCTCCTTGTCGACGATGTTGTCACCACCGGCGCCACCGCCGAAGCCTGCTGGGAAGCATTGAAAAGCATTGAGGGGATACGTATTAGCATTGCAGCCCTTGCCGTAACTGGAGATACATAACAACACTTGATTCGGGAAATGTGTATGTCCATTATTACAAAAAACACAATAAGCAATGATAAAAAAAATAAGTTGTAACGATATTGGCATGTAAGATATTGACTATTAACCAAGAGACATCTTAAAACCTTAAACGTTATACTTTAAACAATACTAAAAACAAATGAAGGCTTGCACAGATTAGATTATTTTTATATTTTCGTTGTTAAAATATTTGACGGTAAAACTATAATAATTAATTATAAATCAACCTATACGGTATAAAAAAGACATTCCAAGCACAATGAAATACAATCGAGTTCTTTTGAAATTGAGCGGAGAATCGCTCATGGGCAGTCAAAGTTACGGCATAGACCCCTCAATGCTTGAGCAATATGCCAACGATATACGCCAAGCCGTGGCTCAAAATGTAGAAGTAGCCATTGTTATAGGTGGCGGCAACATCTTCCGGGGTCTGAGCGGAGCCGCAAAAGGCATGGACCGTGTACAAGGTGACTATATGGGCATGCTTGCCACTCTGATTAACAGCATGGCGCTACAGGCCGAGCTCGAAAAACAAGGACTTAAAACCGAGCTCCTTAGTGGTCTCGCTATTGAGCCCATTTGCAAAGAGATGAGTCGTCGCCGAGCTATTGAGGCAATGCAAAACGGCAGAGTAGTTATCATTGGCGGTGGCAGCGGCAACCCCTTCTTCACAACCGACACCGCTTCGGCTCTGAGAGCTGTGGAAATCAAAGCCGACGCTATACTTAAAGGCACTCGGGTAGATGGTGTTTACACAGCCGACCCCGAAAAAGATCCCACAGCAAAGAAATATGAAGAGTTGACATTCCAGGAAGCAATGGCAAAAAAACTCAAAGTCATGGATCTCACAGCCTTTGCACTATGCGAAGAGAACAACCTTCCCATCTATGTCTTCGACATGAACAACCCTGGCAACCTGCTGAAAGCCGTGAGTGGTGAAAACATAGGAACAGAAGTCCACAAATAAACTCATGCAACGAATTAATTAATAACAATATAATATCTATCATTCATGAATGACCTATCAAAAGCTTGCATTGACGAAGCTAACCAAAGTATGCACAGCGCCATCAACTTTCTCGAGAAAGAACTGGCAAAGATACGCGCAGGCAAAGCCAATCCCGGCATGCTCGACGGAGTGAAAATTGACTATTACGGAACCCCCACCGAAATCAGCCAGGCCGCAAACATCAGCACTCCCGACCCCCGCAACATTATCATCCAGCCATGGGACAAAACAATTATCGGAGCTATTAACAAAGCCATCCTCGACGCCAATCTTGGATTCACCCCTCGCCACGAGGGCGACATCCTGCGCATTGTGGTCCCTCCTCTGACAGAGGAACGACGCAAAGAACTCACTAAAGCAGCAAAAACAGAAGTCGAGAACAGCAAGGTAAACATCCGCAACGCTCGCCGCAACGTTATGGACAAAGTGAAAAAACTCAAAGATAAGTCTGTCCCCGAAGACGAAGTGAAACAAGTCGAAAAAGAGATTCAGGACGTCACCGACAAATATATCGGTGAATGCGACAAAATATTTGCCGCCAAAGAGAAAGAGATAATGACGGTTTAATGAAAATTCTTCATTTCGACAGTCTAGAATCAACAAACAAATATTGTGAACTCCTCGACCCTAAAAGCCTCGAGGAGTTCACTGTTGTCTGTACTGAGGAACAGCTCTCCGGCATTGGACAAAGAGGCAATGTTTGGTCTAGTGAGGCGCACAAAAACCTCACCTTCAGCGTCATCCTAAAACCCTCTTTTATAGCCACAGCCGACCAGTATTATTTAACCATGTGCTTAGCACTGGCTGTGACAGAAACCGTCGACCACTATTGCGGCAATAACACGACAAAGATAAAATGGCCTAATGACATTTATGTCGACGGCAAAAAAATATGCGGTATTCTTACCAGCAACAGCATAAGCAATGGACACCTGTCCCAGTCGATATGTGGTATAGGGCTCAATGTTAACCAAACTGTTTTCCCCCAATGGATACCCAACCCCACATCATTAAAGCTAATCGCTGACAAGGACTTCGACACAGACAAAGTCCTTGAACTATTGTTAATCAAATTACAGCATTTCTATAGCATTCTGAAAGAGGATGCCGAGACTGTTAAGAAAAAGTATCTGGACAGGCTATACAGGCTTAACAAACCAGCAAAATACAGGTACAAGGGAGAAGAAATAGAAACCACAATAATAGGTGTTGACCAATTCGGACATCTTCGTCTCGAACACAACGGGACAGAGGTTACATGCGATCTGAAAGAGGTGGTGTTCTTGTAATCCCCACAACCACCATGAACCTAATCCCAGTCCCTACAATTTCTCAAACTGCCATTTAATGCCCTCGTCATATGGCACCACATCTTCTATGGTGTTGTAGGATGGGTTATATAGGAAATAGAAATCATTGGCGCCCTTCTTTTCTCGCACATGGTCCACTAGCATTCTTTCAACCATAAGGGTTGCGCATTGGTATCCCATATCACGGGCCAAGCGATAGGCATCGTTGACATCAATACGATCGAACGAGGTTCGCATACTCGCCTTGTCTCCTTTCAAAGAAGTCACAGTGCCATGGAATTCGTCATCGACTCCACCGTCCTTGTAAAATACCTGCGCCGAATCGTCATTGTCAAACCTAAGCCATACCCCCAATGAGAAATGGCGTAGCAAATAGTCATAGGAAAATTTCGAGCCACGTCGGGTCTCAAAACCACTCGACTCGGGTTTAAGATATTCCTCTGCTTCCATTTGTACAAAGTCAACAACAATGTGATTGCTGTCTGCTCGTGGCAGCAATGATGACGAGGGGACCACAACCACAGGAATATGAGTGCGACTCAAAACAAAGAGAAACATTTCAGAGAATTGGGCAATGAAAATACTATCGTCAATTTTGTCAAGAATTGCCGTTTTTGACTGAATAATGGAATCCTGTTCATGTTCAGACATAAACATAAATCCCGCGATTTCATTGAGAGAGCTGTTAGTGTGCATAACACTCGCCGGCAATTTCACGAATATTTGTTCTGTAGCGTTGTCTTTAGCACGCTCGAACTTACTCAGATATGAGCCCGCTATATACAAATCACTCTTACAGCCGACAAACGCTATCAAAGAAAAGAAACAGACAACGAGTACTCTTTTAAACTTCATATATTCAGTATACAATAAAATTTCCGACTTGTTAACGAAACAAGGACTTTTATATTGTGTAACACTTCGAAATCAAACACTGTGATCAATCCGTTCTTGACATTCAATTGTCATTCCGTCTTTCATATATGACAAATCTATCATTATCATTAATTTATATTACGCCAATACTCTTATTTAGATAATCTATCCAGCGTTTTTTTGTCCTTTGTGCCAAAAGTTTTCACCTATGTCTCTATTTTTTAATATTTTTAGTGTAAATTTGCAAACCGAAAAAAGGAAATCAATACTCTTATAAATAACTATATTACAATACTATAAACATGAGTAAGACAAAAAAAATAAATCTAAAAGAAGAAATTATCTCTTATCTGCTTGTAGCATTAGGCAGTGCCGTTTTTGCTGTAGGCGACGTTATGTTTGTCAATCCTTACCATCTTGCTCCTGGCGGTGTTTACGGTCTCGCCAACGTTTTCAACGCCCTTTGGGGTTGGAAAATCTCCCTGGCCGGTATCTGCATGGATATCCCTCTTCTCATCATAGGCACCATCATTCTCGGTCCCCGCTTCGGTGTGAAAACAATTGTATCTGTCATTCTCATCCCTATTTTCACATACATCCTTGAAATCACTTGGGGATATGCTCCACTTATCTACGATGGAGTTTTTGCCAGCGAAGGCTCTTCCACCATGCTTTCCTTCATTGACAACGGCAAGGAGGTGTTTTTCTCCCCCGACTTCTTCCTCAACACCATCGTCTCTGGTATTGTCTACGGCATCGCTATTGGCGTTATCTTCCGTGCTGGCGCCACCTCGGGCGGTAGCGATATCATCTCCATGATTATCCACAAATACACCAAGATTTCTCTCGGCACTCTGGTCATCATTGTCGACAGCCTTATTTCACTCTCCACCCTCGTCATCGGCAACATCCGTCTCCCGATATACTCTATACTCCTCATCTATATCGAAGGCAAAATCATCGATGTCATCGTAGAAGGTTTTTCAACATTCAAAACAGTATTCATTATCACCGACAAGATTGAGGACGTGAAAGGCTTCATCCTTAATGACCTGAAGCGTGGCGGCACCTGTTTCCCTGGTGTCGGCCTTTACCAAGGACAAGAACGTAGAATGATATACGTCACCCTCGACCGAAGCGACCTAGTGAAGTTGAAATCCAACCTTCGCTTTCTCGACCCCAACGCTTTTGTCAACGTCATCGAAAGCTCTGAAATCATGGGTCTTGGCTTTAAAGCCTTACCTGAGGAATAACAACCTTTCTCTCTACGCGGAATGAAGGTCCTGCAGATATGTTACAAACCCCCTTTTCCCCCAGTCGATGGAGGCACTGTGGGTATGCACTGTATCACCAAAGGACTCCTCGCAGGCGGCCACAATGTAAAAGTCCTTACTGTATGCAGCGACAAGCACCCTGTGAGGTATGAGGCCATGGACAATGATTATCGGTCTGCGACACAGTTTGAGGCCGAATACATTGACCTCTCTATTCATCCCATCGACGCGGCTGTGTCTCTACTTTGCGGCGAGTCCTACAACGTGAAACGTTTCGAGAGCAAAGCGTTCGCAAACAAAATCATCGACGTTCTAAGCAAAGACACCTACGACATAATCCAGGTTGAAAGTATCTTTCTAGCTCCTTACGTCCCCCTGATACGAAGCCATACAAAAACACCAATAGTCATGAGGGCACACAATGTGGAATACCTTATATGGCGAAAACTCGCTGCTTCTACCTCAAACCCTCTAAAACGTTGGTATATAAAAAAACTGGCGTTGACGCTACGAGCCTACGAATTGGAGCATGTCAATGACTTTGACGGCATTGTGTGTGTCACTGATATCGACGCCGACATATTCCGTCGTGAAGGATGCCGCCGTCCCATAATGGTCCGTCCCTTCGGCATTGACCCCAAACCCGCCAATAACACCAATGTGGAACCCTACAGCCTTTTCCATATCGCAGCCATGGACTGGCAACCCAACCTCGACGGCATAAACTGGTTTCTCGACAAGGTATGGCCTCTAATACACAGCAAGCTGCCACAAGTCAATCTCTACCTCGCAGGACGCAAAATGCCCGAGACACTACTCTCTCTCAAACAAGAGGGTGTCCATGTAGTAGGAGAAGTACCTGACGCTTTCGAGTTCATGTCCTCCAAACAGATCAACATTGTGCCTCTCCTGGCAGGCAGTGGAATTAGGGTAAAAATAATAGAGGCCATGTCTGTTGGCAAACCGGTAATATCCACATCTATAGGTGCGGAAGGTATTAAATTCTCCGACGGAGAGGATATTCTCATAGCCAACACACCGGAAGAGTTCCTCAATCAAATAAATCGCTGTGTCAATACACCAGGCCTCATGGAACAGATCGGCGATAAAGCGCATTGTCTGGCCATGAAAGAATACGACAACAACACACTTTCCCTACGACTTGTCGACTTCTACAATAAAATAATTGAAAAGTCGTTAATAGTGAGTTGAAACAAAAACTCCGACAATGAAAGCAATAAAAAATCTCGCCATCATCGTTATGCTTGCCGCCTGCACAATGGCGTCGGCTCAAATAAAAATCCCCGAAACAAAAGTTAGTTTCGCTTTTCCAAACGGTGGATGGAAATATCTAGAGACAAGCAAAATAAACGACAATACCAATGTCTACCTCTACTCCTATTCCAAAGACTATGTCGTAGACAATGCCGGCGACACTGTTATTCCTTTCATGCGCATATACGTCCGCAAAAACTACACAGGAACAGTCTTTGATATGGCTTATAGCCGTTTCATGGTTCAAGGATTCCAGGCCCTTCAGGAATATCCTTTCCTTGACGGTCTAGGTTATCTCGGAGCCTATACCAACGACGGTGATGGTAAAGACTATGAATTTCGTATGGTCTACATCAAAGACCGCAACATAATGCTGGAGATTCGGTTAGAAACCACATTAGACCGCTTTGATGATTTCGACAAAGAGTTCCAGTCTATTCTAGAGTCCATCAAAGTGACTAAATAACATTTCTTGCAAGACAATAATGTGGTTTTTCAACACAAACGACGACGATTCCACGAACACGAAACACTAGCGACCTCCTATCAATGAAACGATATACATTATTATTGGTGTTTTTGTCCTTGACTTTTGCCTTGTCAGCACAAAACGACAGCAAAGACAAAGAAGAATACACTCACCAATACAACAAATTGTATAAATCCTATCTCAAGGAGCCCACCAATGTGGCCACAATGTTGGAAATGGCGCTTTTCTATTCCGACACTCTCAACCCCATGCTCGACTACCCCACTGCCATGAATTATATCACTGCGGCTGAGACACGCTATATCGAAGTCTTGGAAGATAGAGAGAAATACAAAGAGGCCAGCCGTTTGATAAAGAAAAAGATAACAATAGTTCTGGTACGACAGACAAAGCACCGTATCGCCAGCCAGGCGCGCCGACACCTTGACAATACGAGCTATCCTTCCGACGCGACACTCGACAACTACGCCCAGGCTTTCAAAAACGACCCTGTCACTCTCCAGCTGGTTGAAAGCAAACGTATGCAGACAAAATATTACGCTGCCAAACAAGCCAACACTCTCGAATCATACCACACTTTTCTGAACAGTTATCCCACAACACTTGAAGGTGAGGATGCCGCCAAAAACATGGCATTGCTGGCTGAGAAACGCATAGCTCATGCCACCCGTGAAAGCCAGGTCGATTCCCTGTTGGCTGGCCATCTCGATGTCAACCAAGTACGTCACGTGGCCACAAACCGCAAAAGTGCCATAGCATACAAAAAACTGATGGAGAATCCATCGCCTAAAGGATACCGCGACTTCCTATCACGCTATCCCGGCAGCGACCAACATGCTAAAGTTCAGGAATTGATTGACGGTTTGCTGCAACAGGAATTCAATGAGCTCACATCGCCACGACAACTTGCCGACTTCGCCAACGACAACCCTGAGAGTCCTTTGGCTGAACAAGCCATAGAAAAACTGAAAAAGCTTATCACCGAACGCCGCGATATGGAAGCCGTCTCCATATACCTCGACGAATTCAAATTGGATGTCAGCTACAACGACATCTACCTCAAATATTTCAACTGGCACACTGAAGAGGGTAACAAAGCACCTGTCGAGCAATTCAGCAAGCTAAATCCCGACTTCCCATACAAAATGGCCGTGGACGACGCACTCAAAGCAGCAGAGAAATTCGACTCCATCAACATCATGATGCCTTTCGATGAAAAAGAATTCAAACAATGGGCATCAAAAATATACCACCTCACAGGCAAAAAAGAGTCATTTGTCGCCCTGCAACGCACCCTTCAGGGAATCATAGCCTCCAAGCAATGGAATAAAGTACCGGAACGCCTTGAGTTTTTCACTCTTAGCTTCGAAGACAACTGCGTCGAGGAAGTCGCCGAATTGCGACAAATTTTGGAGAAACCCATCGACAAACAGCTGACTCTCACTACCGTGGTACGACCCCCTTACGACTTTATGCACCCCGTAATGCATTCCAATGGCAAACTAATCTATTTCAATAGAATAGTCGGCGGCATCAGCCACATTCAGGCAGCCCACCGAACCGTCACCAAGAAAAATGTCGTATGGCGCAGTAGCGGCGACATTCATTTCACAAATATCGACAATTCCGGCATCGAAATATACAGTCTTTACGACAACGACAGCCACATGCTTTTAGGTCGCAATGGCGACATCATGGTCGCACAAGCCAGCGACAGCGGTTGGACGGTCACCGAGACCCTCCCCTATCCTGTCAACAGTCCTTACCGCGACTACGACGCCTTCATGGTCCCCGACGGCAGCGGCATACTGATAGCCTCCGATCGCCCGGGAGGACAGAACCTGCAACCCTCTGGCAGCTATTTTCATGGCGACACAGCATTGGCCTCCGACCTGTATTTCATTCCTCGCACCGACAAAGGATGGGGCAAAAAGGCGATTAATCTAGGCTTCGACGTCAACAGCCCATACATGGAATGCAGCCCTGTTGTAAGCAACGATCTAAAGACCCTTTATTTCATCACCGACGGCCGCGGTGGCCTGGGCTATGGCGACATCTACTACACAACAAGAGACAACACATCCGACTGGAGTCATTGGGCCAAACCTGTCAATTACGGCAAAGAGGTCAACAGCGGCAAGAATGAAATTTCTTTGACAATATCCAACGACGATGCGACACTAACCCTATGTAGCGATGTCGGCGGTCATTACGGATGCTACAATGTGCCAGCCTATCACCTACTCAACAGCTCAATGACCAAAGTCACCGTCTCTCCAGGCGAGATAGGCATAGTTTTCGACATTGTTGAGCTCGAAAACCAACGAAGCATCAATCACAATCAAAGCATAAAACGCCAAGAGGAATGGAGCACATCTCTTTACAGCGATAAACATTATATCATCTACCCACGCTGCGAAGGACTATATCTCCCTGCCATAGCCTTCACCCCGGGCAACCAACACATCATTACACCCAAAGCATACACTCCCAACATGCTTACTCAACTCTCCAAAAACTCACAAAGTCTGAATAATGATGGCATCGTCTTCGAAAACAACCGCGCCAACCTGCTTTCAGTCTCTATGATAGAGATCGACAACCTGGCTCAATTTTTAAAAAACAATGCCAGCCTCTCACTAGAAATAATCGTGCATGTCGACGGCAATAATGACACATTTTGCTATAATCTCTCGCAGTCTCGCGGCGACGAGATAAAAAAACAGTTGATTCTTCGCGGCGTCAACAGCGACAACATCACCGTCTCGCCTTACGGCAACAGCAATACAAAGAATGGCGGAATCTCGTCGTCAATCAACCTTATGTTTAGATAGACTCTCCCGGGTCAAACGGATTACAATATCCTTATAACCCCTTCTGGCTTGACAAAAAAATGGGAGAGGGTCTTCTTTTCTCTTTCGCTTTTATTAACAATCGGTTGCGGATTTCTTTTTGTTGTCAACGACTATTCTCCACAAAATAAGATGTATTTTTGTAGTCGTTAAAACCAATCGCACAATGGAGAGACACAAAGTTATCTCATTCGAAAACCGAGAGTTACATTATCGTGACGAAGGTCGCGGCAATACCGAGACTCTAGTACTTCTACATGGCTTTCTGCAAAATTTAGCTGTGTGGAGCTCTTTGACGTTGTCATATATGCGTCACATGAGAGTAATCACTATTGATTTGCCTGGACATGGCTACAGCGACACCTTCTCCGATGTTCACACTATGGACTTCATGGCCAATGCGGTAAAAGCCGTACTTGATGAGGCCGGAGTAGAACGTTGCACTATGGCAGGCCATTCATTAGGCGGATATGTGGCGTTAGCATTCGCATCCCATTACAGCTACATGCTCAACGGATTAATCCTGCTTCATTCCCATGCCATGGCCGACAATGAAGACAAACGGCGCCAACGTGACGAAGTCTGCAGACAGGTGCACCAAAATCGGGCAGGCTTCATTGTAGACTTCATAACCAATCTCTTTGACGATTCTAAAAAAGAATACCTAGCCTCTGATATCAAAGAGTTGCGTGACCAATGCTTAGAGACTCGCGAAGAGGGAATAATTGCGGCCCAGAGAGGCATGAAAGTACGCACATCCCGGCTTCAGACTCTATGTAATCTCACCTCTCCTGTGCTCTTCATTTATGGCAAGAACGACAGCCGCATACCTCTCGAATTAGGCCTCTCTCAAGCCACATTGCCTCACAAGGCCGAACTATTGCTTTTAGACGGGGTTGCACACATGTCTTTCATTGAAGAAAGGGAATATGTAAAAAACAGAATACAAAGTTTTGTACATCAGTGTCATATGTAATTTGACATAATTATTTCTAAAAAAATATTTTTATTTTAATAAAAATTAGTACATTTGTTGCCACAAATCAAAATAAAATTTTATTATAAATAACTAAATACCATGAAAGTAAAAGAAATTATGGCTAACCTGGAAGCCAAACATCCGGGCGAAAATGAGTACTTACAGGCTGTACGCGAGGTCTTGGAGACCATCGAGGAAGAATACAACAAGCACCCCGAATTCGAGGCTGCTAAGATCGTCGAGCGTATTGTTGAGCCCGACCGTATCTTCACTTTCCGCGTGACTTGGGTAAACGACAAGGGTGAAGTTTGCACCAACCTTGGCTACCGCGTTCAGTTCAACGCCGCTCTCGGCGCATACAAAGGCGGTCTCCGCTTCCACAAAGCTGTCAACGTTTCAATGTTGAAATTCCTCGGTTTCGAGCAGATCTTCAAGAACAGCCTCACCATGCTGCCTCTCGGCGGTGGTAAGGGTGGTTCCGATTTCGACCCCGTCGGAAAGAGCGACGCCGAAATCATGCGTTTCTGCCAGGCCTTCATGTATGAGCTGTGGCGCAACATCGGTCCCGATCAGGACAGCCCTGCCGGTGACGTCGGAGTTGGCGGCCGTGAGATTGGCTACATGTACGGTGCCTACAAGAAACTTGCTCGCGAGCACTCCACTGGTGCTCTCACCGGCAAGAGCTACGGCTGGGGTGGTTCCCTCATCCGTCCCGAGGCTACTGGCTTCGGCGCCATCTACTTTGTCGAGCGCATGGTGAAACAGCAGAAAGACACCATGAAGGGCAAGAAGATTGCTCTCTCTGGCTTCGGTAACGTTGCTTGGGGTGCTGCCATCAAGGCCACCGAGCTTGGTGCCAAGGTTGTCGCCATCTCTGGTCCCGACGGTGTCTGCGAGATTCCCGACGGTATCA
Source organism: Bacteroidales bacterium (assembly GCA_017960475.1). Taxonomy (GTDB): domain Bacteria; phylum Bacteroidota; class Bacteroidia; order Bacteroidales; family P3; genus Colimorpha. The sequence goes on along the minus strand of JAGCZH010000017.1, from coordinate 57,952 downwards.
ACAAGAAGATGATCGACTACATGCTCGACATGCGCGCCAGCAACCGCAACAAAGTTGAGGATATGGCCAAGAAGTTCCCGAAACTCGCCAAGTTCACCGCAGGCAAGAAAGCTTGGAGCGTGAAGTGCGACATCGCTATGCCTTGCGCATTCCAGAACGAACTCGACGAGAAGGATGCCAAGATGCTTATCAAGAACGGCGTAAAATACGTTGCTGAGGTTTCCAACATGGGTTGCCAGCCCGCCGCTATCGCTGCCATCCAGAAGGCTAAAATACCCTTCGGTCCTGGTAAGGCTGTCAACGCTGGTGGTGTTGCCACCTCTGGTCTCGAAATCTGCCAGAACGCTGAACACCGCAACTGGACTGCTGAAGAGGTCGACAAGAATCTCCACACCATCATGAACAACATCTATGACATGTGCGTTGAGCATGGCAAGGAGAAAAACGGTACCATCAACTACGTTAAGGGTGCCAACATCGCTGGCTTCATGCGCGTTGCTAAGGCTATGGTTGCTCAGGGTATCATCTAATACTCTTGGGTCAAAACATAATCCAATAGAAAGACCGTCCTCCTTGGACGGTCTTTCATTTTTAATTATAATTAATTGTTCTGTATCTTGAAAACCATCGAAATCATCAACGGACCCAATCTTAACCTTATCGGGGGTCGCGAGCCTGAGGTGTATGGCTCCACAACAATGAACGAGGCTATTGACACTTTGAGAAAACAGTTCCCCGATATCACAATCAACTACTTCCAAAGCAACGTGGAGGGCGAACTCATCAACGAGATTCAACATGCGGGTTTTAACTGTGACACTCTCATCGTCAATATGGGTGGCTATAGCCACACATCCATAGCGCTTCGCGACGCTCTGCTCAGCGTTCCTGCACAAAAAATTGAGGTCCACCTCAGCAACATCTTTGCCCGAGAAGAATATCGCCACCACTCCTATATCACTTCCGCCTGCCAAGGAATGATTTGCGGCTTGGGACTGGCAGGCTATAAGCTCGCTGTGGAGTATTCGCTCAACAAAAATTGTTGAAAACACTGCTAATAAATCTTTTACAAAGACACAAAAGCGTTGAATAATAATGTGTACATTTGTATTTCGTACATCAGTGGCATACCAACACTCAAGCCCATGATATACAAACAACTACACATAAGAAAATGAAAAAAGACCGATTTAAAAACCAACGAAGAGAAGTAAAAAGTCTTGTCCTTAACTTTGAAGCAATGGACAAAAAGGGCGACAGCCGCTATTACGACGTCGACCAACTGGAGACAATCATCGACTTCTATCTTGAGACAGCAGACCACGACATGCTGGAAAAGTCGGTTCAATACAGCGAAAAACTATTCCCAGACTCCACCGAGATAAAACTGCGTCGCGTACATTTGCTTCATCTCCAGGAACGTTACGACGAGGCACTCAGCATACTTAAACAGCTGGAACAATTAGAGCCCGACGACACCGATGTGCTTTATGCTCTTGGTATGGTGTACAGCGCTCTTGACCAACCTCGCAAAGCAATACAATATTATCATAAAGCCACCGTCGATGGGTTTGAACTTGGCATTGTTTACAGCAACATCGCCGACGAATATGTCAAAATGGACCAACGCGCCGAGGCTCGCAACTATTACCGCAAAGCTCTGCGCATCAACCCAAACGACGAACACTCAATATATCAACTTGCCAACTGCTACGAGGCAGATGGATTAGTAGAGCAATGGATTAAATATTTCCAACGCTTTATCGAAGACAACCCCTATTCCAAAACAGGATGGTTCTGCTTGGGTGAGGCATTCGTCGCCGAAGAGCTCTATGAACGAGCTATCGACGCCTATCAATACGCCATAGCCATCGATGCGGAATACTATTACGCCTACACACAGATGGCATCATGTCAGATGGCATTGAACAAACCCGACGAAGCCGTGGCAGCGATGCACGAAGCCTGCAACCACACCGAAGATAAAGCCACAGTCTATTTTCAGATTGGCGAGATTTTCAGATCCCAAAACAACGTTCAAACTGCCGCCACCTATTACAGGAAAGCGATAAATGAAGACTCTTTCTTTGCCGAGGCATGGAACGCATTGGCCTCATGCTACGGCATAATGCAAGACTACTCAACTGCTATTGACTGCTCCAAACGAGCACTAAGGATAGACCCCGAGTCACCATCCTACCTTACCACTTTGGCACTTATTTATGCCGAAATTGGCGATCACGAGAATGCCGACAGGTTCTTCAATCTTGCCATACCTTTCTATACCGACTTTGAACAAGGATGGCTGGCTCTCGCCGACTATAAAATCATGCTCGAGAAATACGACGATGCCATCGATATCCTCAACAAAGGTTTGTTGAACTGCGAGTTGGTACTGGAATTCAACAAACGGTTGGCGCTTTGCTACTACCACACCGGTCGTCGCAATATGTTGTTCAATGCGGTGAGAGCCTGTATATACGACAACGAGAATGGCGCCTTCGACCTGCTGGGCTATTGTCCTGCGTTGGGTTACGACATTGACGTATTGAGCATTATCAACTCACACATTCAAGAAAAAAACAAATAACAAGGAACGAGTATCCCTATGAAAAAAATATTTGCCACAATTCTTCTCTTATGGGTATTTCTGCCCTGTGTGTTCGCACAGAATGACGAAGAGAAACTCCGCCAATTTGAAATCGAGGAGCAACCGTTCATTGCCCAAGAGATGGACAGTACTGAAGTCGCCGAGGCTGAAGCTGCGTTGACAGCCATCAATATGGGCGTTATTGGAAATAGCAATCAGGATGGAGAGCATCAAATAGGCAAATCCGATTTGACGGAAGAAGAATTCACTACCGCCGACACACACTATCATGGATGGGTCGCCAAAGTGGTACAATGGTACGGCAATAACGTCAGTTATCTCGCCGTTGGCACTTTGATGGCAATAGAGAGTTCTTTCGTCCCCTTCCCATCAGAGATAGTAATCCCTCCCGCAGCCATGGTCGCCGCCGATCCTGCCACGCCCAACGACATGAAAATATGGCTTATTGTGTTAGTGGGTACTCTGGGCGCTTTGTTAGGAGCATACATCAACTATTTCCTGTCATTGTGGCTTGGACGCCCCATAATATACAAGTTCGCCGACAGCAAACTGGGTCATCTCCTCAGACTTTCGGGTGAAAAAATGGAAAGAGCCGAAAAGTATTTCAACGAACATGGCGTGGTGAGCACTCTTGTCGGACGTCTTATTCCTGTCATCCGCCAGCTTATCTCAATCCCCGCAGGTCTGTCGCGTATGAATTTCGGCACATTTACCCTTTTCACCTTCATCGGAGCTGGAATATGGAACTGCATCCTAGGCCTGTTGGGTTTCCTCGCCGTCAAAGCAGGAGGTATGGAATTTATATACAAATATAGCAGCCTACTTTCAAAAATCATCATCATCGTTTTTGTCGTCGCGGTTGCCTTCATTGTCATACGTGCCATTATTAAAAAAAGAAAAACTAAAGCCATCAATCAGCAATAACAAAAAAACAACGGACAGAGCACCATCATGGACAACGACAACAATAAAGGACAGTTTGAGTGGAAACGAATGTTCCTGCGTAAAGACAGACCCCTTCCCAAAGCTGGATGCAGTTGGGCTTTCTACCTTTTATTGCTGGCCATGATAATCTATTTGGTTCTTATGTTTTTCAAATACAAACAGATCTGATTTTCAAAACACTATCTCTAAACAATAACAAACGTGGATATCCGATCTCTTTTCCCTATACTAGACCAAACCGTGTACGGCAAGCCTCTCATTTATTTCGACAACGCCGCCACAACACAGAAGCCTCAAAGTGTCATAGACGCTCTGAATAGCTACTATACCACTCTCAACAGCAACATTCACCGCGGAGCTCACTATCTTGCCGCCAAGGCAACAGATTGTTATGAGCAGACCCGTGAAGCTGTCAGGCTTTTCATCAACGCGAAACACAGTCATGAGATTGTTTTTACCAGAGGCACAACAGAGAGTATCAACCTCGTCGCAGCCTCTTTCTGTCAGCGTTTTCTAAACAATGGCGACGAGATAATTGTCTCCGGGATGGAGCACCATAGCAACATCGTGCCATGGCAGCTGGCATGCGAGAGGCTCGGAGGACACCTCCGTGTCATTCCCTTCAGTGACGAGGGCATTCTTGACCTCAACGCATTGGAAAATCTCATTAACGCCAAGACACGTCTTATTGCGGTAAACCATGTAAGCAACACTCTGGGTACCATAAATCCCATAGCGGAGATAGTAAAAATAGCCCATAGCCACAATATTCCGGTTCTTGTCGATGGAGCCCAGTCTATTTCGCACATGGCCGTCGACGTGCAATCCCTCGGGTGCGACTTCTACTGCTTCTCAGGGCACAAGATGTACGCCCCTATGGGTGTCGGCGTGATGTACGGCAAAGAAGAGCTGCTCAATGAAATGCCTCCCTATCAAGGCGGCGGCGAGATGATAAAAGAGGTTACCTTCGAAAAAACAACATACAATGAATTGCCTTTCAAGTTCGAAGCTGGCACACCTTCGGTGGGGGATGTTCTTGGACTTAAAGCCGCCATCGACTTTATGAACCTGTGCGGCATAGACAACATTGCGGCACATGAGAAAATGCTTACCGACTATGCTTCACAACAACTGCGGGAAATAGAAGGCATTCGCTTTTTCGGCGTCGCTCCGCACAAAACATCAGTGATTTCCTTCCTTATCGGTGACACACATCCTTATGACGTAGGCACTCTGCTTGACAAACTGGGCATTGCCGTCCGCACAGGGCACCATTGCACCCAACCCATAATGGACCGATACAAGATACCCGGCACAGTTCGTGCCTCCTTTGCTGTTTACAACACTCGCGAGGAAATCGACCTGTTCATCCAGGCTCTCCAACGCATAGCACCCATGTTACAATAACCTTGTATAAGGATCATCATATTCCAACTAGTAATAACAATGTTACACCACCTGCATATAGAGAATTATGCGCTCATAAAACACAGCGATATTGACTTCAGCGATGGCTTTGTCGCCATTACTGGCGAAACCGGAGCCGGCAAATCTATCATGCTCGGTGCTCTGTCGCTATTGCTAGGTCAAAGAGCCGATGTCAAAGTGTTGCACGACCCTGAACACAAATGCATTGTCGAGGCTCAGTTTAAAGTGACATCGAAAAGGATGAAAGACTTATTCGACGCCAACGATGTCGACTATAACGAAGACGGCACCATCATCATTCGTCGTGAGATACTGCCCTCCGCCAAAAGCCGTGCCTTTGTGAACGACACCCCTGTGCAAGTGACATTTCTCCGACAACTTGGAGCAAGAATCATAGACATTCACTCTCAGCACGCCACTCTGCTTCTTGGCGAAAGCGGCTATCAGACCTCTCTCCTCGACAGCCTTTCAAACGACAAAAAAGCATTATCAGAATACAAGGAGGCCTATCAAGAATACACAACACTGAAACAGAAGCTGGAGCAACTCACCATCCAAGATCAACAGAACCGAAAAGACTACGACTATAACAAATTTCTCTTCGACGAGTTGTCCGCAGCCTCCCTGGTCTCCGATGAGCAAGGAAAATTGGAGCAGGAATCCTCTCTGCTGGCAAATGCGGAAGAGATAAAACAATCTCTATCCCAAGTGGTGAATATCTGCGACGGCGATGAAGACTCGGCGCTGGCGCGTCTTAATGCCGCCAAGACTTCCCTTGGCAAAATAGCCCCATACGACCCTCAGCTGGATTCCTTGCACGAAAGACTTGAATCGGCTATCATCGAACTAAACGACATCGTGGCAACTCTCGACAGCGCCAATCAGGGAATCTCTTTCTCTCCTTTGCGTCAACAGGAAGTCGACGAGCGTCTGGATCTCATATACAGACTCGAGAAGAAACATAACGTCAGCGATATTGAATCTCTTATTGCTTTGCAGCAACATCTCGACGACCTGTTGAACCAAGCCTGCGACAACGACCGTGAGATACAAAAGACCATGGAGGCCGTCGACAAAGCATACAAAATACTGCAGCGTCAAGCCTCCAAACTAACCTCGGCACGCAAAGAGGCCGCTAAAAATCTGGAAAAGGATATCATCCCTCTACTAGGCGACCTGGGCATGGGCAACGCGACTCTGAAAGCCGACATAGAGCCAAGTGCCAACTATAGTTCCTCTGGTGGCGACAATGTCAAACTGCTTTTCAACGCCAACAAAGGCGGACAACTGCGAGAACTCGACAAAGTAGCCTCTGGCGGCGAGATGTCACGGCTGATGTTGGCCATAAAGGCCCTTACAGCCCGCAGTGGACTACTACCAACAGTGATATTTGACGAAATAGACTCCGGCATCTCTGGTGATATATCTGTCAAAGTGGGTGGAATAATGCAGCTGATGGCTGAAAGCATGCAGGTAATAGTCATCACTCATTTGCCTCAAATAGCAGCCCACGCCAAACGACATTACAAAGTTTACAAAGACGTCAGCGACGAAACAACAGCATCCAACATCCGTTTGCTTACCCACGACGAGCGCAGAAAGGAGATCGCTACAATGCTCTCTTCCGAACCTCCATCGCAAGCCGCTCTCAAAACCGCCGAGGAATTGATGAAAGGTGCAAAATGAGACTTGATCCAATGAAATCCTCTATTATAAAAACTCTATGCCTGTTCTTATCTATTACAGCTCTTTGTTCTGTCAAAGCTCAGATAGACTCCTTTTTGACCAACGCTGCTAACGGACAAAAAAACATAAGCGCGACGTTGAGCAACAGCAACTATACTGCCATGCCCATATCTCTTCCCATGTCGCTTGCTGGATGCTTCGCTGAGATACGTCCCAACCACTTCCATTCAGGATTAGACCTGCGCACCAACGGGAAAGAAGGCGAGAAAGTCTATGCCCCCAACGACGGGTATGTTAGTCGTATCAACATCTCCGCATGGGGAGGTGGCAAAGTGCTCTACATAACCCACCCCGACGGCTATCGCACCGTCTATATGCACCTGAGCCAATTCTGCGGCGCCATAGGCCGTTTCGTTGAGGACTATCAGTACAGCAACCACGTCTATGCTTTTGATATCGACTTGCCTAAAGACTCAATCAAAGTGAAAAAAGGGCAGTTGGTGGCTCTCACTGGCAACACCGGTGGTTCGGCAGGCCCTCACCTACACTATGAGATACGTTTGGCGGAGAACGACCAGACTATCAACCCTCTCTATTTCGGTCTCACCTACTCCGACCCTATAGCTCCTACTATTGCTGGAATCAAATTATATCCCGCCAACAAACAGGCAACTATCAACGGCAAGAATTCAGAGCTAAAGGTCTTCCCCGAAAACAAGGGAACAAAAGAGATCATTGTGGCGGGACGATTCTACACAGGCATATACACTTACGACCAAATGGAAAGTGGGTCACGCAACAAAAACGGAATAGAGCGAATAGAGCTCTATGTCGACGGTGAGCTGCTGCATCGCTACCAAGTACCCACTTTTATGTTCGAAGAGACTCGCACTGTCAATGTTCTTATCGACTACGCCCAATACCAGCGCAACCGCGAATACTATATCCTTAGCCGACATCTACGTGGCGACCGCAACAACTTCAATATTGCCTTCAAAGACAACGGCTATATTGAGTTTAATGACAACCAAAGACATAAACTTGAATATCGTGTCAGCGACTATAAAGGTAACACAACAACACGCTCCATCACTGTCATTTCCGACACCACAGCGAAGTTGACGACCAATTCCGACAATCTGCGCAGCAACGGCATACCCATCACCTACTTCAAACGTTTCCACCTTGACCGCGAAGATTTTACACTCGATATCGAGCCTTACAACATTTACGATAACGACGAACTCATCTATCGCACAACAACAGCATCCAACGTTCTTACATCTGTCCATTGGACAGGGTTGCGCAACAATGCCTTGCCTCCACACCAGAGCATAGATGTCGCCCTTGCTATACCCCAAGGAATACCTGACGCTTTAAGAGACAAACTGACCATAGTCTGCATCAATGGCAAGAACAAAAGCGCATGTCCGACAAAAGAAGAAGATGGGTGGCTAAAAGCCAAAAGCCACTCTTTCGGCGGATTCGCCATTAGTCTCGACACTACTGCTCCAACAATCAAAGAGGTCAATTTCACAGACGGTAAGCCATGTAAAACGAACAAACTCGTCATTAAGATTAGCGACAACCTGTCTGGCGTGGCCAATTATAATTGCTACATCAATGGAGAATGGCAAGTCGCCGAGCACGACGGCAAGACCTCTTCTCTATGTGTAAGTGCCAAAACAATGCATAAAGGCGCCAACACCGTCACCTTTTCACTTACCGACGCGGTAGGCAACACCACCGAAAAAACATGGAAAGTACTAAAACCCTGACCTCTCGAATCTACCTTATAGGCTACAGCTATAGTGGCAAAAGCACTATGGGAAGGCAACTATCCGAGAAAATTGGATACAGCCTTTTCGATACAGATCGAGCCATAGAGGAGAAATACCACACCTCCATACCTATGTTTTTCAATCGCTATGGTGAAAAGGCTTTTCGTATCATCGAACGTCAGATACTGTTCAGCACCGCCGATATGGATCATGTGGTCGTGGCCACGGGAGGTGGACTGCCTTGCAACGACGAGAACATCGATTTCATTGTCAAACATGGTACCGCCATCCATCTCACCATGAGTGTTGACGACATCATGGAACGCATATCCAAGGCCCACAAAGGACGTCCATCAATGTCGGGTATGAGCATAGAAGAGAAGCGGGCATTTATATGCCGTCAGATGGAGGAGCGGCTCCCATACTATACTCAAGCACACATAGCGATTCCTGCCCTACATCTCCATGTTGATGACATAATGGAAGAGCTGGAAAGGCTAAACATATTATCGCCATAGAAATAACATCACAACTGAGGGAATTCGGGAATACCAGTACGCTGCAAAACGCCTGCGTCTGAATCCACCTTCAAACAGATGCTATTGACGCCATTGGCAAGCAATAGGAATGGCACACGCAGCACAAGATTATACCTGCATGCCTGGTCCACAACACGCTGCGACAACGCCACGCCCTGTTTCTTGCACTCCACAATCATCCACGGCTGTACCTTCCTGTCGTAAACCACAATGTCGCAACGTCGAGTCATACCGTTGAGGGTTATCTTAGCCTCTACTTGCATAAGTTCCAAGGGATAACCGAAATCATTGTGCAACGCCATAATGACATGCTGACGCACCAATTCCTCCGGACTGCATGCAACCCACCGGTGACGCACAATGTCGAAGACATCCTTACTACCGTCACTATTTTCTCTGATCTGAAGCACAGCTCTAAGGGTGTTTTTTACAACTGCATCTCATTGTCCGACTCTTCTTCCATGTCGTTGTCAGAACGTTGCTGTCGCAAACCATTGTTGATTTTGTATGTGAATCCGATAGTCACCGATGGTGAAAGACGTTTCGAGCGTAATACTCTGTTCAGCTGGTCTGTGAAGGTCTCATGACCCCAGCCCCCTGTACAGAAAATATCCCCGATTCGGAGGTTGACAGTGGCGCGTTTCTTGAGAACATCTTTCTTAACAGCCAAATCAAACCAATAGTTTGAATACATCTCCGTTTGCAAGTCCAGCCATGGGGCCCAGTATTGACCTGAGAACTGAACGGTCCAGTCATTAGGCAACATCATAAAACTGTTGAACTTACCACTGGCTTGGAACGCCTCGGTACTCTTATTGTCAAGAAGTTCAGTACCTTCTATCCTGTTTTCGTAAAGATTAACACTGACGTTGACCTTCCACCATTTAGTCACTTGCCAGTCGACTATTAATTCTAAACCATAGTTCAAGCCACGACTGAGATTCTGCCATGTGGAGGCCCAATAGCCATCATATTCACTGTTGTAAGGTTCCCATGGCGAATAGTGTGCGGCACTCGCCGAGTCCCAAACATAGCCATAACGGGTCATCATATTGTTTGTTTGGCGGAAATATGCCGATGTGTAAAAATTAACCTTTTCAAACCCAAGATTATAACTCAGCTCAAAAGCATTGGTGAACTCAGGATCAAGGTTGGGATTGCCAAAGCCGAGTTCCTGCCCCTCCCTGACATTCATGTATGGATTCAGGTCCCACATGTGGGGGCGGCGTACACGACGGCTATAGCTGAACTGCAGACTCTGCATTTTGTTGATTTCATACGAGAGATGCAGCGTTGGATATAGTTTCCAATACTCTTTCTCCACTTTTGTCTGCTCATGATTGATATCATAGCCATCTGTCATGGCATATTCTCCACGTAACCCCAGCTGAAGCGACAACTGGCTTCCCAATTTGCCGCCAAAGGTGGCGTAAACGGCATGCACCTGTTGCGTATAGTTGAAATGTGTGGACGAAAGGGCATCGAAACGGTGCACATCAAGTTTATGCGACGTATCGAAGTCTGTGCGATAATATTTTGCGTCTTGGTCGGGCCAATCCATACGACCTTCATATCCCGTCTCCAGTTTCCATCCTGACTCAAAAGGATGAGCATAGTCCAATTTGAGATTTAAGGCATTATGATGGTTCTCCGACTCCGACTCACGCAGATAGTAATTGTTCCATATGGCGGTGCTGTCACCTGCGGGTCCGACATTATATATTTGTTCCTGACTGCCCTCTCCTGTCACATGACGATGGCTGAAAGTCGCATCTGCTGTAAGCGTATGGTCATCATTGTCAAACTTGTGAGTATAATGCATATTAACACTGTGGTTTACATTACGATTGTCACTTAGACCTTTCTGGTTGTAATTCAGAAGCCCATTGGTCAGCAAATCGGTGGAATACATATCGTTCCAATGATGACGATTGCCGCCACGCAGCTGATAGCTGGCCAACAAACTGTTTTTGGCGTTGAAAAAATACTCGCCACCAAATTTCACACTACCCATAGTGTTGCCCCCTATACTGTATTGGTCGTTGGTGTCGTGCGACCATGCCACTCCGTTTCTCAGACGCTCAATGTTGCTGTGTTCTATATGGCCGTGACTGCGTCTACCACCGTCGAGAGCGAAAAACAGGTTGTATTTTTCTGTTGTGTAGTTAAGATTCAGAGTAGCCATCGCAGTAGGAATGATTTTGTCCATTTGCGACGGATAATTCCTGCCGAGGAATGCAAGGGGGGTTCCGAGATTAAGCGATGCCGAACCGTTCAGGCCCATGGCCGACGAGGCCTTGTCTTTGAGTTTTATGTTTATTATGCCCGACATACCTTCCGGGTCATATTTCGCCGATGGGTTAGTGATAACCTCTACACTTTCCACACTGCTCGCCGGAGTCTGTTCCAGGAGACTCTCCAAATCATTACCCATCAACTCATAAGGACGGCCGTTGATTAAAACCTTTACATTGGAAGAGCCTCGAAGGCTGACATTGCCATCATTGTCGACAGATACACTGGGAACATTCTGCAACACGTCCGTCGCGGTGCCGCCGTTGGCGACAAGGTTCTTGTCGACATTGATAACACGTTTGTCCAGCTGGTATTCTACCATAGTACGTTCCGCCTTGACAACAACGGCGTCAAGAGTGGCTGAACTTGGCGTAATAACTATCTTGCCGAGAGAAATATGATTGTTCTTCTCCGACAGAATGACTTTTGTGTTATGCACATAGGGGGCGTAACCCATAAATGTTACCCTGACAAGATAAGTACCATAGGGTGCGTTAAGGCTGAAAGTGCCGTTAGAGGCTGTCACTGCGCCAACACCGTGTATCATACTGCTGTCTTGGGGATTGAGAAGAACCACCGAGGCATACTCCACTGCTTTGGAACTCTGTTTGTCAAAAACCCTGCCGCTGATTCTGCCTTTTTGACTCATAGCGACATTGGAAAAGAATGCCATCACGGCAATCAGTATCAATAATCTAAATCTCATTTTCAATCAGAACGATAATTATTTATGACGTCACTATTGTTGGCCCTTAGGTTGACGGACAAAATGAGGCATCTCAAAGGGAATCTCAATCGAATATTCTATAAGACCGCCGAAAGATCCATCTTCATTATACCATGGAGTCTGATAGATAAGTTTCTTAACCTTGCTTCCATCGGCAAGAGTCTTCTCAATAGTATATGCGTTCAATTCCTGGTGCTCAAGTAATCCTTTCAGTTTGGTCTTAGCCGGTTCAGGATGACAATTCATCAAATTGTAGCCGACAATTTTCTTGCCATGGCTATTAACATCAGCACTATGCTGGTTCATGTCAAGGATATTGCCATCAACGTCGCACACGGTGATAGCTATATTCTTTAATCCTTCAAAAAAAATGTCCATTACTAAAAAATATGGTTTGCTATTTAAATAAACAAAGGTTTAAAAGGTGCTGAAACTATTGGGTAACCGACACCTTTTAAACCTTTTATTACATCTTGAACGAATACAAATTATTTAGTATTCAATGCTGCAAGGGCAATGCTGTAAAGCTTCGACTGGATGCTGTCACCACGGCTGGTGAGCACACAAGGAACCTTGGCTCCTACAACCATGCATGCCAATTCTGCACCGGCAAATTTAGTGCAAGCTTTGTAGAACACGTTACCGCTCTCGATATTGGGGAAGAGAAGACCGTCAGCGTCACCGGCGACTTCGCTGGTGAGTTTCTTGGTCTGAGCGCTTTCCATGTCGATAGAGCAGTCCAACGAGAGAGGACCATCGACAATAGCTCCCTTGATCTGACCACGCTGGCTCATCATACCCAACCAGGCGCCCTCTGAGCAGGCACGCATACCAACACTGACCTGTTCGGTGGCAGCGATGATGGCAACCTTAGGTTTGGCAATCTCGAGGCTCTTAGCTGTGCTGATAATGTAGTTAAGCATAGCCTGTTTCTGTTTGAAATCGGGATCAGGAATGATGGCGACATCGGAGCAGACTAGCAGTTTGTGATACTTGGGAACTTGGAACACTGCGATGTGGGTAAGCATGTCATTCTTCTTGCCAGGCATAAGGCCTTTCTCCTTGTTAAGGATGGCGCGCATGTACTTGTCAGTGCTGAGGAGACCCTTCATAAGGAAATCAGCCTCGCCGCTGTTGACGAGTTCCACAGCCTTGGCACCGGCCTTGTTGTCGTCGGCTTCCTGTACCAGTTTGAATTTGTCAGGGTTAATACCCTCCTCGGCACAAACCTTCTTGATAGTGTCAATGTCACCGACCAAGGTGGCGTCAACAATACCATTGTCTATTGCCAAACTAACGGCGCCGATGGTATGGGCATCGTTTGCATAAGCTACGGCAAGACGTTTTTTACCTTTGGTTTTCACCAGTTCGAGGAGTTGTTCTAACTTTGTAACCATATGAGTATTATTTTTTTAATTAATAAATCTATATTTTTAAGACTTACAAAGATACAAAAAAAGAGTGACATCTACGTTTTTTTTGTACTTTTGCATTCCTCAATGGACTCAAAAAAGAGCATCAAGCATAGTCAGGTACTGACATATCAACAATTTACATTTTCTTATCATTGCGTCCCTAAGCAAAAAAAACTAATCCTTCAACTTCCACTTCACACAAAGTCACACAGAAATGCCATTTATAGAGGAGATAACACGACACCGAAGCCTCTCAATCGTAGGATTGGAGAAAAACACCGGCAAGACAGTGTGTCTCAACTATATACTTAAGCGGCTAAATCAAATCGGTCATAGATGTGCTGTAACATCGATAGGTGTCGACGGCGAGCAGACCGATGCCGTATATGGCAGCGCAAAACCAGAGATCACTCTCTACGAGCAAACTCTTTTCATAACCTCTGAGAAGCACTACCGCCAGCGACGTCTGGTGTCTGAGATTATTGATGTGGACCAACGCAGCACCTCGCTGGGAAGGCTGGTGACAGGTCTAGTGCTTTGCAGAGGCAAAATACTGATAAGCGGAGCGGCGACAACAGGGTTGTTGCGCGAACAAATTGACTGTTTCCGCCAGCAAGGTGTGCCCTTGACAATTGTCGACGGCGCCTTGTCACGACTGTCGCTGGCGTCACCGACAGTGACAGACTCCATGATTCTTGCCACCGGAGCGGCAGTGTCCACAAATATTGCCCATCTTATATCACGCACTCGCTTTGTTTGTCGCCTCATCTCTCTCAATGAGGTTGACGACAACCTACGACAAAAGCTAAACCCCATTGCCAACGGTCTATGGGCTATCGATAAAGAGAACCAATTACACGACCTCAACATCAGCTCTGTTTTCTTGTTGGGAAAGAACAATACCGACATCTTCGAATATGGAGCCACCTTTTTCGCCGCTGGCGCCGTGAGTGACAAGCTGCTGAAATATTTTGCCGGACAACGTACCATTGAGCATACCCACCTTATTGTGCGTGACTTCACCAAATTCTTTGTCTCTCCTGAGGTTTACAATGATTACATACGCCGTGGCGGAAGGATAAGTGTGTTGCAACGCTCCAATCTGCTTGCCGTGTGCCTGAACCCGACTTCACCTCAAGGCTTCCGCCTCAATTCCGAAGAGGCCTGCAAAGCCCTTTCGGAAGCTCTGGAACTCCCCGTATACGACGTTATGAAAGTCAACTATCAAGGATAGCCTCAAAAAAAAATTTCATCCTCAAGAACCACAGATAATCACATGATCCCCCTTAAAGAGAAAATATCGACAGAGCCTGGCTTTCAATATGTGATAGACAATATGGAACTGATGTCGACATCAGGAAGACAGCTCATGCTACACCAGAACCTTTTCACCGACGCCGAAGCGCTCCTCAGTGAATACGACAACATTGAACGCATGGTAGCCGTCATAGGCGATGAGGAACGCAAGCCCGCACTCGACACTCTACGCCATCAGTTCATGCAACTTCATGACCTTACAGGGACTCTTGCCAACATCTCACGTCATTCCGTTCTCGACGAGATTGAGCTTTACGAGATAAAAAATCTTTCTCATATCTGCACTATCGCAGCAAAGTCCGCCGCCGAACTAGGCATCGCCGACATACTTAGACTACCCGACACCAAATCCGTGTTTAGCCTTCTAGACCCAGACAGCACCAATATTCCGCACTTCTACATCTACGACAGCTACCACCCTCAACTGCCCGACATCAGACGGCAACTCAAAGCGCTGCAGATTCACCTCGACACAATAGCCGACGACAACGACGAAAAAAAAGAAATGCAGTTAAAAATAAACGACTTGCTCGACAAACAGAACGACATCCAGAGGCTTGTCTTGGAGCAACTCTCCGAAAAACTGCATTCACACCTTCAACTCCTGACATTGGCACATAACCAGATGGCCTATGGCGACTTCCTTCTCGCCAAAGCCACAATGGCTAAAAGATGGCAACTGTCGCGACCCTCCTTGAGCTCGGATGGCTCCACTCGATATCTTTCCCTTTGGAACCCTCGTCTGAGACACCGTAACGAGGAACTTCACCAACGATACCAACCTGTCGACATCGAGATACACAAAGGCACATGCCTGGTTACCGGCGCCAATATGGCGGGCAAGACAGTACTGCTGAAAAGCGTGGGCATAGCTCAACTTATGGCACAGTACGGTTTTTACGTGCCCGCTGAGAAGGCACAGATATCTATTGTCGGCGATGTGGCTTTCTGCATAGGCGACGAACAAAACGAGATGAACGGGCTCTCTTCGTTCGCCTCCGAGATAACCAAAATCAGCTCCGTTCTTA
This sequence comes from Bacteroidales bacterium, assembly GCA_017960475.1. Taxonomy (GTDB): domain Bacteria; phylum Bacteroidota; class Bacteroidia; order Bacteroidales; family P3; genus Colimorpha. The sequence goes on along the minus strand of JAGCZH010000017.1, from coordinate 42,180 downwards.
CACGCGCCAAGAAAGAACGCCTGCTGATACTCATTGACGAACCAGCGCGAACAACCAATCCCGTTGAAGGCAAAGCATTGGTACAGGCCGTTGCGACTCTGCTTGACAAAGAGTCATCACAGACAATCATTACCACCCACTACAGCCAGCTGGGACTCTCCTGCCGTAGACTTCGTGTCAAAGGTTTTGTGGAAAGCCTCTCCGACGCCATTGTCACACCCGCCAACATCAACAGTTTTATCGACTATTCCCTACTCCCCGACAATAGTGACGAGGTGCCGCACGAAGCCCTGCGTATTGCATCTATCATGCAGTGCGACAAAGAGATGCTCGAAACTGCGGAGCATTTCCTTCAGAAAGAATAAGCTTTCCTCAACGCCGTTTAACAAATAATAAAAAAACTTAATTTGAGAACCACAGCCACAGAATAGCAAAAAAAAACGTATTTTTGCAGTCTAAATAACCAATTGAAAAATATCAAAAAAATGAAATTCATAAATAAGTTATCATTGGCTATAACACTATGCATTAGCGTTATAGCACCTGTCAATAAAACCGATGCGGACAATATTGACGCAAGAAAAGCACGCCAGGTAGGTGCCTATTTTATGGCTACACAATTTGGCAGCAAAGACATCTCCTCCGATAATCTTGACCAAGTCTACACTCTGCAGAACATGGTCAATCATATTCCAGCCTTATATGTGTTCAACACCGCCGACAAACGTGGCTTTGTCATCGTCGCTGGTAGCGACTGCGTGACTCCCATCGTTGCCTATAGCACCGATGGTGCATTCGACCCCAACAATATCCCTCCCAATATGATGTGGTGGCTTAACGGCGAGGCCGCAGATATTGTTTACGCCCAGAATAATGAGCTCACAGCCTCGAAAGAGAGCGCCGAGCAATGGAGAGTGCTCGAAGAAGAGCGTATCCCCCATGCCGGAACCAAGGATGATGAAATCGTACGCCTACTCACCACCACTTGGAATCAGCCCTGGCCCTACAATGCCCAGTGCCCTCAAATGTCCGGCGGCCCCTCCGAAACTCACGGCCGTTGCTACACAGGTTGCGTTGCAACAGCTATGGCTCAAATTCTTCGATATTGGAAATTCCCCTATGTAGGCAAAAGCGAAAGCGCCTACAACTGGAACAACGGCACAATATTGTCAGCCAACTATGCTCAAACCTACTACGACTACGATAATATGCCCAACAGCATTAGCTCCAGCTCGCCTCAAAGTCAAATTGACGCCGTCGCATTGCTCAGCTACCATTGCGGCGTCTCTGTAAAAATGGATTACGGCGTTGACGGCAGCGGAACCCAATCAACAGAGGTTCCTAAAGCTCTTCGCATGTATTTCAAATATGTAAAAGACAGCATGACTTTTATTAGCCGTGACGATGCTAGATACAGAAACACTCTGAGCAATGGTCTTGAAGATGCCGTATCCAACGAAAAGGACACCAACTGGGTCAACGATATCAAATACCATATTTTGAAAGGCCGTCCCGTTTATTATGCTGGACACTCTCCTGATGACGACGGCTCTGTCCATGCTGGTCATGCCTTTGTATGCGACGGATGGAACCCAAACACCAAAACCATGCACTTCAACTGGGGTTGGGGTGGCTCAGGCGACTGCTGGTGCAACGTATACCTATCCAAACTTATCCCCAAAAGTGGCTCCCTCTCAACTTACAACTTCCGCGATTCTCACCGCGCTGTAATAGGTATCACTCCTCCTGTCGACAGCATCACCACCCAGGTAGCCATCAGACCCGTCGACAACCCCTTCTCAGCGGAGATATACCCCAACCCTGCAAATGAACAGATTACTGTCTCTCTCAATATTAGCGGCAACAGCAACCAGACATTACAGATTTTCGATGCCACAGGACGTATTGTCAAGCAAACCACAGTGTCTCCTGTGTCCAACATGGTAAGCATCTCTGTGAGCGACCTTTGTCCTGGTGTCTATTTCTGCCGTATGCAAGGCTATAGCAAAAAATTCATCGTTCGATAAAGACAACAGTATCACAATATTCAAACCCTCTTAATGCTGCCGTAGGCTGTAACCCTACGAACCAGATTAAGAGGGTTTATTATTGTAATTTGTTGACAATTTCTATATGTGGCAATTGTTTCAGAAGGACTTTGTGCTAATCACCAGAACACCCATTTATTACTATAACCTTAATTATATACGCCTATCATTTAGTCGAACAAAACAAAGGATTATGGATGGATTATGCTAAACAATACCTTAATAATAGCTTTTGTCATATTAATAGGTCCATTAACAATATCATTAGCATAAAGACATGTATTCAACACCTATATAATACAGCAATAATCAATTGTCAAGACATGGTATTACACGACGGGCACCACCATGTGTATTACGGAAACGACGTTCGTTATAGTTGCTAATGGCAACGCAATTATCCCTTTTATTTGCATGTATAAATTGGAAACTACATGTTTTAGGATCGTAGTTGGAAATTGCAATCCCTACATGAGTAATATCTCTCTCAGGAGGTTCACCTGATGCAAAGAAAATCAAATCCCCTTTTTTGACTTCTACAATTGAAATCTCCCTGCCTTCCATGGACAATTGCTTAGAATTTCGTTTGACTTTGAATCCTGCATGAGTATATACATAATGTACAAAACCGGAACAATCAAAGCTGTCTGGTCCATTTGCAGCCCAAACATATGGAACTCCTTGAAAACGTTCAGCGAAACGAATCATACGATCGACGGTAAAAACGCAATCAAGGCTGTCCATTTCTTCTTGGGCTTGTACATATGGTTGCAAAGTGGGTATAAAAGCCGCAAGAAATAAGGTTTTTAGTAATTTGATAATATTATTATGGAATGCTTTCATTTTAAGTATAATTAGTCGTTAATAACAACTCTCACCGGTGTTAATGATGATGTTCTATACCTAATCATGCGCTCGAGAGCATAGGATACGTAAATTGGATCTACACAACCTTTACAAACTTTTATATCAACAACGAGAATTCTCTCATAAAAACCCTCTAATGAATTGCGCACAATATTATAAATACGGATTTCTTCAATATTGGATGATGCGACAGAGAACATGTTTGAGAGTTTGTAACGACAAAAAGCGACAATATCAGATTTTGAAATTATTCTGTCTCGAGATATCTGATAATATTGCACTGCTCTCTGTCGCTTTGTAGCATCTGTCATTGGGTTTCTACCGCCTACTGTTTTTGTAACTAGCTTTGTCCTATCTGAATCCAATTCTGCCGACGTACATTGTAGCTTAGAATCTATTCCAAAATCATTAGCCATCTCGCCTGAAGTGGAAAGCCATGGCACAGAAACAGACGACAACATTTTATTTTTCAACACAAGATAAAGGCCCTCATCTTGTTTTTTTTGATTTGGAATGCTCTGTTTTAATAAAGCAATGAATTGGGGCAATGACTTGGTCATTTTTTCATCCAACAGATGTTCCATGACAATATGCTGGGAATTATAATAATCAAGGAGCTTCCCCATCCTTTCAATCCACAGCTCTGGAGACATACGACTTGTGGCAACTCGACGCAAAGCAACCGTATCTCCATTGCACGAGTCGTCAACAGCTAGATTCGTTAGGAAAAAGCCATTGTCTACTTCTACCGGTTGTATCGGATTATATTGTGTGAGATTTATTGTATGTTGGTCAACATTGATTATAGGCACACAATTCAATAGAACATCTTTCGGTTGAATATCAATATCGTCATCAACTAATGGCAGTTCTATATCTATCAGTATACACCCGTCTCGCCGAGGAATGTCTATATCTTCATTTATTCGGTCGATAATACAATAATTGTTAACATGGCAACAAAAGGTATCCTGGATATTTTGCAAAACATTGCATTGCAAAGTGTTTTTCGAATAAACCATTCCACGCCCAAATTGTTGGACAAAAGGAAGTTTGTCAAAATCAGAAATATTACAAACTGGCAATTGGTAATCATCGACATACAACTTTATCTTGTCGTCATATTCATCGGCTCTGCGATGTATATAATTACTTGCTGTAACATGTTCAATATTTGGCAAAAAGAATGAGAGACCTTGCAAGTCCTTTACACCTTCCATGTCTTCAATTTCCATCCGCCACCTATTTCGACTCACTTTAGTGACTGAACGTACTGAAAGGTCCATTACTACTATTGAAAGTAATGGCATAAATGGAAATGTCAACCTTTTTGTACCAACATCTTTGGTGATAACGAATGACATATTTCCATCAAGCTTTGTTTTTTCATTATTGTTCAATCCAATGGAATGTCCTTTTGCCGTCTGAAGCATCCCTATTGACGGTATGGGAGAAAAAAGATAAACAGGTGAAGCCAAATCTAAACATTCCTCTGCCAAATCATCACGGAATGTCGCTATATCATCAAATATTGAATTCGATTGATGATTGACAGCCCCAATTATCAATTTCGAAATAGGGTCATCGTGTAAATTATAAAGAGGACTATCGCTGTCTGTGCTGTCCATACCTTCATTATGCCACACCGCAACAGCCTCTTTGATTAATTCCTCAGTTGTTTTTTTATTTGCCATAATTACCAAACATGTATATTAATCTTATGTTCAAAATCATCGGAAGCTTTCCCCGTAACAATAATGTCAATCACCCTGTTGACAGATGAGTATTCCATGCTCACTTTTACATCTCTAAGACGAGGTTCATATTTTTCAATGCTAATCTTCAGCTCATGGGCAAATGTATTGAAATTAACACCCTGTCCTTGTATCTTATACTTATAAAATTCTGAGACTTCTTTATCTGGCTCAACAGAATATAGAACACCCTTCTCCTCATTGAAATTTTGAAATCTAAAATTTCTGAAAACGAACCCAAAATCAGGATCAGCGGAAAAAATGCCTACAGGTGTACTGACGATAATGTCAATGAAGGCCTTTATGGAATCAGTCACACTCAACTGTCGACAAAAACCTTTCCCTTTTTCTATTTTTAGCGGTAAGGAAGTATAATACATAATATATTCAATTAATCATCGAGTTTCAGCATCATAAACTGCTCCCTCATACTTTGGAACTTGACGTTTCTGTTCGGGCCTAACTTCATGTATGATGGCAGAAGTATCAATTGTCTCAAGATAATCGGTAATAATCGATATGGAAAGTAGAATATCGTCGTTATTAAAGGCTGGAATTTCTGGCATACTGATACCAGAATTGATGGAAGTATCTATTGCAACAACAATTTTTCTCAACAAGACATACAACTCTTTGGGCGTTTCGTACCCATTATATGTATCAAGCTCAACACTCAGCATCCTTATTTGTAACAATCTTGCCGAATCTATCTTATCAACATATTTTGACAATATAGAATCCAAGAGTGCCTTACTATTATTGACAATCTTAAGAAGCTCAGGATGTGACCCTACAGTCATACAAGGCGGAATATAGAGCTCCTGAACATTCCATGTGTCGTTAAGTAGAATAAGCTTAGCAATAGGAATGCTATCTGGACCAATATCATCAAGACGGCTATAGTCATACAAGAATCGCGGCTTTGCATAGGGAACATCGTTTACCTCCTGTTCTATTTCACCATCCGTATGGACTACGACATAGCATTCTCGTCCACTTGCGTGAGGCTGTTTGAGTGATATTGATTCACCTGATATCTGGAAGAGTATGCCCGATCGCGATACCGCCTCCAAAGAATAAACCTGAACCGAAATATTGCCGTCAATAACTGTTATCGGAAAATTGATGGGCGAATCATGTAAAAGACCATGACATCTCATAATTGACATTCTTCGAGAAATGGATGCCAATGATTCATTGTATCTGTCAACTGCTTCAAATGTGGCAGGGGTTATTTCCATACCCCGACGCCATTTTATTTTCCTAAAAAAAGGCATGATAGCTAAATGTTTTATTGAAAACGAACATTATAATCAAGAGTCATCTGATGTCCAAGAACGAAAGTCTGATTAATATCCTTGATACAGTAATCCACTTCACAATCAAACGGCATAAACCACTGTTCGAGGTACCAGAAGAATTCGTCGTACTCATCCATACGCTGCCTATATTCTTCAGTGGATAGACCTTCAATATAAATAACGAATTGAGGTTCTATGTAATATATTGATTTCAATTCATCTACCACACGGGAAACTCGTCGGCACGAAATGTTCTCATCAAGAATTGACTTTACAAAGAAAGGTATGAGATGTATATTGCCTTTCAATCTGTCTCCATCAAGTAACAAACGTGCCAATTTACACACATACGGATTGTGAAAACGATGAATGTCAATATCATACATTTCTTTCAGCACAAACTCTTCTTTTCCACACTCAATAGAATCCACACATTTATGAAGTTCTAAAAGCCCACGTTCTAAAATGGTATCGAATGCCTCAAAGAAGACCGATAATTGTTCCCTCTGCACTTCTAACTCTGATTCGCGTTCTTTTAGAACCTCTTCATCCGATGAATCTCGCAAATACTGTTCATTGAAGAACAATGACTCTGGCAAATTACGCATGATTCCATCACGAGAAAGCTCTATCGCTTTTTCGACCCTATTGATTTTTATCAAATCAGCATTATAACCACGATAAAAACAACCTTTATACCTCGCTACATAATCGTGGATATCTTGTCCCGACTGGATAATCTGCATTTCGGCAAGAGTATTGTCCATCTTTTTATTCATATTCGAGAATCATAATAATTGCGATCGGCAGCCATTTCTAAGAAATACATGCCCTTATCGGTCGAAACTTGCAATACATCCCAATATGGAATACCAACCTGATTAAGGGTCAAATCTTGATATGGGAATGTAGAGTCTATATTTTCAAAGGCGTTTTGGTTGATGTCTGAGTTCAAACGCGTATATAGCCTTCTATCAGCATCAATTGAGTCAGCTACTCTAAACTCTGGACACATTACATTGAAAACTTTATTATCACCACGGGTAACGAGCTTGTCAACAAAACGTGTGTTACGAAGATTGATTTCAACATTACTTGTACCCAATTTTTCGGAGATACATTGCAACGCAGATGCCACAGTCATACCTGCACCGAGATTGTCAACTGCTATCACAGGCTCCCAATCTTCATGGGCCATGCAGTCGTCTGACCAAACAGCTGATTTATATACACGCGTAGTCATATGCGAGCCTTCATAATTAAACCATCTTCCACATAAGGATGTGAAAGTTCCATCCTTTACATAGCCCTCATGCAACAGCTTCATGGCTTCTTGCACCTGAACAGCACCAATGATGGAAGCGATAACTGGAGTAGTTGGAACACGTCCGTGCTCTGTATTGCGTCTGGCAACATCAGAACATGAGAGTTTATTGTATATCTGAATCTTTGAGGATTCCGAAAGCTCACATTCATAACAATTGACACCTTTTTTGAACACCCTCGCCATACCAACAAGATTGTCAATGCCACCATCAACCCACGGCACTCCAGCACGTATGCACTGACGGTTTAACTGCATACGGGCAATCTGGCTGTCGAGACAACCCAAAACAACATCGACACTACGGTAAAGACCCAAACCGACCTCGGCGTCAAGACGACCTATGATAGGGTGGATTTCGACATTCTTATTTATTTCCCGCACTCTTGCTGCTGCCACATCTGCCTTATAATAGCCTTTATCTGCATCCTCTTCACGAAAGAGAATCGACCTTGTAAGGTTTGAATACTCTATCGTATCAAAGTCTACAACATAAATATGACCAATTCCAAAAAGGGCAAGATTCTTGAGAGCCTCATTGCCTAAGGCTCCGCTTCCAACAACCATAACTCGCGCATCATGGACTCGATCCATTCTAAACCATGATAACAAGTCGAAAACACCTTCCCCCCAATTATTTTTTTCTGTTGACATATAGTGACTTTGGTTTTTCTGTATCACAAACACAGAAGGCCTTAGGAGCCTTGACACGTTTGTGAAACTTACGTTTTACAAATTTATGGTTAGTCCAATTTTTGCACCTAAATTAAAAATTCGTGTTGATTCACCCGAGAGAATATTGGCATTTCCTTGCAGATAACGACTTGACATAGGTTGGTTTGTGGCCACAGGTGTTAGTGTATAACCACATTGGGCACCGACAAGCATTGCCAACCTTTTACCTAGAGGAATGTTCATTCCTAAAGCTACCGTTCCCCAAAGTATAAAACTGTTCGGCTCAACTTCAGTGACATTGGAATATAGATCTGCATCTGTGACAAAACCAAGCATGGAAATATCGCGCATGGTAAGATTCCACTCCGGGTAATAGCCCTCGGATGTGTACAATCCTTTGCCTTGGAAACTGCTTCCTATATTAATAGCTGCCTTCAAGCCAGCATCTATCCATGCTTGAACCCCACTAGTGTTGTAGGAATTACCCAAATGAAGCAATATGGGGATTTCTAAATATTTCAATGTTAATGATTCTTCTATGCCACTATATCTATAGCGAGCATCATAATTGTCACCATCATCATCGATAAGGCCTTTGATGGTATCCATGATAAGGTCCGACGAAATTTTTCCATTATATGATCCATATCCAATACCAACTCTGATAGCCAGCGGAGAGTATTCGGAGAAATAATGAGTATATGCAACCATTAACTGTATCGCTGGCGAGAACGTTTTTTTCCAATAATCCATTTTTGTCAGATCATTTTTGATGGACGATGAGCCATATGACATTTCTAATCCAATAGTGCTCTTGTTCAAGCCTTTGCCCGTAACTATAAGTTCAAGTTCAGCAATACGCTCATCTTTTTTGGCCATCTCATTAACTTTGTTTTCAAGTTCTATCTTATACCGTCCCAAAGCTTTGCTATGGGCTGCTGCTGAATCTTGAATTTGGCTTTGCAAAGAGGCGAGCTCTGTTTTTGTTCGCTCCAGCTCTGCTACACGGGTGTTTAATATGCCAGTAATGGAATCTATTCTTTTATTTAATCGGGCCACATCTTTTTTTGTCGCACCACCATTATCCTTGGTAGACGGATTACCTCCTTTCACTTTTCTTTCTAGGGCCTCTTTTTCATCTTCAAGTGTTTTTTTCTGACTTTTAAGAGTCTTTACCTCACGCTCTAATTTGTCGTATGCTTGGTAGTAGAAATATGTAATCTCAGCAGTTCCGTTGGGTCTATAACGTCCCTTTGCTTTGACTGTTTGGCCTTTATAAGTTCCATTCAAGTCGAGCGTTTGCGACCATATTACTGTATTAAAACAGAGGATGAATAATATTATAACTATTTTTTTCATCAGTAATATTGTTTTACGTTGTTATCTGTTTTTGTATTGCTTTAACAATTCATAATACTTCATTCGAGATTCAATATCATACATCTTTTTCGATATAAGTAAAATGAGTCTGTCCAATGTTGAATTCATTGCCATGAGAGAGTGGTAACTCCGTACCTTTCGGGAGGGTTCGTCCTTGACGTGTTACACCGTCATCAAGAACTCTCATGAAGGGCCTCGACTTCTCTAGGTAAAGTTCAACGGCACGGTCACTAATATGTTCCGATTTATCCCAGTTCATCTGAAGAACACAACTTGACGATTTTCCGATCGACACCTTGTTGAAACCTCCTGTAACACTCATCCACTTGTAAATGGCGATATCACGTTCCTTAACACACCCGTCTATGCGTAGAAAATATTTCTCAGAGGCATAGTGGACTACCGCTATTGAGCCACCGAAGCCAGCAGCATAAAGCTTATATCCGATAACTGGGGCAAACTGACCACTAGCAAAATAAATCACCAAAAAACTGAAAAATACAGAAATACACCCACCTATAAGTGCACTCTTCAACTTAATCTCGGTTTTAAACCACAATACCGTAGCCTCAGCAAGGGCAAAAAGTAGGTATGGAATCCAATCCACCAAACCTGATGTACTAGCCTTGCCTGTAAGTATAACGACAATCGAACCAATCAGCATCGCCAGCATGCCAGCAACCGCTCCTACAAGAGAACGAAGGAATATGAAACCAATAATTTTTGAATCGATTTTTCGGAACTCTATAACATAACTGAAAAAGAGAACAAGGAAAAATCCCAACGCAAGACCTTTCTGCATCCATGCCGCAGTTTTAGTTGCCATTGCCGCAGACAACAACTCTCTCTGACTTTGGTCGGCCATGTCACTCCATGGGTTGAGAGCATGCACCAATGAAGTCATAACGCCCTCCATGAAACCTCCCTTGCTAATAACGAAAAAGAGTACCCATGCCAACAATCCTGAAAAAAATCCAGCGAGAATCCAAGGTAATAGATGACTGGCATTCTTGGGGTCACTGAGTTTTTCTTTATTATAATAATGAATACCAGTCTTGCATTTGTGACGACCATATTCAGGACAACGACCTCCATTCTCATCCCAGCAATCCTTATGGACTATGTGCTCACATTTCTTGACCACAAGCTCTCCTTCTTCAATGGGCTCCTTACAATAATAGCAGTTCAAATCCACAACACCAAATTTGGATTTGGAGAATGGAACGACATATTTCTTTGTGAAGGTTATGTATCTGATTTTGGGAACCAATAGTTGCATGACGATATAAGTGACAATAAGAATAGCCAAACCCACAAGAAAACCTATCAACAATGTAGTCCAGCTTCCGCTGTCGCGATAGTGCACTATAATGGGCGACTCCTTGCTGCCTGCCATATATATTCGGGAACCTGCTGCTGTAGTGTCTGATCCATCGATCAATGCCAAATATAACATTGTTTCCGTTCCGTCGTAACGTTTCCCTTCGGGATTAACAAGCACAAGTTGGTAATCAGGAGCCACCGAGTCAATAACACCCATGGTGAGTTGTTGCAAAGCCTCAGGAGTAAAAGCCTTCTTGAAAAAACTCTTTGATGAGCCACTACCTATCATACTGAAAGCGTTCAAACGATCGTTGTTTTCCTCACTCAAGGCTTCATCCTCTCCAACATAAATGCAATAAACGGGGATGCCTGCTTTGCTGTTTGTCATCCAGTCCATATAGTCGAGGTAGCATCGGGAGTAATCTTCAAATCCACCATAGAACTCGTCATTACGGTCTTTTACCACTCCATCGGTAAAAACAAAAATAATCTTCTCTCGACCATTGTCGTTCTTGAAAGTATAAGATTCCTCAACATTCGGATAATATGTTTGCTGCATACCTGCCATCTCTTGAAGTTTCGACAAAACAGATTTAAAAAGCAATTTGCCGCCTCCATATCCAAACTCATGTTTGCCATAAGGATCCAATTTTTCTTCTTTACCACCTAAATAATATTTATAGCTAGTAAACTCTGCAGAATCGACAATGATAGACTTGGATACTTTTTCATTATACATAACAGAGATAAAGACTCTTGCCTCTTTACCGTATGCGTTGACGATACGCTCTGTTATATCGCGTTGACGTGCAAGCAGCTCTTCGCTTACAGTTTCACTATGGTCGATAATCAGCATAATATCCAAGTTGTCCATTCGACTTTTGCGATTGCTGATATCAATCAAACTATCCACTATAGGAAGATAATCGGCACTTACACCCGCCTCCTTAACATGGAAAATATCCGCTGCTTTTTTTTTCAGAATATCCGATCTGAATATCTTATTGCCACCTCGCAGTAGTTTAAAATCCACACGCAAAGTATCACACCGCTCCGATGTCTTGATTCGGCTGATTTTTATCTCATCCTTGCCAACCTGAGCCGATATTGATAATGGCAAAAGAGCAAAGAGCAAAAACAATTTTATTGTTGCCCCTAGATGGTTTCTGTTGTTATCAATTATCATATTGTATTGTTTTATTATTTTAAGCTATTCGGAATTGAAAAACGTTTGGTTCTATATCGTAATTCTCTATTTATATACTCTTCTACGGCGTAGCCATTCTTTCATGGGTTTCATCGAGCATGTTGCTGCATCTGAAAGCGATGGGAATGGTTGATTTGCATCTGTTCTGGTAAAGATGGCCAATTCGTCTTCACCACGACCAATAAACACGCATGCGACCTTGGTTTGAGATAAATACTTCTTTTTTAAGTTGTCGAAATTTTTATCATCATCAACAACAAAAAGACCTAAAGTATCCTCGGGGAGTTGCTCGTTATCCTTACATGGTTGGCATTCGTTGACAACTACATTCCCTCGAGAATCCTGAGTGCCGAATAGATATCCAACCAAAGTGTGTTTCCCTTCATTTTCATATAGCAAATCATCAATGGCATTGATAACACTGCTTCCCAGATAAACATTTAGTATACGACTATTACCCTGATGATTTACCTGCAATGCATGGTATTTCTCCAAATCAACAGGTGGAGGTGCAACCGTTTCTTCAACCGCATCGTGGGATCCTGCAGATGCAGCATGTGCCTTACGGCTCCAAAGATAGAGTTCCTCAAGTGAGTATAAACGAGTTAACTCTTCCTTGTTGTTCATAGATCCGTCCGACTTTGCGCTGAACACAGCTAAATCAAGGTTCGGTGTATTAGTATCAACAACGAATGCCACCAAACGACTTTTTGCGTCGGAATACGCCAATTGACGCTGCACCAACAAGTCATGAGAAGAGAGGAACAGACCCAAGCCTGGGTGAGAGTGCATCCATACAGTATGCACATAGTCTCGTCCTGTATCATGCGATAGCTTTTCTATGGCGGCATTAAGTTTCACTCCAATCTTAAGACCAAAGTTGAATGAAAATTCACCGGGCTCAAGGTCATCACCAGGCTCAACGATATCCTCCATACTGATATTATATGTTGTATGTTCTGGAGAATCATACTCCCAGCAGCCAACAAAATAACAACCTGTTTCGTTTGTTACTTCTCCACTTTCAAGTGAACGTTTGAAGAAATCGTACATCTTTTTTACCACAGTATGGTGTATGTAAACATAATGAACCGCAGAGTCTGTATAATCCTCATTCAAGTTGAATCTATAATATTCATCAGGAGATTTTTTAATAAAATCCAAACCCTTCAGTTGCTCGTTTTTAACGACTTCGACGACCTCGAGAGAATTGGTCTTTATATGCGGCTTTTTAGACTCCTCCTGTTGTTTTTTCTTTCTATACCGTATCATTATTGCCGCTACAACGACAATTATCAGTACCGCAACTACAACAACTAAGGAGATTAACATCACGTTAGAATCTTTATCGTTCTGTGAAACCACTATAGTCTCAGCGTTAGCAGTATCCGCAACATCTGTCTTTGAAATATACTCTGCTATTACACACGTAAACAGCTCGCTCTCTATAACTTCTTCGCCATATAGATTAGCCCGCATTTTTAGACACTCTATAGTGTCAAACTTGGTTACATTCTTGAAAGTTTGTGGAGATGATTTCGGAATAAATGCGCCCGAGCTATAATCTCCTGTCAAAAAACCTTCTTTTTTACCCTCATTAAATAACCATGTACAAAATTCACTCTGATTCGGCATAAAGAAGACATAATTACCAGAAAGGTCTGACGTCCACATGGTCAGCTCTGATTTCGCTTCGTTATACGAAAAGAATATTTTGTTTCCTCCTTTAGGACTTGCCAACGTGGTTGTTGTGACCAGCAACATTAACACCACAATAAATAGTTTTCTATATTGTTTCATATTTCTCTATATTTCAATCGATGGCGTCTCTTTTGATTTCTTTGTAATGGAAAAACTTCTCACTAGAGTCAGAAGCATAGCTACGGCCGCCACTACTGCAGCAACAACTAAAAGGATATCTCGGACCTTTATCTTCTCTTTTTCTGACAAATCTTGTATTTCCCCTCTGACATCCTCCACATGCTTATATAATGCCTTCAATGTATCTCCCTCAAACTCTTTCTCCGCCGATGCTCGCAGACTAACTAAATTGCTCCACAAATCATCAGCACGACGTTTGATACTTATCACCGAATCTGCCGACTTCCGTGAAGCGTATTCTTTCCCTGCCTCTAAAAGCGAATCCATAGAATGAGAATATCCATTCATCTTTTCTATCAATATGATACACTGACGTTTTCGTTCCCATTCAGCCACTCGTTCTGATATACGCCTGTCGCAATTATCAAACCGAGCAACAAGATTCCACAACTCGTCGTAGTCGCTTAGGGGATATGTCGACTGCAATCTCTTTCGGCTGTCACGCAACTGCTCTAACCTTGAATTGTAAAAGTCTAGGTCAACAGAGGTGACTATGCTCTTTTCACACATTTCAATACCCTTCAGTAGTTCACTTAGTTTGACCTTCACTACATCTAAGGAATCTGGAATCTCTGCCATTGTTGGCAGTGGCACAATAAGCATTATCAGTATTATAGCGGCATACAGCTTTTTCATAATTACATTATTTTGTAACTTCCAAAAATAGTTTCTTTATGTTATCAAAAGAATTGAGTGTTTTCCTTATATCAGGTCTATTTTTGCTCTTCTCATCCATTTGATGCACACGCTCCTCAAACTCCAAAATAAGTTCATTACACGACTTCCGTAAATTGGCATCGTTTCTATTCCCTATAACTTTATTGACGAGACCTTCTAGTTTTTTAACATCATTAGCCAAAGTTATAGATAGATTAGGTATATTGGGGGTGGGTGCCACTCCACCAGGCCTATCTGTGTTTATAGGAGGAGTTGACTTTCTCTTCTGACAGTCTAGGGTGGATGCATCATGAAACACAACATCTATCTCATCCAATATTTTATCAACTCTTGGACAACTAGCATTCAATCTATTGTATTGGCGTTTCAATTCCGACAATTGCTCACGGAAACCCTTTTCAAATTTTTCCTTGCAGCTGATACATTCATCATAACTTTTCAACCCTGCTGCTTTAGCATACCTTCGATGAGTATCCAAGACCTCGTTATAAAGACGATTGGCTTCTGACGCTATTCTACTCACCTCATCAGACTTACATGGGTCTACCGGCACTTTCACTTCCAACTGCATCTCGTCACAGATGTAAAGGAATCTGTATTTAATTTTCCCGCTTGCAGTCTCTTGTAACTGCACTGCTGATATTCCTGACAGTTTTATTAACACTGCCTTTTCTGGGTCATCTACCCTTAAATGCAGCATTAACGATTGACCCACAGAGAACATCTCGTTTTTCATGCCTACAGCTATTACATCTGTAGCTGTTGCTCCATCATACCTGACACTAGGTCCTATACCGAAATATAATCCTCTCTTAAATTGACTTGTCATACTTGGCTTGCCATTAAGATCGCGACGAACACCTGACTTCAACTCATTTTCCCCATAAACTTTCATGGGCATAAACACCCTATCGTATGATCCCCACTTGGGGGTTATACTCAATATCAGTTCACGAGACGACATTTCATAAAATAATGACACTTCGGTATTGATATACTCTCCATCCATATACGATGACCGTAATTGTATATCACTCTTTAGAGCTGTGTGACCGGGTTCAAACTCAAGTTTCTGTCTCATCTGAGCCTCAACTCCTTCAGAATAAAGGAGAATCAATGATATAATAAAAAAGAATATTTTTTTTCTCATTGTCTTAGTAATATAGTTTTTAAAAATTCATTTTTCAAATATCTCAGAATCAGTAATCAAAATTATTGCCATGCATATTGTAACAGCATATTTGTCGTTTATATATTTAATGTTATAATACTCTGACTAATTGCATTTGACTAGTCTGTTGTTGTAGGTTGATTATTACGTATTATGATAATTTTGCAATTCCTCAACCCATCCTTGCGGCTCGCCCTCATTAGTAATCCATTCCGCCACCGCATCGTCCTCGGGGAATGGAGGAACACCAATCTTTGCATGATAGTTATCATACCGTAAATAGTGCGCAACTCGGTCTATATACCAAGACAAGTCTGTATAGGCACCACAAGCGTCAACGTTTAGGCACACACGACCCGCGAAATCTCCATAATATCGGATATTAGGATGCCACGGATGTGGAATTTCTTGTCCTAGTACATTCTTGACAGCAAATTTGAACTCTAATTTTGCATCAACACTGGGATAATTGTTAGGTATGTTGATACGCATCACAAACCGGTCAGCAAACTTTGGGTGACGAAGACCATCGCCATCGGCCTCTTCGACACCACAGAACGAGTGTATTTTATACACGACCTCATAGACAACAGGTAATCCAGCGGCATTGCGTTTTCTAACAAGATAGAAAACATCACCACGCCCATTATATTTACTGTCAATTGAGTCCCACTCTTTCAATAGACGCGCATCACGTCCCTTAAATTTTCTGTCTCTGTAATCGTCTATATCGCTCATAAATGTTTCCTCATCAATATCTGTTGGTAGTAAGAATTCATTGTTTTCAGGCTCCTCTTTCGTCACACTGTCACTCCCACCTCGTAGCAGATAGTTAAACAAGCCCATAGCATGTTACTTATTAATACTTAAGATTATACATTCAGAATTTCTTTTCAGTATATTATATAAAAGACTGTTTTAATACAAACTCAAAGAGTATGAATTTACATTGTCCTTTCGTATTGGATTTACTATAATCAATTGTAAAAGCGCCTAAATGAAATGCACTCTTCCCAATAATCAATCACAATTAGCGAAAGAGTATTATTTTGGTCAATGACCAGTGATACGAACAAATTTGTATCACCGGTCACTAATCACAATTCACCTCTTTATTTTGCACCAGGTATAGGGTTGTATACAATCTGCAGAGCATCACCGCTTTCTACATTATAATCTATAAGATACATCTCCGTCTTGCCAATTTTGGGGTTTAGTATAATTGGCTGACCTGTTTCATCCGATTTACCAAAGTAGTATTCCAATGGCGCTCCTGATGGATCCATCGATGGCATATCAAACATATTGGTTTCTTTCACCTTCTCCATCAGTGTACCCAAAGAGTCGGTAGGTGTATTAATCTTAAATTTCAGGGTCTTGCCTTGATAGGTTAAAAAGAGAAAAAAATCTTCGTCCATTATTTGTTTTTTTTAGTTAATTATTATTGTCTTTATTCAAAAAATGCGATATGAAAACACGGAACACTCCTTATTCACTTATCACAATTTTGCCATTGGCACTTTTGCCATTGGAGGAAGTGACTTTCAAAAAATAAACACCTGATGGCAACTTCGTATCAACCGACACTGTATTACCATGCATTGGTATTGACATTACGCATTGTCCTGACTCTGAATAGACGTCCAATAGAACTGCGTCAAAATCATCCGACTGTATCGACAAATCAAATTGTTCCACTGCTGGATTGGGATATGTTGTCATAACTACTTTACTCTGCTTTGTGAAATAAATAGTGTCATAGGAGTAACTTGAACACATCGCCACATTACCTGAAGCCACCCAAACACTGTAAACAATGCTATCGCCAACATTCTCTGTAGGTAGTTGAAAATATTGCTTGTTTGCCCCTGTTATAGGTTCTCCATTGCGGTACCACTGATAGTAGTATTCCTCCTCGCCGCTGTTTCGCGGATAGATAAGCATCCATGGATTAGCGGCACCCTTATGCTTCTTCTCTACAAGATTACGAACTTTGGGAACTTCCAATCCATAAACAGTCAAATACAGAGAGTCTGAGCTTGGACAGCCTACTTCGTTGACATATGTCAACTCCTCTACAGTGGAAGATGTGAATAATCTGCTACCACTCCCCTTATCCCAAACATAACTCTCACATACAGTCTCATGAATAACCTCATGACTGCTCTCCCTTATGGTTAGATTCAGAGTCTTAACGACATCACAACCATAAGCATCAGTTGTTTGGTATACGTATTGACCTGATTGATTGTAAAGGATTCCGTTTGCAGACCAGACATATTCATCACAAACATTTTCTGTCTGACTGCTATAGTCAGAATAATGAACCGTCAGATTTAGAGTAATTGTACTGTCACAACCTTTAGCATTATTGATAGTATATTGAGCTGTGTTATTAGAAGTCGTGTATGTGTTACCATCAATCCATAAATAATTGTCACAAGCCGAATGCGCATCAATTGAAGACGTGCTGGTATTTACTGTCAAATGAAGTGTGTCTTTACTGTTGCATCCATCTTGCGATATGTATGAGTATGTATAAACTCCTGAATTTGTATAAGTGTCACCTGTTCTGTCCCATATGTATGAGTCACACGCTACAGCATTAAATCTTTGGTGCTGGCCACGTTGCAAATTCAAGTGCAATGTTGTCGTACTATCGCAACCTTTACTATTGCCACCTAACATTGTGTATTGTGGCGTATCAGTACTGGAATAGTATTTTGTACCATGCCAGATAATACTATCACAGGCTGTAACGAACTCTACGCCCGTTGTCGACTGGTTAACAGTAAGATGAAGCACAACAGAATCAGTACAAACACCAGCGCCGCTTTGTGTGTGAACATATTCACCAGAAGTACCAAGCATTTGACCATACCAGCTCATACCATCACATACAGTATTGTATGAGTCGGTACGATTACTGTTATTGAGTGTAAGTACAAGATGGATAATACTGTCACATTGATGCACATCTTTGCCTCCATATACCCAGTCAGTATTATTGCTCTCGGAATAAAATCTGCCATTTCGTGACCATACATAACTGTCACAAGCCTGTTGCTGGTCATCAAATGATGTTGAAGGATATACAGTCAGATTTAGGGTTAACGTGCTGTCACATCCCGCGACATTGGTTAATATGTACGTCGGACTTGTAGTGCTTGCTGTATATGTGTTTCCGTTAATCCAGCTAAGGCTGTCGCATGCCAGCCTAACATCCACTCCATTACTACTGTGATTCACCGTCAAGTGCAATGTCAGAGTGCTGTCACAACCTTTGGCATTACCTAACGGAAATGTATGTGTGGCAACACCTGTTGCGGTCATATGATACTCATACCAGTCAAAATTGTCACATACCACTGCGATGGTGTCTCCCGAATTTCTGTAGTTCACAGTAAGTGAAAGGCTGATTACGCTGTCGCAGCCCTGCGAGTTGGGCATTATAAATTGGGAATAATTATTCGAGGCTGTGTATGTGTTGCCGTCAATCCATGTGAAACTGTCACATGCCACTTTGCTATCCAACGATGATGTACTATGTTTGATTGTCAAATTTAGATTCACAGTGCTGTCACATCCCGCGACATTGGTCAATTTGTATGTCGGACTTGTGGTGCTTGCCTTATAAGTGTTGCCATCAATCCAAATAAGACTGTCACATACCACCACATTATCTATCACATTCGATTTCTTTTTAATCACAAGATGCAATGATATAGTACTGTCACAATTGTCCACACTTTTGTAACTTACTGTCGTATCTATCGATGAATAGTATGTCCAACTTACCTCGTCCCAGAAATACCGCCCACATTCTACCACATTCAAAGTCTCATGATAAACTTGCATTGGCGACACGAAAAAGTATTTCATCGCCAATGTGTCGTCTGAAGAATTAAAAATGTACAAACAAAACGACTTCGAGGCTGTCACGTTGTATACCAACGAATCCTCGATTCCTTTAGGAGTTGATACTCCCAATTCAAACCATTGATAGTAATTCCCAGCAACCACCAATTCTGATGGAACTCGCAATGTAGCTGTGTCCCCGCTGCATCTCTTTATATGCTCCGCCGGATAACTATGGATTGCCATTGCAGGCATAACCATTAAAGCAAACAAAAAATACAAAAATGTAATTTTCTTCATAGTAAGTATGTATGTTTAATTGTTGATCTGTTTTACTATTGAATTGTTCTCTAATAACAAAATACTTATTATATCATTATCAATGTCAACTAATTATGAACGGCTACTAATTTATAATATGTTTTTTGTTTTCTAATCTTCATCAAAATAATTTTCTCAGATTTTCTTTTGCAAGTTCCAATCCACTGTCTGCTGCTTTTTGAAGCCATTTTCTAGCTTCTGACTCGTCTTGAGTGACACCGCGACCAAAATAATAACATAATCCCACATCATTTTGAGCTTGGGAATAGCCATGCTCTGCCGCCAAATAATACCAAGTGTATGACTCGAGATCATCCTTCTCCACACCAAAACCATTTTCATACATATAGCCAAGATTCCATTCTGATTGTGCGCTTCCATTATGGGCGGCCTTTTCAAACCATCGGAATGTTTCATTATAGTTTACTTGTAGTCCAAATCTGCCATTACAATATGCATCAGCTAATGTTTCCTGTGCATAAACATTCCCCTGATTCGCTGCCTCTCTAATCCAACACAATGCCTCTACGGAATCTATCGGCACTTCATCACCAAGTTCATACATTATTCCAAGTTCATATTGAGCAGTAGCATCTCCTTGCTCTGCCGCTCTTCTATACCATTCTACAGCTTCGTCATAGTTTTTATCAACACCCAAGCCTTTTTGGTACAAAAAGGCCAACTGTGATTGGGCATAACAATACCCCTGTTCCGCGGACAATCTATACAATTGGGCAGCTTCAGTATAATTCGGATTAACACCATAACCATATTGATACATGACACCAAGGTTATACTGGGCATAACAGTTTCCTTTCTCCGATGCCAATCGATATAATCTGATAGCTTCGGCATAGTTCTGTTCTACACCTTGTCCATATTGGTATTTAAGTCCAAGATTACCCTGCGCATAAATATCACCTTGACCCACCGCCAAACTATACCATTCAACAGCTTTTACAAAATCTTGAGACACAACATATCCATTGTCATACATTATTCCCAAAAGATTCTGAGCTTCAGCCAAATCCTTTTCTGCAGCCAACCGAAACCATCCAAAAGCCTCAGCATCATCCTTTCCCACTCCGTTTCCATAATAAAACATCTTTCCTATGTGTAGCTGCGCTTGCGCATATCCGTCATCGGCAGCTTTTCTATACCATTTCATGGCCTCAGAATAATTCTGAGAGACTCCATCAGCATTCTCGAACATTAATCCCAACGAATATTGAGAAGGAGCATATCCCTGATCGGCAGCTTTACGATACCATTTTAAGGCTTTAATAATATCAGAATCAACACCTAATCCATTCTTATACATATAACCAAGCTTGTCCTGCGAAAAAACATGATTATGATTGGCGGCATAAGACCAATATCCAAAAGCTTTTTCATAGTTACTTTTTTCAAATTCACCTTTGCCTTTTTCATACGATTCCTCTATCTTCTGACAAACATCATCC
The DNA here is from genome assembly GCA_017960475.1 of Bacteroidales bacterium. Taxonomy (GTDB): domain Bacteria; phylum Bacteroidota; class Bacteroidia; order Bacteroidales; family P3; genus Colimorpha. The sequence continues at coordinate 20,929 of JAGCZH010000017.1, read as the reverse complement.
ATCTCTATTTCAAAAGGAATACGATGCTGATCTACAACAGCATTTGCAAATATATTAACAGCTTTTTCCATATCTATTCCAACATCCATACAAACAGTCTCAAAGGAATCTTTGAGATTTGAATCCATACTTACTGTCAATAATGAAAAAATCAATAATAATAGTAGATTTTATTATATTACTAAATATGTTTCAGCCCTTTACTATAAATACATATATTTCAATCTTTTAACCAATCACACCCACTAATATTTAATAAATTGCACACATTGTAAAAATCATTGCCTGACATCTTTTCAATATCTCTCTGAATATAATCGCACCAGGTCTTTCTCCATGCCTCATCCGATTCTTCTTCTCCTTGTTCTGCCTTTTTTGCAACTTTGTCATATCTATAATAAAGATCAGCATTTAGTCCAACATTCACTACCGTGGATGCAATTGAATAATGTGGAGACATGGCGCCTAATAACAATTCTTTATTTTCCAAAGTGCTGTCAATGGTATCGCTTATTTTTCTATCTACGTAACCTGCAACTTGATTCCCACCTCTTACTTTTCTAATTTGATCCACCGTGAACTCTTTCACATTGTTGTAACAGCTTCTAACCCATTGATTATCTATCACTCCAACCTGAACCACGCCCTTGGGCGTCACTTTGTCACTCGCAAAATCTAAACCCAAATCAATAAAATTGATATTGTCACTCAATAATCTTTTTTTCTGAAGCATTGACATTACTCCTTTATTATTTGACTTTATGTCTATTTTTGCGATACTGTTCCTCTCTAATGCCTTGCCAATTCCATAACCAACGGCTGATGTAGCGATTTTTAACAGTACAGCATTTCTATAACTATTTGCTGTTTTTCGGATTTCTTCAGAACTGTATGAGTCAACGCTTTTATTCTTGTCAGAATAAACCATATCCCACTTTGTTGATTTGATATTATCAATCAGAATATTGCGAAAAGAAGCCAAAAGATGTCTTTTCCTTTCCAACATGCCATTTCTGTTCCGGCTGGTAACAACCCCATCCTTTGTATTGATATATGAATCACCCTCCTTTAAGCCTTCCCCATAACCTTTTTTCTTGATATCAAAAAAATTATGATCATCACTATTGTCCATATACATTGGTCCATTATCCAAATCCCAGTCCACAGATATGGGATATGCATACTGTAACGCATCCATAATGGCACTCTTCATCTTCCCACGGAAAACCTCTACAGGAACATACTTATGAAATAGCCTTTCGGATTTGGAATTCTTTTCCTTCAAGATTGGAAAGAAATCCATCAGGTTAAAACGCTCCTTCGGTATTGTGATATTTGATTTAAAAGGTTTAATCATATTATCGAAAATGTTGATTCACCCTTTTTTATTCCTACAAATAAGTCTATTGACAAGTAATCTTCATCATTCTCAAAACGTAAGGCTGGCTCCATTGTCGGTGTGTAAAGAGCCATTATTTTACCACCGCAAAAATAATGCAATACTTCGTTACCTTGGAGTTGCACTGGTTTCATATCACTTAATTCATTTTCTAGCATCCTTTGCCTTTTATCAATCTCATTCTGTCCCAAACCGAGAGACTGTACCACTTGTTTTTCTCTGTCAGCAATTAATGATGTGTATACGTTATACTCTTTTCTCTGCAATATCTTCTGTATTCGATTATAATAGGTCATTACAGAACTTCTCAAATCTCGACCCTCATCTATTTTCTGACATTCTTCCCATCGCTTTACTGGATTTGATATGGAGGCTTCAAAATGCTTACTTTCCATCTTTATAGATGAAAGAATAGACGAGCCGTCCGTACGCATAACTATCTCTGAAACAGTATCAACCTTTTCAAGTCTCGCTCCACTACCATCATAAAGAGATATCTCAATCCATATTTTCCCTGAGGTTGGTTTCATGTTTGTAGTAGATGGAAGCATTTTTACCATCAGAGTCTGCAACCCTTGAAAACTAATGAATGGATTTATCGGCAATGAAAAAGCATGATAACCATCCACACAGCCAAAAAACAATGGCACATCATTCAGACTAATGTCTGCTACACAAGAAGTGATTCCTATATGTGCTACGTAATAATTAAACATTTTCAAGTTCTTAAGATAAACGAATAATTGACAGCCCGTTGAGCGAGAACAACCGCATTGTTATGACTATTCTATAGTCCACCACCTCCTCCTCCGCCATGACCTTCACGACTTATCCTGGCGCCTTGTTGTTGAACATTCGTTACTTCGGAATACTTTCTTTCTCCAGTAATATTATGATAGACTGGGTTTAGTTCTTTTTCACAAAAAGTCCAGTTGTTTTTATATTTTAAACCGCCTTTCGCTTTATAAGTTTCTGTTGCGTCTTTACCATTTGATTTGGTTTTAGACTTTTTTGAGTATGATGCCGCAGCTGATGCGTCGACATACAAATCGAATCCATCTGTCTTAAATTTATATCTAAGGAAGAGGTCGTCATTATAAACAAAGTCAAAAGTATTTGTAATACCAAATTTACAACCTGCTGAACCCTTTACATCAACTTGAATACAGATCGTTGTCATAAATTCAAATCCAACTTTGACTTCAAATTCTATTGGAATTACAACCTTGGGACTACTTACGGTTAACTTTTTATTAGCCACCGTATTGTAATTTGCATCTATGCTTACTGTTATTGAACTAGTGATAATTAAATCAAAGAAGATATCCGCTTCAAATTCTTTACTGTTCGAACGTGAGGCTATCCATTCTGCAGCCATCTTAAGAAAATCAATCACTTCAAGAATCGAAGTTCCAATTCCTGGAAGAAGCCCCGTGACTAAAGATCTTAAAATATCTACCTTTAGCATTCCCTCTACCTTAAAAGATAAAGACAATCCAAAATTCTTGCCTATCTTGGTATTATCATCACTGGTTGCATATTTCCATTGTAGTTTCAGTTTGGGTTCAAAAGATAATTCTCCTTCAACCAGCGATTCTTTTTTTAAACTCTTCGAAAACTTATTATTATTTTTTGTACCTTCCTTTAATTGCCTGGAAAACTCTGATAACCTTTTTAGGTCATCAGCTAGTCCATGTATTTCGTTGTATAAAAACGAACCTTTTTTTAACTTTTCATTTTTATCAGATTTTATGGTGTGTTCAAAAGACAACTCTTTTGTAACACCACCATATTTAATATTAAATTTACCGAACCATTTCCTCTTTTGTGATATTTCAGCACTCTTCCTTCTGTCCGTTACTTCCGATGTTTCAGAACTACTGCTATATCCAACTTCTATTGCAAAAGAAATGTCTGGATAGCTAACAATAAAAATATCTTGAGGAACCGGGCTATTAGGACAACTGTGAAATTTAATATTTGTAAAATACAAAAAATCCGTATCATATGGTGTAATAATCGGCAGACCAAAAAATCTGAGAGCTATACAAAAGTCGATAATACCACCAGTAATTGCACCCCCAACTGCTGACATGGGTACCGCCATTGGATCTATAGTAGACATTACCACTCCACTTGCTAATGCCAAATCCCGTGCTCTTCTATTTAAATCATAGTAATAGATTCTAAAATTATTGCCTTTAATCGGTAATTTTTCTTTTACAGTATTCCCAGTGTCCCTGCATGTGTGATTCACTTCTATATAATCGTGGTCAGCACATTTACATTTGTTTTTGCTCTGGGCAACGTTTAAAGAGGCATCCTCTCCATCATAGTCTGCAATAACATAAATGGTTCCCTCTGGGAAAACAACAGTCTCAATACCTGTCGCTATAATAGTAGGTGAGGCAACATTGCCTTGTCCATTTGCATTCACTCCCATTCCTTGTTCTCCAATTGGTTTAATAATAAAATTGTCACCATTTTGATTTGGAGGCTGTGGCATATGGATATAGGATACCCCCTGGCTGCCGACTGAGCCACTACCACCCTCATTTTTCGATGGAATAGGTGTATACTGTCTATTTAAGCTATTTTGATTGTTATTATCCGCCATATTATTTTTTTTCGTAAACCCTCACTGATTTCATCTTCCCTTTTTTACCAATACATAAATCAACACGAGTTATCTCACAAGTGTACGATTCATGTTCTATCTTTTCCGCTTCCGTCACTACAAACTGCGAACCTCCACTTTCTTCTGGTGTGTTTCTTTTAGATCCACCATTATCATAAACCAGCATTTTCTTTTTCTTCTCTCCTTTACCGATACACAATTCAACACGAGAAATCTCACATGATGCGGTTTCATGTGCAATCTTGGGAGATTCGCTTGAACCTGTCTGTCCATGTTTTGCGACCTTGATTACACCAGCCCATAAACAATTAAGACAACTCGATTGTAATAAACCATTCAGACCTTGGACATCAACATCGGTTTTTCCATGTAACCAATTGCTCGGAGTATTCGGTACACATGGCATGGGCGTAAGAGTACCATGATGGGCAGCTGTTGCAGCGGCGACAGTGGGATTGGCCAAAGAACGACATTTACCAAACGGCTTTATATTAACCATTGACTTATGGTCTCCAATATTAGCCATTGGACTACCCTCTATGATTACTCGTCGTTCTGGCAATACCACGAGTTGCGACATTTGATCCCCCATCGAACACCTCAGTGTAGCTCCATTGCGTATGTATTTTTCTTCTCCCATAATAACCAACCTATTAATTAAACTTCACTTTCAGAGCTTGAAGATTTATGTTGTTCGCAGCTTCCAATTGTGTGTTTTGGTTAGCTTTTTCTTTTACATTTCTGGCTTCACGATACGACTCATCTTGTATTATTTCTTCTCTGTCATGAGCATATAGCTTATCAGTATTCCTTATTGAAGATGACCTATCACCTCTAACATTTATAGTTTGGTCAGCATTTACAGTTAGATTGTCATTATTTTCTATTACAACTGTTTGGTCCCCTTTTACATTGCATATTTTATTTTCACCTATTGATTCCGAATCATTTTTACCTATTCTAGCACTACGATTAGATCCAACAGTAATATTTTCATTGTTGTCAGCTGTCATGATAATATCATGTTTTGCATGCATGATTATGTCGTTATTGGCATATAGTTCAATATTACCTTTAGACTCTAATTTAATAAGTTTCTCGTCGGTGGAGAAAGTTAGTATATAATTCTCTTTCTGACCGTTTCTATCGTAATCATAGATTTTGATATATCCTCCTCGATCCAAATCATGAATTTCAACGGTGTGACCATTCCTAGTACGAATTGCTTTGATGTCATTTGAACTGTTTGGCCACGGCATGCCAGGATGCTGACGACCATGATAAAGTGTACCTACAACGTAGGGCTTCTCTCCATTGCCATTTTCAAAAGCAACCATAACTTCCTCTCCTATCTCGGGAATAAAATAGAAACCCTTGTCGTCTCCTCCATGTGGTTGTGTGATACGTAGCCAGGGGGTGACACACATACCAGACTGTAGTTCCTGCCATAGAAAACGAACCCTAATACGACCAAGGCTCTCTGGATCACTGTTGTCTACCACTATCGCCCTCTGGCTTTCACATATGGGATATAAGTCATTCATACCATATGGCGGATAAGGAGAATCTGCAGGTATCGCCTTAACGTGATTTTCAAAATGGCCGTCGATAGTGGCATGGTAATCGACTGCCACAGCCATCAGTCTTTTGTGATCAACAAGTGTAGGTTTACCCTCATCTGTTGTCTCTTGTATTACTATGTTGTCGCCTATGCAAATGTCTGCTCGGTTTGTTTTGAGGGTACATGTCATCATGCGGCTTTTCTGCTCCCATCCCTCTACTGTAGAGCTTAATTGATTTTGCACAAAACTGGAATATTCCTGTGATGTGGAGTGCATATCCTGAAGTGTTTTCTTTCGATATGCGGAATGAGAATGATTAAACACAACGTCTGTGAGATCATGAATAGCATCACGTGCATTTTCATAACCGTCTTGCACTGTGTTCTCATATTTGCGATAGTCATGCTGAGCATGCCTAAGTTCGGTATGCTCCATATTCAAACTATAGCTGAATCCCAACACTTCGGTGTCTGGGTGAAGAGTTATATTTTTACCCTCTGGGGTTTGTCCAAAATAAAAGGTGTTGTTGTCAAAAAAAAGATACTCACCGAACCTCTGAGCCAAACGTGATATAAACTGATATGTTGTTTCGTTGTACTGCACAGTGTATGGTAACCTGGCTGTAAGACGAGGAATTAATGTTGCTTGTATCCTGCCTCGATAGTCCGACATGCTTTGCATAATAATCTCTGAGAGAGACATATCTGCATAAGAAGAACAATGAGGATTATCTACTAGGAGATAGTCTGGACTGTAGGCTGTAACATGATAATAAGCCACATTTCCAATATTGGCACGCGTGTTTTGTATTCCAAAAATGATCCCTGCAAAAGCCAAGGTTTCACTTTTGTTCTCCATTCCAGCATCCCGGCGCAAAGTTTCAATCTTCAAATTCACTTCAGCGCCCAACAGCCTTGAAGCTATATCGAAACGTACATCCTCATTATTGCGCAAAAGAGGCTTTCTTCGAATATCAAACTCCAGTCTCGACGGTTGAAGCAATTCCTTGTGCAAAGTGATGTCTGCCACAACATACCCATCAAGGGAGAACCCCTCGATAGATATTTGTGGTATTGTTTGTGTTAGTACTGCCATATATATTACTATCAGTCAATCATTCTAAAAACACAATCATCTCCTTCTCCAAACAATAATTGTCCCGCTGCTATTGTTATTTCCGTATACATTGGCAGGGCATTGCCATCATTGAAGTATTCCCTCAATCCAACGCAATATGCATTTTTGAACCTTATTTTTTTGGGCGCAAAAACACTGTTTTTGTTTACATCAAATCGTATCACCCCATCTTTTACAAGGTCTTTAGCAAACATCCATTCATGAAAGATCAAGTCACTGTCATCAGGGGCTACTATGGCGACCTTGATTATGCCTCCACGGGGACGGTCTGACGGTCGTCCAGTAATATCCAATGACTGAGAGAACTCATAGCTGCATTCCAATAATCTATACTCCGTCCCTTTTTTTTCGTCAAAAACTAATGTTGCTTCTAGTGCCATTGTTTGTTTATATTTTGATTTAATGTGATAAATGATAAATTAAGCAATGATTAAAAATAAGCTGATACGATCTAATTGATTATTATATTAACTTTGAATAAGAAAAATATCTAGACTTTATGCCTGTTTCGAAGGCTTACAAACCTATGGAGCAAACCTTTAACCTTTACTAAAAAACTAACACGTCCATTCCACAACTTAGAAGATATATGAACGCATAATGAGTCCACTTCTTTAAAAACATGGGGGCTGGCGGTTTGCCGCCCCCATGTCTAGAATGATGCTTATTTCCATTTGTTCTGGAATTTTGCAGGAGTCGGTTCTTCACGACCCTTGACATCAATTTCCTTGCAAGAAAGGGTGAATTCCTCATAGTGACCAAGTTCTCCACTTTGGGTCTTGTCCTCCCACACATCGTGGTAGTCAACACAGTATGCCTCACGGAATGAGATGGTCTTCATGTTCTTGCGATCTCTGGTCTCGACAAATTCAATTTCACCGTTCTTGTGCATGTTTGGTGCAAGCATCCAACGGAGAAGGTGTGTGTTGCCGTTATTCAAGGCTTTTACACGAACATTGATGGTACCGCCACGAACGATACCTGTCATCTGACCTTCTTTGTCTGTTGCCTGGTTGAAGCCGTAAGAGACTTTCATCACTTCACGATCCTCATCACCTGTTTTGTTAGCCGTAATCCTGAATACGACAGGGGTTGTGTTTTGATCTAATTCTGCCATAACTCTTTTTTTTTAAATTAAACAATGAGATTATTTTTACCAATTATTTGATTTACAAATCTTCGCAATTCTTTTCAGATTTATCTGCTGACAGTTTTATTGTAAAACTCTTTGCTGCATAGTATGGCTCTATCGTCACATTTAAGCTGATTCGTTTCGTTTTGGGATCCTGTTCCGGTAAGTCCACTTGAAAATCCTTGAAAAGCTTCAAGTTTTTTTGTTGTTCATTTAGGAATGTATTAATCTTATTCTGCAATTTCACTGGTGTCTCAAAAGGATTCCAATTTTCCATTGCCACATCATGAACAAAATTCATCAGCACCTTTTTCACCCAGTCAAAAACTCTAACGATAGGATATTCTGTCATAGCCTTATTGTCGCCATTGTACAATGTGTTGTTGTTGAAAGCCATCACACGTCCCTCTGAATAAACCATTGGAATAATCTGATTATCGTTGAGCTTTTCAATTTGCGACTTAAGCAAATCTACTTCTACGCCCTTCACCTCGGCAAGTGTTCCATGCATCTTGCCAGCAGCACCCTGTGCCATATTTGCCGTCTCGTCATACAGCATTCCTGCAAGGGCCGCAGAGGATGGAATATAAAATGCCTTCTCATCACTTTCCTTTTCCAAAAGGGAAAGTGTTTCTTTCTGACGACCCACAATCCAGTTGCCTGTCATAATAACATTTTGTAGAACAGAATCGCTATCTTTGTAGTCAGTGGTGTTCTCCATCAAACTGTCAAAATTATTCTCTTGGTCATGGTCTGTCAAAAGCATGACCTTATATTTGTTGGCGATACGAGCCCATTTAAGCAGAGTGGATTTGTCACGCATCTTGTATCCTGGAATCACTAACAAACTGTAGCTTTCCTTAAGACTTAAGCGGTCAAACCCATCACGAAGCAAGTCATTAATTTGTTGACTAAGCATTGAGGAGTCATCCTCAAACTCATCTCTGCTGACGTTGACAATGCGTAGATTATAAAGTTTTTCCTCTTTGGCATTCTTGAAAAAAAGATCAAGAGAACGATACGTTTTCTCCATCTCCTTTGTGGCATTCAATGCTTCGGTTACATTTTTCTCAAGCAATTTATGGTATTTCTCTTCACATTCCTTGCATGTCTGACTATACTCCACTGCATTGTTTTTGTTAGTCGACAATATCTCTATCCATCCTCTAAGCTCATCGGCAAGAGCTTTTCGCTTTGCCTTGTATTTCTTATCAGTAAGGAAGATCTTTTTTGTAGCAGCTTTAGCGGGATTCATGTCTGCTGCCGCAGGAATAAACCCTTTGACTGTCATAAATCCACCCAGTTTTTCAAGAGCCTCTCCTGAGGGCCTTGCCTTCTGTTGTTGCAGTACTGTTTCTTGTTTAGCAATTGCTTCTTTCATTTGTGTATCTGCCATATGATAACATTTTAAGTTCCACGTTTACAATTATAATCTATTCCTGAGACTGTTCCAATTCATCAAGCATCGACTGCAGAAGTGCCTTCAAGTCGTCGCGAGACTGACTGTCCTTCAGAATTGCTCTCAACTTTGAATTTTGCTCTATCTGTTTATTCACCTTTGCGGCATTATCAGCATGCAACTTGATGTCCGATAAAATCTTGCTATTACTTACAAGGTTACCCTTACCTCCATTGACATCGAAGTCTTTCATCTCGTTGAAGTGAAGCGTTTCAGTGACAGTTTCTCCATTCTCATTCTGAAAGTCTACATCTACCGATGGTTTGAAGTGTTCAAATACATCAGCCATCGTTTTGGCTCCTTCAAACAACTCAGGCTCCTCTGTGGCTTCTGAGGTAAACTGATCTATAAGAAGGGTTTTGTTGGCATCGAGAAGATTGACTTTTGCGCCATTGTCCTCCTCGTCGAAACGTGAGATAAAATTTTCTTTCATTTCTTTATGTATTATATTTTTTAAAATTTCAATTTTGCCAATCTGGCACTGACCTTAACCTCAGTAATAGTACATATCGCCCCTATTCCCATAACTGGCTTTCGAACCACTTTGGTAAATTTTGGATACATTACCATGTCATATCCTTCATTTTGCTTCAATAATCCATAGATAGCATACTCTTCTGTTCTGTCGAATGATATCATACTACTATAAACCGTGCCACGCATAGAGGCTGAACGACTATTCATCAACCTCTCCCAATCAATACCAAAAATACGAGTCGTTACTCCAGTCGCCTCTCTCTGTTCAGTGACTTCAAGATGTTCTGGTTTTAGCTCTATTTGTGGTGTCGAACTAGTGATGGTGGAATGTGTTGAAACACATCCCCCAAAAATAACCGCAGCTATAAGTACTGCGAACAAAAAAAGATACTTTTTCATGATTTATTACAGTTTTTATTATTATTTATATACTCGACCATGACTATTTTGCTTTTAATTGTTTTCTCTTTGCTTTATATCCAATAATTGCATGGACATTAAAAAGAACTAATTAAATTCGACATGGTCTTCTTTCCATGTTGCAACAACCTTATCACCACTTTTCACTTTACCTTGAATGATTAGAGTAGACAGAGGACGACGTAACATTTTTCGGATTATGCCGATTATTGGACGAGCACCATATTGCGGATTAAAACCGCTCATGGCAACAGCTCGTTTTGTTTCGTCATCTATATCTAACGATATGTGCTGTTCCTCAAGTTGTTTCATAAGATTACGTAAATGAATCTCAAATATACGAACAACTGTCTGCTCAGTAATGGGAGCAAAAGGCACGATTTCTGTCAATCGGCCAAGAAACTCAGGACGGAAATGCCCCTGCATTATCTCCATCAAGTCATTGTTCGATGGGATAATACCCTTGCCAAACGAATCGACAATATATTGGCTTCCAATGTTGGATGTAAAAAGTATCAGGCTATTGGAGAAATCGCCCACACGACCTAAACGATCGTGCAACTTACCTTCGTCAAGAATCTGTAGAAACAGATCGAATACCGACTTGTGAGCTTTCTCTATTTCATCAAAAAGAACTACCGAATAGGGATTTTGTCGGATTTTATTAACCAAAAGTCCACCTTCTTCATAACCAACGTATCCTGGAGGCGCTCCATAAAGCAATGCGACAGAATGCTCCTCCTTAAATTCAGACATATCAAATCGTATCAGCGATCTCTCATCACCAAACAAAAATTCCACAAGTGATTTCGACAACTCTGTCTTTCCTGTTCCCGTTGGACCTAGGAAAAAGAACGACCCCATTGGCTGTCCTTTCTTGTTGAGGCCTGAGCGCGACTCGTAAATAGCATCCAACACGACTTTGATAGCATGGTCTTGTCCAATAACCCTACGTTTTAAAACCTCCTCGCCAGAGACAAGTTTCTCACGCTCTTTCGATTGAACCTTGCCTAACGGAATACCTGTCAACTTAGCAACAACAGCAAAAAGGTCTGCAGAACGAACCTCGTCAACTTTTGTTGCTGCAATTTTTTCAAGCCTCGTCAGGACATCGTTTAAATAGGATATTTTTTTCTCTGTGTCTTCAAGTTTCAAAAAATCTGTATCGTCGTCAATCTGAGCAGTTAGTAGGCAGCTTAACTTGTTGAATATTTTGTAATGCAGCCAATTCAAATCTTCTTGTATCTCTTCCGGATTATTTCCCTGCTTTTCTTCAAGTTCACTGCGCAACAATGCAATATCATTGGCAGAAACCGAATTCATTGTGGAAATCTGTGACATGGTCCTGTCTATCAAATCAAAAGCCGAGTCTGGAAGTGATTTCTCTGCCATATAACGTTTTGCCAAACGAATTGCTTCTACAAGAACTTCTCGACCAATCCTCAATTGGTGATATGTTTCGTAGTTTTCTATACTACCCTCAAGAATCCTAAGGCATTGTTCTTCATCTGGCTGCTCTAGTGCGAGCCGGTCAAGCATTCTTGTGAATTCCTTGTCGGTTTCGATATTCTTTGTATAACCGCTAGTAGAACAAGTGCACAATAGCGAAAAGGATCCTGATCCAAGCTCTCTCTTCAACATGCTTGCAACACCATACAGTAAATCCTGTTTCTCGAAAACTTTGTCTATTGACTCTATTATCAATATAGGACTCACAAGTGACTTCAACTCACCAAATAGCGATTTAACTCTGTCCTCAACTTCACCCTTATAAGATGCACCAGCTGTCAATGCACTCAAATCCAATTCAAAAAGCAAACTGCCAGCAAGCTTAGATGGAACATTGTTTCCAGCCAAACTCTCAGCAAAACCTCTAATCAATGCGGTTTTCCCTACACCAGATTCTCCTGTAATGAGCAAATTCGACTTTGTTTTCCTTCCCAAGGATTCATAAATTACACCTATTTCTCTCTCAAAACCAACAACTTTACTATCTTTGCTATTTCGAACTTGCGCAAGTTTATCAATACAATATTTACTAATCGCTTTTAAGCCACTCTGCACAACTATCTGAGACTCTGATGCACGATTCGATATACCCAAACCTGTATTCCCTGCCGCCATCAAAACCTCCTGCACTGTAATTGGAAGGCTTTTCAGCTCCTCGTAAGTAAATCCAACACCCGGAGTAACTAAAGACGCAAGAATACATATGGCATCAACATCTGTTTTGCCAATCTTTGTTTTATATTCCTCTGCTTCGGATATCACAGATGTAACAGCCTCCGACACCTCTGCGCTAACAGGTCTACTCGCCTTATCTTCCAACTTGATCCGAGCATCTGCCCATTCCACAAAATAGTAGTAATCCTTATCAAGCACACTCTCAATGAAGTCAACCATACCCATATCCGGATGGAGCAACGCTCTCATCAAATGCGCAGGGGCAACTTCTGCATTCAAATTGTCTTCAGCATAGCGTCGTGCTATGTCAAGCATGTCGTTAATCATTGCTGATTTCTGGTGGCAGAATGACTCCCTTGATTCTAGCCGAACAAATAAAACAATGAAAAACGTGGGAATCTGACCTCTTGCTTATCCCGATTGCTTGGCCTTCGCATTGCCTTTTCCAAAGGATAAGCAATGCAGAAGCCCACGTGGATAATTAGTATCGCCAGATTATTGACAACAACTATAATAGCCAGTAGACGTCTTCACTGCCTTATCGCTTTGGATTATAAGAAGTTGCGAAGTTCAGCAATCCGCGATAAGACGTCAAGTCAACGTCTTTCTTTCAAAAAAACGTATTTCTGAGGTTCAAAAAGCAAAATACTATTTTCTCCACAGAAAACCACTGCAAAAATAAGTATTTTTTTTATAATTATATAAAAAAAAAATTAGTATTATTGTATTTAACTAACAATCAGTGGATTAATTTTTAATTAAAAAAAATGTCATTATAATTCTTCACTATTGATTAATAATAACAAAATGAAAATACTGCTATTAGCATGGCATTTTCAATTGGTTATTTTCCAAACTATAATATGGAAACAAGAAATAGACAATATGAAATTGAAATGCTTCGTATTTTCACAACCCTGTCATTTTGATTTATCCCCAATCGCTCGTTAGACTATTTGTCAGATTAGTATTTGTTTCGAGCTGATTGGCCGCATCAAGGATTAACATTGCGAAAAGGACGGGCTAAGATAGTTAGTCCCCTTTGTAAAATCCAGATAACGTCATGGAAAATAAAGGAATGTTAAGATATCACTAACAGACCTACAAAAATAATAGAATAGATTGAAATGTCGGACCAATAACCAAGTGGGGATTTTCCCGGCTATTCTCGCACTAAAGCTACAGATCGACGGCAAGTCTGTGAAACTCCTGTGGCGTTGTAGGCTTCGATATAAACGACATATCTACCTCGTGGCATCTTGTTTCCTCTGTCGTCGGTGCCGTCCCATGTGAGGACTCCTTGACAACCCAGAGAGACTCCCCGTCCGATATTACGCACCTTGTGGCCACGGGAATCAAGAATCATGATATTGGCATTCAAATCACACTGAAGAAGATTATAGGTGATGTCCAGCAAATCGTTGTAACCATCGCCATCGGGCGAGAATAGACCATCCCCAACCGCAAAATCGTCGTCGACAAAAATCATTTCATGGCTCTGCGAATTAGCATAGGTCGGAGTGCCAAAACCTGCTGTTGACGCCGCGGAATACCAGTTGGAGGCATCCTGGGTGGGGGCATTGTAAGACCTCCGCTCCAAAGCCACTCCCTCGCGGCTGCGAAGCATACTGCTATGCATGGACTCATCATAGTCGAAGCGGTCTATTACGACGGTATCACCATTACACACCACAACACTGCCCGAAGCATCGTTATAGGACGGCATAGAGGCCATCTCTTTCAAGCGTTCGGGATAACGCACATTGTAATGGTTCCTGACATACACCTCGTCGCCGGTGACGACGACCCACTGATGACTATGCAGAATACCGCTGTCGCAAACAACATAAAGTCGTTTAATGGTATTGTCGACAAGCTTGGCCAAGAAAATATCTTTGAGTTCCAAATCCCTTTCCGTGGCGTTATATAGCTCGACATAATCCGAGCCACCTGGTTCGGGATTGAAGAGTATCTCGCTTACAAGCACGTCACCCGCTTGAGGCTTCTGACCATAAGCCACGGGAGTTGTCAGCGAAATGAGGATTACAAAGAAGAGAGAGAGGACCGAGGATTTCATTTATCAGACCTTGTCTGAGGTATACGATTATCCTGTTTTTTTTGCGATGAAGGTGAGTGTGCCGGTGTCTTGCCGGCCTTGTTACGCCTGTTCTGCTCCATTTTTTCCGTGACCTGGCGGTACTGCTCAGGCGTAAGGACATCGTCTATTGCGACCTTGGTGCGGTAATACTCCTTGCTAATCTCTGTCTGGAGCATGCCTTCACGCTCATAAAGAGGGAACAATACAGCGCTATGGTCCTCTTGACTGCTCATATAAGAGCGTATGCTGTCGCGCACAGCATGAAGCTGACTTCTATACAGCTCCACGGTTTTGCGTGAACGACGGGTAATGATATCGATACGCGTGCGTTGTGTGGAGGTCAGGTCTGTGACGAGATTCTCGATTTTCATATGCTCTTTCCCTTCACGCTTTTGGTGATTGCCTTCAGACTGTGCCGAAAGCAGCAAAGGAAGCGCAACGAGAGCTATTGTGAAGAGAAAATGTTTCATGGTGTGATTTGAGAAGAGTTATTATTATTGAAAGTCAAAAAAATGCAAAACTTATTAGAACAACTCCGACACTGGGTTGTCGTAATATGCGGCGCTCTCGATAGATTCCTCGTCGGCATAGTCGTTACAGTAGTCATATACCTCTATAAAGCGGGCAGAGAGATCCTCCTGGGTAGGGGTTGCGGCTTGCACACCGCTGCCAGAGACAGATATTGTCACCACTACGGCGGCAACCAAGCAAGCGGCGACAGCACTGCCCACTATCCTCCAATGGTTCTTTTGTTTAGGAGGCAGTGCCATAGGCTGAGGCATCTTGGCGATGGCATCCATGACTTTGTCACATACATCGGGAGTATGCTCCGGAGCGAGTTCAATACGGCTCAAGGCATCCCTTTGTCGTTCAAGCCAAAGGTCGGGAGCAGATTCTATGTTATGTGATAATCTCATGGTGTCATCATTTTTTGCAAGTTCTTTTTGGCGCGGAAGATAAGGGATTCCACTTTCGAGAGCGACACTTGCATAACATCGGCGATATCGTTGTACGAGAAGTCCTTGAAAGTGTACAGCACCAATGCGGTTCTTTGTTCATGCTTCAACTGTCCTATGGCTTCGTGGAGCTTACGGCTTTGCTCCTCTTTGATGAGTTGTTCCTCGCGAGAAAGTTGGAAATCGTCGTCTCTCTTTTCTTTGGCAAGGTCATAACTCACATGTCGTTGGTCGTGTTTCAGCATTTTCGACACCACATTGACAGTAATCCTGTAAATGAAGGTGCTCAGCCTTGAGGCATAGCGGAAACGCGGCAGGGCAGTATAAAGGGCTATAAAGACCTGTTGTGTCACCTCTTCCACATCCAATTTGTTGCCCACGAGCTTGTAGCACAAGTTGGCGACAGTGGACTGATATTCCTTCACGATGACGGCAAACTGCTCTTTGTCACCGGCGAGAATCCGCTGCACAATCTCTTGCTCTTGTTCGTTGGTCAACATCTATTAGTATCGATTTGGTGAAAAACTTGCAAAAAAGAATAAAAAAAATGAAAATTATCCAAAAACAGTGATCAATAACGTTTCAACACGACAATATGGGTAGTCTATAATAATATAGCCTTTGCCTCCTTATCATCCTTGTCTACGGAATTTATATGTTATTGTGCCGTATTGATATTCCGTGGCATTGGGATTGGCATTGAAATGGGCCTTGCGTGCGGCCTGTTTTGCCGCCTCCACCATGTTTCTGTCGGAAGTTGTGGACCCCTTGAAAGGCGCTTCGACATCGACAACCTTGCCCTCTCGGTCAACCTTGATACGGACCACCACGTCACCGTCTTTGTCGGTGTTATAGTTTGGCACTGGGAGGGTGCCTTTAAGGGTGCGACCGCCCAGGTTCACTCCATAGCCATTGCCTTTGCCGTTGCCTCCCTGTCCGCCTGGGGTACCATCGGGATTCCCTGCCTGACCACTGCCGGTAGCTGTGCCTTTGCCCTCGCCTCCTTTGCCATTCTTGTTGCCTCTGAAGGTGGCCATAGGATTCGTGGTCGGCTGCGGTGTTTCGCTCTGTGTATTGCTTTTGTTGTCAGGCGACGGCTTTACAGGCTCTTTTTTGGGCTCGGGCTTGGGCGTGTTGTCTGTCTTTGTGGTTTTCGCCACTGGGGTAGGCTCCTCTCCTGTGGTATAGCTCTCTTGGGGTGTCGAAGAAGACGACGATGCGGCGCTGTTGTCGTCAAGTGTCGCGTCGTCATTATTGCCAAAACCCTCTATCTCGCCCAAGACCTCGCCGGCGACACCCATACCCTCCTCCTCTATGGGGGGATTGGGAATCTTGAAACCAAGCCAAGAGCAGAGCAGTATACAGGCAAGGAGTATAAGTACTGTGCCCACTGCCGAAATGGTTCTATCTTTTGTGTCTTGTCGCATGGCTATATGATACTATTTTGACGGTTTGGTACCCAAAACAACTTTGTGCTTGGTGTTGCGCTCTTTGTTGATTTGGTTCACAGCGTCGATAACATTGACAATATATTGCACATCCACGGTTTGATCGGCCCTGACAAAGACCCCCGCTTCGTCATCACCGGGTGCCAGAGTCTCAAGTTCTGTCACAAGTACTCCCTTCATCTCATCAACAAGGTCGCTGCCTAAAGAGGCCACCAACGGCGTTTCATCAATCTGAAACTGGCATCGGGACAAGGTGCTGCCATCCTCCGCTGTGCCACCAAGGTCGGAGATATAGATGGTGACACTCTCCTTGGCCATTGTCTTGTTGTTGCTTTCAGGAAGGAAGAGCTTCACAGCGTTAGGGCTGATGAGCGTGGAGGTGAGCATAAAGAATATGAGTAGCAGGAACACAAGGTCGGACATCGACGACGACCCGCTCTCTATCTGTATTTTGTTTTGACTTCTAATCATGAAAAAAAGGTTTAAAGTTTAAGGGTTTTAACTATAAATCGATAATCCTAAACTTTATCATGCGGGCTCGTGGAGTAGGTCCATAAACTCCATGGAACGGGATTCGAGCTGCATGACAACCTTGTTGATACGGTTGACAAGCAGGTTGTATAGAAAATAGGCGATGATACCTACAATGAGACCTCCCACTGTGGTAACCATAGCTTGGTAAATACCGCCGGCAAGATTGCTGATGTCGATATTGTTGCCAGCATGCGCCATGGCCTGAAAAGCGCTAACCATACCAGTGACAGTGCCGAGGAAACCGAGCATGGGTCCCAAGGAAGCCACCGTGGCGACAAGCGACACATGTTTTTCCAACTTAGCCACCTCCATTTTACCCTCATTTTCCACAGCTGTCTGAATGTCACTCAGTGGACGTCCCAGACGGGAAAGGCCCTTGGCTATCATACGTCCAATGGCGGTATCGGTACCATTGGCGAGTTTTTTCGCGCCATCAACATCCCCGTTGTGGACATAGTTGCGGATTTCACTCATGAACTGGGTGGAGTCATCCTTCAAAGCATGGTTAAGGGCAAGGAAACGCTCGATGGAGATGTATATAGCGAGCGCCAGGAGGCACAGAAGCACTATCATTACCCATCCACCATTGATGGCAAGTTCGAGGAAACTCTCTTTTTCTTTGATTTGTTCGACTGCCTGAGCGGCGTCTACATCAAGCAAAATACTGTTAATTAGAAACATATAAATTAGTATTAATATTTATTTTTGTTGTAAAAATACTAATAACGACCTAATCGTTTGATAGTGATAACGTAAAAGTATCAACAATATTTTGTGAATTAAGAAACCGTTTTTGTTTTTTGTCGCAAAGACCAGGACATCTGTTATTGCTATGCCATAGTAATAAAGAGCCCCGCCGGATGGCGGGGCTTAGCTTACAAGAATACCGATATGGCGCTGGGTGATAATACCCAGGCACCTACTTGGCATTGCCTGTGGGATTTTTCATAAAACGAACCAAAGCGACAGTCATATAAACAGTATATACGACATAAAGTATCAAGAAGCCCACCGCGAAACGTTTACCGCCGGCGATGTTGACAAACATTCCGCCTATAAGCACCAGCACATGGAGGAAAAGCACCGCCACGGTGACAGCGAGGAATGACTGCACAAACGCTTTGGGATGTTTGTTAACGCTAATCACAGTATACCAATACTGCACTCCGTAGGCGACAGCGAAATATATAACCGATGCCGGCAGCAACCAAGCGGGGACAGGGGCGAAGAACTCCATGTTTGTCCATTTGGTCACGAAAGCCAAAAGCAGCATGCATATTGTGAGTAGCGCCAGCCCTTTGTAATAACCTTTCATAATCAGTCTATGAACTTCATCGTTTCCTTAGTGGTGAACTTCTCGCAATAGTGGCAACGCAATTTGAGATTCTCCTTATCGACGACGTCAAAGCGAGTGGTAATATGCTCAAAATTGGTTATACATTTCGGATTCATGCACTTGATGATATGGTCGATATGGTCAGGAATCTCCGCCTTGATTTTTTCCTCGACAGCATAGTTTCGGATAGTGATGATGCTTGCCATAGGAGCGACAAGAGCTATCTTGTTGATCTCATCTTTGTCGAAAAATTTGTTTTTGATTTTCACGATACCCTTACGGCCGAATTTTTTGCTATGCAAATAATTGCCGATAAGTACTTCGTCGTTGTAGTTCTCAAGGCCGAGAATACGAATCACCTGATAGACGACATCGGTGGGAATATGGTCGATGACTGTGCCATTCTCAATGGCAGAGACAACTAATTCTTTTTTTGCTTCCATTTTGATTAAATTTGAATGTTGAATTATGAATTATGAACTGTGTTTTCGAATTTCGATATTCACAATTCAAAATCTATCTTACTCCAAGGATGGCGGCCATAAGTGCCTGACGCACGTATACGCCATTCTGTGCCTGCTGGAAATAATAGGCATAGGGAGTTTTGTCAACATCGACGGTAATCTCGTTGACACGAGGCAGTGGATGGAGGACCTTCATGGTTGGCTTGCATCCTTCAAGCATTTTCGCTGTAAGTATACAGCTGTCCTTGACGCGCTCATACTCGAGGGGATCCGGGAAGCGCTCACGCTGGACACGGGTCATATAAATGATATCGGCGGTCTTGACAATGTCGTTGATATCGGTGTACTGATAGTATTTGAGACCGGCATCCTTGATAGAGGCCTTCACCGAGGAGGGCAGCTTCAACTCGGTAGGAGACACCAGATGGAAAGTGGCGTTGAAGTTGCACATGGCCTGGACAAGGGAGTGCACTGTGCGTCCGTATTTGAGGTCGCCAACACATGCTATCTGCAGATTCTCAAGCGTGCCTTGTGTTTTGCGGATGCTATAAAGGTCAAGCATACATTGAGTGGGGTGCTGGTTGGCGCCGTCGCCGGCGTTGATGACAGGCACCGCGCTGACCTCGCTGGCATAGCGGCTGCTACCCTCTTTGGGGTTACGCATAACGATAAGGTCGGCGTAACTTGCAACCATAACGATGGTGTCGTGTAGCGATTCACCTTTCTGAACACTGGTGCCGCCAGGGTCGCTGAAACCAATTATTCGGGCTCCCAGCTGGTTGGCAGCGCTTTCAAAACTCAGACGAGTACGGGTTGAGGGCTCAAAGAAGAGGGTTGCCACGACCTTGTCGCTAAGGATCGGCTGCTTGGGGTTCTTTTCAAATTCTTCAGCGATGTCGAGGACCTGGATGTATTCCTCGCGGCTGAAATCGGTGATGGAGATGAGGTTCCGGCCTTTAAGATTTCCCATGGTATAAGAAAAGATTTAAAAGGTTATAAAGGGTTGTATCATTTTTTTCAGCTAAAGGATTATTAAAAACATGCGGTAACAATCCTATGGCTTTTTATTTTAACATTGCTTCGCTCTAAGTCCGATGTAAGTCCGCTAATTTAAGGTTTATTAATAATTATATAAAGATCTTTTGAGGTGACAAAAAGATATAAAAAAACGACCCTTTCAGAAGTCGTTAAAAAAGAAAATCAATTGCCACGCACCTTTTGAGGGTGTTCCACAATCGATCTCTATCCAATTAATACCTTTCAAATTCTCGCCATTTTGACTTTGGCGGAAAGGAGGGGATTCGAACCCCTGAAGCGCTTTTAACGCTTACTCGCTTTCCAGGCGGGCCTCTTCAACCACTCGAGCACCTTTCCGAAGAAGTTAAAAACAAACAGGTTGCACTGAAAACACTGCATTATTATCGTCCCGTTTCTGTTTGCAAAGATACGATGTTTTTTTATTCTGACAAATTTTTTTAATAAAAAAATAGGGGCGGCGCTGATTGGCGCCGCCCCTTGATATCGGAGTTACAAACCGGACATCAGTCCGGTAGGATTATGTTACTTAACGATGAGTTTCTTCACCATGTTGAGGCTGTCGCCGCTGACGCGGACGAAGTAAGCACCCTGTGCCAGACCGCTGACCTCAATGCTCTTCGTGCAGCCACCCTCGCACTCCATGCTGT
>JAGCZH010000016.1 GCA_017960475.1 Bacteroidales bacterium | reverse complement strand
TATAACGCCGGCACAGGAGCCCACAAGGGCAACATCTTCGGCGGCGGCAACGGCGACGCCGAAAGCCAGCTGGCTTCGGTGATCACCACAGGCAAACGCGACGCCAACGTGCTCAACACCGTCCATGTCAACATCGGCAACGCCGACCAGTATGATACCCCAACAGCTGGCGCCATCATCAACGGCGCTGTCTTCGGCGGCAACAACGTGATGGGCTCGCCTAAGGGCAACATCTATGTCGATGTCTATAGTACGGCCCATACTGAAAATGTCAACGACTTCGCCAAAGTCAAGACCATGGCTGCGGCTCTCGACGAGCTCGACACCAACGACCTCAAGGCTGTCGCTGATCTTGACGACGTGGCTCTCGCCAACCTCTTCGCCCTCAAAGCCGTCTACGGCGGCGGCAACAAGGCTACAGTGATACCCGCGGAATCTGACAAAACCACCCATGTCACCATCCACGACTGCGACGAGAACACCATCCAGTATGTCTATGGCGGCGGCAACGCGGCAGACCTCGGCACCACAACTCCTTCGACACTGAACATGAATACCAGCGTTACCATTGAAGGCGGCCATATTTATCAGGTCTATGCCGGCGGCAACGGTGCTGGCAACCACACCAACCCCTCGGCCAACGACTACAACCCCGGCGCCAACGTTTATGGCGACGCCTCTGTAACCATCATGGGCGGCGCAGTCAACCAGGTCTTCGGAGGCTCAAACAGTCTTGGCATGGTTCACGGCGCATCCATTGTGGCTTTTGACAACAGCAGCCCCTGCGACCTGGTGACCCGCGAGATATATGGCGGCGGCAATGTGGCTCCCGCAGGCAACGTAGTTATCACTATACCCTGCGGCACCACAGGACTTACCGACGTCTATGGCGGCGCCAACAACGCTGACATCGGTACCCCCAACGATCCCAAAACCGTCACGCTCAACATCCTTGGCGGCGACATGACACGCGTCTTCGGCGGCAACAAAAACGGCGGCACCATCTATGGCAACGTCACCGTCAACGTGCACGGCAGCAACCCGGGACATACCATCAGCGAAGTTTTTGGCGGCTGCAATCTGGGCGGCAGCATAGTGGGCAATATCGTTGTCAATATTGACTCTAACAGCACCACATGTCCGCTCAGTGTCGACTACGTCTACGGAGGAGGCAACCTTGTGGCATACGCCCCGGACAGTGTCGACAACAACAGTGACGGGACCTTTGACGATGCCTACAATAACTCTGGACGTATATCGCCCATAGTGAACATCATCCATGGTACCGTGAACAGAGATGTCTTCGGCGGCGGACTGGGCGCCAGCGCCATAGTCACAGCCAACCCACAGGTGAACATATATTCAAGAGTGAAGGGCGACGTCTTCGGCGGCGGCAACGCCGCGGCTGTGACTGGCAACACCAACGTTAATGTTCAAGGCCATTCAGTGGTTAAGGGCAATGTCTTTGGAGGCGGCAATGAGGCCGCTATAAGCGCTGACACAGAAGTTATCATCAAAGACAACCCCCATTTATACGGCAATGTTTATGGAGGTGGAAACCAAGGGCCTGTAGGTGGAAACACCCGAGTGATTGTGAAATAAAACGAAAAGCGGGAAGACCATTTTAACACTATATCGTTATAACGAAAAAGAAACATATATATAAAAGAATATGACTACAGAAAACACTCAAACCAAAATACTGAAAATCTTTGCAAACTCACCCTTTACCGCATTCAACTACAAGCAGATTTCGTCGAAAGTAGGCGCTTATGACAAAGCCTCGCGACAGTTGGTGCAGTCGACAATTCTCGAGATGGCAGAAAACAAAATTCTCGTCGAAGAGGGTCGCGGCAAATACAAGATCAACCCGAAATATATCAACGACGACCTGCTTCCCAAGAACTACATCATAGGCACCATCGATATGAAGCAGACAGGCAAAGCCTATGTCATTCCCGAGGAAGAGGGTCGCGAAGATGTTATGATAGCCCCCAACTACACCCGCCACGCTCTTCACGGAGACAGGGTGAAGGTTCTTATGTTCCCTCAGCGCAAGATGCACAAACCCGAAGGCCAGGTGGTGGAGATACTGCAGCGAGCCAAAAGCCGCTTTGTGGGTCGCATTCAGAAGATGGACAAATTCGCCTTCCTGGTGTGCGACAACCGCAACATGGTGGTTGACATCTTTATACCTCTCAGCGACTTGGCAGGTGCCGAGGACGGCGAGAAAGCAGTGGTAGAGATGACCGACTGGCCAGAGCAGATGCACAACCCCGTGGGTCGTGTGGTGAAACGCCTAGGACGCCCCGGCGACAACAACGTGGAGATGCAGTCTATACTGGCAGAATATGACTTCCCTCTCGACTTCCCCGCCGAGGCTGAGGAAGAAGCTTCGAAAATAAAGAACCCCACGAAGAAAGAGATGGAAAGCCGACGCGACTTCCGCAAAACGACGACATTCACCATCGACCCCGCCGACGCCAAGGACTTTGACGACGCCATCTCGTTCCAGCATCTCAAAAACGGCAATTTCGAAGTTGGCGTTCATATAGCCGACGTGTCGTATTACGTCCGCCCTGGCAGTGCCATAGACCGTGAGGCCTACGACCGTGGCACCAGTGTATACCTTGTAGACCGCACCATCCCCATGCTGCCTGAAAAACTCTGCAACGAGGTGTGCTCGCTACGCCCCAACGAGGACAAGCTGTGTTTCAGCGCCGTCTTTGAGATGAACGAAAAAGCCGAAGTGCTGAACCGCTGGTTTGGAAAGACGGTGATATGCAGCGACCGTCGCTACAGCTACGAAGAGGCACAGGAGATAATTGAGTCTGACCAGTCAGACAGGTCCGACCAGTCAGACACTGCTCTTGCCATCCGTGAGTTGCACAAGCTGGCAACGATACTGAGGGAGGCTCGCTACAAAGAGGGCGCCATCAACTTCGAGAGTCAGGAAGTGAAGTTCAAACTTGACGAAAATGGCAAACCCATAGGAGTATATATCAAAGAACAGAAAGAGGCCAACTGGCTGATAGAAGAATTTATGCTGCTCGCCAACCGCAACGTGGCGGAGTTTTCTGGTTCCACTAGTCGGACTAGTCGGACCAGTCGGACTAGTCGGACAGGTCAGACAAGTCAGGCCAAGACCTTTGTTTACCGCGTCCATGACGAGCCCAATCCGGAGAAACTGAACACCTTCGTGGAATTTGTCACCAAGCTGGGCTTCAAAATGAAAGTAGGTAGCCGCAAAGCCTTGGCCGACAGCTACAACAGGCTCTTCGAACAAATTGCCGGTCGCGGTGAAGAGTACATGATTGACAGCATAGCCATACGCACAATGTCGAAGGCCTACTATTCGACCGAAAACATAGGCCACTATGGGTTGGCGTTCCCATTCTACACCCATTTCACATCACCCATACGCCGTTACCCTGACTTGATGGTGCACCGTCTGTTGGAACGCTATCTCGAGGGCGGCAGCAGCGTCGACGCCAACGAATATGAAGAATACTGCAAACACTGCTCCATAATGGAGAAGAAAGCCGCCGACGCAGAACGCACCAGCGTGAAATACAAGCAAGCCGAATACCTCAGCGACAAGATAGGCAAAGTGTTCGACGCCAACATATCGGGAGTGAGCAAATGGGGTATATATGCAGAGATTGAGGGCAACAAATGCGAAGGCATGATACCCATTGGATCGTTGAAAGGCGACTACTACATGCTCGACGAGGACAACTACCAGGTGATAGGCCGCCGCTACGGCAAATGCTATAAACTGGGCGACGCTGTGAAGATCAGTGTGCGCAACGTAGACATGCTGAAAAAGCAGATAGACTTCGACCTCGTGGAAGAAGAGGAGACCAGAAAAACTAGCCAGACCAGTCGGACAGGTCAGACTGGTCGGACTGGTCGGACAAGAAAAAACAAGAGATAGTCCTTCCAGAAAAATCTTAACAAAAACGTAACCGTCATTTTTCTCATTATTTGTAGAGTGTAAGTATTTTTGTGACGTTGGAAGATTATTTTACCAACGTCACATTTTATTTGTATTCAATACTTTATCTATGAGTTTTAGCGACATTGTATTTGTAATTTTGAATTTAGTGGGAGCTTTGGCTGTGTTCCTCTTTGCCATGAAGCTTATGAGCGAAGGTCTGCAGAAAATAGCCGGAAGCAAAATGCGTTCGGTGCTGAAGCACATCACTGGCAATCCAATAAGTGGCATTCTGACAGGTACTGTTGTCACCGCCGCCATTCAGAGCTCGTCGGCAACGACAGTGATGGTGGTAGGCTTTGTCAACGCCGGACTCCTATCGCTAGCTGGCGCCGTGGCAGTCATTATGGGAGCCAACATTGGCACCACTGTGACAGCGTGGATCATCACCCTTTTCGGTCTTGGCGACAGCGCCGGAGGATTCAGTTTGCCTATGCTGTTGGCGGCAATAAGCTTGTTTTTCGTCTTCTCGGGTCGCGACAGAATGAAATCTATAGGTCAGACCGTTATAGGTCTTGCCCTTCTCCTTGTTGGTATGGAGCTGTTGCAAGAGCCTCTGGCCAACCTTGACCAATACCCCAATTTCCTCCACGCCATATCGACACTCAGCGACTTTGGTTTCTGGTCAATACTTATATTCATAGCCATAGGAGCCATACTTACCTGCTTAGTACAGGCCTCCGCAGCCATGATGGCCATCACATTGGTGATGTGCTACAATGGATGGATAGGCTTTGATGTCGCCGTGGCGCTAGTGATGGGTCAGAACATAGGTACCACCATCACCGCCAACCTGGCAGCACTTGTTGCCAATGCCGCTGGCAAGAAAGCAGCACGTGCCCACCTAGTATTCAACGTTGTTGGCGTCATCCTAACACTCATTTTCTTCTCTCCGTTGATGCAACTTATTGCTTACGCCACCAATTCCATTACCGGTTGCAGCCCCTATGCCTCTATTGACGACCCGCTATACAACCGCGAGTCGGTACCATTGGCAATATCGTTGTTCCACACCATCTTCAATGTCTGCAACACAATTATACTTGCCTTCTTTATTCCCCAGATACTGAAAATAGTAAACTGGATGGTGAAGAGCCCTGTGGAGGAGAACGAAGACGACTTCCGCCTCACCTATATCGAAGGCAACTGGCTCTCCACGGCCGAGCTCAACTTGCAGTCGGCCAAGAGCGAAATAGAGGTCTTCTCACAACGTGTGCTGCGTATGTACACCTTCCTGCCCGGTCTTCGCACCGCTAAAAACGAAGATGAATTCGAGGCTATTATGCACCGCATAGAAAAATACGAGGGCATAACCGACAGAATGGAGCAGGAAATCACCAAATTCCTTACCCGTGTGGGCTCTGGCGATGTCAGCCAGCATGGTTCGGAACGAATAAGCTCGATGCTGCGCATTATCGACAACCTTGAAAGCATTGGCGACGCAATATACCAAATAGCCATGACTCGCAAAAACAAACGCGAGGATGCAGTCCATTTCGACGCAAGCCTCAACGCAAACCTAGCACACATGAGCGAACTGGTGCAAAAGGCCCTAGACGTTATGGACAGCAATCTCAAAGACTACGACAATGTGGACCTCGACGCCGCCTATGCTGCCGAGAACGACATCAACGCTTACCGCGACATGCTGAGGTCGCAACACCTCGACGCTCTGAAACTTGGCATTTACAACTACGCCATAGGCAACGCCTACAGCGGCCTTTACGCTTTGTATGAAAAACTTGGCGACTACATCATCAATGTCAGCGAAGCCATTGGAGGTAAAAAAATAGATTAACACAAACTAATACACAACACGTCTGACAAGACGGAATGACACTGATATCTTGAACATTACATACATATTTCACAGTTGCTTCGCTCTAGAGACCGAGAGTGCCTTGGTAGTGTACGACTATTGGAAGGACGATGACCGCGGCACACTTCATAAAATGATTGAAGAGCGCGGCGACAGAGAGCTCTATTTCGTGGTGTCGCATTTCCATGAAGACCACTACAATGAGGAGATACTGAACTATGGCGATGCGCACTTGCTGGTGTCGTACGACACACAGAAAAGACGCCGCATAGACAAGGAACGTCCAACAGCGATCCTGCGCCCTGGTGACATCTATGAAGATGAGAATCTACGTCTCAATGCGTTGCGCTCGACAGATGTGGGTATAGCCACATTAATCACTCTGCCCGACGGTACCACAATATATCATGCCGGGGATAACAACAACTGGTATTTCCCCGAGAACGAAAAAGAGCATATAAAATGCACGCTTGATGAGATGGAGGGTATGTTCATCTCCAACCTCAGGGAAGTGAGGGCAATAACCAAGAGCGTGGATTATGTTATGTTCCCTGTCGACCCTCGGTTGGGCAGCGAGATGTTGCGAGGCTCCTGCCAGTGGCTGCAGCAGATAAACACCAAGCACTTCTACCCTATGCATTGCTGGGAACGCAACGACGAAGTCGAAGCGGGCATTGCCGAGCTGAAAGAGCTCTTCCCTGAAGTGGATTTTTTTTCTAGACAAATCTAGAAACTCTCTATCAGACGCTGTTGGGCATCTTTCAAGGATTTTATCTTACTGTGTTTCAACACCCATAGAAGCCAGTAGCGCAGATTGTTGCCCACGGCTTTGAGACCATTGACGACAGGTCCCGACACCATGGCGCCAAGATGAACCACAGCGACAGCCACCAAACCCCACCAGGCTCCCAACGGTAAAAGGTTGTCCATCCACATGCCACCACAGCATGCCATAACAACGCCTATAACAATGCCGTATAATATTGAGAACACGAAGCGTATGCCGAAATTGACGGAGCTGCGGAACTGTGGGTCACCGATAAAGGAACGCACCAAAAGATGGGTAGGCAAAAGAGGTATGGGAAAACAGACCAGGCAGAAAAGGAGAATCCAGCGAACAGCGGGAACCATGATGGCCGCGGCAAGAAGCGCCAAAAGAGGAAGCAACGCCAAAAGGGTGACCGGAAAGCTCCAGTGGTTGGAGGCTGCCACAGGGCGCATGCGCAGCTGACGGCATATATCGAGGTATTCCCGAGCAGTTTCTATTATCGTGTTGTATTTTTTGTCGGGAGTCTCGGCGCAGGCGTCGAGCCGCTGAGAGATGGCCTGACGAGTTATGAAACGGTTCCAGGCATTGTTGCGGAGCCCTTTACGCTTACGTTCGGAAGTGTTAAGAACCTGTGATACTGTGAGTATCTCGTCATAATACTCCTCATGACGAATGTCATGCATAAGGGGACTGAGCGCGGAGGAGAGAGCATTACGCATTGCGTTGAGAGCCACAGGCTCGTTTTCGACAAAATCCTTCATGAAAGGCTGCACAGGAATAGGTTTGCCGATATTGACAACGAGGTTGGCATAGGGGCGCTCATACTCGTCGAAGTCGATACCCGTAGGCACAATATAGAGAGGGTGGTCGCCGAGTTTGAGCTGCGTCTCACCGGCAATGCGGAACATACCTTTGCCCATTGGGAGCAAATGGTGACGGTCGTTGTGGCGCCCTTCGGCCATAAGGCAGAGTGGGAACCCGTCGAGAAGGACATCGCGAGAGCGGTCAAAGATCTCGTTGTTTTTGCCGAGGTTGCTCTGTCCGTCACGAATGCGATAGACAGGAAGTATCTTGAGGAAAGTCAGGATGGCGCGGATTACAGGCTTGGCGAAGATGTCGGCACGGGCAAGGAAAACAGGAGGCTTAGGAGCGAAATTGAGTACCGCCAAAGGCTCCATAAGAGCCTGCTGATGGCAGGGAGCGATGATATAAGCCCCGTCTGTGGGAAGGTTCTCCAAACCATGGACATCAAAACTCTGATAATGGCATCGAGTACCAAACTGCACAAGAGGACTCAATATATTATATAATACATTATTATCTTGTATCGCTTTCATTGACAAAGATATATGATGGGATTAACAATTGTTTTGTTTTGCAAATGTACATAAAAATCCTGGGATATCCTTAGCAGAAATTGAAAATTGCACCCCGAAGGGGAACTGAACACCTTGAAAATAAAAAAAATCCAGTGAAGAAAATTGAAAATTAGTGACCTGTGACCTGTGAAAATTCAAAATTCGCTTTCCCCTTTAATCCTTTATAACCTTTTTATCTTTTTAAACCTTTTATTATACAAGTTTTTTACGTTTAAAGATACGAAATGACAGATTATTCAGTTATTTATTTACCAAGCATCGCATGTATTGTTTTTGTGATACAACATTAACATACGTCTTTTATAACATCTCATAACCATGACTAAAGCGAGGCTGCTAACATATCTGCTTCTGGCGGCATGCGGTATAGCAACAGCCCAGTCGCCCATAAACACCACCGGTCTGCAAGGCTATGGCACTAACCATATTCTGAGTTACGCCACAGTGCAAAATGGTGATACCATCCCTATTATACATCTGAATACTGTAACCATCGCCACAAAATGGGCTCTGCTGACAAACAAAGAGATACGTAAAAACCAGAAACTTATCCGCAACGTGAAGAAGACCCTCCCCTACGCCAAGGAGGCACGACGCAGGCTGCAGGAACTGGAGAAAGAGATGGCAAGTTTGCCACCAAAGAAAAGAAGCGAGTACATAAAAAAGGTTGAGAGAGAGCTACTTGACGAATTCCAGGAAGATTTGGAGAAGATGACCTTCTCGCAGGGCAAAGTGCTTCTCAAACTTGTAGACCGCGAGACTGGCAACAACTCGTATACCCTTGTCGCCGACCTTAGAGGTAAATTCCGCGCTTCGTTCTACAACACCTTCGCACGCATGTTCGGATTCAACATGAAAGAGCGTTTCGACCCGCAACGCAACAAAGAGGACAATCTCCTTGACCGTGTCGCCAGATCTGTGGAACTGGGAAGACTTTAAACTAGTAACAGAAAAAAAATATTAACGTAAAACAATGGGAAGTAATAAAAGGAAGTTAATCTTCGATGGAAGTTAAAAAGGAAGTTATGCGCTGCTCGCAGGACAATACATATTCATTTGTCCTCTTTTACTCCCTCTTTTACTCCCTCTTTTACTCCCTCTTTTACTCCCATTTTAACTCCCACTTTAACTTAACAATCCCAATACACCCATGAAAAAACGCTGTTACTTGTCGGCGGTGCCGATACGCAAAGAAGCCTCACACAGAAGCGAGATGGTCAACCAACTATTGTTTGGTGACCTTGTCGACGTGCTGACAACGGAGGGCGACTGGGACATGGTTCGCTCGGAATACGACAGTTATGAAGGATGGGTTAGCAGTCAGCAGCTGACACCCGTCATGCAGAGCGACAACAAACTTTTCGACAGGATTGCCAATACCGAGACCTGGATTCACTTCGACAACAGGAAGGTGCTGGTTCCTTCGGGAGCGAGTTACAACCACCTATGGGCAGAGACCGACAACGGCGACGAGAAAAAAATGTCAGATGTTGTCAGTGTGGCAAAAGAGTTCCTTGGAGCTCCCTATCTATGGGGAGGCCGGACCAAAATGGGCATAGACTGCTCGGGATTGTCACAAGTAGTGTATAAAATATGTGGCAAAAAACTGCCTCGTGACGCCTGGCAGCAAGCCGAGACAGGCGTAGAAGTGCCTCTGAAAGAGAGTCTTGAAGGCGACCTGGCTTTCTTCGCCAACCCCAGCGGAAGAATAGTGCATGTGGGTATCCTCGACGGTCGTGGCGGAATAATACACGCCTCGGGAATGGTGAGACACGACACCATAGACGAACATGGCATCTTCAACGCTGAGAGACAAGAATACAGCCACACACTTAAATGTGTGAGAAGAATGGAGTTATAATACTTGTATATCAACATCATCTCCGCCTTGCCGCAGGGACTATTCCGACTACTTTCTTTTTTTGGCCACCAGCGATATAGCATTCAAAAAAAATATGTAAATTTGCGTGCTAATTCCGCGTTACGTGTATGGCCAAAACAGAAAAACAGATTACTGAAAGACAGCTTATTGAAGACATCAAAGCAAAAAAATTCGCACCTGTATATCTTATCACAGGTGACGAAAACTATTATATTGACCTCGTCTCAGACTACATAGAAAAGAACATTATCGACGAGTCCATGCGCGACTTTGACCAAACTGTTGTCTACGGTCGCGATGTGACAATGGGCAATGTGATTGACATGGCCATGCGCTACCCTATGATGTCGCCTGTTCAGGTAGTAATAGTGAAAGAGGCGCAAGACATATCAGGCAAAGACGAATGGAATCTGCTGGCAAAGTATCTGGAAAATCCTCAGAAACAAACCGTTCTGGTATTCTGCTATCGCCATAAGAAGATGGACAAACGCAGCAGTGCCTACAAAGCCATCAAAGACAACGGCGTGGTATATGAGAAAAACAAGATATACGACAGCGAAGTGCCTGGATGGATAGCCTCGGTAGTCCAACAGAGAGGATACAGCATCACACAACGCGGCGCCATGATGATGGCAGAATCGTTGGGCAACAATCTGGACAAGATTGCCAATGAGTTGTCAAAAATATACATCTCGGTACCCGTTGGAAGCACAATTGACGAGGATATTATTGAGAGAAATGTCGGCATAAGCAAAGACTACAATATCTTTGAATTACAAAACGCCATTGGCCGCCGCGACATTGAACGTTGCACACGTATAGTGAACTACTTCATTGCCAACCCTAAAGAAGCGCCTATACCACTATTACTCGCCTCATTGTATCCTTTCTTTATAAAAATAATGCTTTTCCATCAGGAGCCCGACAAGAGCCGCGCCGCCGCAGTGTTGAAAGTGAATCCCTACTTTTTAGGCCTCTATGAGACCGCCGCCAGGAACTACAGCCTCGGCAAGCTGGCGTCGTGTATTGGCTATCTGCATGAAACCGACCTGCGGTCGAAAGGCGTTCGGAGAAGCAGCAATATCACCGATGGCGACTTAATCAAAGAATTGGTTTTTAAAATTATACACTAAGACTCCCTGCAACACTAGTATTTCTAGACAGGCTAGCTAAACAAAAATATTTTGATGAAAAAGACAATATACATCCTACTGCTTGCGCTCCTTGGTTTCTCTGCCGCGAATGCCCAGAACATCATCAAGGGTGTGCTGTTGGATGCCAACAAAGGCGAGGCTATACCATTTGCCCAAGTATTTCTTGAAGGTACCAACCATTGGGCATCGACAGACCTGAACGGTTACTTTATTATCAACAAGATACCTGACGGAGAATATGTGATAAGGGTTAGATATATCGGTTATGAGGAATACAGCGAACCTGTCACTTTAAAGCGCCAGACAATAACCCGCAACATCAACCTTAAACCTGTGGCGCACAAGCTGAAAGATGTCGTCATTACAGGCAACAAGAGAGAAGAGCGCAAAATGCAGACCCAGGTGTCGGTGGAAAAGATCAGTGCCACACAGATACAGCAGATGCCCTCCATCGGCGGTCAAGCGGACCTGGCACAATATCTTCAGGTGCTGCCCGGCGTGAACTCGACAGGCGACCAAGGCGGCCAACTATACATTCGCGGTGGCTCCATGATACAGAATCTCACCCTGTTGGACGGCATGGTGGTGTACAATCCCTTCCACTCGATAGGTCTTTACTCTATCTTTGAGACCGACGTGATTCTCAACGCCGACGTATACACGGGAGGCTTCGGAGCGGAATATGGCGGCAGACTTTCGTCGGTGATGGACATCACCACCCGCGACGGCAACAAAAAACGCCACACTGGCAAAGTGGGACTTAACACCTTCGGCTCAAGCCTTATTCTGGAGGGCCCTCTTAAAAAAGAAAAGAATGGATCCACATCGACAATAACCTACCTGCTCACCGCAAAAAACTCATTTCTCTCAAAATCCTCAAAAGTCCTATACCCATATATTGAAGGAGGCCTTCCCTTCGACTTCCTGGATCTATACGGCAAAGTATCTATCAATTCCGGAATAGGAAGCAAGGTTAACTTCTTTGGTTTCAGATTCGACGACCAAGTCAACGACTACCAGTCGCTAGCCAATTTTCACTGGAACAACTATGGTGCGGGAACCAATTTCGCCCTCATGACCGGCTCGTCGTCGCTGATAGACGGAACGGTGGCCTATTCACACTATAGCGTAAACCTTGAAGACGGCAGCAACAATCCTAAAAGCAGCGCCATTGGAGGCTTTAACGTGTCTCTCGGAATAACGAACTTCATGGGTGTCAACAAAATAAAATATGGCTTGGGAATTGAGGGGCTGTCGAGCAAATACAACTACACCAACGCCTACAACGTGCACCGGTCACAAGATGAGAACAGCACCTCCTTCTCGGCCTACGCAACCTATAACGCACACCTTGGCAAATGGCTATTGGACCCCGGAGTACGCTTTGTATACTATTCCTCATTGTCGGAGACACGCATAGAGCCACGACTGGCAGCGAAATACAACGCCAACGACAAACTACGTTTCAAACTCGCCACAGGTATGTATAGCCAGGTAATGCTCGACGCAAGATCGGACCACGATATTGTGAACCTCTTCACCGGCTTCCTCACCGGCTCCGGTCAGCTGAACATACCCTCCATGTATCTGGACGAACCTGTCGAAAGCTGTGTGCAAAAAGCAGAGCACCTGGTAGTCGGCGTGGAATACGACATGATAGATCATCTGACTCTTAACATTGAGCTTTACTATAAGAACTTCAGCCAGCTGCTGGGAATGAACCACAACCAAATCTACGATCGCAGCGACCCCGCCTACAACTCTGGCGGCATATATGAAAAGCCGCAATATCTGATGACCGACTTCATCATTGAGAAAGGAAGTGCCAAAGGGTTGGATATCAGTGCATGCTACGACCTTGAAAGACTGTACCTGTGGCTCACATACTCCCTGGGACATGTGAAACGCACCGACGAGGTTCAGACATACAATCCCCATTATGACAGGAGACATACCGTGAACTTCCTCGCCACTTACGCCTTGGGCGAAGACCGAGACTGGGAACTTAGCGGACGATGGAGTTTCGGAAGCGGATTCCCGTTCACAACGACCATGGGTGTTTATGAACTGCTGCCTTTCAACGAAGGCATAAGCACCGACTACAGAAACGAAAACGGCCACCTGGGACTATACTATGGCGATGTCAATGGCGGCCGATTGCCCTCATATCATCGTATGGACCTTGGCGCAAAACGCAAAATATCAATAGGTAAACGCGGTCTACTGGAACTTTCGCTGAGCATCACAAATGTCTACAGCCGCAAAAACATTTTCTATGTTGAACGTGTGACAGGTGAACGCGTAAACCAACTGCCTATACTTGTCTGCCTAGGAGGAACCTTCAGCTTCTAACCAAACCCTTTAAACCTTTTTAACCTTTCAAACCCTTCAAACCTTGAAAAAACATATCACCGATTTTAAAATCGTAAAGAAAAAAGTCTACAATGCGACATACTTCGCGTTGACACTCCAGCATCCTTCAACATTGCCAGAGATAGAAGCAGGGCAATTTGTGGAAGTGGAGATACCTGGCAACAAGCATGTTATGTTGCGCAGACCCATATCAATACACGATGTAGACAGTGAAAAGAGCCAGCTGACTCTTCTGGTTCAGGTCGTTGGCAAAGGGACAAAGACACTCTCACAGATGGAAGAGGGCGAAACACTCAACCTTGTATACCCTTTAGGACGAGGTTTCAGCCAAGAAGGTAAAGAGGTTTTGTTGGTGGGTGGCGGAGCCGGTATAGCCCCCATGCTTCACCTTTCGAAATGTCTTTCCGCCAAAGGGACTCACTGCACCATACTGCTTGGAGGACGCAGTGCCACAATGATACCGGTACAAGAGGAGTTCCGCCCCTATGGTGATGTTTATTTCGCCACCGAGGACGGCAGTCTTGGTGAAAAAGGACTTGTGACACAACACAGTGTCTTCGGAGCAGAATACGACCACATATACACTTGCGGCCCTACCCCTATGATGAAAGCCGTGGCACGTCACGCAATGGAGAAGGGGATAGAATGTGAGGTGTCGCTGGAGAACATGATGGCGTGCGGCGTCGGCGCCTGCCTCTGCTGTGTTGTCGACAGCGATGAAGGACACAAATGCGTATGCAAAGATGGCCCAGTGTTCAATGCCAAAAGACTGACCAACTGGATAAAAAAATAACTTGAAAGACTAGAGTTTGAACTAGTTTGACTAGTATGACTAGATAAAAATTAAAAAAAATGCTTCAGACCAAAATACATAACATCACACTGAAAAATCCTGTGATGACAGCAAGCGGCACATTCGGATATGGCGAAGAATTTGCCGACTTCGTGGACCTCAACAAGTTGGGTGGCATAGTTGTGAAAGGCACCACCGGTGACCGTCGCCAAGGCAACCCTTATCCACGTATGGCGGAGACCCCTTCGGGTATGCTCAACGCAGTAGGACTTCAAAATGTAGGAGTGGAGACATTCTGCAAGGATGTATACCATAGAATCAAGGACTTGGACACAAATATCATCGTCAACGTCAGTGGTTCGTCAATAGAAGAATACTGCAAGACGGCAGCGATGATTGACAAGCTGGATAAGATTCCTGCCATCGAATTGAACATCAGCTGTCCTAATGTCAAGAAGGGAGGCATGGGTTTTGGAACAGATCCCGCTATGGCGGCACAAGTGGTGAGCGAAGTAAGGAAAATATATCATAAAACACTGATAGTAAAGCTAACACCCAACGTCACCAGCGTCGTAGAGATAGCAAAAGCCGTGGAAGGCGCCGGCGCCGACAGCGTCTCGCTTATCAACACAATGTTGGGTATGGCAATAGATGTTGAGAAACAACGACCTTACCTTAGCACTATCACTGGAGGACTCTCCGGTCCGGCTGTGAAGCCCGTGGCAGTAAGAATGGTATGGCAAGTTGCGCATGCTGTAAGCATTCCTGTTATAGGATTGGGTGGCATAGCCAGCGCCGCCGACGCTCTGGAATTTCTTATGGCTGGCGCAAAAGCCATTCAAGTGGGTACGGCGAACTTCATAGACCCAAGCATAACCATGAAGATTATCGACGGACTTGAAGACTACTGCAAACGCCATAGTATCAACGATATTAACGATATTATCGGAATAATATGATTCTTGTCGCCGATAGTGGGAGCACAAAGACAACGTGGGCAGATATAGAGTCTGGTAACAAGGTCGTTACGGAAGGATTGAACCCTTATTTCAGCAGCGAACAACAGGTACTGGAAGCTTGCGCTATCGTGCGTCAGCAATTCAAAATTCAAAATTCAAAATTCAAAATTCACTTCTATGGTGCTGGCTGCGGTCTTCCAGAGCAGAGCGGCAAGGTTGCCGCATGGCTGGCCAAAGCCTTTGGAACCAGCGACGTACATGTGGAGACTGATATGCTCGGAGCCTGCCGTGCCACCGCCGGAGACCAGCCTGCCTTGGTGGGAATCCTCGGCACCGGCAGCAACGCCTGCTACTACGACGGCGAGAGAATCACTCTCCAGAGTGTCAGTACCGGCTATATCCTCGGCGACCGCGGCTCTGCGAACCATGTGGGGCGTGTGCTGCTCAACGATTACTTGACCCACCATATGCCAGAGGAATTAAGACTCTCGTTCCATGACACTTATCCCATGAACAATGCCGAGTTGATGGATGCTGTATACCACCAGCCCAACCCCAATCGCTTCCTGGCCTCGCTGGCCCCCTTCGCGGTGAAACATTTTGGCGACGACTACTGCCGCCATGTGGTGGAGTGGACACTGAAAGACTGGCTGAAAGACGCTCTCATGCCCTTATGGCGTCAGGTTGACGACGTCGTGGCGCTCCACGTGGTGGGCAGCTATGCCAAAGCCATCGAGTCCACCTTGAGACTTGTCATGGAGGTCGACGGATTGGATGTCGGTACCGTAGTTGCCGACCCCATCGACGGTGTTATCGAATACCATCGACTTTCTAAAAAATCTTAATTTTTTAACAAGAAATACTATTAACAAACAAACGGCGTTACAAACGCAAAAAATCAAACAATACACAATGGACTTAAGTAAAATCTTAGTAGTCTCCGGCAAACCGGACATCTACGAACTCGTATCGCAAACAAAATCAGGAGCTATCGTCGAGTCTCTCGCCGACAAAAAACGTTGCCCTGTATTCAAGACAGATAGAATTAGCTCACTTAACGAGATAAGCATCTTCACCACCGAGAAAGAGAAACCTCTCATTGAGGTCTTGCAAGATATTTTCCGCAAAGAGGAGGGTAAAAATATTGCCTTCGACATAAGGAAATCGTCTAACGCTGACCTCTTCGCATATTTTAAGGAGGTGTTGCCAAACTATGACACCGAACATGTGCACGCCAGCGACATCAAGAAAGTTCTGTTATGGTACAACTTACTGAACAACGCAGGTAAAGTTGACTTGGAAGAGCCCGAGACAGAGAAAACTGAAGAGGGGAAAAAAGAATAGCAATACCTTACTCTTTTAATACCTAAGGCGGAGCGACGAAAATAAATTTTGTCGTTCCGCTTTTGTTTTATATTTTTGTACTTTATATTAAAAATAGAAATGCGATATATATTTCTAATAATCAACTGCATCATACTTGCCTTCGGCAATGTGGAAGCTCAAACGTGGCATAAAATACAGCATATTGTATATTACAGCTACGACTATGACAGCGACCACACTGACACAGCGAGAGTGTATGTCCACCACTTGCCGACACAGCTGCTGATCCAGAACGACAAGAATCCTAAGAATCCCATTCCAGGCTTCGTCGAGGACAACACATACGTTGATTATAAGACTGACAGTATATACTACTGGTACCGATACAGCGACAGCACCTTCTATGTGGCGTCGACAATGAGCCGCAACGACATCAAGTGGGACACACAAATAGTTGATTCCAAAACAACAAAATACATTACAAGCATCAACAGCAACCGCATAGAGCTGCTGTTTTCGACCAAAGAAGGCATCAACGCAAATCCCCTACCCTATTACGGCAGATTCAACGGCGTGCTGATACAGATGACACGCAACGGACTGGTACAACTCGAGTTAAGCAGTATGGATTATGGCGTCATTGATGGAGAACCCGTCAAATTAAAACAACTAATCCCTTACAACAATTTAGGCATTCGCAAGACCTCCCGCGAGATGAGCAACATCAAGCGAGACAGGATGATTCTGACTACTCATGTATTTGAAAACGAGCAGATATGCTGGGGTAAAGAGAAACCCACTATAACCGACATACCTTTCGATACCACGTTGCACTATGCCGGTGGCACGCTGATACTGAAACGCATTAAACTGCCCAAGTTGCCAGAGCACTACCAGACATTCATCGAGTTACGCCAACGCTCGAACGGCGACGCCTATGACAGAACAGGGTCGGTATTTGTTATACCCCTTGCCGGAACCTACCATCCCAGTTTCCTTGACGGCATCTTATACCACCCCGACTCGTTGCCCGTCATTACTGGCAAGGATGGCCAACGCTATCAGGGTATCGTTGAAGCGCCCTCTACAATGCAAAAATACAAACATTTTTTAAACCCTCTTTCCTCCTTCATTCCCAGCAATTACTTCCCTCCCGTGGAGCTGATGCGCTTCTTCACCCCATTCGGTGTGGGCCATTTCAATGACCGAGTGAAAATCGACGGATTGGAATGGAAGGAAGAAACATTTTACAAACAAGAGGTTACAGAACTCCAGTCACTATTGGAAGGCGAAGTATGGATAGGCTGTTTCATAGGCAACTATGACGGTGGCGGTCATATTGTCAGCCTTGACATCAAGTCGTACCCCAACGACTATGAATGGGCTTACAAAAATAACGGAACGACACGTGTCGTCTCGCTTATCAATACCTGCAATGTGCTTGAGATGGCCGGGCAGAACTATGGTCGCATCTTCGGCACTGACAGCATAACAGTGAACTTCTATACAAAAGGTGACGAGAAAGATATAACCCTCCGCTATATCAGCACTGGCCATGGCGGGTGGGGTGGCGGTGATGAGTTCAACCCAAAAGAGAATTCAATCATCATTGACGGTGTCAAGCGTTTCAGCCATACACCGTGGCGTTGCGACTGCGCCCGATACCGTGAATGGAACCCCGTGAGCGGCAACTTCTGGAACGGCATCTCGAGCAGCGACCTCAGCCGCAGCGGATGGTGTCCGGGAACAGCCACACAGCCTGTCTTCTTCGACCTCAGCGACCTTGAACCCGGCACCCACACCCTCACCATCGCCATTCCGCAGGGCAAGCCTATGGATGGCGGATTCAGCCATTGGAACATAAGTGCAGCACTCATTATAAAAAACTGATTCCATGAAAAGAAGCATATACATTATCCTCCTCTCGATATTACTGATAGCAGGATGTAAAAGCAAAGTCACCGACACCAAGGGGCCTGCCCAACAGTCACCCACCGACATACCGGAACTGCCATACATCCTAAAGGGAGACTATACTCCCGATACTGGCGTTATGTACAAGGTTATTATCGGCAACGACACCTGCTTTGTAACTGTTGACAGTATCAGCAAAGACAGCATTCATGGTTTTTACTATCAGGTAACACCTGGTAGCAACTGTGTGGAACGCAAAACATTTGTCCATGACCGCCATTGGAAAGAGAAAAGACACGAGGCTTTGGTATACGTCTACAGCGCTCCAGAATACGAACCCAAAGACGACGCCCTGTTTCAAAGGCCGACAAAGAAAATCAAAGTGCAGAAAGACATAGAATACGGACAGGCATTAGGCTACTGGTGCAGCAAGCCAGGAACTCATGACGACAGCTATTGGCAAATCGCCTTAGACTGTTTGACAACAGCCATTACAAAGACTACACAGTCGCTAAAAATGGATATTTATATGCCCGACGACACCAGCGACAACGAAAAGAAACATCCTCTGCTCCTGCTCCTTCATGGAGGCGGTTTTCTGGTAGGTGACAAAGGCGACAGCGCTATCAGCGGATGGTGCAAACACTTTGCATCAATGGGTTATGTCGCTGTTAGCGCAAACTACCGACTCGGTTTTTTCCCCACCAAGAATGAGATAACCAGAACAGGCTATATGGCATTGCAAGACGCCCATGCCGCCATGCGTTTCCTTGTAGACCATGCAAAATACTATAATATAGACACATCCAATATTTTTGTTGGAGGGGCCAGCGCAGGAAGTATCACAGCTTTGAACCTTGCTTTTATGACCGACAACGACCGGCCACAGGCAGTGAAAGGCAACAGATTCCGCGACATGGGAACAATAGCAAGCAGCGGGAACAGCAGCCATGCCACATTTAGAATCAAGGCTTTGGCCAACATGTGGGGCGCTATCACTAATCTGAACATGCTGAAAAACAGCAAAACAGACATCATCTCATTTCATGGTGACAAAGATCTAGTAGTGCCTTACGACAAAGGTTATCCCTTCAGAGATGTCAGCGAAAAGCTGGGCAAACGCCTTTTCGACCTCATGTATGGCTCGGTGCAGATAGACATTCGAGCCAAAGATTTAGGATTGAGAAGTGAGTTTTATTCCTTTGAGAATCAAGGACATTCGCTACACTATAATAGCGATGGAACCTGGTGTCAGAAAAACTATGAATTTATCCGAGACAAAATGTCCGCATTCTTTTATGAAGAAATCGCCGGCAAGAAACCAAAATTGGAGGAAGACCCCGGCGATCCTCGACACATATATGTCGACGCCAATGGGGTCTCCGACATATCGTGGCATATTGATGGAGGATTTATCATGAAGATTGATGGCAGCGACATATGGGTTGTGTGGCGCGACGAAGAAAACAATCGCATGGTACGCGCCTCCGGCATTAACGACAAAGGCTTTGCTTTCAACATTAAAAAGAGAATCGAGAAATGACCGACGAAGAGAAACGCAAAAAGATAGAACAACTGAAAACAGCCATAGCCAACTATGAAGAGCTTGACAGCGATATGGAAAACCCGGAATATATAGCCCGTGGAAATGGATTCTGCGACAGCAAATACAGCGAGGATTTCATCAACAGCCAGCTAGAAAAGCTAAAAGAAGAACTAAAGAGACTAGAAACACTTTAGAGGAAAAAGAAACGAAAAAAACATCATACTATGATATACACAGAAAAAGACAAGAAATTCAAACGTTACACTGTAACTTCGGCTCTGCCTTACGCCAACGGTCCTGTACATATAGGACATTTGGCAGGTGTCTATGTCCCTGCCGATATCTATGTGCGTTACCTGCGCGCACAGGGCGAGCAAGTTATGTTTATTGGCGGTAGCGACGAACACGGCGTTCCAATCACTATCAAAGCCAGAAAAGAGGGCTGTTCACCTCAGGACATTGTCGACCGCTACCACACCATCATCAAGAACTCGTTCGCTGAGCTCGGCATATCGTTCGATATCTACAGCCGCACATCGAGCAAAGAGCACCACGAGACCGCAGCGGCATATTTCGAAAAGCTCTATAAAGAGGGGAAATTCATCGAGAAGACCTCTATGCAATACTACGACGAGGAGGCTGGTCAGTTCCTCGCCGACCGCTACATCACCGGCACATGCCCGCATTGCGGCAACGAGCGCGCCTATGGAGACCAGTGTGAGGCCTGCGGCACATCACTCAACGCCACAGACCTCATAAATCCCAAATCGGCTCTTAGTGGTGCGAAGCCTGTGCTCAAAGAGACAAAACACTGGTTCCTGCCTCTGGACAAAGACGAACCCTGGCTGCGTCAATGGATTCTGGAAAACCATAAAGACGACTGGAAAACAAATGTCTACGGACAATGCAAGTCCTGGATTGACGCAGGTCTGCAACCCCGCGCAGTAACTCGCGACCTTGACTGGGGTGTCAAAGTTCCATTAAAGGACGCGGAGGGTAAAGTGCTGTATGTATGGTTTGACGCACCTATAGGATACATAAGCTTCACCAAACAGCTGAAAGGCGACGACTGGGAGAAATGGTGGAAAAACGACGACACAAAGCTGGTCCATTTCATCGGCAAGGATAATATTGTATTCCACTGCATTATTTTCCCCTCCATGCTTCATGCCGATGGCAGCTACATTTTACCCGAGAATGTTCCGGCCAACGAGTTTCTCAACCTCGAGGGAGACAAAATAAGCACCTCACGCAATTGGGCCGTATGGCTGCACGAATATCTGAAAGAGTTCCCAGGCAAACAGGATGTGCTGCGCTACACTCTCTGCAGCAACGCCCCTGAGACAAAAGACAACGACTTCACTTGGAAGGACTTCCAATTGAAAAACAATAGCGAGCTCGTCGCAATCCTTGGCAATTTCATTAATCGTATCTTGGTATTGACCCACAAGTTCTTCGGTGGAAAAGTGCCGGTAAAAGGTGAATTGACCGATCTTGACCGCCAGACCATTGCCGAAATGGCCCTGTATCCAGAAAAAGTGGGGCGTTCGATAGAGACCTACCGATTCCGCGAAGCTCTGGCAGAGATGATGAATCTGGCTCGTCTCGGCAACAAATATCTCACTGAAACAGAACCATGGAAACTCTTCAAGGAAAACCCCGAACGCACAGCCACAGTACTTAACATCGCACTGCAAGTATGCGCTAACCTCGCAATACTGTGCGCCCCCTTCCTCCCCTTCACAGCCGACAAGATTCACGCCATGCTGAACCTGCCTGCAAAGGGATGGAAAGACGCCGGCGGCGCAGAACTGCTGGAAAGCGGATATCAGCTTGCTCAACCCGAACTGCTTTTCGAGAAAATCGAGGATGCCGAAATCGAGGCTCAAGTGAACAAACTGCTGGAGACCAAACGCCAAAACGAACTAAACGCATGGCAACCAGCCAGTATCAAAGAAAAGGTTGCCTTTGACGATTTCGGCAAGGTTGACATCAGAGTGGGTACCGTTCTGGAGTGCAGCAAAGTGCCCAAGGCCGACAAACTGCTGCAGTTCAAAATCGACGACGGTATGGGCGGACGCACTATTGTCAGCGGCATAGCCAAATACTATCCGGAACCCGAGAAACTGGTTGGTATGCAGGTGTGTTTCATCGCCAACTTCGAGCCACGCAAACTGAAAGGCGTGGTTAGTGAGGGCATGATACTAAGCGCCGAAGACAAAGACGGACGACTTGTTCTAATAACTCCAAGCCAGTTGGTTACAACAGGCGTAAACGTCGGATAACAATACCAAGTATCAATAGAAAAGAGTGTCGCAAACAAATATGCGGCACTCTTTTTTG
The DNA here is from genome assembly GCA_017960475.1 of Bacteroidales bacterium. Taxonomy (GTDB): domain Bacteria; phylum Bacteroidota; class Bacteroidia; order Bacteroidales; family P3; genus Colimorpha. The sequence continues at coordinate 152,871 of JAGCZH010000016.1, read as the reverse complement.
TTTAGGAGTCTGAACTGATAGCTCCTAATAAATTATAAAAAGTGATTACTTGAGACCAAGTTTCTTCTTAACGAGAGAGAAGATGTCGTCGCTATCTTGCTGATAGAGCAAAGTTCCGGCGCTGGAGTCGAAGATGTAGGTGTAGCCATTCTCTTTAGCGACATCGGATATGGCTTGCTTAGCGCGGTCGATGATAGGCTGAAGCAACTCTTTTTCCTTCTCCTGGAGTTTCTGCTGAGCGTTCTGCTGATAGACAGTGATACGCTGGTTGAGGTCGTTTAGTTCCTGTTCCTTGGTAGAACGAATAAGTTCGGTCATCTGAGACTTACGCTCCTGATAGTCGGTGTATTTCTTCTGCAATTCTTCCTGCATAGCAGTGAGTTCACCCTCAAGGATCTTCACTTCAGCTTCAAAAGCAGCCTGAGCAGAGTCCTTGCCAGGCATAATCTGCATGAGTTCAGAGGAATTGATGTGTCCTAACTTAATGGTTTTCTGTGCCATTGCCGAAGCGCCAAAAGCGATTACAGCGGCAAACAATAAAATCAAACTTTTTTTCATTACTGATGATGTGTTTAAGAATATTAGTAAGACTTAGAAATTAATTATCAATGGTTAAATATTGTAGCAATAATTAGCGTCGCGAGGAGCGTTTCATCTCTGGATTTGTAGCCTCTTTGTCGCCTTCTGTCGCGGAGGAAGGATTGATACCCATCATTTCGAGCACCTGGTCGCTGACATCGTATTTGTCGCTCACATACAGTAGTGTAGGCGATCCCGCCTTATCGAGAATGAAAGCATAGCTTTTCTCTCTTGCGACACGCTCTATGGCGCTGTAGACACGATCTTGGATTGGCTTCATCAGCTCGGCACGCTTTTTGTCGAGGTCACCACCAGCTCCAAAATATTTCATCTGAAGCTCACGAACCTCATTCTCTTTGGCTTTCAGCTCTTCTTCACGCTTATGTTTAAGGTTTTCCGGCAAGAGATATGCCTCTTGCTGGAAAGTTTTATAGAGTTTGTCTATCTCCTGGAATTTTGCCTCCAACTCCTTCTGCCATGCTGCCGCCTGTTTGTCAAGCTGCGACTGGGCACGGGAATAGTCGGGCACCTTGGCCAGAATATACTCCGTATTGACACAAGCATATTTCTGAGCCTGCAAAGCCATAGGGAGCAAAAAGGCAGCTATAAGCAGTAGACGTTTCATTCAGTAAAGTTTATAGTTTAAAGAGTTCTCGATTATTATAGTCAACACATTAGACTAGAGCATCGTTATACCTTATTTTAACTGTTACTTATTTTTGTTGTGATATGAGATTATAATGGCAAATTTCATTAATCAATACTTTGTCCTATGCTGAAGTGGAACTGGCTGCCGCCGTTGATTCCGTCGAAGCCATAGCCCCAGTCGATACCGATAAGACCGAACATAGGCATATAAAGACGCACTCCAACACCAGCGGAATTATAAACCCTGAAGGGTTGGAACTCCTTCATAGTAGCCCACGAGTTGCCTCCCTCGAGGAAACCGAGGACATAAATAGTGGCACTGGCACTTTCGATAATAGGCTGGCGCAACTCAAGGGTGTAGCGGTCGAACACCGAGGCACCGTTGTCGGGGCTCAAGCTAGCGTTCTTGTAGCCACGAAGAGGTATGACCTCACGGCCATCGAGAACCCATGAGGAGAGGCCGTCGCCACCGACATAGTAGCGTCCGAAAGGAGACAGACCTATATCCTCGTTATAATATCCCATATATCCGAAACGGAAACGAGCATTCAGGACGACGTCACCAACGAGGTTGAGCATCCAGGAGCCACGCAGATTAAACTTATAATACTCCAGCCAACGATATTTGTCGGAAGCCTCCATCTGGCTGTAGTCCTTGCCATTGATGATAGAATAAGGAGGCGTTGCAAAAGCCTGGACGGAGATTTCCGATCCACTGCGAGGATAGATTGGAGAGTCGAGGGAGTTGCGGCTGAAGCCGATACTATATGAGAGGTCGTTGGCATGGCCATCGATAAAATAGGATGTCAGCGCGGTATAGTTGTTAAGAGTGTAGTGGCGGAAGGCCAGAGACTGAGACATTATGAAATAGTCATCGGGCCATTTGACACGACGTGTCAGCGACATTGTGGCGCCTGTGATGGCGAGGCTGTAGTATCCATCGCTACCCTTCTCTTGCCAGAAGCCATTGCTGATAAGGTTGTGAGAGACCGATATTGAAAATGCCTGAGGACGTTTGCCACCGAGCCAAGGTTCGGTGAAGCCAGCGTTGAGGGCATAATAGTAGCGTCCATTGGATACCGCATTGAGCATAAGTTTCTGACCGTCGCCGGCAGGCAGAGGCTGCCATGCCTTCTTGTTGAAGATATTGCGTGCGGAGAAATTGTTGAGTTGGATACCAACCTGACCGATAATCATGCCATTGCCGTAACCGCCTTGGAGCTGCAGCTGGGATGTTTGGTTCTCCTCAACCTTATATACGATGTCGACGGTGCCGTCCTTGGTGTTGGGGCGTGGCTCAGGGATGAGAGTCTCCTCTTTGAAGTAGCCCAGAGTCACAAGTTCACGACGGCTACGGATGATAGCATCACGGTTGAAGAGGTCGCCAGGTTTTGTATGGAGCTCGCGATAGATGATTTTGTCATTGGTGATAGTGTTGCCCTCAACAATGACATTACGAATGCGAGCCTGTTTGCCTTCGACAATACGGATATCGATATCTATGGAGTCGTCCTGAACGGCGACTTCAACGGGAGTCACATTGAAGAAAAGGTACCCATTGTCCATATACATAGAGGTGATATCGGTACCGCTGGGGTTGTAAGTAAGGTTGGTCTCGAGAGTCGTTTTGTTGTACGGGTCACCCTTATTGATACGGAGGTGTTTGGAGAGCAGATCGGAAGAATACACCGTGTTGCCAGAGAAGGTGATGTTGCGGAAATAGAATGGCGAGCCCTCATATATTTTCACTTTGACCTTTACACGATCCTGTTTTTTCTTTTTGTTGGCGGAGATGTTAAGGTCTTCGCTGGCGACAGGCCACATAGTGTCCATGACAATTCGGGCGTCACGGTAACCCAGCTCATTATAATATGAAATGATTTGATCCAAGTCGTCATGAAGCTCGAAGTCACGGAATTTAGAGCGGCTCCAGAAGCCCTTGGTCCATACATAAAACTTCTTGAAGTAGTGCACATCATGGGTGTTTTTCATTTTTCGGAGCAACTTTTTGGTCGGCACCTGCTCGTTGCCCTCAAAAATGAGAGAGTCTATCTTCACACGTTTACCCTTATTGATGTCGAAAGTAAGCACAACATAATCGTTACGTCCCGAGGTGTCCGCGCCAAGGCTGGTGTTGACCTGCACATTGGTGAAACCTTTGTCGGCATAGTAGGAACGAGCCTTGTTGACACTGGTCTTCAGCATATTCTCCGTAACCACATCGCCGACATGGATGCCAAAATCCTTGCCCAATTTGTCGGCGTCGTTGCCGCTGATGCCATTAAAACGGACAGCGGCAAGTTTCGGACGACTGCGAAGCACTATCTTTAGAAACACCTTATCGTCCTGAATTCTGGAAAGGAGGACCTGCACATCATCAAAAAGTCCCTGCTGCCAGAGATTATCGATGGCTGTAGATATTTTGTCGCCAGGTATTTTGACGACATCGCCGACCTGGAGACCTGCGACAAGCAATACCATACGCTGGTCCAGATTGTTATCATTATCGATAGTTATACCTCCGATTTCGTATGTCTTAGGAGTAAGATAGTCAATATCATAATCCCCTCCCAGCACCACCTGAGCCTTAGCGTCAAAGCAGCAAACCAAGAGGAGGGAAAGAGTCAATAAACGGGCAATAAGTTTCATCAGTATCTATAGAATCCGAATTAGTCTTTAAATAAGGGTAACAGAGAAAAATGCGTTTTATTGTATGTATAGTGTTTTTTTATGGCTGTTGTTGTTTTACCTGGTCACCTGTTTTCCCAAAGCGACGCTGGCGGTTTTGATACTGGAATACGGCTTCGTAGAAATCTCCCATACGAAAATCAGGCCACAAAATATCGGTGAAATAGAACTCTGTGTATGCCATCTGCCACAGCAAGAAGTTGCTAACGCGCAGCTCTCCACCAGTGCGTATCAGCAAGTCAGGGTCTGGCATTTCTCTGGTTTCAAGATATTTGCGAATAGTATCCTCATCAATCTCTTCTGGTTTCAACGTACCTTCGGCGACATCGGTAGCCAACGTGCGCAGTGCTTCTGCAATCTCCCAGCGAGAGCTGTAGCTAAGAGCAAGGACAAGAGTGGTTCCAGTGTTGGCGGCAGTGTCAGCGCAACATTTCATGATAGACTCTCGAGAAGACTCTGGTACACGTTGGATATCTCCTATGATCAGCAGGCGGACATTGTTTTTGAGTAGTGTAGATGTCTCATCCTCAACAGCCTTAATCATAAGCTGCATAAGTCCGTCCACCTCATCTTTGGGACGATTCCAGTTCTCGGTAGAGAAAGTGTACAGTGTGAGGTAGTCAACGTGTAGTCGTGCCGCAGCCTCAACAGTGTCGCGGACAGCCTGTACGGCATGTTGATGACCATACAGTCTTTTTTCCGACTGACGCTGTGCCCAACGACCATTGCCGTCCATGATGACAGCCACATGGCGAGGGACATTGGAGAGATCGATATCGTCTATTGTCTTCATAACAAAGCAGTTCAAAGATTATTGAATGGCGATAATATTATTTGTTGTCACATTTTCGTTTAAGCAGCCATCCGAAAATGAAGTCGAATTTAATTGTCAACGAGACATTGAAGTATGCATACCAATCGTCGAGTGAGTCGTCGCCGCGCTGAATACCAGCGACATTGACGTAATCGGGCACCACCTCGTTAGAGCGGTCGGCGAGAGCCGCGGCGACATCGCTGGCATACTTTTTGAGTTCCGCATTGTCAACATACCGTGTACTAACATCATCGATATAGTCGGTCCACGTTTTTCTAAACCCGTATTCCGCACACAATGTCAACGACTTGGACGGGTGATATTTGACACCGACACCAAATGGCATATTGAGCTGCATAAGATTATACGGAGTGTTTTGGGGGTTAAGAGGAGTCCCTTGACCTTCTGTGGTGAGAGGCTGCAGTTCATACCATTGAGTCTCTCCACTATTGGGATCGGTGTACTGAGCTTTGGGGTTGAATGCGAAAAAGCCTATGCCACCAAAGATGTATGGAGTCCAAATAAAATGGTCTTCACGCATGCTGAAAGGGAAGAAATTGAACTCTACACGGAGGGACGCCTCAAAAATATGGGAATAGAAAGAAAGATTGCGGCGTTCAATGTAGTCGGGATTTCCTCCCTCTACATGGCCGTAATCCACATCGCCACGAATACTCCAACGCTCATCGATATTATATCGCAACAATCCACCCGCGGCAACATTGACTTTGCCGAAAACACTCTGATTATTGAGGTCTCCGATATAGTTCATTCCGCCTGCCGTGAGACCTATCTCTGTACGGCTCATCCACGATTGCGCGAAGGCACCTGAAACAGAGAGTGCCATCGCTATAACCACGGGGACCAGACGTGAAACCAATCGGACTACTACAGACATGATAAACAATAAAGGCCCTTATTTTTCAAATCTCATTGAGCGGCAAATGCCATCAACTTGCATAAGAAGGTCACGTTTCATGAGCATTTTGCTGCGCTGTGATGGTGAGTAGACACTGCCCATAAGGGTAAGGATGCGAGACCCGTCGGGCGAGGCAAAAGTGTAGCATACGAAAGGACCGCTCATAAAGTCGTTGTATGTGCGCCATAAGCCACGGGTTTCGACAGCCTTGACATCACCCAACATAACCTCACGGGTGTAGAAGAAATCTCGGCGCTCCACACCAGGGTAGCTACCCTCAGAGGGACCTGGCACATAACGACGCATGATAGTATCGAGATTGTTGAGTATGGTAGCCTCTTCAAAAACAGAAGCATCTTTTGCCGGCTGCGAATAGAGATAGAGATGGAGGTCGAAATCCTTGGTCTGTTTCAGTACCCATGTGAAATTGCTCTCCTCTCTCAACTTGGCAAGAGAGAACTCCTCGGGGATGGAGAGATGGAAACCATATTTATCTTTTATGGTATTGATAATCTTGACGTCAGGAGTTTGAGAGAAGATCTTGTCCATACGACGATATTCCTGAGAGTAGTATTCCTTCAGAAAACGATCTTTATTGGCAAGCAACATGGAATCAAGTGATTGTCTATCCGAAGCAGTGATCCGGATAACGACCTGAGGAGTAGCCCACTTGTCATATTCGAGATAGACCTTGTTGAGAGACTGAGGGTCAACTTCAAGCATAAGTATGTTGCGATGAGACTGGAACATTGTGTTATTCTCAAAACTTGAAGCAGGTATTTGCACCATGTCGAATCGTGACTCCGGTTGGTTAAGGCCTACCTGAGGAACTGTGAACAGCGTGTCAAGGGCATCCTTGGTGGTGCCGCTATAAACACTATTCTTGCAAACAACCATAAGTTCCAATGTTTTACCAGACGATCCAGGTTTGCCACCTATTTTTCGCTCTCCACATGAAGAAAAGAGCATAACCAAGGACAAAGCTCCTACGAAAAAATAAGCTATTCTTTTCATAATAAAATAATTATTAATATATATATAAAAATTGTGTCAATGCAAATTTACATGAAATAATTAAAATGTAGGCGAATATTAAACTTTTTTAATATCTGCTCATAGTCGGGAAAAATATCTCACATAACGTGATCTTAGAGATAGGTTCTCGAATAGATGATTATTTAGAGCGCCATGAAAAGTAAGCCTTTATAGCATCGGCTATTGATGTCGGCTTGAAGGCCAGCTCGTTACATGCTTTTGAGTTTGAATAATGCTCCTTTGTGGTTATTTGACGAATATTTGACGACGAGAGCTGTGTGGCAACACCCATATGGCGAAGCAGGTCTCCAATTTTAGCAGGTAAAAACAATATCCAACGAGGAACAGAAATAACAAACTGCCGATAAGCTAAAATTCTGGCTTGCAATAAATAGAAATCCCGCAAAGTGTATTCTTCGCCTGTAAGCAGATAGCGTTCACCACTGCGACCCATATCCAAAGCATTGACAACGGCATTAGCGACATCGGCAACGGCAACAAAACTTTTACCGCCACACGGCGCCAACATTATAGGCAGTCGGTAGCCAGCCAACATCAAACGCGCCGATGATGGTTTGGCATCATAAGGTCCGATCATAAACCCCGGATTCAGCACAATAATTTTGGAATCAACATTTTGACGAGCATATCCAATCATTATTTCCTCTCCAGCCATTTTGCTGCGAGCGTAGAGAGAAGAGGCAAAAGGTTCTTTTGGAGGAAAAGACTCATTCCCAGGCTTTTCTTTTGAGCCATAACCGATAGTATTGGCACTGCTGACATGAACTATAGTTTTAATTCCATGTTTTTTAGCTACATCGACAATATTTTGGCAAAGGCTAACATTAGCAGGGACAAAGTCTTCGTAACGCCGCAACGACATGTCGGTTGCTCCCGCACAATTGATAATGGCGTCGCACCCCTTCGCAACATCGCCAAGGAAGCCTGCATCTACTACCGAACCTTGAGGAGTGACAACATCGGTGTCGGAAATCATTTTCTCGACAATCTCATCACGTTTTCTTAACGGGGCGACAACCGACATGTGCCGTGACACAAGTTCCTGCAAAACATTGTGTCCTAGGAGTCCCGAGGCACCAAGAAGAAGGATTTTCATTGCAATAATAGAGGTTGTAAGAATTCGGACTGAATCGAAAAAAGCGCCCTTTCTGAGACCAGGGCGCTTTCTCTGTTTGACTTGACCAGCCGAAACAAAACGGCTTTAGGTTATTTGTAACGTTCTTTGTATTTGTCGATCTGAACCTTCATGGAATCGACACACTCTGACACGGCTTGTTCAAAAGTGTCGGCCTGTTTGCTATTGAAAAGAGGTTGGCCTGGCATATTGAGCGAAATCTCGGCTATTTTGTTATTATCGCTTTCAGGTTTATCAACTTTGAGAAAAACCTCACATTTGGTAGCGTTATCTACTAATCGTTCAAGTTTACCGACCTTTTCCTTTACATAATTTTCCAACTTGGGATCGGCTTTGAATTTCACAGCGTTAATTGCAATATTCATAATTACCTCCTTATTAATTAGGGTTAATGTTAATGATAATTCGATTTTTACAGTTTTTTCAACTCAGCAATCCATTCAGAGGGACAGAAATCCGAGTTTATTGTGGTTTTTTGGTGGCACGAGGGTGAGTATGACGATAGGTGTCTTTCAGATGTTGACGTGACACATGAGTGTAAACCTCTGTCGCAGAGAGGTCAGTATGACCTAGCAACTCTTTTATGGCGCCAATATCGGCCCCGTCGTTAAGCATGTGCGTGGCAAAACTGTGACGAAAAACGTGGGGAGAAATCTTGTCGGCTTTGGAGAACAACGACATGTATTTCTTAACAGTTTTATATACGTCATATCGTGAAAAAGGAGTGCCATCAGAACGCATGAAAAAGACCTCTGAGCCGAAGCTCTTTTGTCTCTTTAACGAAAAATAACATTTTATAGTATGTAAAATTTCATTTTCTAATGGAATTATTCTTTCTTTGTCGCGTTTCCCCAGCACCTTCAACGTGCAAGCCGAGAAATCGACCGAACGTTCCGCCAGACCCACCACTTCAGCCAAACGAATACCCGTTTCGTATAAAAGCCTCAAAAGGAGCCTGTCGCGAACGCCTTCGTAATCGTCGCCAAACACTTCAGAATCATAAATATTCACCGTCTCTTTCTCGGTAAAAAAGACAGGGAGATGTTTCGATGTCTTTGGTGTAACCACCTTTGACATCACGTCGACAGACATCCATCCTTGCCTGCGCATAAACTTGAAAAAAGAGCGCAGACAAACGAGTTTTGTCTTCACCGTAGAGGCCGTATTGCCTTTCTCTGAAAGTTGTATCTGCCACTCACGAATATCAAGATGAGATATCAGCTCAATCTCTTTCACCTGACAACTGTCACTCAAAAAAGCATTAAATTCCGCAAGCACATCGTAATACTTGGAGACTGTCGCCTTGGAAAGGCGACGTTCCGTTTCTATATATTGTATAAATGACCCTAACGCGGAATCTAATAACATTTAAGACAACTATTTAAAACATAAAATAATTTTTTCGGATACGTTTATGCTTTTTTACTCAAAAAAAGAAAAACAAGGTCGAAAAACAAAGTGATTTTTAGAAAAAAGACAATGTTAATTAAAAATATTAACAAAAGCCAGTATGCTAATTTACAAATATTTAGATATTATAAAATGTTAAAAATGTTTAAAAACAAGGTTTCGGGATAAAAATATTTTGTCAGAATAAAGAAATGTGCGACTTTTGCAAACCCAAAACGATAAAAAAACGAATAAAAACCAAAAATATTTTAAGAGATGTCAAAGATTTGTGAAATCACCGGAAAGCATGTAATTACAGGAAACAACGTTTCCCATTCCCGCATCCACACCAAAAGAAAATTCAACCCCAACCTGCAGACCAAGAAGTTCTACATTCCCGAAGAAGATATGTGGATCACCATGAAGGTCTCTGCAAAAGGTATGAGAATCATCAACAAGAAGGGTGTTTTGAACGCCATCAAGGATGCAGCAGCAGAAGGACATTTCCAGTTCTAAACCAGGCTGGTTGTCATAAACAATTTATTATTAACCCTTAACAAGAAAGAGGTATTAACAATGATCGTAGTTCCTATCAAAGAAGGTGACAACATCGAGCGCGCTCTCAAGAAACTGAAAAGAAAATTTGAAAAAACCGGTGTCGTGAAAGAACTTCGCGAACGCCAGAAATTCACCAAGCCCTCGGTCATCAACCGCGAACGCAAACTCAAAGCTATCTACGTTCAGCACCTGCGCCAGCAGGAACTTGACAAGTAAGACTGTCCGCGGTCACTACGCATCAAGAAAAGAGGATTTCTCGAAAAGGGAATCCTTTTTTTTTATTCCCAAAACGATCCAAACATATGGAAAAACTCATCTGAGAAGCTGAAATATGCGAGAAAAGCAGAAAGCCCACAAGAAAAACGACGAGTTAAAACCATGGTACTTTGCACCATAAATATATTTTTAAAGAATAGCTGCAGAAATACAAAAAAATCTTGTACATTTGCAGTCCGAATCAAGGAAAATAATTACAGGATTTACTAAACAAAAAATTATGGTAGGAGTAAACAAAGTCATTCTGATTGGAAACCTGGGCAAGAACCCCGAAATAATCTCATTTCCGAAAGACGGTCGTCGTGACGACACCATGAACCCTGTCGTTCGTAAAGCCACATTCCCTCTGGCTACGACAGAGATACGCAAAAACAAAGACGGTGAAAAAATCGAACAAACCGACTGGCATACAGTGGTGTGCTGGCGCGGTCTTGCCGATATAGCTGAGAAACTGCTCCGCAAAGGAACCCAAGTGTATGTGGAAGGCAAACTTCAAAGTCGCTCTTGGGAAGATCGAGAGGGTGTAAAACATTATGCCACCGAGGTTGTCGCAGAAAACTTCACTGTTTTGGGCAACCGCAACCGCAATGATGAAGGTCAGCAAACCAATGACCCATTCGCCAACATACTCACCAACGACACTGAGCCTCTTGGCGATCTCCCATTCTAAAGTACGGATGATAACATAAAAACGGGGCCTGTTCGACAGACCCCGTTTTTTTATAGAAAAATTCCAACGTTTTAAACAAGCTGCTGGCCTTCATAGCCAGGCTTGCCAAGAAGAATGAACATGTTTTTCTTATACGCCTCAACTCCTGGCTGGTCAAAAGGATTGACATCCAAAGTATATCCGCTGACGCCACAGGCAAACTCAAAGAAATAAATAAGCTGGCCGAGGACATACTCGTCAACACGTGGCAGGACAATACGAATAGCCGGGACTCCACCATTGCAATGAGCCACTACTGTACCGAGTTCCGCATTGTGGTTAATCTCCGTGAGCGACTTGCCGACAAGATAATTAATGCCATCGAGATTCTGTTCGTCCATAGGTATGGACACCGAATGGGAAGGAGTGTCGACACTGATGAAAGTCTCAAACATTAGGCGCTCACCATCTTGGACATACTGACCCATCGAATGCAGGTCGGTGGTGAAGCTCAGGCTGTGCGGAAGGATACCTTTGCCGTCCTTACCCTCACTCTCACCATAAAGTTGCTTCCACCACTCACTTATATACTTCAAATTGGGCAGGAAGTTCACAAGCATCTCAACTTTCTTGCCTTTACGATAGAGAATGTTCCGCAAAGCAGCGTAGAGAAGTGCGGGATTATCCTCAAAAGAATCTTTTTCGATACATATCCGGCGCATATCGCAAGCGCCTTGAAGCAAGGCATTGATATCAAATCCAGCCATGGCTATCGGGAGAAGACCCACGGGGGTGAGCACCGAGAAGCGGCCTCCAACGTTGTCGGGAATAACATACATTGGATACTTCTCTTTGACTGCGATATCGTGAAGAGCACCACGACGTGCGTCCGTAATGGCTATAATACGGTGCGAAGCCTCTTCAGAGCCATACTTTTGATCCATGTGCGCTTTGACAACACGGAATGCCACCGCAGGCTCCGTTGTGGTTCCCGACTTGGATATTACGACAGTGGCATAATCATAAGCATCGAGGAGTTGCAACAATTGATGATAATAATCCTCGCTTAATGTATGACCAGCATAAACAATAAAAGGTTTTTGCGAAGGCATGGCCGCTGCGAATTCCGACTGCAGAGCCTCTATCACAGCACGCGCGCCAAGATAGGAGCCGCCAATGCCAATGACAACAAACATCTTTATCTTCGGTGAAAGTCTTGCGACATCAGCATTTATAGAGCTGATAATATCAGGATCGATAGTGTCGGGGAGATCAACCCAGCCTAAGAAGTCGTTCCCCTTGCCATCACCATTAAGAAGAGTTTTACGGGCTTGGAGTACTTCCGAACGCATGGCATCAAGGTCAGTGTCGGAGACATAAGCTTTGAGATGTGAGGTATCGATAATCATAAATAAAAGTTTTTAAGTTATAATCAGAATGGATATAATCAAAACAACCATTGGGTGTGAAAGCATATATAATATGGGAGAAAAAAACACTTTTTTATCACTACAAAATTAAATAATGTGTGTATCACTCCACTATATTATTCAAAGTGCAAAAATAGCAAAAAAAAACGACATGCCTGTAATAAGAGTTGGAAGGAGGTGTTTTTTCAACAAAAAAAAGATGACGAAAAAACAAAAAAATGGTATGGAAACGAAACAAAACGTTGTATGATAACGTATACAAGCGGGAAAAAAGAATAAAAAAAATTAAAAAACTCCTGTTGATAACTTTTATTTGACTACAATATAACAAACACTTTTTCAAATTATTAAAAAATATAATAAACAAAACTTTGCATAGTAAAAATGGAGATAGGCTGAAAAAGGACGAAAAAGAGAATAAAAAAAGTTTTCATTATCAAAAAAATTAGTACTTTTGCAAAGTTATTCATGCGTAATAATAATTAAACAATAAAAAAAACTATGTTGAAAAAAGTATTTAAAATTGGAATGCTTGCAGGTCTTATCGCTATGGCTTGCACAGCAAACGCCCAAGAGGAAAAGCACTACTGGCCTCAGTATCCCCAGTACGGATTCTGGAGCAACTGGTCCATCGGCGGCGAAGTACTCTACAACATGCAGTACGGCAACTTTGGTGGCCCCCAGTATTGGAGAAGCGCTACCAACCTTGGCGGAGCACTGTTTGCTGAGAAAGAGCTCAACTATGTTTGGGACATGCGCCTGATGGGTATGGTCTCGGGGTTCTTCCACCCACAGCGTAAGAGCGACCGTATCAACGACCGATTTGCAAAAATCATGGTTGACTTCAAATTCAGCCTGAACAACGCTTTCCGCGGTCACTACGATCCCGAATGCCGCCACAACTGGTATTTGGTAATGGGTCTCGGTGGAGCCGCCAACGCTGGTTCCCGGACCGAACAGGCCATTGAAAACGGTTACACCCGCATGGCTTTCGACCAGAACTTTGGCTGGATTGGTTGGACTCTGGATGCCGGTATCGGCTATAGCCTCCAGGTTTGCGAGCACGGAACATTCTTTGTTGAGTATGTTCACGACATCACCGCTAACCCCAGAAACTTCATCAATTCCACCCTCAAGAACAAAGAAAACCGCGCTCTTGGCTGGCAGAACATGACCGGCAACCTTGCCCTCGGTTTCATGTACAACTTCGGTCCTACCCAGGCTGACCTCGACCTGATTGCTCAGCGCGCTCTCCTCACCCAGGAGAACTTCGACAAGATGAGCGACGAAATCGACGGTCTCCGCAAAGACCTTCAGGATGCCAAGACCCGCGAAGCTAAGCTTATCAACCGTATCAACGAGCTCGAGGCTCAGCAGAACGACGGCAACACTCAGATCGTCAAGACCGACGACGACGGCGTTGCTGACAGCCTGCGCAAAGTCATCGAAGGCTACGAGAACAACAAGCACAACTTCTATGCTCTTCCATTCTCCATCACCTACGGCGTAGACCAGTACACTGTCAGCGATGATCAGATGAACAAGATCAACGCTATCGCCAAACTCATGAAGGACAATGAGGACATCAACTTCGAAATCATTGGTTACTGCGACTACAGTGGTAGCGATGAATACAACCAGAAACTTTCCGAAAAGCGTGCCGAGTACGTCAAGAAACTTCTTGTCCGCCGCGGTGTTGCTGAGGATCGTTTGACCACCAGCGGTAAGGGCAAAACCATGCCTTTCGGAGACATCAAAAACTCCATCAACCGCCGCGTCTCCTTCTATCGTTCAAACAACTAATAGGATAGAAAGAACCTCAAATATGAAAGCCCGCTCAATCGAGCGGGCTTTTTTTATGCCTTCACACCCCATTACGGCAACAAATAGACTCAAGGATAATACCTACAATAAATGTCACTAATCCATAAAAAACATTCTATCGCCAAAACATTATCGAAATAATTATCCCACACAACCTACATGCTTATGATGTAGAATTCCACACGACGGTTGTGTGCACGTCCCTCTTCTGTGGCGTTGGAATCTATAGGTTGGCTTTTGCCAAAGCCCTTGTATTGCAGGCGGCGTGGGTCAACGCCTTTTGACACCAGATAGTCCACCACCGCCTTGGCTCGGTTTTCAGAAAGGCGCTGGTTATAGTCGATAGAGCCACGACCATCGGTATGACCTCTGATTTCAATCTTCATAGAGGGATAACGTGACAGAATACTCAGCAAGCCCTGCAGTTCATTATAAGACTGCTGAAGCAGCAACGCTTTGTCGTAGTCAAAGAAAATGTCATGGAGAATGAACGTGGCGCCAGCCTTGATGGAGTCTTGCTCTGTCGGCACCTTGACAACAGGAGCTGATGATGAGTCTGATACAACGGTAGTATCCTTATCTCTGCAACCTAAACAGGTGACAGAGACATCATCAATATAGTAATAGGCTCCCGGCAATAAATATGTCAGCGAGTCAAGATCGACGACATTTGATTGTGATGCCGGGTAGAAGTTTCCTATTGTCAAGAACCTTTCACCGCCTTTTGCCGTAAAAACACCACTGACAAGGGTCCATCCTTTGGTATCGGTAAGAACCCTGTCATAGTCATTGACAACTTGAGGCTCGAAATAAGACGAAAGAGTTTGGGACACGCCTGGCGCAATCTGTCTATGATGTTTATCCATCAAGACACTGCGGACAGTATCGCTTACACGATTGGTTGTGAACAGCGCACCGATTGTCGCCACAGATCCCGACGAATATTCCGACAGGCTCACATAGAAAGCCACACGATACATCTCTCCCGCACGTAAAGGTTCTCTAAGTTGAGTTTGCAGATACTCCCTATAGTCAGTCTTTGAGCAATAAATGCCGCAATAACCGTTCCCCCAGTGAGCTTCTTGGATTCCAAGCTTGTTTTTGGGCACACCACACTCGCGGGAACCACATATATTATAATAGTCGGCAGAGCCGGCAGTAGGTTGATACCATGCGTCGACAATAGTAAGTGTGCCGAGGGCATCTATCTTGCGAGGACATTCACGGTATTCCTCGAAAGATGAATTATATACCAAATTGGACGACAACACATCACGATTCTGTGCCTTGGCAACAGACATCAGGGATAGAGCGAACATCAGCAGCGTCCAATGGATTTTCATTTTGATATAGATTTTTGATTTATAGAGTCGTTATATGTAGCCATAATGCTCTGCCATAAAAGTGCCGCAGTGCGGTCCCACGAAAAAAGTGTGCGCTGAATCCTGCCACGCTGAATCAGGTCGCTTCGTAGACTATCATCATCAGCTATGCGAGTCATGGCATCAGCGATATCGTCAACCGACAGAGGGTCGACAAGCAAAGCCGCATCGCCAGCCACCTCGGGCATTGACGTCACCGTCGAAGTTATTACGGCGGTCTCGGCATTGTAAGCCTCAATTATAGGGATACCGAAACCTTCGAACAAAGAGGTGTATACCAAAGCCGTTGAACTGCCAGTGAGCATGGCAAGCGTGTGGGAATCGACATGACCGAGGAATTTCACACAATCTTTGTATACCATTTGTTGCATGGTCTCTGCGAGGTCACTGTCAATACTATACTTGCTGCCAGCGACAACCATACGCATATCGCTATTAGGATGAGACTGCTTGAACTTCTCATAAGCACGTAAGATATTGGCAAGATTTTTACGGCGTGACAGAGTGCCAACAAAAAGAAAAAATGGGAAACCATCACTGTATCTGTCCTTTGTCTGCTCTATCTCTTCCGACGAGCAAGGGCGATAATTAGCGTTTGACCCATTGTATACAACATCAATCTTATCCTCAGAGACACCGTAAACATTAGAGATGTCTGTTTTAGAGAACTGCGACACTGTGGCTATTCTTGTGGCTTTGGCAGCAAAAAGAGGAAAAAAGTGTTTCATATAGCGCTGATGTGAGCGCCGCAGATAGTCGTCAGCATGTTCAAAGTTAAGATCGTGCATGACCGTCAAAGTCGGGACATCTGTCCTCAACGACATCCATCCGTCAGTGGAGACAAAAAGGTCAATCTTGTATTTGCGCAAAGCGTATGGCACACTCCATTCAAAAAAAAGCCACCACAAAAGTGGATGACGAGCCTGTGGGAAGAGAACGACTGGAAAGACATTGTCGGCAAAGATGAATTCTTGCGCCGGCTTACGATCAAAAAGAAAAAAGAACTGATGCTCCGGATGGTCAGTGACAATTCGACGCAGCGATTCGAAAGAGAACCACCCGATACCATCTAGACGACTCGGCAGCAACAACCTAGTGTTTACAGCTATTCGCACAGGAACCAATCAATTTATATTATACAGTGATTATTTATATATAATATATATGCGGAACGACACAAACCTGTTTGCTTACAAATTCTGCACAGGCATCGGTTTGTCGAAGATATAGGCATCAATAACCTTGGGGAAATACTCCTTCTCAAGGAGATGAATATTGGCAGCGACATCGTCGGGGGTATCCGTAGGAGACACCTTGCAGCGAGCCTGGAAAATAGTTGTTCCGCAATCGTAGCGGTTATCGACAACATGTATTGTGATGCCCGTTTCCGTCTCATGGCTGGCGACCACAGCATCATGGACATGGTGACCATACATGCCTTTGCCGCCAAACTTAGGCAACAAAGCAGGATGGATATTAATAACACGATGAGGATACGCTTGGAGAATGTTCTCAGGGACAAGGAGCAAAAAACCAGCCAGAATAACATAGTCAATGTTCCGCTCCTTCAACAAGTCTAGAACGACATCAGACTCCATGAAGTCACGACGGGAGAAGAAACGTGACTCGACGCCCAAATTCTGTGCTCGAACCGCAACATATGCGTCACGTTTATTATAAATGATGATATCCACAACCACATCAGCGCGGTTGGAGAAGTATTCCGTTATCTGTTGTGCGTTAGTTCCATTGCCAGAGGCAAAAATAGCTAATCGTTTAGTATTAGGCATACGTTATTATAAGTAAAAAAAGGTTGATATTATCCATAGGAAAATGCAAAAATAAGAAGAAAAAATGGATAAAATAGCAAAAAAATGAAACAAAAAAATTTATAATTCATTATCAATAAATTACGATTATACTATTTTTTTTATTTATTTGATTTTCAAGAATATTTTTCAAAAAAATGAATGAAAAAGGAGACAAAAAAAATAACACACATATGATACTGTACAACAAATTATTAATATATTTAACACTTATAAATAATGACAAGAATAGTGATTAAATGATTTTTTTTTCGTTACTTTGCAAACTGTTTAATTCATAAAAATAATTAGAAATGTCTGAAATTGCAACTAAAGTAAAAGCTATCATCGTTGATAAGCTTGGTGTCGATGAAAAAGATGTTACTCCAGAAGCCAGTTTCACAAACGATCTCGGAGCAGACTCGCTCGATACCGTTGAGTTAATCATGGAACTTGAGAAAGAGTTCGACATCCAGATTCCGGAAGCTGAGGCTGAAAAGATTGCCACTGTAGGTGACGCCATCTCCTTCATAGAGAATGCCGGAAAATAAAAAAGATTCTATATGAATCTGAAAAGAGTAGTTGTTACAGGTTTGGGATCACTTACACCGTTAGGTAACGATGTAACCAGCACGTGGCAGTCGATGCTTAACGGAGTAAGTGGTGCCAGCCTAATTACTCGATTTGACACGACAAAATTCAAATGCAAAATAGCCTGCGAGGTTAAAGGATTTGACCCGCTGGAATATTTCGACCGGAAAGAGAGCAAGAAACTAGACCTCTTCTCTCAATTTGGAATGGTGGCTTCGGAAGAAGCCATAAAGGACTCCGCGATTGACACACTGCCCGACAAAAAACGCATTGGTGTGATATGGGGCAGCGGCAATGGCGGAGTGTTCACTTTCCAGGACGAAGTGATGAAATATGTTGAAGGCAACAAAACGCCGTACTTCAGCCCCTTCTTCTGCACTCGAATGATTTCCAACATCTGTGCAGGACTTATCTCAATTCGTCATGGTTATCGTGGTCCCAACTACTGTACCGTCGCCGCTTGCGCCTCATCGGCAGCGGCAATAAGCGATGCTTTCAACCTCATTCGCTTAGGCAAAGCCGATGCCATTATCGCTGGCGGCTCAGAAGCCGCTGTGACAGAGTGCAGCATTGGAGGATTCACCTCTATGCAGGCTTTGTCGCTGCGCAACGACGACCCCGCCACAGCCTCCCGTCCTTTCGACAAGGACCGTGACGGTTTTGTCCTTGCTGAAGGCGCTGGTGCTTTGGTGTTAGAGGAAATGGAACATGCCATATCACGCGGAGCAAAGATTTACGCTGAACTGACAGGCTGTGGTCTTTCCGCTGATGCTTTCCATATCACCGCCTCACACCCCGATGGCGATGGTGCATACGAGGCTATGCGCATAGCCATTGAGGAGTCTGGAATGAAACCGGAAGATGTTGACCATATCAACACCCATGGCACATCGACTCCTATTGGCGACAGATCGGAGCCCAAAGCAATCGCGCGCCTTTTTGGTGACCATGCAAAAAAAATCAACCTTAACTCGACCAAGTCGATGACAGGGCATATGCTAGGCGCCGCAGGTGGCGTGGAGGCCATAGCGACAATTTTGGCAATCAAAGAAGGCATTGTGCCGCCAACCATCAATCACTTCACTGACGACCCCAATATTGAGCCTCTCAATTTCACTTTCCATAAGGCCGTCAAAAGAGATGTGCGTTTCGCATTGAGCAACGCCTTTGGTTTTGGCGGACATAATGTGTGTCTTGCATTCAAGAAATTCGAAAGCTAGACAGCCATTATGACTTTCTTTAAACGCAGAAAAAAAGACGAGGCTTTTTATCGCTTCTTCAAAAACATACTCGGATTTAAACCTCGGAAGACCGATATATATCAGGTCGCTTTCATCCATCGCTCCAAATCGTTGGAAGCGCCCATGGGTCACCGCATTAACAACGAACGACTAGAGTATCTGGGTGATACTGTTTTAAGCTCTGTTGTGGCCGACTACCTGTATCACAAATTCCCTTACGAAGGTGAGGGCTTCCTTACCGAGACAAGATCCAAGATTGTAAGCCGTAACAACCTGAACAAGTTAGCAAAAAAAATAGGTCTTTCCGAACTTATACAGTACAACAAAGAGCAGCACGGAATATTCAAATCCATTGACGGCGATGCTTTCGAAGCTCTGGTAGGAGCCATCTATTTGGAGAAAGGATTTAAGTTCACCCAAAAGGTTCTGGTTGACAGAATACTTAGAGTTCATCTCGATATTGAAGCCATATCCCAAGAGGAATGGAATTATAAAAGCAAGCTGATTGATTGGGGGCAAAGAGAGAGGAAAAAAGTATCCTTTGAGGTGATAAACATCACCACTCAGGGTAAAAAAGGGTCTTCAAGAAAAGAGTACGAGGTTCAGGTACGCATTTGTGGCGAACCTGCCGAGTCGGCTGTAGAATACTCAATAAAGGCCGCGGAACAACTGGCTGCGGAAAAAAGTTACAAGAAGCTTCAGGAACAAGGTTTGATTGCTTAAGCTGTGCTTACACACATTATCAGACTAAAGGTGTACCTCTCCCCCACCACTATTTAGCCAATATACTGTTTCTATCTAAAAGCGCCAGCATAGCTGGGCCTTAATGTCATGGCGATGGTTGCCGGAGATACGGTCATAACCAGAGCCAATCTCGTCATTCCCCGGCAAGAAAACAACAGCATATTTAAGTCCTATAGAAAAGGAAGAGCCTAAATCCATGCGGCACAAGAGGAAGGATCTAATACCCCTGCCAGTAACCATAGGAGAACTATACTCGTAAACCAAATCGTTCTCGTAAATAAAGATTCTGGCATCGTAAGCATCAATGTCGAAAACAGAGAGCCTTGCCGTAATACTGAAAGGATTACCCTTCAACCTAGACTGGTATTGGGCATCCTGCGACATAAGAAACCCTGACAATGAAGCATGGTCTTCACAACTGAAATGAGAGAAAACCACTCGTGACATAAACCGCCACTGAGACGAGGCATTATAATTGAGCATAATATTCACCTGACGACGGGCGGTATTCTCTGTATAATACATCTCCGCGTCGCTATTGCGCTGAGAGTACGAGCTATGCATATAGAAAGAGAAAGTGGTGTGACGAGAAATATCCTTTGTTACCCTACAACGATAGACAACGGACGTCGATGGACTATAAACACGGTAGCGGAACCATGGGAAAGTAGACAGGTCTACCGATGACTGCAAAAGAAAACCCGACTGGAAGACAGTACGGAAGAAGAACAGTAAACCCGAACCACCTTGAGTTGTGCCTCCACCACCTATAGTGTTGGAATGCAGATTGTGATAAAGAGGGGAATTATAATGAGCCACAAGGGAGAACATGTTGTCAGAGTTGACATTGAACTGAAATCCAGCAAGAGCGGAAACAGGAATACTCTGAATCTCGTAATTGTCCAAGGTGTTATTGTATGAACCGGCAACCTCGCCAAACCAAAGGACCCTGCGTGTGAGCAAAGAGAAATCAGCGCCTATATTAAGATTGGTTTTACCTCTGAAAGCAAAATGGTTATATAATCTCTCCGTGGGCATTATCTCAGAGTCCAGAGATGTGTATACCGCCGTTACACCAAAAGTCATATTCGATGGTGTATATTGAATATGTGTGCCGACAAGGCGCTCCCCCAGAGCGTGTTTTTTAGATAGTTCATTGGCGGTGCGATGATAACCAGAGAGATAAAAAGAGGAGAAAGTGTTGCCTATGCTGTCTGTTGATGTAGCGTCTCTGTTGACATCTGAAAAAAACAGAGTCATGTCCAATTTATTCGGTATTAACGACAAAGTTGTCGCAACACCTTGTAGATATCCATATTCACAAAAGGCACTGGCAGGTCTTATTCCCTGTCCGTAGCGACGCAAAGGCATACTTCCCACTCCCCAAGGAGCATAACCTGTCCACAAGGTTAGTCCTTGGCCAAACTGCAAATTATACTGGCCTATAATGGCAGATTTGACCATGCCAATATCTCTAACCATAATATGGAAGCCATAAAAATCGAAACCATAATCAGACACATTATCACCACTCTTGGATAAAGCAAACCGCAACGCCTCTCCAGGGTCTTTATCGCCAGACAGCAGAAAAGAGAAACGCTCGTGATATTTATAGTTATATCTGAAATAGAGCCTTAAAGGAGAGCCTCTGTATATGTCCTCCTCATAGCCGCGGCTTTCAGGAAATGAAAAGCGCATGCCAGTACGCAGGTTGCTATGCCCATGTGTCACAATGTCTTTCCATGAGAGTGTCTTATCTTTGTCAGAAGGGCTGACTGTTGAGACAACATTTAACAACATGATGGTAAGGGAGTCCAATCCATTTATGAAATGCAACTCAGCCAAAGTGACGAGCTCTCCATTCTGGGCTATATAGGCATTGATGGCAGAACGTTGGAAATCCGAGAGGAATGGGAGGGAGCGATATCTTTCGGACAAAGTGTCGTTGATATTCAAAGGTGTCTCTTTACTTTCCAAGAACCACTCTATCAATTCGTCAGGATCTGTTTCGTCGTCATTCTGCTCCATCCATGTTTCTATAGCCTCCAGCATGAAGTCCTCGATATTGTATTGAGCCCGACAGAGCGGGTTTATCAGAAAGAGGGAGAAAAACAATATGCATAAGCGACGCAGCATGACAGACAATTGTATAATAACCTGTACATATTGGCATTAATCGTTGCCAAACGAGTAATAAAGAGATAATACCGAAGTCATTCCAAGATAGTTATGCATTTGGGCTGCAATATCCACACCCCACTGGCTGCCCTTTATTCCAAAACCGAAAGAATAAACCAGAGGCGCAGTCTCAAGACCTAGACGGAAAGCATACGATACGAGAAAACGGTATTCCAGTCCGAATTTAAAATTGACCGGATAGATGAGGTTCTTCTCTATCTCGGCCACACCAAGCAATTCATCAAGGAATTGATATGTCGCCCCAAGGGAAAAGATAGCCGGAACACGCACATCATTGGGAGTGGAAGAAAGCACAGCGATAGGATTGTAAGCGCGAAAAGAAATAGAGACATCCTCAACAGGTAAATATCGGAGTGCCAGAGAGAAGGTCATGCGACTTAAGGGTTCGTAAAGCGGATCTGAAGTCCCGGAATGGAGATAATGGAAGGCGGCTCCGAATCCCACATTGTCCCCAAGAGGGATTGCGTATGTCATCGACGCGCACATTTCGTTGTACATTTTATCTCCAAAACGATCCACTGCCACCGCAGCTGTACCGAAAGGGAGCGGATGTATGATGGCCAAAGCGGCCACATCAAGACCATCAGAGACAAAACCATGTGTAAACGAGGCAGCTACAGATGTCTTTTCATGTGATACCAAAGAGGCGATACCCATTGTGGCAGCGAGAGGCTCATCAGCTATAACGGTGACATCGCCCATGGCCGCCGAAGCGCCACTCACCACATGTGAATCAAACTGTGCAAAAAGTGGTGCCGCTCTAAACAGCACCACTATCAGAATCAAGCCACTTATTGATGGCTTCATTATAATTCCTCTGGCGTTATTAAAAACAAGCCTCACTTGTTCTTACCATCATTATTTTGTCAGCCCACCTTCCTCAAAAGCGGTTTTGATGAGTCTGCTGACAATGGTAGTACGACGGCAGGAAGAATTGCCAGAGATTGTAGCATTGGGGAAATAGTATCCAAGATCGTTAACATGACTGAAATCCATGTTATTAATGTCAGTGTTGAAACGATCGATACCAGATTGGGTGATATAGAATGCTTCCACATTATTGAAACTGCATTCTACAAAATGTCCCACAGAGGGGTACTGGGAGATTGTCAGACTTCCAGCATGTGACAAATACCATGCAGTATCGCTTTCAGCTACGAGAATCATATTATCACCATAGGGATCAGCGAGAATCTGACTCATAGTCTCAAAGTTTAGGTTGAGCAACAAGTCCATCGACAAAATAGTGTCAAACTGGTAGTTTCCTGTCACTGTGTCATTCAAGCGGAAATACATGAACGGAAATTGCAAACTTGCATTCGACTCTGTAAGGTTGACATTTGCGCACAAGCCAACAGAGGCTTTATACTCTGTCTCAAGAGAGTCGATTTTTGAGAATGCGTCAACAATACTCGACGTGTACTTGGTAGTATCACTTACTCCGTCTTTGTCGACAACAATTGTTGCAGATCCCAGAAGACCTTCCATTGGATTGTCATCCTCGAAAAAGTTTATTTCATCGCAGGACACAAAAGTGAAAAGACCAGCAAAAGCTGCAGCCAAAAAAAATAGACGTTTTTTCATTTTGGATTATTTTAATGAGTATGAAATGTTTTTATTAAGCAAGAACTAAATATTCAGAATAATGTATTAATAATCAACATCTGAAATGTATGCTATCCTAATAAATATTATCAAATATTAATAATAACGCCACATTATAAATTTTGTTTCATTTGGATCAAAAAATTTCTCACATCGGTAAGTGTTTGAACCAATTCCATTCTTTGGTCTGGCGTTTTGTCGTTTTTCAGTTGCTGACGGGTCCCTTCGAGAGTCAGACCACACTCTTTAGTAAGATAGTATATCCTTTTCAACAAAGAGATATCCTCTTTGGTATAGCTGCGGGTACCTTTTTTGTTTTTTGCGGGACGCAGTTCACGGAACTCTTTTTCCCAAAACCTTAGCAGCGACTGGTTGACACCAAGCATTTCGGCGACCTCGCCGATACTGTAATACAATTTTCCTTCGTTCATAGCAGTGTTATTTTTTTCTGTCATGTCAGTTGACATAGTATCCTTGATTTGACTGATAATTCTCTCTTTTCTCGTATTTCACATCGCGGAGTGAGCCTGCCTTGATGTTGATGGCAAAATTCCAACTTTTGTAATATCCAAAAGGCACCCAATTAAATCTCATTTCCCAGCAATGCAGGTCTCGGTATATATCTATACTGGTATACGACATGCCCTTATTGGTAAAGTCATAGCCCGTCGAAAAACTGAATTTCCACGAATCAGTGAGAGAGAAATTCCCCGACACTGAAACAGAATGGGTCAAATCCCGTTTGATATTGTACAAGGCAGCATCATAGGCGCTAACATAACTGAGAGTGTAATGTACCGAAAGGTTCCATGGCACCGAAAAGTCGGTGTATGTTCCAATCATCAGCGCCGAGTTGTGGTCGTAAGGTGTCTGCATGATAGGCGTTACCATACGACCCTTGTCTTTAGGGGCATCTTTCTTGAAAGTGTTTTGGTTCAAACTGAAAGACAGCTGAGCACTCCATGTTGACTGGCCAAGTTGGAATAACTTGTGTCGGGTGTTCCAAAGGTATTGGTCGTGTTTGTTTCCAAGCGAGTCTATCTCGTATGGAGAAAAAGATCCTGAATAGTTAAGCACCAGGGATTTGAAAAGAGTTGTACGTCCTGAGACATTGAGGTTAGACCAATTTAGCGAGTCGCGGGCCAAATCGTAGTTCATCGAGAGAGACAGGTTCTCAATAAGTACGACCTTCTTCAGTTCGTCAGTAGTGTCCCGCAATGGTTTTACTTTGGCCTCCAGATTGTTGCCTATCGAAAAACCCAGCTGTCCCGATTTCCCATCAGGTGGACCGCCGTAAAGACTTTGTTCAAAGATAGAATAACGGTGCACATAGCCTGTGGTATCGGTGTATGATTTCCAATATCCAAGACGCTCGCTGCCAAAATCGGGGCGGAAATTGAACGATACGCTTGGGTTGACAACATGTCTCAAAGCTTTGAGCGGACCATAGCGGAAATTGAACATACCGTAAATGCGGGTAGAGAGCGATGAATTGAAAGATATGTCGCGGTTAGCCTTGAATCCTCGTATGGTATCAATCACTACCCTTCCCGTCGAATCGATCTCCTTGTTGATGGTCGACCAGTGCCAACGTTCGTTATAGGCGACAGAGTTGGTCCAGTTGAAAAATCTCAACACTTTTACTGTACTTTGAAGTGGGATACGATGGCTTATACCATATTGCATATCGTTGAATATGGTCTTTTTCAAAATATTCGAATCCTGGGCGTCAAGATTATTCGCACCTTGAAGAACATACGACAGAGAGATGTTTTCATACCATCGATAGGCGCCAGAGGGCGACTTGCGACGCAATGGATAGAACGTCGTACTACTTAATGAAAGCGATGGTAACTGTATGTTCATCAGACCAGTCTGTACATTGTATGATTCGCGTGCCGACAGAGCCAGATTGAACCAAGAACCAAGTGATGCAGTATAGCTTACACTCGATGTAGTGGTGCTATTGAAATAGTCGTTCTGGTTTGTGGTGTTACGATTATAGTTTCTGCTTATAAGATTGACGTTGGCCGAAAAGCGGCTGTTTGGGTTGGCTTTGGCATCCTGATCATGGCGCCATGTGATTTTAAAGTCCCCATACTGGCGAAAAGTGTTAGTATCACCACGAATACCTGTTTTTGTGATACCATAACGGATATCGAAATTGCCTTTGTATCGATAGCGACGATAGTAGTTTGATTTGGCTTCGGCAGCCCAGCTCAGATTGGTATATATCTCACCAATAAGAGCCAAATCCAGATAGTCGTTGATGGCAAAATAATAGCCACCGTCCTTAAGATAATAGCCTCGGCCGTTCATCCAACCATAGGACGGAAGCAGTATTCCCGACGCTCGGTCGTGAGCCAAAGGGAAAAACGCGAAAGGCAATGCCAGCGGCGTGGGGACATCCTCAATAGAAACATAGGCCGGCCCTGTGAATATTTTCTCGTTGGTAATAAGCTTGGACTGTGAGAAATTGATTGCGAAATGGGGATGAGCATAGTTGCATGTGGTATACTGTCCACTGCTAAGATACATAATGGAGTCATTGATCTTCTTTATTTTGTCGCCATGGAGATAGCCATCGCCTTCTTGTGTGATAACCCCATGTATAATACCTTTCCCCGTTTTGTAATTATATGTTATCGTGTCGGCGTTGTATTCCGAAGTGCCTTGTATAAAAAGCGGACGTCCGGAATAATCACCATTGCTGTCAGGGACTCCGGAAGCATGAAGTGTCTGACGCTCAAAATCGATTTCCACAGCGTCAGCCTTGAGATTCATGCCCTGAAAAACAATCTCGCCTTCATGGAAAAGGAATGCCTTCTTTGAATCCAACTCTATAGCCACCGAGTCGGTAGCGCGATATGTCACTATCTCCTTGATCGCGTCTTTGGATACTGGCAGTATGGCGCTCTCTGCCTTTTTGTTTACTGCCAATGAGTCGGCAACGCGGGGCCGGGCAGCACTATCCACCTTAAAAGAAGGTCTGCGCAACATCATGGAATCAGCTTGATACATAATTCTAGGTATGGTATCCTGAGCATAAACATAACTATTGACAACGAGCATAAAAAAACCCATCGACAAAAAAAGCAGAAAATAATATGATTTTCTGATACTCAATATCTAAAAAATTAGTATCTTTGCATTTTCAAAGTGCAAAGATAAGACAATTTGAGAAACCCATAAAAACAAAAAATATTTCACTATAAATGAAACGTTTAGTTGTATTGTTTCTGGCTTTAGCCATGGCAACTGGCTTTGCTTATTCTCAAAAAAGAGAACCTGGAAAAGTAAAAACCCTGGTTATTGACCCTGGTCATGGAGGAGACAAACCAGGTGCATTGGGTAAGCATAGCAAGGAGAAAGAACTTACCTTGTCAATCGCTAAAAAATTTGGTAAATTGGTGGAAGACAACTATCCTGATGTAAAGGTAATCTACACCCGCACTACAGATGTCGACGTCACCTTGGCCGAACGCGCCAACATAGCCAATCGCGCCAAAGCCGACCTCTTTGTGTCTATACACATCAATTCGCACCCCACCTCGGTGCCTGTAGGCATGGAGACTTACGTCATGGGGCTTTCGCGTAGCCGCGCGAATATGGAAGTGGCAAAAAAGGAAAATGCCGACATCCTGCTGGAAGATGGTTACAAGGACAACAGCGAATACAAAGGCTTTGACCCTAATTCGCCAGAAAGCTATGTGATGTTCGCAATGTACCAAAATGCCTACATCGACAAAAGTCTCAATTTTGCACAATACGTGCAAGACCAGTATAAAAGCGCCATCAAAACCACCAACCGCGGAGTCAAACAAGCCGAATTCTTTGTTATCTACAAAACGGCTATGCCATCCGTGCTTACTGAGGTTGGTTTTATAAGCAACCCTGCTGAGGAGGCTTACATGATGTCGGATGAAGGCCAGGCCACTATAGCGGTTTGTCTACTCAACGCTTTTGCCAACTACAAGTCGCATGAGGAGTCTGTGGCAAAACCCAAAAAGATGGAAATAGACCTTCCTGGCTATGGCAAGAACAAGACCAAGAAACCCATACCTCAAGGCGACGCTATTGCCGACAGCACCCTAGACGAACAAATACGTCAGGATGGAGCCTTGGAAGCCGCCATTCTCCAGTCGCAAGGCGAGGAGGCTCCTAAAGCCGAAGTCAAAAGACCACAGGACAACAACCCGTTCCCTGAAAAAAATGTTCCTCCCTCGATAGAGCCATACCTTCAGCAGCAAGACGACGTGCAAGTCACTGTTAAACAGGACGACAAAGAGGTGGCGGGCGTCACATACCGAGTGCAATTCCTATCCAGCGAAAAAGAGCTTAAGGCCGGTTCAAAGGAATTCAAGGGCCTGACAGGATATGACCAATACAAGCAAGGCAATGTGTATCGCTACACTATGGGCAATGAAAGCACAGTGTCGAAAGCGAAGAACATTCAAAACGAACTCCGCAAGAAAGGTTTTAAGGATGCCTTTGTTATCGCTTTTTACAATGGCAAACGCATTAGCCTCCAAGAGGCCCGCGAACTTCAAGAGCAATAAAAAGTGCATTGAGTGGGAGAACCTTAACAAATAATTGAGACAGTGTTAGAAGTCAAAGATATCACCAAACTATACGGAACACAGAGAGCATTAGACAACGTTAGCTTCTCCGTTCAACCAGGGGAGATAGTGGGATTGCTCGGCCCCAATGGCGCAGGCAAATCCACGTTGATGAAGATAATAACATGCTTCATACCTCCCTCTGAAGGCGAAGTCACAGTGTACGGCCACAGTATTTACGATGAACCCCGCGAGGTGTGTCGCAACATAGGCTACCTGCCAGAACAAAACCCTCTTTATACCGACATGTATATACCCGAGTTTCTACGTTTCACCGCCGACATTTACAAACTTAATGATGCAAAGAAACGTGTGGATGAAATGATAGAACTCACCGGGTTGCAACCCGAACTAGGCAAAAAAATCGGCGCACTCTCTAAAGGTTACCGTCAGCGTGTTGGACTGGCACATGCTATGATCCACGATCCCAAAGTGCTGATCCTTGACGAGCCAACCACTGGACTTGACCCCAACCAGCTGGACGAGATACGAAAAGTGATTCGCAATGCAGGCAAAAACAAGATTGTATTGCTGTCGACGCACATAATGCAAGAGGTTGAGGCTATGTGCGGTAGAGCTGTGATTATCAACCACGGCAAAATTGTCGCCGACGGCAGCATTGAGGAATTGAAATCCCAAGGTCAATCCAATCTGGAAGAGATTTTCCATCAATTAACAAAAGCGTGATAATCCGACAGCAATTCGAAAAACAACCGTCTTACATGATCATTCATCACACTATATCTTATTAATTTTTCTTTCAATTATGACACGCCAAGAACTTATTCAAACAATACACACAAAAAAATCATTCCTTTGCGTCGGTCTTGATAGCGACATTAACAAGATACCGCAACACTTGCGTAACGATAAAGACGCCATATTTAATTTCAATAAAGCAATCATTGATGCCACACTCCCCTATGCTGTGGCATACAAGCCTAATTTGGCTTTCTATGAGGCAGGGGGAATCAAGGGGCTAGAGCAACTGAAGATGACCATGGACTATCTTCATAGCCTTAACGAGAAGGTGTTCACCATCGCCGATGCCAAACGCGGTGACATAGGCAACACCTCACAGCAATATGCCAAGGCTTTTCTTGACCCTGACGGAGATTTCAATTTCGACTCTCTTACCATAGCTCCTTATATGGGTGAAGACTCCGTGACTCCTTTCACAGTATACGAAAACAAATGGGTTATTCTCCTGGCTCTTACCTCCAATAAAGGTGCCTTTGATTTCCAATTCCTAAAAGACAATGACGACGGCAAACATCTTTTCGAGAAAGTATTGGAGACATCCCTAAAATGGGGTAACGACGGAAACATGATGTATGTTGTCGGTGCCACCAAAGCCGACATGCTGACAACAGTACGTGCTATTGTACCCAACAATTTCCTTTTGGTGCCTGGCGTTGGCGCTCAAGGAGGTAGCCTGACGGAAGTGTGCCGCTATGGCATGACATCGGAGTGCGGACTATTGGTCAACTCGTCCCGAGGCATTATCTATGCCTCTGGCGAGAAAGACTTTGCCGAACGTGCCGCTCAAGAGGCTCATAAACTTCAATGTCAGATGGCTGAAGAGCTTAAAAACCACAATGTTATCTAAACAAGGTCTTTACATTGAAAGCCTGATTTCCATTTTTTTCTATCCATTATCAGGAATTTTTTATCCACACATCTTTCCAAATGAATAACGACGGGTCGATAGAACAGAGAATGTTTGAAGCACGCCGAAGAACATTGCGTATAGTTTTGGTACTTAGCATGATCGGATCGGGTTTCTACTTCATAAGCAACACTATAACCGGTATCGCTCAACCAGTAATGAAAAGCGCCTATGAATCTGGCGCCATAAAGTTGTCAGGACAAATGTCAACCTATACTGTGGCAATAGAGCAAATGCTTGATACGCCGCGTTCTTTTTTTCTATGCAGTGCTCTGCTTAACGCCATGTCACTAACTGGAGCCATTCTGATGTGGAATCTGCGAAAAAGCGGATTCCACATGTACACTCTTGCCCAGATGCTTATCATGCTTATTACGGTGCTGTTCTTAGGCAGGGAAAGTATGCCGCTGGGCGACATAATGCTCACCATCCTTTTTGTTTTATACTACTATATATCTTTACGAAATCTAGGAGCGTTCAACCGAACGGAGGTCTCGGAAAGTCCAACTGAAGAAAACAAAAATGATGAAGAAGAATGAAAAAAAGACTGGATAACGAAATAATCCAGTCTTTTCTAAAATAATAATTATCAAATCTATAATCATAAAAAAGGATATTTTTAGGGAATTTACGGAAAAATCCGGAAAAATATGCGACCCTATAGGGTTTTACTTTGAAATCTGTGTATATTTTTGCATTGTGAAAAAACGCAATAGAAAACAATAAAAGAAAGGATATATTATGAAAACCAGTAAATTGATAGCAATATTCGCAGTTCTTGCACTCCTAGGGACAACTCCAGCCCTGGCGCAAGGCAGAAGTGGTGGAAGTCGCGGCGGTGGAAGCCACTCATCATCGTCTGGTTCACGCGGCGGTGGAAGTGTATCTTCCAGCTCAAGTCGCGGCAGTTCTTCTTCAAGCCGTGGTAGCTACTCTAGTTCCTCAAGCCGCAGCAGTTCATCGCCATCAAGCCGTGGCAGCTACTCCAGCCCATCGAGCCGCAGCAGCCACTCCAGTCCATCAAGCCACAGCGATGTGTCACCTTCAAGCCGCAGAGGCACCACAACTTATGGAAATAGTGATAGAGGTCGCGGCGAAACCACAAGCAAGGACAGAATTATCGACAACAGACCATCCTCATCACGCTCACGTGTAGGATCTCCTACCAGCACCGCCCCTAAAGGGTCGAAAGACGGCAATGGCCGTACAGGCTCTTCCGCCAACCCCAGCGGTCGTACAGGCACTAGTGGAAAACCTGGAGCTGGAGCACCAAGAGGGACCGGTAATCGTGGCGACAGTCGTCCTAACGTTAATCCACAGAACCACCCAGGCCATAGCTATGCTCGCCCAGGACGCCCAGGTCCCATGCCTCCATCACATCGCCCCATGCACCCCGCACCCTATTTCTACCACCCCTATCACCACTGCATGATTCATATGCACCCAATATTCTGGCACCCCGTACCTCCCCGCCCCATCTTCTGGCCCGGATTCTGGCTATACTGCAACTCCTATTGGTACGACTATCATGTTACCGACGTTGTGGTGGTCCACAAATACATACACGACACATATAACGTAGACATGGTAAGCTATGCAATCAGCGGCGACCTTATGTATGCTATCGTCAACGATGTAGACGGCAACACTTATATGCAAGTCTTCGACAGAAACGACAAATTACTTGCCGAACAAAAAATCAGTTCAAAATACATCAAAACAGAGATTGACAGAGAAAACGGCGGATGCTGGATTTTCAAAAAACGCGACAAAGACCCCATGCTGTTCATGTATGCTGAAGGAGAATTACTAATATACGAGGCCGATTAATTGAAAAAGCGAAGTTGTTTCTGAGTCAACAACGCAATAACATGAGTTGAACAATCACATTCACATTAATAACTCAGAAAAAATTTAATGTTGTTCAAAGAAAAGGGTTTCCTTGCGAGGAGACCCTTTTCCATATTGACCTATATGTAATACTCGGAGAAAATAAATACGTTAGGGAAACAACATTTCGGGATATTTGACGTAATATAACATCATGGAAGCAAAAAACATTATTGAGATAAAAAACAAGAAAGCCGAGTACCAGTATTTTTTAATTGATTCATTCACTGCCGGTATAGTATTGACAGGGACAGAAATAAAAAGTATTCGAGATGGACGAGCCAATCTCACTGACGCCTATTGTGCTTTTATTGGAAACGAATTATTTGTAAAACAGATGCATATCAGCGAATACCGCTTTGGAAGCTGGCTAAATCATCCCGCAAAACGAGACCGTAAATTGCTTCTAACCCGTAAAGAGTTGAGAAAACTACAAAACAAAATAAAAGAACGCGGCTATACCATTATTCCAACACTGCTATATGTCAATCCGCAAGGATATGCAAAACTGGATATTAGCCTTGCTCGAGGCAAGAAATTCTTTGACAAACGGGAAACCATCAAAGCCAAAGACACCCGCAGAGATATGGAGCGCCAACTTCTATAATACACCCGTGTCACAACATTAACAATTAATTCATTAACCACATAATTCACGCTGCTAACCTTTACCTTTTTATATAAATGAGAGTCTTCAAATTCGGCGGTGCCTCCGTCAACAGCGTCTCGGCCATAAAGAACATGGCCAATATTGTATCTCATTACCAAGATAGTCCACTTGTCGTTGTGATATCCGCAATGGGAAAAACGACTAATCTTCTCGAAAAAATCATCCCCGGGATCCCGAAAAACGAGCTAGAACACACTGAGTTACTTCAACAATGTTATGACTATCACTTTTCAATAGCGAGAGAGCTCTTTGACGATACTGAAAATGACACTTTTGTCAAGCTACGTCTCCTTTTCGACAGTTTGAAAGACGCCTCATTCTCCAAACCAACAGAATACAATTACGACTACGATCGTGTTGTGTCATTTGGAGAACTTATTTCCACCACTCTTGTTTCCGGCTATCTTAACAGCATCGGTATCAACAACACATGGATTGATGTCCGTCAGGTGATCCGCACCGATAACAACTATCGCGAAGGTATTGTGGATTTCGACACCACATGCACAATGGCCAATACCATAATCCGACCTTTATTGCAAACCCCAAAATCCATAGTGGTAACTCAAGGTTTTATTGCTGGCACCGAAAATGGAACAACCACCACATTAGGCCGTGAGGGTAGTGACTATTCCGCGTCAATACTTTCCTATTGCCTAGAAGCCGAGAGTATGACCATCTGGAAAGATGTGCCTGGCTTCTTGAATGCCGACCCGAAATTCTTCAAAGAAACAATTAAAATCAACAAGATACCTTTCAACGAAGCAATTGAATTAGCCTATTACGGAGCCTCGGTAATACACCCAAAAACAGTTAAACCAATACAGAACAAGGGTATAGAACTGAATATCAAATCTTTTATCAACCCCTCTGCAGAAGGGTCGAAAATAGGTCCTTTCGACAGTATCGAACCTCTCACTCCTCTCTACATTTTCAAAAACAACCAGACACTCATCTCCATACAACCTAAAGACTTCTCATTTATTGCCGAGGAGAATTTGCATACCATCTTCGCCGTTTTAGCGGAGCTGAATATACGTGTGAATATGATGCAAAACTCAGCGCTTAGTTTCTCTTTGTGTATCGACCACAACGAGATACTTCTTAAAAAACTACGTGAGAACCTTGAAAAAGACTTTCGACTTGTATACAATACAAATTTGCAACTAATAACAATACGATACTATAATCAGTCTATTATCGACAGCATTGTCGGTGGCCGCAATATTCTATTGCAACAGAGGGCGCGAACAACAACCCAACTGCTTGTCGAACAACAATAATAAGCCATCGTAAAACAATACGGTAAAACGATGATTACACATAAAGCATTGACTATAAACCGAGAGAAATCTTTAAACGTTAAACTTTATACGTTACTAAGTACATGCTTTACAGACTTACAAAGAGCAAATTCATTCTCGGATTGAAATGCGAAAAAGCATTGTACCTGGATGTTTATCGACCGAAATTAGCACATTTCGCTCCCGAAACACTAAAAAAGTTTAGAGAAGGACGACTTTTTGAAACGAGAATCAAATCGCTGTTTCCAAACGCCATAGACTTAAGTCTGCAATTAGGACGTCAGATAAACAAATATCCTATACTGACATCACAACTACTGGAACAAGAGGGCGAGATAAATATTTACGAAGCTGGTTTTGTTTTCAATGAAGTGCTTGTCCTTGCCGACGTAGTGCACAAATCCGCGAACGGGGAAATCTCTGTTTATGAAATCAAAAACTCCCTGTCAATCAAAGATGTTTTCATTAACGATTTGAATCTACAATACTATGTGATAAGTCATTGCGTTGATAACATATCCTCGTTTTCATTAGTGTATAATGACGGAAACGACAATCCTGTCTATGAGGAGAGACTGAAAGAGGCTCAAAAAGCAGAAAGTAATATAGCAGAAAAAGTTGAGAGGTTCAAAGATGTGATACAAGGCTTTGAACCTGACATAAAACCTGGAGATCATTGTGGCAAGCCTTACGACTGCCCTTACCGACACTACTGCGAGAAAAACAATGCAGCACTGTTAGAGTTTGGAAACAGCCAATAAAGCATCACGCACCTCCAATTCATCCAAGGCAATATCGATGACAGGCTCGCCAATATCCTGAAGCAACACACAAAGGATATTCCCGTCTGCATTTTTCTTGTCACTCCTCATAAATTTAAGTATCTGCTCTGTGTCGCGTAAAGATAACCGCGGAAACGCAGAGAAACGTCTCAACAATCCACAATATTCTTTTAGAATGCTGTCACTCAAGCCCAACTTTTTGACAGAGAGATATAATTCGCACAGTAATCCATAGCCGACAGCAAGTCCATGAGAAATCGCATCTCCATTGTCAATAAAAAAACTTTCTATGGCATGACCAAAAGTGTGACCCAGATTCAATATTCTCCGAATTGATAGCTCTGTGGGATCAACATCAACAACACTTTTCTTAAAATCAACGCAGAGAGGAATCATTTTCTTTATTGCTTGAATATCATCGCTTACGTCAGAATTCTCCAAAAGGCTCTGAAAGGCGGATTTATCACAAAGAAGCAACGTTTTCACAATCTCGAAATAACCCGAAACAACATCCTTTTCTGACAAGGTATTAAGGAAATCGGGATTTATTACTACAGCGGAGGGCTGGTGTATATAGCCAATCTGATTTTTAATATTATCAATATTCACAGCCGTTTTCCCTCCAATGGATGCATCCACCATACCGATTAGAGAGGTGGGTATATTGATATATCGTATACCTCTTTTATATGCCGAGGCGACAAACCCACCAAGGTCGCTTATACATCCTCCTCCGAGGTTGATAATAACACTTTTGCGGTCGGCATTACTGTCGAGCAAAGTCTTCCATAGTTGCATAGCGACATCAATGGTTTTGGCTTCCTCTCCTACGGGAACTTCAAGGAACTCCGATTCCTGGAGTCGTGAAGTATGTGAAATCAATATCGGAAGACAGTGATTATAAGTGTTTTCATCACAAAGAATGAAGTAACGTGCATCGTTGTATGCTTTGCCCGACAACACCTTGTCTAAAGAGCTAAATGCACGATTGGAAGAATGAATAATATATTTCGTGTTCATATATACAATTATATATCAAATATATACATCAATAAAAAGAGCTATAAAAGCAGAAACAAATATAAAGAAAAAACTCGATATTCTTTGATAATCCCTGCCATATTTGTTTATCATTTTCTAATGATTAACAGATTGTATTTATACGACCTATGCTCTTGAGACATCAACAATAATAAACATACATTGTCGTTATCAATAACATGGGAACAAAAATAGAGCTACTTTCACCAGCCAAAAATATTGAACAGGGTAAAGCCGCCATCAACCATGGTGCTGACGCATTATATATTGGTGCTCCAGCATTCGGAGCCCGTATCAATGCAGGCAACAGCATAGAAGAGATTGAGATTTTGGCAAAATATTCGCATCTATATGGTTCCAAACTATTTGTAACAGTAAACACTCTTCTTTTTGACAACGAGATAGAACATGCAAGGGAAATGCTTTGGCAGCTATACGAGGCAGGAATCGACGCCGCCATTATCCAAGATCTAGGATTACTGGAATTAGACCTACCTCCTATCGAATTGCATGCGTCTACACAAACTCATAACATCGACTTACGACGTATAAAGTTCTTGGAACAAACAGGTTTCAGGAGAATAATACTGGCACGTGAGACCTCATTGAAACAGATGGAGGAGATTCGAAAAACCACAACCATTGACCTGGAAGCCTTTGTACAGGGAGCTCTCTGTGTGTGCTATAGCGGACAATGTTACATGAGTCTATATCTGTCTGAAGGAGAACGTTCCGGGAATAGAGGCAGTTGCACCCAACCTTGTCGCTCTTCATACGACCTGATAAACGAAGAGGGAAAAATTCTTCAAAAAAAACAACATCTACTCTCTTTGAAAGATTATTCTGCCGCACAACACATTGAAGACATGATTGATGCCGGTATAACTTCTTTTAAAATAGAAGGACGTCTGAAAGATTTATCGTATGTGAAAAACAACACGGCTTACTACCGGAAATTACTGGATAACATAATTTGCCGTCGTGAAGGGCTCCAACCTTCATCTACAGGGAAAACAATCGTCCACTTCACCCCTGACACAACAAAAACGTTCAACAGAACATTCACCGACTATTTTCTAATCGGCCGACAACCTATGGCTTCACTGGCCACACAAAAATCTGTAGGCAAGAAAATTGGAACCGTTCTTCACAGCAAAGGCAACAAATTGACAATAAACACACCGGAAATTATTGTCGCTGGTGATGGAATGTTGTTTTTCGATGCAAACAATGATTCTGTTGGTTTTCTTGTAAACCATGTAAGAGAGATTAGCCACTCAGAAGGGAAACATTTTACTGAAATAACTGCAAACAAGTGTCTTGACATTGTCACTGGGACACCTCTTTGGCGCAACAATGACTACAGTTTCGAAAAAATGCTTCAAGGTGTAAGCGCTGAGAGGCTCATAGATGTATCTTTCTCGCTCAAAGAAACATCCAATGGTTTTTTATTGTCAGCAACGGATGAAGATGGTATCGTCGCCACCGAGAGCCTGGATATTGAGAAGAGCAAAGCCAACAATAAAGAGAAAGCTTTGGATACCATCCAAAAACAACTATCAAAAACCGGCGGAACCTGTTTCAGAGTCAAAAACATAGAGATAAACACCCTAATACCCTACTTTATTCCCTCTTCCCAACTAAACGAATTGAGACGCAAAGTATTGGACTCTCTTAGCGATAAAAGAATAAACCACTATCTTCCACATTCTGAAAAGATAATTCCAAACAACATCCCCTACTATGAGCCAGAGATCGATGGTAGAGCAAATGTAACCAACGCTAAATCGAGGTC
This sequence comes from Bacteroidales bacterium, assembly GCA_017960475.1. Classification (GTDB taxonomy): domain Bacteria; phylum Bacteroidota; class Bacteroidia; order Bacteroidales; family P3; genus Colimorpha. Next base: position 115,566 of record JAGCZH010000016.1, on the reverse strand, counting down.
TTTTTACGAACGCCACAAGGTAAAAAACATAGAATCAGGTCCTGACGTCAAAAGCGACATCTTGAAAAATGGAACCATTCCGCTGATGACATGCAAATACTGCCTGCGTTACGAGTTAAAACAATGCTTGAAACACAAATGTAATACAAGAATATCGCCAGAATATCTTGGCAATTTGACTTTGATTAATAACGGAAAAAAATTTCGTTTAGAATTTGACTGCAAAAAATGTGAAATGAGTATTTTTGCGGCCAACTAGCAAGTTCTAAGTCACTCCTCAATTGTTTTTGCCTCATTCCAAAAGCGTTGCATATCTTCCATCGAGAGATCAGATACAGTCAATCCAGCCTCATATGCTTTGCTTTCAATATATTTAAAGCGTCTCTGAAATTTCTGATTTGCGAAAGAAAGTGCATCGTCAGCGTTAAGTCCCTCTAACCGACCCCACTTTACAATGGCAAATAGAAGGTCGCCTAATTCCTCGTTGGCGTGGCACTTAGATGCACTGTCTTTTTTGGACTTATATTCTGACAAGGCTTCGACAAATTCGGCGTATTCCTCATCTGCCTTTCTTTTTGATGCTGTGGAGTCAGGAAACTCAAATCCCATCCCTGCGGCTTTCTCCTGAATGCGAATAGCTTTGACAAGAGGGGGCAACGTTTCAGGCACTCCCTCCATAACTGAACGGCGACCCTCTTTCATTTTTACCTGCTCCCATTGAGGAGTCTCATTCTGACTTGCAGGTTCAAACACTCCTTCTCTATTGGGAAGAGAGATATGAGGATGCCTTGAAATCAACTTATTGCATATACCATCTAAGACGTCGGTCAATGAAAAGCGACTCTCGTCATCGGCAATTTTCGCATAAAACATAAGATGCATAACAAGATCACCAAGCTCCTTGCGTATGTCGTCATATTTTTTTTCCGTGATTGCTTCGGAAAGCTCGTAGACTTCCTCTATGGTAAGATAGCGTAAAGTGTCTATGGTTTGAACACTATCCCAAGGACATTGACGTCGCAAAACATCAAGTATAGTAGACAACCATGCGAACGATTTTTGTTCTTCAGTTAGATGCGGCATATTATAATTCGGTCTAAATCATCAAATAGTATTAAAAAGACGGTTTAAAAACAATGACAAAAATACATTTTTTTGTCGTTATAGTGAAAGTATAAACTATTACATACTTTTTTTATTTCTACAAATTAAGAAAAAAAATGTATTTTTGTAATCTATTAAATAGGTGTACCATCATCTTTTAATAATATGTTTATATATTGATTTCTAAAAAATTAACAATAATTAATAGATAATAATTTTTAACAATATGAAAGATATATTTGAACGCATTAAAGAGTCGACAGGCGGTCCTTTAGGGCAATACCGCAAACTTGCCGACGGTTATTTTTATTTCCCAAAACTCGAAGGTGAGTTAGGTCCGGAAATGACATTCAACGGAAAGAAAGTCTTGAACTGGAGTCTCAACAATTATCTGGGTTTGGCAAACAATCCTGAGGTTCGTGCCGCCGACGAGGAGGGTGCGCGCCGTTGGGGTCTCGCTTACCCTATGGGTGCCCGTATGATGAGCGGCCACACTGCTCTGCACGAAGAAGTTGAGGCTATGTTATGCGAATACACACACAAGAAATATGGCTATCTGCTGAATTTCGGCTATCAAGGCCAAATCAGTATTTTAGACACAATAGTGAGCCTTCGTGACGTAATCGTATACGATAGTGAGGCACACGCATGCCTCATTGATGGCTTCCGCGTAACCGGCGCAAAACGTTTCAAATATCAACACAACGACATTGAAAGTCTGCGCAAACAGCTGACCCAGGCAACAGCTTTGGCCGAAAAACAGGGCGGTGGCATACTTGTGGCCACCGAAGGAGTATACGGCATGGAAGGTGACCTCGGCGCATTGGACAAAATTGTAGCTCTGAAGAAGGAATTCAACTTCCGTATACTTATCGACGACGCCCATGGTATGGGTGTTATGGGTCCTGAAGGACGCGGAACACACACTCATTTCAACTGTGCCGACGATATCGATCTTTACTTCTGCGCTTTCGCAAAAACAATGGCAATCATTGGTGGCTTCATCGGTTGTAATGATGAGGACATCATTACCTATCTGCGTTTCAACATGCGTTCGCAGATCTATGCCAAGAGTTTGCCTATGCCTATAGTTTGGGGCGTCAAACGTCGTCTGGAGATTATCAACCAGCATCCTGAATACCGCGAAAAACTCTGGGAACTCTCCTCGTATCTGCAAAAATCACTCCAGGCAGAAGGTCTCAACACCGGTGTCACAGAGTCTCCTATCACACCAGTATTCTTCCCCGGCGATGTAAACCAAGGCACCAATGTCGTTGTCGACCTCCGCGAGAACTACGGAATCTTCTGCTCAATAGTCGTATATCCCGTTGTACCTAAAGGCCAGATTATGCTGCGCATAATACCCACCGCTGTCCACACCATGGAGCACGCAAACCGCACAATCGAGGTGTTCCGCGAGGTTAAGAAACGGCTCGACGAAGGTGTATACAACAAGCCGATGCCTGATATGCATATCATTAAGCATAATTAAAATGAAATACCAACTAAGATGTAAAAAATGTGGCAAAGTCATAGCTGACTTTGCCACTTGGTTTAAACAAGATCAACAATGCGAGTGCGGAAGCGGCTATGCTGAGGTTGAATATCTGGACAGCATGCCTTTCCGTTTCAACGAGCCTGCAAACAACTCATACCAAGACTATTATTTTGATATACTACCTATCGTTAATCGAGAGAATATCGTCAGTTATGGCGAAGGTCTTATTCCTATGGAGCGCTGGGACAACCTCGAAGCCTATGCCAAGACAAAAGGTATTGATTGCAAGGTGTTTGTATATCGCAATGACCAAAACGATGGCAGTGGTTCCTTTAAAGACATCAGTGCCGCTTTGGCGGCTTCTGTGCTGAAAGAAAACAGTGTGAAGGAATATTGTCTGGCGTCGACTGGTAATGCCGGCGTTGCTTTCGCCACATATTGCGCCAAGGCGGGAATACGTTTCACTGAATTCGCCCCCAACTGCATTGATCCCGCCACCGTGGATGCCATTCGAAAAGTTAACCAACCAATAATCATATCAAAGGGCGGATATGGCGACGCCAAGGCTGAAGCCGCAGCATATCACAAAGAAAAACAAGTGCTTATCAGCGGCGGCAACACCGACCCACTACGTATCGAGTCAAAACGACTTCTTGCTTATGAGTGCCTGCGTCAGATAGGACAGCTTCCAACGGTATACATGCAAGCAGTAGCAGGCGGCACCTCGCCTCTGGCCTTCGAGAAAGGATTTCGCGACTTAAAACGCTGCGGTATGATTGATTCAAGCGCCCCTCTGCCTCGTATGCTGCTTGTCCAGCAAGACGAATGCGACCCTATGGTTACCGCTTGGGAGAAAGCAACTGCTGCAGGATTTCCCGCAGGATGGGAAAAGGAATACGAAGCCAAGAAGAACATCAAGACCCGAATCGGGATCCTTACCGCAGCAAATCCTGGCAACTATCCTCTTGTCGCACCTCTGGTACACTCGTCGGGCGGTACATTCATCCGTGTCGCCGAAGCGGAATTGCCACAATATGGAAAAGAGATGAAACGATCTCGCGGCATCCTTATGGGACCTGCCTCCATGGTCTGCTATTCCGGATTCTTCCAAGCTGTAGACAAAGGCATGATAAAGGATGGCGACATCGTTCTACTCAACACAGGCGAAGGATGCTCCCGCTCCCAATGGTTCAAGGATTTGGTGGATGAAAACTAGTCAACTAGTAGCGCTAGTAATACTAGAAAGAAATGAAAAAATTTAATAATAAAGTAGTTTGGATCACAGGAGCATCGTCTGGTATTGGCGAAGCCACAGCCTATCGCTTCGCACAAGAAGGCGCAAAAGTAATAGTAACAGCTCTTGAAGCCGATTTGCTTGAAGAAGTTGTGGCTCATTGCAAGGAACTTGGAGCTCCCGATGCAGCCGCGTTACCTTTCGATCTATCCCAAAGCGATCAACTGGACACCCTGGCAGAACAGGCTTGGAATCAGTTCGGTAGCATCGATATACTCTACAATAATGCTGGCATAAGCCAACGTGGCACAACTATTGAGACAGAGATGCGTGTAATCCGCAAAGTGATGGACATCGACTATTATGCCCCTGTTATCCTAACAAAAAATATTCTGCCTAGAATGATAGAGCGCGGAGGGGGCCAACTTGTCGTTACCACCAGTATAGCAGGCCGTTTCGGATTCCCTTTACGCTGTGCCTATAGTTCAGCCAAACATGCCCTTTATGGTTTTTTTGAGACCGTCCAAGCCGAAACCTACGACCAGAATATCCGTGTCACTATAATATGCCCGGGACGGGTTCAGACAAATATCTCAAAGTATGCTCTTGAGAAAGACGGCAAGCAACACGGCAAGATGGATGCTGGACAGGCGGGCGGGGTAACACCGCAACAGGCAGCCAACAAAATCGTAAAAGCAGTATATAGGAAAAAACGTGAGGTCCTTGTAGGCCGTTACGAACTTCTGATGGCATACATCAAACAATTCTGCCCAGGTCTCGCAGCCAAACTGGCAAGAAGAATCAAACCAATGTAAAACAAGATTCCATATTATTCACTAAGCAGAAAGCGAGGTTTAGAAAAAAAACCTCGCTTTCTGCTTAACTATATGACTGTAAAGGAAGAATACTCCTATTTAAATAAGGCGTCGATTTTATCCTTATAGGCCTCTGTAACGTTGCGACGGATAAGTTTCTGCGTGGGAGTGAGAAACTTATTGGCTTCGCTCCATGTTTCAGCAACAAGGACAAAACGTTTCACCTGTTCAGTAACGCCCAACTCAGCATTGTATTTATCTATAACTTTCTGGTAGCGTGCTATAACCGTTTTGTCTGAAATCATCTCGTCCTTTTCAGCAGCCTTGACACCATGACGCTTACACCAGTCTTTTAGCATATCAAAATCCGGAGCCACGATAGCGGCAGCGAACTTTTGGTCAGCACCCACAACCATCATATCAAGGATGAATGGAGACTGTTTCATCTTTTCCTCAATAACCTCAGGGTTGATATATTTTCCCATCGAAGTCTTGAACATACTCTTTGTACGTCCGGTGATGAAAAGGTATCCATCAGGGTCGAAATAACCTGTATCACCTGTATGGAACCAGCCCTCACTGTCTATGGCCTCAGCGGTAAGTTCCGGTTGATTATAGTATCCTTTCATTACGTTTCCACCACGGCATAGAATCTCATTGGTGTCGGATGCAATACGGACTTCTATCTTCCTCATTGCGAAACCGACAGAACCAATCTTTCTCCCTTTCTTATTCGAGTTGGTGACAGCTATAAGGGGTGAACACTCTGTCAAACCATAACCTTCATAAAGGTCAAGGCCCACACATGAGAAGAAACGGGTAAGACGTGGCTGGATTGTGGCACCGCCACTGACAAGCATATACAATTCACCTCCCATACTCTCACGGATTTCTTTATACACCAACTTGTCAGCGATGGACTTTTGTAATTTATACCACAGGCTTAATTTTGATTCGTCAAGCTCATAATCAAACGCCAAATCGATGGCCCAATCAAATATTTTCTTGCGAATTCCACTCAATTTCTCACCTTTGCGATATATTTTATCATATACCTTCTCTATAAATCTCGGCACACAAGCCATCATATTTGGACTGATTTCCTTGCAATTATCACCGACCTTGGCAATACTTTCCGCATAAGCGATAGTGAAACAAAGCCACTGATAGAGATACCCCATCATTCGTTCATAAATATGGCACATAGGCAACCATGAAAGAGCCTTTGTCCATGTTTTCCCAGGGCTTTCCTTGATCTCTTGCACATTCATAATAAGACCACGATGGGTAAGCATGGCACCCTTGGGGACTCCAGTGGTGCCAGATGTGTATATCATTGTACAAATATCGTCGGTTGTCAAAGAATCCTTTATGGCTTGCAACTGTTGCGGAGCCTGAGGATTATCCGCGACATAACGACGCCCTATCTCATAAATGTCGTCAAGAGACTTCACACCCTCCATGGGTATTATAGTGCATAAGTTCTCCAAACAAGGAAGCCCCTTGCGTATATTATTGATTTTATTGTATAAAGCAGGCGTTTCCACAACCAGCAAACGCACATGGGCATCGTTCAGAATATACTGATAGTCCTCTTCGCTAATTGTAGGGTATATTGGTAATAGCACCGCGCCTGTTTGCTGGACTCCAAAATCAATATAGTTCCATTCGGGACGACCTGCTGATATAAGACCAATATTTTCTCCTTTCTTCACATTTAAATGCATCAAGGCATAACTGATAAGATTAGCCTTTTCGATATACTCGTCTATATAATGGCTTTTCCACTCACCATTTTCTTTAAACTTAAATACAGGGCGTTCAGGATTTAAATTTTTTCGCCAATCAAGAAGATCAAACAATCGTGTGGGTTCTGACATACGTATCTGTGTTTTGTTAATTTTATTAAATTTTGCAAATATACATTATAAATATAAAATATGAAAATATTTTCTACATAAAATATTCATATCATTGATTTACAATAAAAGTAAATCATACATGATTCATTTTTTAAACGTTTGTTTTAGCAGAGAAAAAGATTTTTTTGGGGGAAATACATATACAAATCATTCTTTGTAGTGTTCCGAGACACAATCCAGTATTGATAGAACTTCATCAAGGGAAGTGACTGTGACCAAAGGGATACGGAACTGTTTAAAATCAAAAAGCCCTTTGAAATAGGATCCATAGTGTTTGCGCATTTCGAATATTGACTGACGCTCTCCTTTGAATTTTACTGAAGCCAACAGATGATCACGACAAACCTCAACTCTTTCTTGCACTGTGGGAACAACTGGTGTGACATTCCCAAACAACTGTTTCGTCTGTTCAAAAATCCATGGGTTTCCTATTGCCGCACGTCCTATAAGAATGCCATCGACTCCATATCGGTCGCGAGCATCTATGGCTTGTTGCGGTGTGGTAATATCTCCATTGCCAAAGACGGGGATATGAAGTCTCGGATTTGCTTTGGTTTCAGCAATTAATGTCCAATCAGCCTCTCCACGATACATCTGGCTTTTTGTTCGCCCATGAATACTTATCGCCTGTATGCCGATATCCTGCAACTGTTCGGCAAGTGTAACAATGGGCTTGTCATTATCATCATAGCCTAAGCGTGTCTTTACTGTCACAGGTAAAGGCGAGCGTTTGACAAGAGAGTCAGTAATCCTCAACAATCTAGGTATATCCTTCAGCATACCACTACCGGCACCCCGTCCTGCCACTTTGCGGACTGGACATCCCCAATTAATGTCAATGAAATCAGGATTGGCACTAGCGACAACATCTATGCAGCGTAACAACGAATCCTCATCGTTACCAAACACTTGTATACCTATCGGTCGTTCAAAATCGTCGAATTGCATTTTACGCATACTCTTCTCCGCGTCTCTAATCAGAGCCTCGCTGGCTATAAACTCACTTATGAGCACATCCGCCCCATTCCGTTTGCACAATTGACGGAACGGCAAGTCCGTCACATCGTCCATCGGCGACAAAAACAAAGGAAACTCTCCTACTTCAATATTCCCTATTTTAACCATTTACAATAATTTGCAGAAAAGTGCGTTTACTCTTTCAGAATGCAAAAATATTAAAAAATGGACAAAACACAAACCATACACTATCAGGAATATAGCATAGACCTTCTTAGCGCTTCAGACCGTTCTCTTGTAAATGAAGCCATAGCCGCCACAGAAAATGCCTACGCACCTTATTCAAATTTCCATGTGGGTGCGGCCATTAGGATGATCAACGGCACTATAGTGCATGGCAGCAATCAGGAAAATATCGCCTATCCCAGCGGACTATGTGCTGAACGCACTGCACTGTTTTCCGCTTCGACACAATACCCGGGCATGGCGATGGAGGCTATTGCCATTGTGGCTCGCAATGAAAAAGGCACACTCTCTCCTGCCCTACCATGTGGCGCATGTCGACAAGTTATGATTGAACAACAGAAACGACAAGGTAAAAATTTAAGGGTAATATGTTTCATCTCCGACGCCAAAATATTGGTATTTGAGAGTGTTGAATGCCTGCTTCCTTTTGTTTTCGAAATGTAGCATTACCAACAATGCTATACGCCAATTGTCAGGTTTTTAATAATTTACAATATATAATCAAAAACTTTTTTTTGCAAAAGTTTGTCATACTGATTTTTTTTGTACTTTTGCAAACTTGTTTTGAACATATAATTATATTAATGTATATTATTTTTTTAAATATTAAAATATATACAAAGCACTGAAAAACAAACACAAGCGAATAAATTAACAAACAAATTATAATATGGGAATAATAGGAAGTATCAGAAAACACTCATGGATAGCAGTACTAATCGTAGGTATTGCTATCGTAGCTTTCATTATTGGCGACCTTACCAAAAACCGTAAACAAGAGGCCTTTGCCAAAATCAACGGCGACGAGGTTACCTACGACTATTTCAACACTCGACTGATGGAATTCGAGGAAGAGTACCAAATGCGCGGCAATAGTAGTGCATCCTTCAAAGATTATGTTTGGCAACAGCTTCTTGCCGAACGTCTTCTTGGTGACGAAATGAGCGCTTTGGCAATTGAAGTCTCCGACGCTGAAATCACCGATATGTATATCGGTCGTTTTATCCATCCCAGACTGCAGCAGCAATTCACCAATCCCCAAACTGGCGAGTATGATCGCAGCGGCATCAGCAACTATGTCAACCAACTGAATGAGATGCCCGATACCATGGAATACAAAGCACAGTGGATTAAAGTTCAGGAGCAATTGCGCAAAGACCGTCAACAGAGCAAATATCTGGTAATGCTGCAAACAGGTATGTATATGCCCAATGCCCTTGCAAACAAAATCGCAGAAATATCCGCCAAGTCTTCTGACGTACGTGTAGCCACAATGCGTTACACCAACGCTAACGAAGTTCAACTGTCCGACGACGACTATAAGAATTATTTCGAGGCTCACAAAGGCGAACTCAACAGAGATTTCTTCCGTATGGACAACAAAGAGCGTCGTGAGGTTGCTTACGCTGTCTTCACCGCTCAGCCATCACAGAACGACATGAGCGAAATACAGAAAGAAATCACTGAATGGTGGGACACCATGCGTGTCATGGACGAAAGAACCCTTGTCGACTTCGTCAACATTCATGGCGGTTATGACTCCATGTTTGTCAGCAGCGACGTTTTCACATCTCCCCTGGACACCGTGATTCGCGGCAGCCACGCTGGCAAAGAAATCACTCCTATGATTGTCTCCAGCATTGTCAAAAGTGACACTCGCCGCCACGCTTACGGCTATTATGTTATGGGAAAAATACTGAAGACCGAGATGCGCCCCGACAGTGTTCGCGCCTCTGTCATCTTCATACCTAACAACAACTACAATCCCAACTTACAACGCACTCCGGAAGCCGCGGATCATCTTTGCGACAGCGCTATGGCAAGCATCAAAGCCGGAATGCCTTTTGAAGAGGCTGTCCGCCAGTTCTCCATTGACACCACTAAGGGCGGTGACCTTGATTGGCGCGCCGATGGTTCCCTTGTCTTTGGCGACGAAATCGTACACCACGCAGTTGGCGAGGTCTTTGAAAAGGAAATCCCCGGCAAGGCAGGACACTATATCGTGAAAGTGACTGGCAAAACAACCCCCACTCTTAAATACCGTCTGGCTTTAGCTCAGAAAATGATCACACCCAGCAACGAGACCGAAAAAGAGATTCAGGAACGCGCCAATCAGTTTGCAAGTCAGTATGCCACCTGCCAAGCCATGATTGAAGGAGCCGCTTCGCAGAATGTCAATATGCGCAACGACCTGCTCATATCTATGAGCGACTCTCTCTCCGGATTCACCGACACTCGCGACGCTGTGCGTTGGGCTTTCGACGAAAAAACAGCTAATGGAAGTGTCAGCGCTACCATTTACCGCTCCGACTACAGCTATATTGTTGTCGGTCTGCGCGACATCTATATTCCCAACAAACTAACCCTTGAACAGGCTCGCAATGTCACCCGTCTCGACAATCTTGCTCGTCTTGAAAAACTCGGCAAGCAACTGAGCGACAAAGCCAGTGAGGCCATGAAGGGTAAAAACGACATCGAAGCAATAGCCGCCGCACTCGAGACTTCAGTTGACAGTGTCAGTGGCGTGGCCTTCGGTGGTTATTTTGGTGGCAACGGTATGGAGCCCAAAGCAACAGGAGCCATCGCCGCCAAAAAAGATACTGGTATTATTGGTCCAATACAAGGCGCAAGTGGAGTTTACGTAATAAGTGTCGACAACAACACAATTGCTGAAAACAAGAATGCCGATAATATTCGTCAGCGTTACGAAAGCACTGGCATGCAGGCAATCAACTACCTCGTAAACGTCCTTCAGAACAGAGTCAAGATTACCGACAACAGATTGAAATATCTATAGCATTCATAATTGCCCTGTTTTGACAATAATCGACAGACGGGGTTAGGAAAGGCGGTGCGGAGGACTGACATCTATTGCACCGCCTTTTTTTTCAACAAAATAAATGTCACAACCCTTGAAGATAAAACAGGCCCTGACAAATCTTTTACAGCAAATCAAACGTTTCTTCTTGAGATTCTGGCATGGTCGCCATGTTTTAAGCGATCTCATGAAGCACAAACACCGTTTTGTTGTTCTCGACACCGATACCTACAAAGAGAAGCTCTCTTTCCAACTATCGGGTGCCAATGTTTTCGTGTTTCTTGGGATAACTTCTCTGGTACTTATCTTTATCACCGCATTGCTTCTAGCTTTCACACCTCTACGAGAACTGATTCCAGGCTACTCAAATCCTGCCATGGTACGTCAGACATACGAGAACGCTCACATCATCGACTCACTCGAGATTCAACTTAAAGCACAGGAAGATATGCTCGCCGACATTCAGAACATCCTTCAAGAGAAAGACCCCACAAAAATTCATAACACAAGCAAGAGCAGTGACACCGTGAAAGCAAAACCTTCCCCATACACACATTCAAAGTCCGACACTCTTCTTCGACAAGAGGTAGAGGGCAGGAAAGACAAAGCTGAAAAAAACTAATAACATCAACTGTTAACACTTAACTCATTGAAACATTTAGCTATTTTAGGCTGCACAGGCTCTATAGGCACTCAGACTCTTAACGTTGTACGCCGTCATCCCAACCTCTTCCAGGTTGAGGCGCTGATTGCCGGAACCAATGCCAACCTTCTCATAGAACAGGCTTTGGAATTCAAGCCTAATATGGTCGTTATAGCTGACAAAGCTAAATATCCTATCATCAGTGAGGCTCTGCAGCATACCGACATTAAAGTTTTTGCGGGAGAAGAATCTATATGCAGTGCCGTTGAGATGGACTGTGTAGATATTGTTATGGCTGCAATTGTCGGATTCGCTGGTTTACGACCGACCTTAAGAGCTATCCAAGCAGGCAAAACCATTGCCCTCGCAAACAAAGAGACAATGGTTGTGGCCGGAGCGATAGTAACCATGGAAGCGCAACGCCACAAAGTGGCGATATTGCCTGTAGACTCCGAGCATTCCGCAATATTTCAGACTCTTCAAGGCGAGAGCCATAACCGTATCGACAAAATACTTCTCACCGCATCAGGAGGAGCCCTTCGAGGTAAAAAGAGAGAACAACTTGGCAACGTCACACTGGAAGAGGTGCTAAAACACCCCAATTGGAGTATGGGTCGAAAAGTCACCATAGACTCGGCAAGCCTTATGAACAAAGGTCTTGAGGTTATTGAAGCCAAGTGGCTGTTCAATGTCGAGCCGAAAGACATTCAAGTACTTATTCATCCTCAGAGTATTGTGCATTCAATGGTGCAGTTTGAAGATGGTTCTATAAAGGCACAAATAGGCACCCCAACAATGGAAACCCCAATCCAATATGCGCTAAGCTACCCATTTCGGATAGAAAGCCATCTGCCTCGCTTCAGTTTCTTGGAGCATCCGGAACTCACTTTTTCAACCCCCGACACCGACACATTCCGTTGCCTATCACTTGCTTACAACGCCATTGAGCGTGGCGGCAATATGCCCTGTGTTCTCAATGCCGCAAATGAAATAGCGGTACAGAAGTTCATTGACGGCAGAATCCGATTCCTCGATATCGCTGACTTCGTGGCAAAAGCCCTCGACGAAACACCATTTATTGAAAACCCGTCACTTGACGACCTTTTTGCCATAGACTCCGAAATACGCTCACGATGCAATAAACAATAATGTTTTACGTTACAAGGTGCGAGAAAATAATAGAAAAAAGAATCACTTCAGATAAATGAAAATATTAGCTCTGCTCCTCAGCTTATCGCTATTGGTAATAACCCATGAATTTGGTCATTTCCTTTTTGCTCGCCTATTCAAAACACGAGTACGTCGTTTTTATCTTTTTTTTAATTGGAAATTCTCCATTCTCAAAGCAAAGAAATTTGGCGGTAAATGGCATTTTCTGTTCTTTAACGCTGAAACCCCTGAAGAATGGAAGGAAGAAAATCTGGCACCCGAAGACCAAGACAACACCCTATGGGGCATTGGATGGATTCCACTAGGCGGTTATTGCGATATCGCCGGCATGATTGACGAAACAAAGAGCAAAGACGACCTTCCGTCAGAACCTCAACCCTACGAATATCGTTCCAAAAAAGCATGGCAAAGACTATGCATTATCAGCGGTGGAGTACTTGTCAACTTCCTTTCCGCACTGCTCATATACACCTGTATTTTCGCACATTGGGGCAAAGACGAGCTGCCGCTACAAAATGCCACCTTAGGATACAACTACCATGAGCTTCTTCTGGAAGAAGGACTGCAAAACGGCGATATTATTTATAGTATTGACGGTGAAGAGATGACCGACATCATCAAAACCCAGCATAAACTATTGCTAGAAAGTCCCAAAATCGTCTCTGTAAAACGTCATATCACCTATTCCGATACAATTTTCAATCCTGATTCCACACTACTAGTGACCAATAGAGACACTATTTTGCTTGTCGATATTGACATGAAGTTTGACTTACTGGAAAAGATAGACCCTCGCGACACAAACATTTTATTCATGGTGAGAATGCCTTTTGTAGTGAAGGACTTCGCCCCGGGATCTCACGCCAAAAAGGGCGGCATGATGATTGGTGACAGCGTAATAAGTGTTGGAGGAACTCCAATGTCGAGTTTTGACGCTATTTCGGCCGCTCTCGCCGAACACAAAGGCGAGAATGTGGAAGTTGGCATTTACCGTAACGGAGCCCCTGAGAAAGTCAGTATTTCGGTCGGCGACGATGGCAAGATAGGCGTATACGTTATGGATCCCCTATCTGTATACAAATGCAACCATTACGAATACAATTTCTTCCAAGCCATACCAGTAGGTATCTCTTATGGATGGAACCAGATGACATCGTATGTCCGCTCACTCAAAATACTATTCACCCCCGACGGATATAAAGGTCTCGGTGGCTTTGGCACCCTTGGCGGACTCTTCCCCAAAACATGGGATTGGTATTCTTTCTGGAATATTACCGCATTCCTCGCTTTGATCCTTGCCTTCATGAATATCATTCCCATCCCTGGTCTTGACGGAGGGCACATCCTCTTCACTTTGTGGGAGATAATAACAAGACGCAAACCCAGCGACTCTTTCCTGAACGTGGCTCAAACCATAGGCATGATTCTGCTCTTTGCCCTGCTTATCCTTGCCAATGGCAATGACATAATAAGAATCTTTAAATAACACTTCGTGTGATAAAGCTTATAAAACAGCTGAAAAACTTCACCAACTCAAGAGTAAAGAGACTCGACAGCTTGGTAATAAAATCCTTTGTCGGGCCTCTTGTGCTGACTTTTGTCATAGCTGTTTTTGTTCTTTTAATGCAGTTTATCTGGAAGTATATCGACGATATCGCCGGCAAAGGGCTGTCAGTTGGTATCATCATGGAACTACTTCTTGACGCCTCCGCCACTTTTGTGCCTATGGCACTGCCTATAGCTGTTCTCTTCGCCTCGATTATGACAATGGGAAATATGGGAGAACACTATGAGTTGGTGGCTATAAAAGGCGGCGGCATACCCCTATGGCGCATAATGATACCTATGGGCGTGATAGTGGCCATGCTCACTGTGCTGGCCTTTTTCTTCGCCAACAATGTCATGCCTTCGGCGGTATTGAAATACCGGGCTACCTTGTATGACATTACACGCAAAAAGCCGGCTCTCAACATCAAACCAGGAGAATACTATTCCGAGATAGATGGTTTTGTTATTCGTGTCAACGAGAAAGAACCCAACGGCAACATTCTTCACGACATCACCATATACGACCAACGCAAAAACGCAAGCCACCCCGACATCATTGTTGCCAAAAACGGCGTAATGCAAGTGTCTCCCGACGAACGCTACATGCTGTTCACTCTATACGATGGCTGCTCCTACAACGAAAACATTGATAGAGGACGCACTGAGTCTCCTCTGTTCACACGTGTTTTTTTCAAAAAGAATCTTTTGTCCATAGATCTCTCCTCCTTTGCATTCAACAAAAGCGACGAAAGTATTTTCCAAGGCGGCTATCAAATGATGAATTTAAGCCAGTTGGACTCTAATGTTGTCAGGTTGAAAAAATCCAACAAAGAGGAATCAATACGGCAACGCTCCAATTTTCTGTTGACATCCAAGGACAAAAACAAAGGGACTATGATTGATATGTCGTTAATTACTAGAACAATGGACCACAATCAGTTGAGTCACCTATATAGGGATGCCATAGTACGAAGCGAACGCACTCGCAGCGATGCAAAATTATATGCAGAAAGCCATGAGGCCCAAACTGTTTACATCAATAGACATTATATTGAATGGCACCGCAAATTTACACTTAGCCTGGCTTGTATTGTGCTTTTCTTTGTCGGGGCTCCTTTTGGCTCTATAGTTCGCAAAGGCGGCCTCGGCCTTCCCCTTGTCGCCTCTGTGATATTTTTTGTACTATACTATGTCATTGGCATGATTGGCGAAAAGGCTGTCCGTGAAGGCGCAATCGGACCATGGGGAATGTGGATATCCACATTCGTCATGCTCCCAATAGGAATAGCTCTTACCTATCGAGCAGTAAGATATTAGAGTGATCGGCAAATAGCAATAGATTAATAACGACCCTTGCTTTATCAATGGCATTAATCAATATTCCCACTATTTAATATACATTCCCCCCAAAAAATTAACCCCGAGATTATTCTATTATTACCAGTAATACCGGAAAACTCTACATGCATGTAGAGTTTTCTTTTATTTTTAACGCAATATAAAACAATTTTTTACATTCGGAATCGTTTTAAAATTATTATTCAAAACGCATATTTTAATAAAATATCAATAATGGAAGATTTTTTTGTATCAGGAATCCAACAAGTAGGCGTTGGCTGTGAAAATTTTAGCGAAGCGTGGAGCTGGTATATAGATATGTTTCAGATGAATGTCCGTATCCTCGAGGATGACACTGTGGCTGAGCGTATGCTCCCTTACACAGGAGGCAAAGCACAAAAAAGACATGCATGCATAGCTGTAAACCTTCAAGGCGGAGGCGGTTTTGAGATTTGGCAATACAGCGAGCGCAAACCAATGCCAGCCAATTTTAGAGTACAGGTAGGCGACTTGGGCATTTTTGCAGCTAAAATAAAGAGCCGCAATGTTAAAGCTTTTCATGATGAACTGTTGCAAAAATACGAGAAAGTGAGTCCTGTGGAAAACACCCCGTCGGGTATTGCCAGTTTTATTGTCGAAGACCCATGGGGGAACTATTTCCAAGTGGTTGAAGACCCCTACGTATTTATAGAGCAAAAAAGACTCAGTGGCGGCATTGTTGGCGCCATGACTGGATGTAGCGATATCGACCGCACAATTCCTCTATATAAAGATGTTCTTGGATACGACACCATTGTTTACGACATAAAAGGTCAATTTGAGGACTTCGGTTTTATGGCTGGTGGCAACGGCAATTTCCGACGTGTGTTGTTGGCTTCCAGCAAGAAACGAAAAGGCGCCTTCGTCCCTCTTTTCGGCGAGAGTACCATTGAACTGGTGCAAAACCTTGACGGCAAACCACGTAAAATTTATGAGGGACGCTACTGGGGCGACCCTGGATTTATACAAATATGCTTTGATGTCACCAATATGCGGGCTCTAGAACGACATTGTAATGCATTGGGATTCCCGTTTACCGTGGATAGCTGCAAAGGCAACGAACATTTTGATATGGGCGAGGCCAGCGGTCATTTCACCTACGTGGAAGACCCCGACGGAACCCTTATTGAACTCGTAGAGGCCCACAAACTAACCATTCTAAAACATCCGCATATATACATCAATATGCTGAAACGCAACCGCGAGAAAGCATTCCCGAAATTATTTTTCAAGATGATGGCAATGAACAAAGTGAAACTATAAAAAACACATAATTGTGAGCAATTTAATAGAATATCTAAAACAGGATGTCCGCACTGATGAAGCCCTGAAAGCATGCATGAATTGCGGAGTATGCACTGCCGTTTGTCCTGCGGCGGAATTCTACGACTACGACCCACGACGGATATGCGACAGCGTTCAACGAGGCGACGAAGCGGAAATTGAGAATCTGTTGAAAAGCGATACTATATGGTACTGTGGACAATGCATGTCATGCAAAACCCGATGCCCACGAGGCAATGTACCCGGAGAGCTTATTAACGTTTTGAGACGTGCATCACAAGAATTGGGCTACTTTACCGAAAGTGAAAAAGGCGTTCAGCAGAAACAACTGATGAACACCATTGGGAAAAATATTCTCGACATAGGATACTGTGTTCACCCCGACGTAGTTAAGCCTGACTATCATCCAGAGCAAGGCCCTATATGGGAATGGTATATTGAGAATATTGAGGACATCTCTCAAAAATTAGGAGCCAATTACCATGGTGAGGGGGCTGGAGCACTTAGAAAGATATCGGAAGAAGACCTTGACGAAGTCCGCCGTATTTTTGAAGTAACTGGAGGTATGGAACTAAGAAAAAAAGTCTTAGATGCCTGACAACGTTTTCTCCTCACTATTATACCTCTTCACATAGAACAATACAGAATGAACAAATTTGGTTTTACTATTTCTCAAGGTCGGCAAATAAACTTCGACGAAATCAAGACCGATAAAGTCGAAAAAATGCTTGAATTGGTGCCTTCGTACAAACTATGCATTGGTTGTGGCGGTTGTACAGCGGCATGTACCGCAGCAGGGTTCACCGACTACAACATAAGGAGAATCCATACCGCTTTTCAGCGAGGACAATACAACGGGCTTGAAGAGAAACTGCAGAGATGTATGCTTTGCGGCAAATGTCTACTAGTATGTCCTCGAGGAGTCAACACCCGCTCGCTGATTGTTAACATGCGACGTATTCTTGCCAATGTAGAGCCTGTCACATGGCGTCCTCAGCGAGAAATCAAAGCCGAATCACATGAAGAATCACATAAGTAACTATGAGTAACAGTTTTTCAATATTTGTATTGCCCTTCTGCGCCGGAGTGCTTTTTCTGCTAGTCATTTCTGTATGGAAATATTGGCGATGGATACGAGGTTTCAACAAACTGCAACGTGCCACAATACGCAAAAACATATGGACCTGGCGTTTCCTGCCAGCCATTTGGGAAGCTTTCAGAGAAGGACTGCTCCATTGGCGTATAACCAAGAAAAATGTTATTCTGGGCTATATGCACCGCAGCCTTGCTTTTGGATGGTTTCTGCTGATAGTTGTTGGAGCCGTTCAAGCCAAACTAGCCTATCCTGATGGTCATCCTTTCTGGATAGCGATATTCTACAACTATTTTGAACCGGAATGCAACCCTGTGGCATTCCCCAAAGCCATGTTCTATGCCCACCTTATGGACGCCCTTCTTATCTATGTGTTAAGTGGCTTAACATTGGCTATGTTCAAAAAAGTATGGTCTCGCCCTTTGGGCATGAAACGCACAACCCGCCACACAATCATGGACCGTGTGGCCAAACTGGCATTGTGGTGTATCTTCCCCATGCGACTGCTTTCCGAAGGCGCCACATCGGCCATTAACGGTAATGGGGGTTTCTTGACTAAAGCACTAGGAGACCTTATAAAAAACATTGGACTTGCTGACCCTGCATTCGAATATAGTTGTTGGCTACTCTATAGTATTGCCCTAGGCACCTTCTTCTGCCTTATGCCTTTCTCGCGCTACATGCATATCTTTACAGAGATATTCCTAATATATTTCCGCCAGCTCGGAGTGCGTGACAATGACAAAAAAACCGGATACACCATGTTCGAGCTTAGCGCCTGCTCTCGTTGCGGAATATGCATTGACGGATGTCCGATGAACAAAGAACTTGGCATTGTCAACATGCAAGGTGTATATATGCTTCAGTCGGTACGAAACCTTGAGTTACAACGCAATGCAGAGTCTATAGCAGAAAACTGCCTTATGTGCGATCGCTGCGTGGCTGACTGCCCTGTCAATATAAACCTATCTATAATACGTCGCCAGGTAAGAATCAAGAATAAAGTGGCTTTCGACGAACAGGGTACCTATGGATATCTTCGTAACGTACAACCATTCAACGCCATAGGTAGAATAGCATATTTTGGTGGTTGTATGTCCCATCTTACACCAGGTATCACCTCAGCAATGGAAACCATCTTTGACGCTGTAGGTCAAAAATACTGGTACATGGACAAAGAAGACACCATCTGTTGCGGACGTCCTCTGCTGCAACAAGGCTTCGAACACCAGGCTTTTGAATTGAGGAGAAAAAATACTGAAATGATTGTCAACAGTAAGGCGACAATGCTGGTCACCTCATGCCCGATATGTTACCAATCGTTCAAAAAGGAGTACAAACTATCCATTCCTGTTCTACATCACACCGAATATATAAACATGCTGATAGAAAGCGGAAAACTGAAACTCCGCCATGACGACAAACGTGTGGTATATCACGATCCCTGCGAATTGGGTAGAGGGTGCGGCATATACGATCAACCACGCAACATACTCAAAGCCACTAGTACATTATTAAAAACCAAAGAAGAGCGCGAACACAGCCTCTGCTGTGGTTTCAACCTTGGTAATCTGCTCCTCGACATAGAACAACAAACCAAGATTCGCAACGCTTCACGAGACAACTTGCTTGCTCCAAATCCTGACACCATTGCCACAGCATGCCCCATGTGCAAAAAAGCATTCCAACGCGCCGAGACTGTACCCGTGAAAGATATTGCCGAAATCGTGGCAGCGAACATCTTGGCAGACAATCAATAAAATTAATTACTTCATCTCGAATAACAATTAGTCAACCTCTTGACAAAACCAAATAAAATATATTATTTTTACCCTATTTTAATATGCAAAAACGCTATTGGAACGAATATCAGAAAGAGATAGCCGACGATCATTATTTTTACGAACGGAGCTGCATACGCCAGACTTTCTTCCCTGGCTCAGAAGCAGCATTCCTTCGCATTCTGCGCAATGAGCTGGGTAAGGACATCTGCGACAACCCGCACCAACACACCTGCACCGGCATTGGTTACCACAGCGATGTGGTGCCTTTGGATACAACAATGACTGTCGTAGCGCGACTTTTCTCTCTGATGACAGAATGTGGGTACGAAAATTATGTGCCCTCCTGTGTCACATCATTCGGAGTGTTTTCTGAAGTCATGGAAAAATGGGAAAAAGATCCCGAACTCCTTGCCAAGACACGTCAATACCTATGGGAGGCAACAAAGCGTGAATTTCAAGCGCCTAAGAACCTGGCACACCCCTCAGATGTGATTTACAAATTCCGTTTCGACCTCAAACCAAAGATGAAATATCAGCTCATCAACCGTTTTACAGGTAAACCTCTGCGTGTTGTGGAACACATAGGATGCCACTATGCAAAAATTTTTCCTGAACGAGGCATTGGCAAAGCTGAGTTCCCCTATGTTCTGGCAGGCATGATAGAGGCATGGGGCGGTGAAGTGATAGACTATCCAGAAAGACGTCATTGCTGCGGCTTTGGATTCCGCCAATATCTTGTACAAGAGAACCGCGGTTATTCAATAGCCAACACAAAGAAAAAATTCCAATCCATGGAGCCCTATGAACCGGATTTCATACTTACTAACTGCCCTGGTTGTTGTATGTTTCTCGACAAATGGCAGTATACGATAGCAGAGATGGAACATAAGACTTACGACAAAGAAGGCTTTGGCATTCCCGTACTCACATATGAGGAACTAACAGGACTCCTGTTGGGTTACGATCCTTGGGAACTGGGATTCCAACTCCACCAAGTCCAAAGTGAACCTTTGTTCAACAAAATAGGTATAGCCTACAATCCCGACGAAAAATACCAAGGCAAATCAGGTCGCCTTATCCAACGTCCCAATCGTCCCGACTGCTTGCGACAAGAATAGTAGAATCGTCCTGGAAATCAAAGTGATTATTATTAATAAAATAGTTGGATAATAAATATACACGCTTATTAATCCAACGTCAGAAACAAAAAAAAGAAATGAAAACAATATCCATCATAGGTGCTGGTCCTGCTGGTATCGAAGCAGCTTCGGTTTTGGCCAAACAAGGATTAACCGTTAATATATTCGAAAAATCCTCATCACCTCTCAAAAATATTACAGACAAAGCCTTTTTGTTTCCAAACTTCGCAGCAGCCTCAGATGTTGCAGAGCTTATGAATAAAAAACTTCTTAACCAGAACATTGTTCAACATTATGACACCGAAATAGTTGGACTTGAACGAGAAGGCGAAAGAGGATGGAAACTCATCGATAACAAAAATACCAGTCACTATTCTGACATGGTTCTTTTGGCCACAGGCTACACTCCTTTCGACGCACACCGCAAAGAGGAGTTAGGTTATGGTATTTACAATGGTGTCGTTACATCGCTAGAGATGGAGAAAATGATTCGTTATAATCAGATTCTGAATTCTATAGGCGAGAAACCCAAACGTATAGTTTTCTTGCAATGTGTTGGCTCTCGCGATGAAAAATCAGGCAATCATTATTGTTCCAAAGTATGCTGTGTCACTGCTGTGAAACAGGCTATAGAGGTAAAACGCCAGATTCCAGATGCTGAAGCATACATTTTCTATATGGACCTTAGAATGTGGGGACAGCATTTCGAAGAAATGTACCGCGAGTCACAGCAAGAATACGGCGTTCGCTTTGTCCGCGGTCGTATTTCTGAAGCTTCTGGCACATTCGATGGGAAAGTGCAGATCAAGGCCGAAGACACTCTCATGGGCCTGCCACTGAAGATGACAACCGACCTTTTAGTGCTGATGGTCGGGATGGAGGCCTCTGAAGGAACCCGCTGTTTGGCCAAAGCGGCAGGTATATGTGGCGACTACGGTTTCGCTCAAACCATAGACCCACACATTAATGACTGCACATCTTCTCAACCCGGCCTCTTCGTATGCGGAGCATGTAAAAGGCCTATGTCAATAAACGATGTCGTAAACGACGGCCGTTCGGCGGCTCTGGCTATACTCGAAAATATAAAATAGTCGGATTTACACACGTTGTACTTGCTCTACACTATCGAGGGCGCGAAGTCGTTCCATAAGGGTATCCAGGTCGCTGAGATTATGGACATAAAGCATAATCAACCCCCTACCGACACCCTCAGAGGCCTCAATGGTTATAGCACGCATATTGAGATCCATCTCGTCACTAATAATACGGGTAATGTCCTGCAATAATCCCTTGCGGTCTATTGCTGTGATCTTAACACCTGTAAGGAACGCAATCTTCTCACCTGGACGCCATCGTGTACGGACAATCCTATCCTCATGGGTCGACATCTCATGTATTGCATTGGGGCAGTTCGTTCGATGAACCATGATTTTGCCATCGGTAACAATGCCTATCACTCTGTCACCCTGAATGGGTTTGCAGCATGGAGCTGGCTGAGCCTCAAGATTTTCGTAATCACTATCGGTTAGGAATGCTGAAGTGGTATGGATTTTGCCACTTGATTCTCGCTCATTAATATCATTTCCACTAATATTATGAAAAAGGGATTGTTCCTTATTTAAGAACAAGAACTCAGGAGCTTGTGACGAAAGATGGAAGCACTGACTCATAGCATCTTCCGTTATCTGACCAGTGGAAATACGATAAAAAAGGTCAATATCACTATCGCTGTTAAAATACAGTTTAAGTCGGGCTACACGGTCGTTAGAGAAACGCAGTTTAGACTTTTTCAAAAAAGCCCTCAGTTTCTGTTCTCCATCATCACGATGGTTTTTCTTTTGATTACGAATAGAGTCTTTTATATGTTCCTTGGCACGAGATGTTTGCACCTCTTGAAGCCAATCCTCTGAAGGTTTGGTTTTTTGTGATGTGAGTATCTGCACCTGCTCACCACTATGCAACCGATATCCTATGGGAACTACACGTGCGTTAACCTTTGCTCCTATACAATGATCGCCAAGTTCTGTATGAATAGCGTAAGCAAAGTCCAGAACAGTGCTACGCGAAGGCAATTTAATAGTTTCCCCTTTGGGAGTGAAAATGTATATTTCCTTGGTATAAAGGTTTTCTTTGAATTCCTCGACGAGATCAAGAGCGTTTTTGTTAGGATTCTCCAACGAGGTGCGGATTTGTTGGAGCCACTCCTCGACAGGGCTTTGCTTGACAGGCTCATCAGGATGGGCTTCTTTGTAAAGAAAATGCGCGGCCATACCCTTTTCCGCGATACGGTCCATACGCGTGGTACGTATCTGAACCTCCACCCAACGGCCAATGGGCGACATTACGGTGATATGTAACGACTCATAACCATTGTTTTTTGGCGAGCGAATCCAGTCGCGGAGGCGCGAAGGCTGAGGAGGGAATGTGTTGGTGATAAGAGTGTATACTCTAAAACACTCTTCCGCCTCTATTTTATGCGCCTCTGTTTCAGACAGGCCCTGAATCTGCGGCAAATCCAAAATTATTCGCATGGCGTATAGATCGAAGATTTCATCGAATGAAACGCCTTTGTTCTGCATTTTTTTCCAGCAAGAATAGACCGACTTGACACGTGTCTTAATGGTATAGTGGAAGCCGTTCTCATCGAGCATCTTACGAATAGGGGCTGTAAAACAAGTCTTTAGTTTTCTCTCTGTACCAATAGTTTCTCTTATTTTTTGGGCTATTTCAGCATATTTGTCGGGATTGGTATACTGCATAACCAAGTCGTCTAGCTCTGTCTTAATACCATAAAGACCTAGACGGTGAGCCAGAGGGATATAAAGATATTGCGTTTCTGATGAAATAGCAAGCTTCTTGGTGTCTTTCATAGAGCCAAGAGTACGCATATTATGCAGTCTGTCACACAGTTTGAGGAATATGACATATGCATCGTCGCACATCGCCAGAAGAATTTTGCGATAATTTTCGGCTTGTGAAGAAAAGTCCTCGTTTTGCTCTGCAATCATCGATGCTTTGTCAATTTTGGTAACACCATCAACGATTCGAGCGACACGATCGCCGAAAATAGCGCGAATGCTGTCTAGAGTGAAATCGGTGTCTTCTACCACGTCATGCAACAGAGCACATACCGCGGCTATAGTACCCAATCCCACCTCTTTGACAGCGATGAGAGCCACTGCAAGAGGGTGGAAAATATAGAGCTCGCCCGATTTACGGCGGGTGTCAGCATGTTCAGTACGTGCTATATTGAAGGCACTGAATATCTGCTTTTCTTCTTCTTCTGTGAGTGGATGGTTAGCGCGACAAGCTGCGATTAGTTCGTCATACTTTTGCAATACCAGAGCATCCTCTGATTCTTCTTTCATAAACCGAGAGTATTAATTCTCTGCCTGCTGTTCATGAAGAGCAAGGCGGATCTGCTGCTCAAGCTCGTCACATAGTTCCGGATTGTCACGCAGAAGGGCCTTGACACCCTCACGCCCTTGCGCCAATTTGCTGTCACCATAACTAAACCATGAGCCACTTTTCTTTACAATGCCTGTCTCAACTCCCAAATCAATGATTTCGCCAGTCTTGGAAATACCTTCGCCAAACATGAGATCAAACTCACAAACACGGAAAGGAGGGGCCACTTTGTTCTTCACGACTTTGACTTTGACACGGTTGCCAATATTCTGATCGCCATCTTTTATGGCTTGGATACGACGAATGTCGAGACGTACTGAGGCGTAAAATTTTAGAGCATTTCCACCTGTTGTTGTCTCTGGATTGCCAAACATAACGCCAATTTTCTCACGCAATTGGTTGATAAAAATGCAGCAGCAGCCTGTCTTACTGATAGTCGAGGTCATTTTGCGAAGTGCTTGCGACATAAGACGGGCATGAAGACCAACCTTCGAATCGCCCATCTCGCCATCAATCTCTGCCTTGGGGGTCAAAGCGGCGACAGAGTCAATGACAATGATATCTATGGCACCGGAACGTATGAGATTGTCAGCGATTTCCAACGCTTGTTCACCATTATCGGGCTGAGAGACAAGTAGATTGTCAATATCCACACCGAGTTTGCGAGCATAAACAGGGTCGAAAGCATGCTCTGCATCGATAAAAGCAGCAATGCCACCTTTCTTCTGGCTTTCTGCGATAGCATGAATTGCCAAAGTTGTCTTTCCCGATGATTCAGGTCCATATATTTCAATTATTCTACCCTTTGGAAAACCTCCAATACCCAAGGCGTTATCAAGGCTGATAGAGCCTGTCGAAATAGCATCATAAGTCTCGTCAGGTCTGTCACCGAGTTTCATAATAGAACCCTTGCCATAGCTCTTCTCTATCTTGTCAAGAGTACTTTGAAGAATTTTCAATTTCTCAAGTTTCGTTGCTTCTGCTTCGTTCTGTTCTTTTGCCATAATTATCAATTATTTGATTATTTATAATATTGTTTATTGTTTCTTTTTTGAGAATTACAAATATACACAATTTTTTTGTTTTTTCACCCACCCAACAAAGA
The DNA here is from genome assembly GCA_017960475.1 of Bacteroidales bacterium. Taxonomy (GTDB): domain Bacteria; phylum Bacteroidota; class Bacteroidia; order Bacteroidales; family P3; genus Colimorpha. Next base: position 90,421 of record JAGCZH010000016.1, on the reverse strand, counting down.
ATTTCTAATGGTTAAATACAAATCATTCATTTACTATAAAATAGATTACTCTTTTCTCTTTATTGGCAAAACAATATAAACAGATTGGTATTCAGTGATTTGTGGCAACTTACAGCTTATTAGTATAAAAATCAAAAATAATTTCGTACTTTTGCAATTCCTTTTTCGCTATTATAACTACTTAACTAATAGTCATGTTTCGACAATAAGAAGCAGGTTATTACTCTTAGTGAAAATTATGTAATGCAACCATCTAAACAATAAGATATCATGGAGATTTTATCACAGAGAATACTTAATATGGCCGAGTCGGAGACCCTGGCCATGACAGCAAAAGCCCGCGAACTCAAAGCTCAAGGTAAAGACGTCATCAGTCTAAGTATTGGTGAACCGGATTTCAACACTCCCGAAATCGTCAAGGAGGCCGCTAAAAAAGCCATTGACGACAACTTCACCCACTATCCCCCTGTACCTGGTTATCCTGATTTGCGTGAAGCCATTTGCGAGAAATTCCGCCGCGACAACAATTTGGAGTACAAACCAGAGCAAATCGTGGTCAGCACTGGCGCTAAACAGAGCCTATATCAAGTTGTGCAATGTCTCATCAACCCAGGCGACGAGGTCATCATTCCCACCCCTTATTGGGTTAGTTACAAAGAGTTTGTACGCCTCGCCGAAGGCAAATGCGTATTTCTCAAAACAAAACTTGAGAATGATTTCAAAGTTACCCCCGAACAACTTGAGGCTGCAATAACTCCTCGCACAAAACTCATCATGTTCTCCTCGCCAAGCAACCCTACCGGTATGCTGTACACCAAAGAAGAACTCAAAGGTATTGCTGAAGTTGTCGCCAAACATGAGAATCTCTTCGTTATGGCTGATGAAATATACGAGCACATAAACTTTGTTGGCAAGCACGAGAGCATAGCCCAGTTCCCAGAGGTTAAAGACCGCGTCATCACCGTAAATGGTGTTGCCAAGGGATTCGCTATGACTGGATGGCGTATCGGCTTCATAGCCGCTCCCACCGTCATCGCCAAAGCTGCCAACAAACTACAAGGACAGGTGACTTCCGCCACATGCAGCATCGCCCAAAAAGCCACAGTATGTGCCATGCTTATGGATCCTGCAACAAGTGAAGACATCATCAACATGCGCAATATCTTCCAGAAACGTCGCGACATGGTTTACAAACTTCTATGCGACATTCCTGGACTTAAAGTCCGTCTACCTCAAGGCGCATTCTATTTCTTCCCTGAGGTGAGCTCATACTACGGCAAGAGCTATAATGGAAAAAAGATAGAAAACAGCACTGACATGGCCTTTTACCTTCTTAACGAAGCCAATGTTGCCACTGTTATGGGCTCGGCCTTCGGTGACGACAGCTGCATTCGCTTGAGTTATGCTACCAGCGAAGACCTTTTGGTAGAAGCTATTAAACGAATAAAAGAGGCTCTATTGAAACTTCAATAGTTACTCCTGCATTTCCACAAAAAAACAAACAATCCCTTGCTCTATACAAGGGATTGTTATATTATATGGAGTCGCTCCTTTATGACGACCTAAACATCCACCAACAAAAATAGAGCTCCCCGAAATTCCAATAACCACAAACATTTTGATATGGAAGTAGAAATATGTTGCAATTCGGTACTATCAGCACGGAATGCCAAACTCGGAGGTGCCTATCGAATAGAGCTCTGTCAAGCTTTAAGCGAAGGCGGAACCACCCCATCTGCAGCAGCCATTGAGTATTGTGTAAAAAAACTTAATCTGCAAACACGAGTATTAATCCGTCCTCGTGGGGGTAATTTTATTTATGATAATGAGGATTTTAAAATCGCCCTTTCCGACATACGGCATGCTTACTTGTTGGGAGCCCATGCTGTTGTCTTTGGCTTCCTAACACCCAATGGCGATATTGATGTTGAGAAAACACGCATCGCTGTAGAAACAGCCCAAGGCATGGATATTACATTTCACCGTGCATTTGACGAATGCCGCAACCCCAAAGAAGCATTAGAGCAGATTATTGAATGCGGATGCAACAAATTACTGACATCCGGATGTATGCCCTCTGCCGAAGAAGGAATACCTTTGCTGAAAGAACTTGTCAAACAGGCCGACGGAAGAATCGGTATTATAGCCGCAGCCGGAATAACACCTCATAATGTGACATATATAGTCAATGAGACAAAAGTGGGACAAATACATGCCAGCTGTAAAAAAATCATTGATAACATGACCGTTACAGACATGAACACCGTTAGGAATCTATTCAAAATAACTGATAAAATGAATTAATTTGTTCATATATTAAAAGATGACTTTTTAAAAACAATCCATTGATTATATTATACTTGCAACACTAAAAAATATGCAAACAATTAAAAAAATCGCCATCATCTTTTTCGTCGTATGTATCGCTTTGATTTCATGCAAAAAAGAGAAACACTTTATAAGCGATAAAGAATACAGGAATCTGGTTCATGCTGATTTCATGCAACGTAAACAATTGGCATCAGGTCTCACCCATCAGCTCTTTGATGGTATGGACACCCTTGATTGTGAGACACGAGAGGCTCTTGAGTTTTTATATGCCTATATGCCCTATAGTGACCTTGCCGATTATGACCAATCCTTTTACTTGCAACAGATAAAAGCCTCTTTTGCAGCGCGTGAGTATTTTGAATGGGGTAAGAAGATACCAGAAGACATATTCCGTCACTTCGTTTTAGTATACCGTGTCAACAATGAGAATCTGGATACCGCTAGATTATTGATGCAACGAGAGTTGACACCGCGCATAAAAGGATTGTCAATGTATGATGCCGCTCTAGAGGTAAATCACTGGTGTCATGAACATGTGGCTTACAGAGCCAGTGATGGACGCACCTCCGCGCCACTGGCAACAATGAAAACCTCACTAGGACGATGCGGAGAAGAATCCACTTTCGCTGTCACAGCATTAAGAAGCGTAGGTATTCCTGCTCGTCAGTGCTATACACCTAGATGGGCTCACTGCGACGATAACCATGCATGGGTGGAAGTTTTCATAGCCGACAGCAATAAGTGGTATTTCCTTGGGGCCTGCGAACCAGACGCTGAATTAGATATGGGCTGGTTTGCAGTTCCTTCAACACGTTGTATGATGGTACACAGCAAAGCTTTTGGGCGTTATAATGGCGACGAGGAGGTTGTAAAAGAGACGGCTCTTTACAGCGAACTGAATCTGCTAAACCACTATGCTCCAACAAAAAAAGTGACAATAACTGTATATAACAGCGACAATCAACCAGTCGAAGGAGCAGATGTGAAATTCAAATTATACAATTACAGTGAGTTCTTCCCTCTGGCAACAATTAAAACAGATAAGCAAGGAAAGGCTAGCCTTACAACAGGACATGGAGATTTGCAAATTTGGGCTTCCGACGGCAATAAATACAATTATATTATGCTGGATATCCGCAAAACAGCTGAGGGAGAAATATATCTAACACGCAATGTTGACACCCAATCCGAAAACTATGTGGAAAACATCGATGTTGTTCCTCCCGTTGCTGGAGTAGCCAAAGTAACACCCTGCAAAAAGAAGGCAGACGCCAACGCAAAACGCTTGGTCTATGAGGATTCCGTTCGTGCAGACTATGTCGCCTCATTCCCGACAAGAGAGAAATGCTCAAATTACAACGACAGAGAATGGGCCTTTATTCATAATAGCGAAGGTAACCACCATGCTATCAGATTGTTCATTGACAAACACAAAGATAATACGGCACTGGTTTACGACTATCTTTCAAGTTATAGCGACAAGGATTTGCGTGATATTGAAGAAGAAACACTTGAGGCTCACATTACCCCAATAGACAACAAAATCCCTTATGATGTTTATAAAAAGGGAATCCTGCCTGCACGTATAAGCAACGAGATGGTACGTCCTTGGAGAGTATTTCTTGCCAATGAGCTGAAACAGATAAAAAACGCCAACGAATTGATAACATGGACCAAAGAGAATATCCTTGTTGATGATACTGGTAACTATTACAATTGTCCAATATCACCTTGCGGAGTATACAAACTTAAACACAGCGATAAACACAGCCGTGACATATTTTTTGTCGCCGCTTGTCGCTCATTAAACATTCCCTCCTATCTTGACAATGCCACGAATACAATATATGTATATGATAACATGAACACTGGGGAAAAACCAGAATGGCGAACAATATCATTTGAATTACAAAATGCAATTCAACCCAGTGCCTCTCTGACACTCACCTTCAAAAGCACAAAGGAGCTGGCAAAACCGATATATTGGTCACATTTCTCACTTGCAAAATATGAGAATGGAGATTTTAATACTTTCGATTTCGAGGACGATAGTCGCATGTATCAATTCCCTGCCACAATAACCTTGGAACCAGGATATTACTGTTTGACAACAGGTAATAGATACTCCGAAGGTGATGTTCTTGCCAGAGCAGAGTATTTTGTTGTCTCTGAAGGAGAGAAAGTAACTAAAGAAATCATTCTAAGACCTTTGAAATCACGATTGAATGAAGCACAGGCAACTATCGACCCAACCCAGGAGATTGTGCCAGATATGGCCACTGTTGCCGACTACGCAGGAGCAACAGGTGTTCTATTTATATTTGTTGGAGACTATAAAGAGCCTTCTAAACACCTTATCAAAGAGTTACAAAGTCTCACAAATGAATATTCGGCTTGGGGCGGGATGACATACCTTGTAGCCCCTGCCTCAGCAAAACCCATCACATGGAAACTTCCCAACACAGATTGTATTATTCGTGATGCCAGCGACAAAGATCCCTTCGAGAAACAAATTGTTGACGCTCTGAAACTCAATTTGAACAACGACTACCCTCTTGTGGCTTTGGTCAACAACCATGGAGAGATAATGTTCCATAGTCATGGATATTCTATAGGACTAGCTGAACAGATACTGAAGCATTTGTAACAGACACCCGATTTCAAATAGTTGGTTATACAATAGAGGCGTTGCAAAAGAAATGCAACGCCTCTTTCTATTTAGCTAGTCCAATGTGAAATAGAAATCTTTCTAATAAAGGCTTAGCAACACCTTTCAATAAACTATTCTACAGTAACAGATTTCGCCAAATTACGTGGTTGGTCCACATTACGACCTTTAGCAATAGCGACATAGTAGGACAGCAGCTGAAGTGGCAGAATAGCCAACAAAGGCACATAACAATCACGAGTGTCGGGTATTTCGAAGCAATAGTCCGACATCCCCTTAACTATAGTGTCACCTTCCGTAACAACGCTAATAATCTTACCTTTACGAGACTTTATCTCTTGAATGTTGCTGACTATCTTATCGTACATGCCACGTTTTGGAGCTATAACAACGACTGGCATCTCCTCATCAACGAGAGCGATAGGACCGTGCTTCATCTCAGCGGCGGGATAACCCTCAGCATGGATATAGCTTATCTCCTTAAGTTTCAAAGCTCCTTCCAATGCGACAGGATAATTATATCCTCTTCCTAAATAGATGAAATTACGAGCATACGTGAACATTTGTGCAAAGTTGTCAATACCTTTGTTGTGGTCGAGAGTCCATTGCATTTTGTCCGGTATTTTCTGCAACTCGTTGACAAGCATGTGGAACATGTCATCACTAAGAGTCTTTTTCTCTTTCGCTATAGCCAAACCAAGCATGAACAGTGTTATCACCTGTCCTGTGAAGGCTTTCGTTGAAGCGACACCTATTTCGGGGCCTACATGCAAGTAAGTACCGCTGTCGGTGGCGCGAGGTATCGAAGAGCCGATAACATTGCAAATACCATAGAGGAAAGCACCCTTTTCTTTTGCCAACTGAATAGCGGCGAGAGTATCGGCAGTCTCACCTGACTGAGAAACAGCAATAACGACATCGTCAGGGAAAATGACAGGGTTGCGGTAACGGAACTCTGACGCATACTCCACTTCCACAGGAATCTGTGCGGCCTCCTCAATAAAATACTTTCCAATTAGAGCGGAATGCCAGGATGTTCCACAGGCGCAAATAATAATACGACGGGCATTTACAAACTTCTCTTTATGATCAATAATACCGCTAAGCAAGACATCCTTGTCAACGATGTTTAGACGGCCTTTTGTGCATATTCTAAGCGCATTAGGCTGCTCGTATATCTCTTTTAACATGAAGTGAGCATATCCTCCTTTCTCCAACTCATCGAGATTCATCTGGAGTGTATGCACTTGCGGTGTCTGCTTTACATTGCTCAGGTTTGTGATCTTAAGATCACCATTACGGTTCATAATGGCAATTTCCTCGTCTTGGAGATAAATAACCTTGTTGGTGTATTCTATAATTGGTGTTGCATCGCTTCCCAAAAAGAATTCTCCATTACCGGCAACATTGTTGGCACCCACTCCAATAATTAGCGGACTGCCTTTACGCGCACAGATAAGCTGGTCCGGGTTTCGTTTATCGAGAATGGCAATGGCGTATGCTCCAATTACACTTTTAAGAGCAAGCTGTGTGGCTCTATAAAGATCACAACCATGCTGCTGTTGGGTATATTCGACAAGCTGGACAAGAACCTCAGTATCAGTCTCACTGCAGAATGTCATGCCATTCTTCTCCAATTCTATACGAAGAGACTTGTAGTTTTCAATAATGCCATTGTGCACCAAAGAAAGATTTTTAGATTGTGAGAAATGCGGGTGGGCATTTACAGCATTGGGTTCTCCATGGGTTGCCCAACGAGTATGGGCAATTCCTATCGTTCCACTTACATCTTTATCAGCAACGGAGGCCTCCAATGCCGACACTTTGCCTTTGGATTTATAGACCGACAAAACACCGTCTGCATTTATCATCGAGACACCGGCACTGTCATAACCACGATATTCCAGTCTATGAAGCCCTTTAATAAGAATGGGATAGGCTTCCTGTTCCCCGATATATCCTACAATTCCACACATAATATTCTTTTTTTTTAAATTAAAAAAATAAAATAACTATTTATTAATAAATATATTAGACAGACTCATAAAAATATATGAGTCAAATTAATTAATCAGCAAAAATATTAAAAAAAATCAAATTATTAAGAGAAATAATAAATCCCTTTTGGAATACAAATATTTCAACAATTCAATATTCAGAAACAACAAAAAGAAAAACAAAAAGTTATGGTTGCCTTGATAATAAATAAGACAATCAGATAATACAGAAAAAATGGCTATCCGGTGAATGCCCGGAAAAACACTTCATACCCCCCACCATCAATTCACGACAAACAAAAAAAGCCGGACTAAAGCCGACTCTGTGTGACCACGCTGGGGCTCGAACCCAGGACCCCATCCTTAAAAGGGATGTGCTCTACCTGCTGAGCTACGTAGTCGAACCAAAAAGTGGTGACCACGCTGGGGCTCGAACCCAGGACCCCATCCTTAAAAGGGATGTGCTCTACCTGCTGAGCTACGTAGTCATCAACTTGAATGCCTCAATTTGAGTTTGCAAAAGTACAACTTTTTTATATACTGACAAAAATATTTTATTTCCCAGCATCAATAAACATAATCAATATTTTGTATTTCAATATTTTTAATCAATATAATTGCACTAAAAAAAACAGTTACCATCTTCTTATCGCTATACGAAAGAAAAAAATATATTTTTCAATTCAAAAAAATTTCGTACCTTTGTATTTTCAAAATAACCAAAGAATATTATCATGAACTACGAAATAAAACTCCGAAATGGAATTGGCGATATACTATTTGGAATGCCTGTTGAAGATGTAGTCCAACTGATGGGTGAGCCCGACGAGGTCGAGAACTTTGAGAACGCCCTCGAAGCCCCAACGACACTGCTTCACTACGGCGACAATCTCAGACTATTCTTTGAAGACGAAAGTCCAACCTTGCAATGCATTGATATTTCCGACGAATCGGCGACACTATTTGGAAACAAAATATTCGACATGAATGAGCGGGAAATAGTACGCATGATGGTGGACAACGGATACTATGAACAAGATGCCGACGAAGAGGCTTGGGGCGAAAGACGCATCTCTTTTGGTGAAGGCAACGTGGACTTCTTTTTCGATAATGGGAATCTATCAGCCATAGTATATGGGAAATGACGTCCTCAAAGGAAAGAGCATATTTCCAACCTCATACTTTCCTCCCTTGGCTTTGGCAGCGGCAATTGTACAACATGCTGTCAAAGATGAAATAATCAATGTGGAGGATTGTGAAACATTTCCAAAACAAACACTCCGCAACAGAACTGTCATCTTAACAGCAAATGGCGCCATGTCTTTAAGCGTACCCGTTTTGCGACCACAAGGCAATCACACAACAACAAAAGAAATCGGAATATGCTATACCGAACGATGGAACATTAACCATTGGCGAGCAATTATGAGCGCATATAACTCCTCCCCGTTTTTTTTATACTACCGAGATGATGTCGAGGCTCTATTAAAAAAACAATACACGAGATTAATAGATCTCAACGATGCAATAACTGATTTTTTATCTGAAAAACTAAAAATAAATATTTCGTTCCACCACACCATAGACTATCTTACTAAAGAAAAATACGCAAATGATTATCGGGATTGTTTCTCCTACAAACACCCTGAATCTTTACCAAAACCCAAACCCTATAGCCAGGTTTTTAACGACAGGATGCCATTCAACCCCAACGTCAGCATACTTGATTTGCTGTTCAACATCGGACCAGAAACAAAAGACTATCTTCTTTTAATAGATCTATGAATTGAACATATCGACCATGTAAACACCATAGAACATGTATTTTAAGGGCGATGTTTCACGAGAAACATCGCCCTTTTTGTCTTCTACCCTCAAAATATCTCATAAATATCATGTTCCATGCACATTAGACATAGGAGTAATATTACTACACGGCTGTTATTCGTCCGTCTATCAACAACAACAACACAGAAACATCAGCTGGAGAAACGCCACTTATTCGGGACGCCTGTCCTATCGTTTTTGGCTGAATAGCGGAGAGCTTTTCTCGGGCCTCAAACGAAAGAGCTGTCACAGAACGATAGTCAATTCCTGACGGGATTTCCAAACCCTCATATTTCAAAATACGATCAGCAACATCGCTCTCCTTATCAATATATCGACTATACTTGACCAAAATCTCCGCAGCCGAGCAGACTTCCTCTCTTAAATCTGACGGGACCGTCTCTACAATAGTTTTAAAAGAAGGTGAGATGATAGAGATATCTTCCAGAGACAACTCAGGTCGTAGAAGTAGGCTTTCCAATCGAACACGCTGTTGAAGAGGCGCCGATGAATGCTCTGAAAGGTATTCATTAGCATCTAATGGTGCAACCGAACAATCTCCAACGGCAGAAACAAGTTTATCAACCTCTTTTTTCTTGTCTTCAACCCGACGCATCCTATCGTCAGAAGCCAAGCCCAAGGCATGGGACAATGGGGTGAGTCGAAAATCAGCGTTATCCTGTCGAAGCAAAATACGATACTCCGCTCGTGATGTAAACATTCTATATGGTTCATCAACGCCTTTTGTAACAAGGTCGTCTATAAGCACACCAATATAGGCTTGAGAACGATTCAAAACAAACGGCGCCTTCCCCTTTATTTTCAAAACAGCATTAATACCAGCCATAAGACCCTGGCAAGCAGCCTCCTCATAACCAGTAGTACCATTAATCTGTCCTGCAAAATAAAGATTCTCCACCCTTTTTGTTTCCAGAGTATATTTTAATTGGGTGGGTGGGAAAAAATCATACTCTATAGCATAGCCAGGCTTTAGTATTGTAGCATTTTCAAAACCATTAATAGAATGCAAAGCCTCTACCTGGACATCCAAAGGAAGTGAAGAAGAGAAACCGTTTAAATAATACGAATTTGTAATACGACCCTCCGGTTCTACAAACAATTGATGGTGGTCCTTATCCGAAAAGCGCTCTATTTTATCTTCTATAGAGGGACAATATCTAGGCCCCCGTCCCTGAATCCGACCTGTGAAAAGAGGAGATTTACTAAAACCTTTACGCAATATATCATGTGTCTTCAAAGTTGTATAGGCCAGAAAACAAGGCTTTTGCTCCTGAAGTGTTGTCGTCATGGGACTAAAAGAGAACTTCTGGGGATTAACATCACCGGGCTGGGGTGACAGGACGGAGAAATCAATTGTCCTACCATCTATACGGACAGGGGTCCCTGTTTTCAACTTTCTCACCTCAAAACCACTTTCCATCAGTCTATCCGAAAGACCACAAGAAGGCCTCTCCCCTATTCTTCCCCCTGACAATGTCAAATCACCTATAAATATTTTACCATTTAGAAAAGTCCCATTTGTTAGCACGACAGATTTACAAGGGATATCGATATTCATACGTGTTTTCACGCCTGTAACCACATTCCCATCCAGCGTGATGTCCACAACTTCATCTTGCCATATTGAAAGGTTAACGATATTTTCAAGTAAGTGTCGCCAATTGAGAGAAAAGAGAGACTTGTCACACTGAGCCCGAGGACTCCACATTGCCGGTCCCTTAGATCTATTCAACATTCGGAACTGTATCATTGAGCGATCAGTAATAATACCTGAAAAACCTCCCAATGCATCGATCTCACGAACAATCTGCCCTTTTGCCACACCACCCATTGCAGGGTTGCAAGACATCTGACAAATTGTATCAATATTTTGCGTCACAAGCAATGTCTTTGCGCCAAGCCCCGCAGCGGCGGCAGCAGCCTCAGCACCTGCATGACCACCACCCACAACAACAACATCAAACTCTTCAAATCTCATTGTTTAATTAATTTACATATATTTACACTCATTGTTTCACGTGAAACAGAAAACACACTTACTCCCCAACAAACATCTTTAATGCATCATTCTCTAGCTTACGCATATTCTTAGCCTCCTCATCTGTCTTATCTTTATTGCCTATGAGATGAAGCACACCATGAATAATAACACGCCTCAATTCTTCATCAAAAGTATTTTCAAACAATGCGGCATTCTCCTCTACCCTATCTATACTGATTATAATATCACCTGAAATCCGGTCACCAACAACATTGTCAAATGTTATTATATCTGTATAAGTGTCATGATTAAGAAAACGAACATTAACATCGTGGACATATTCATCATTCGAAAACAAGTAATTTATTTTGCCAGGAATCTTACCATGACGACGAATCACCCTACAGATCCAATCCGAGACATTTTTTTCATCAAATAGTGTATTTATATTTTCTTGATAAGAAAAACGAATAGCCATAATATATAATAATCCATTAATTAGTTTTTATGAGAGAACAATCGTTATACAGATAACATTGAATAAGTAATTGAATTACAGTGATGTAATTTTAAAAAACAATAATTATTGCTCAATCTGGATGAAATATTCAGACAGACTAAGCAACCTATCCATGTAAAAACAAAAGAAAAGGGTATTATGCATTGACTAATTTGGGAGAATAATACCTATGAAGAGTTGCTATACGTTCAAGGGCACAAGTGGGGTCAATACCATTGATGACAAAATCAAGACGAACTGTCGAGCCCCCATCAGAGTATGTTACCTTGTCAGAAAGAGAATGCATCAAAAAAATACCAGTACATTTATCCGACAAATCAACATCGACTTTTTCAAAATCGAAACCCTCGCCCTGATCAGTAATAGTAAAGAAAACACCTCCCCTACACTTGTCACCCACAATAACAACCGACTTGTTGGCATCATTCTTATTGCCATGAATGATAGCATTCTTGACAGCCTGAATCAATGAAATGGAAATGGAACCAGCATAATTGTTAATATTATAAGTGTCGCAAAATACACTTATAAACTTTTCAACTTCTATGATGTTGTCTACAGACGACTGAATAACAATCCTTTCCATATCACATTTTAATATTATTCCAAATACAAATTTACAAATATTTTTTAATAATATTAAAATTTTTCACACAAATGTGTCTACAATAATCAAGGGGAAAGGTATAAAGCTCGTAAGGATAGATGATTATAAATTGAAGAAATAATCATTCACCTTGTTACGATAAAAGCCATTAAAAGAGGGTGGGGTAGAGTGGAAAAGTTCTGTGTTCCGCTCTTTAAGCTTTTTATACTCCTCTATATCACCTTGGGATGGCTGATAAATGTCCTTGCCTTCTGTGCTTTCGCGACGCTCCTCTTTCTCTCGTTCCATCTCCGCCTTCTCATGCTGCAGCAGGCGAGTCATTATTTGCTGCTGGCGTTTTATGGTTTGATTGGTAATAGTTTTGTTAACAAGATCTGTCTCTGTTTGTTCCATTTGGCGCATAATTTCGTCTATCTCCTTAGACAGTTTACTATTACCCCCATTTTGTTCTTTAAGCTCTTGTCCATATTGTTGCATCATACGACGTATCTGCTCCTGCTGAGCGGCCATCTTAGCAAATTCGGAACTCATAGATTTATTGTTACCTATCTGTGTACGTCCTCCAGGTTTTTTCCCTTGCTTTTCAAGCTCTTTTTTTAGCGATTGCATCTGTTTATTCAATTCCTCCTGCATCTGACGCATAGATTTTGGCGAAGGGTTTTTCCCAGGATTAGAGCAATTGGATTTCATTTTCATACCGGGCTTTTTACAGTTTCCGTTCTTTTTTTGCTGTTGGTTTTGACGCATCTGATTCTGCAGCTGGTCAAGAGACTCCGCAAGGACCAAAGAAAGATTATTGAGCGAAGTCATAGCATATTGCATGTTTTTTGACGATGTAGTATTACGGAAATTATTGTAAATCGACTGGTTATACTGAAGAAGCGCAGATAACGATTTAGAGACATTACTATTAATTGAAGCAAGTTCCTTGTTAACTACCGCAGCCACCGCCACCTGTCTTTTAGCTATGGCACGCAACGAATCCTCAACATTACGAAAATCCTCCTTTAGAAGATTTTGGTCTGCTATTATAGTTTGATATTTAGGATCTTGTATGTTTACGGTATTTATCTTTGAAATCAGCGATTCTTGATTAAACGAGAGCTGAACAAGATTCTTGAGAATGCGACGTATCTGCTCAGAATCCTCAGCCAAATCCTCCTGTTCCAAATCCGTTTGAGCCTCGGCCAATTGCTCTGACAACTTCTTTAAGTCACTAGCAGCCTCTTTCTGCGACTTTGAAGCGTCTTTTTCTTTTCCTTTAGAGAGCTTGTTTTCTGATTCTTTTTGTTCGTTTTGAATTTTTTGTTGCAACTCTTGGTCGGCTTTAAAATCAGCAGGTTGCTCAAGGTTTTTATAATCTTTTTGAATTTGCTCTATATCTTTTTGAAGCTGTTTAAATTCTTCCGATAATTTCTGCTGTTCCTTCAACTTGCTTTGATTGTCATCATGTTTTTCGGCCAACTTTTCCTGTTTTTCTGCCAATTCATCTGCCTTCTTGACAGCCTGTTCCACCTTCTTTTCAATCTCGAGACGCTTCATTAACTCGATATTCTGATCCAATTGCTTTTCGAGATCCTCATTCTTAAGTTTAAGATTCTCAAGCTCCTCTTGAACCTTTTTCTTGTCCATTTCGTTCATCAAACGCTCCATTTCCTTCATCATCTCTTTCATTTCCTCTGTTAGTACTTCGTCGAAAAGACGATCCAACTCTTTTTGCTTTTCAAGAAGTTGCTCGCTCTGATCTCTATATTTTTGCTCAAGACGCTGATCTTCTTTCATCTGCTGGCGCATTTGCTGAAGCTGGTTTTTAACCTCCTCCTGCCTTTTCTTCAGCTCCTCAATCTGTTGCTTATCTTGCCATGTTAATTCTTTCTTATCCACAAGACGACGCATCATCTCGTTGATTTCCTCTTGTATTTTGCGGAGGTCTGAAATAGATAATTCAGCCTGTTTCCCTATTTCCGAAGAAGATTGGTTCAGAATCTTGTCAATTTCTTCCTCTGTAGGGACTTGTATTTCAAAAGCCTGTGACTTTGAGGACTTTGCTCCATTTACAGCATCGTTGTCCCAAACCTCAAAATAGTACTGGACATGGTCGCCGGGATCCAGTGTAATCTGGGAAAAATCGAAAGAATAGGAAAACTCTTGAGAAGCGGCAGAAGTAATAGCGACTGGAATTATTTCCTTTTTGGAGGATGAGTCACCCTGATTAGTGCGAACCATCACAAAATCAAGCTTAGAAAAACCATAGTCGTCCTTTATCTGGCCCTTAAAAAAATGACGGTCAGGCATAAGGGAATCCTTGACCTGCATCACAGCTATCATCGGGAACGCATCCTCAACGACAGAAACAGAGTAGGAGAGAGTATCTGAAACAATCCTGGTGTTATTGGCAAAGAAGGAATATGAAAACGACTGCATAGCTCTTAAAGCATTCTTAACTCTGCCGTTATTCTTAAGGAACAAAGCCTTAGATATGTCATTATTAATGAAAAATAGCGAGTCGGCATCCTTTGTCTGAAACGACCACTCTATCTGAGTGCCTTTAGGAACGGTGATATCACCGACATTCATCAGTGTTTCGGCCTCAAGACCCGTATAAGTAGGGTAGGAGAGTCTTACCTGAAAATTCAGCACCGCAGGTCTAGGAATAACTTCGATTACATAGGGTCGCGAGAGAATGCCTAGCGCCTGAAACTGGAGTTCTTGCGAATGGTTGATATTTTTAATAAGATAACTATAGTGAGTGTTGTCGAGTTTTTTCATCCTATAGCTATTCCCGTTAAGAAGGACAGATACATTTTCGGGTATCTCTTTACCTTCAACAGAGACCTTCACAAGAAAGTCATCCTGTTGAAAAACAGTCAAATCATTGTTTTCAAGAACAAAAGAGAATGGTGCGGGGCGTTCGTAAAAAGTTCCATGGTTTATTATACGCTTTGACGGCTCTGTAATAAAAGATGGCGCCACAATAAGCGAGACGACAATGAAAAGCAGCGGTATTGCGACATATTTTACATACTTGACATTACCTCGCAAATCAATTGCGTTTACAAAAGGAATAGGGCTTAACTGCTTTGTTTTTTGCTCAATGCTGGCTTGAAGCAACTCGTTGTCGGCAGCAGATTCAATCTCTTGCAGTTGCAATAAATTTAGTAACTTGTCACTGACTTCCGGAAAATGGTCTCCTATTATTGTCGCTGCCGTTTGGAATGATATCCTTTTACCTAAGCGGAACATCTTAAGCAACGGAATCGCCACAAAATAGGTGACAATGAAAGACATTGTAACTATGAAAAACCAGAAAAACAAGGTGCGTACAGTTATGCCGAAGTATCCAAAATACTCCAATACCACAATGACAATATATAGTGCCAAGATGAAGGCTGCAGAGTAGAGCAGACCTTTTAGCAGCCTGTTTTTGTAGTATTTGCGTATAAACGCATCAAGCTTATCTATTATGGATGACTGTAACGCCACTTTTTTTATAAAAAAGATGAATAGTATATAAAAACGCTAACGGATAATAAATATTGTCTAATGTAACCGGAATGTTTGGGTTAGAACGCATATTTAATGATTATTCGGAAATAATGTGTATCTTTGCATTTCAAAACAGAAAAAAATGAAAAAAGTAATCCTTATCACCGGAGCTTCATCAGGCTTTGGCAAAGCCATAGCCGAGCGCCTTGCCGCAAAAGGCAACATCGTTTATGGCACAAGCCGCAAAGAGAAGGAAGACAAAAACATACATTTTCTTGTTATGGAAGTCCGCGACCGTCAATCGGTGGATAGTGCCATAAGTCAGATTATGAAAGAGTGTGGACGTATCGATGTCGTTGTTAACAATGCCGGCATGGGCATCGGGGGCTCCCTGGAGCTTGCCACCAACGAGGAAATAGAACTTCAAATGGGAACAAACTTCAGGGGCTGTGTCAATGTTTGTCAATCCGTGCTGCCGATTATGAGAGGGCAGGGGGGAGGTCAAATAATCAACCTCAGTTCTATCGGAGGAGTGATGGGACTTCCATATCAGGGCTTCTATTCTGCATCAAAATTTGCCATCGAAGGCTTTACCGAGGCCATGGCCGCGGAAGTACGCGGTTTTGGAATCAAAGTGAGCATGGTGGAGCCTGGCGACTTTGCCACCAATTTCACTGCACAAAGACTCAACAGCGAGGCAACGGCAAAAAACGCCTCCTATGCGCAAAGTTTTGCCCGCAGCCTATCCATCATCGAGAAAGAGGAGAACGGCGGTCTTAAGCCCGAAATATTGGCTAAAAAAATAGAAAAAATAATAAACACTCGCAAACCTCGTCTGCGTTACGTGGTGGCAAACTTGGAACAGAAACTGTCGGTGCTGTTGAAAAGAATAATACCTGGAAACTGGATGGTGGGTATATTGAGAGATTACTATAAAGTATAATTTACCAAATACTATGGAAAATCAAGGTAAAGAGGTTTGTGAATACCTGAAAACTATTCGCAAACATATTGCAAATGAAAACGGCATTAAACTGGAGGAGCGTGAATGCCATTACGACGGTCCCTGTAAAGGTACCTGCCCACGCTGCGATGCAGAATTGCAACAGTTGGAGAATGCCATCTCAAAACGCGGCAAATTAAGCAAAGTTGCGCTTCTGGCAGGTTTCACCATTAGTCTTGCCGCTTCATGTACCGCCACCGAAGGCGATGTTATCTCCGAAAATGAATTATATGGGGATGATGTTTATCCTGAAGACTCAACCCAATGTCCAAACAAAGAAAAAGCCTCAATTGATTATGAGGCTATAGATTTCAATATGTGATTTTTATATCTCCTTGCCAAAAATGGCGCGTTTCATAAGGGGTTCTGTCTGATAGGTAGTACCCCATATTTTTTCTGCCTCATTGCCAATAATCTGAGGGTTGGTATAAGCCCATATGACATTGTTCTTGATGGCGTTGCGGTTCATCTCAGCATAGTAAATAGAATGAACTCCCCTTTTTTGCCAATCAGGGTGCACACCATTGAGCAGCAGATCTATAGTGTCGTATTTGCGTAATCCCCGCAGCAGATGATACCAACCAAACGGGAACAGATGACCGTTAGCTTTCTTGTATGCCTCGGTAAGGCTTGGAATACTAAGACCAAAAGCCACCAGATTATCATCCTTGTCGACAATAAAGTTAACAAAGTTAAGATTTACAAACGGAAAATACTCTTTAATATAAACATCAATCTCCTTCTCGGTCATAGGGACAAAATCGTATAGATCCTTGAAGGCATCGTTGAGAGTATGGAAAAACTTGTGAGCATATGGATACACCTCTTTGCGTTTTTTAAAACGCAGAAGTTTGAGGTTGTAACGTTGCAGTATTAATTCATTAATGCGGGCAACTTTGTCTGGAATAGGCTGGTTGGCGTGCATTTTATATTGCTGCCAACGGCATTTTATGCTGCAACCAAGGCGCTCAATATATTTGATGTAATACTCCGGGTTGTACAGTGTGCTGAGATTCTGCCGTGCGTCAAAACCCTCTATAACCCAGCATTCCTTATCCATGTCGGTAAATCCAAACGGGCCCTCTATTTCTGTCATCCCCTTGGACTGTCCATATTCAACAACCTTCTCGAAAAGAGCCTTACAAACATCAAAATCCTCGATAAAATCGAACCAACCAAAACGCACAGCCTTTTTGTTCCAATGCTCGTTGACACTATGGTTTATGATGGCTGCAACGCGGCCGACAACAACACCGTCTCTAAAAGCAAGATATGTCTGTAAATCGCAATGTTCAAGGGATGGGTTCTTGTCGGTAAGCAGAGACCTCTCGTCACGATTAAGAGGAGGCAAGTATGTAGGCACATCTTTGAAGAGGTCGTTCGGGAAAGCGATAAACTTGTTTAGGTCACGACGACTGACAACTTTGCGTATTTCAATGGTGTTGCTCATAATTATTTCAGTAAATTTTAGGTTACAATGGTTCATAGAGAAACAAGACGTTCCATGAGAAACGTCTTGTTATTATCACTGCAAAAGACCTAGTTTCTTGAAACATTTAACTGTCTTATCCACAGCAAAATCAACATGTTCGATAGTGTGGGTTGCCATCCACGCCAAACGTATAAGTGTGTCCTCGGGAGGAACTGCTGGAGAGATGACAGGATTCACAAAGACTCCCTCATCAAGGAGCATTTTTGTAACCATGAAAGTCTTTTCGTTGTCACGCACATATAGAGGGATTATCGGCGTTTCAGTGTTGCCAATCTCAAAGCCGGCTTCACGGAAAGACTTAAGAGCGTAATTCGAGACCTTCCATAGATTCTCCTGGCGTTCCGGCTCACTGCGCATAATTTCAATAGCGGCGATTACCGATGCTGTTGCTGAAGGAGGAATACTAGCGGTAAATATGTATGGGCGAACATTGTGACGCATCCAGTTAATAGTGTCTTTATCGGCAGCAATGAAACCACCTATAGAAGCCAGCGATTTGGAGAATGTGCCCATAATAAGCTCTGTTTTGTCAAGCAGATTGAAATGGTCTGTAACCCCACGACCTTCACGGCCAAAGACACCAAGGCCATGAGCCTCGTCAACCATAAGTGTAGCCTGGTATTTTTCACAAAGGGCATGCATTTCGGGTAATTTTGCAACATCTCCTTCCATACTGAAAACACCATCTGTAACAACAAGTTTGGCAGCTTCAATAGGACAACGCTGCAACACACGCTCCAAATCCTCCATGTTGTTATGCTTGTACTTTATTGTGTTGGCAAAAGTAAGACGCTTGCCTTCTATTATGGAGGCGTGATCCATTTCGTCGAAGATAACATAGTCTCCACGACCGGTAACACATGGGATAACACCTGAATTAGCCTGAAATCCCGCCGAGAAAAGCATGACACCATCTTTACCAAGAAAATCTGCCAGTATGCTCTCTAGTTGTAAATGTATGTCAAGAGTACCGTTTAGAAATGGTGAACCGGCGCATCCTGTACCGTATTTATCAATAGCGGCCTTGGCGGCCTCCTTAATCTTTGGATGGTTTGTAAGACCTAAATAACTGTTGGAACCAAGCATAAGGACTTTGCGGCCATTCATGGTAACCATAGTATCCTGGTCACTGGAAATCTCTCTAAAATAAGGATAAACCCCTTTGGCTTTTGCCTCTTGGGGAGCAGTGTATTTTGCAAGTTTTTGCTGCAGTGGCTTCATTAAAAATAATATATTTATATATAGGGTTTAAAAATGCAAAATAACAAAAAAAAAATGAAATAAAGGGGGTTATTTTGTTAAAAGTTTATGAACCTGTACGGTCAGTCTACTTGTTCCTATTCTAAAAATTTGATAATTAAGATTTTCTTTTTCCATTATTTTTTTTGCCATAAAATAATAGAGCATAGCGTCAGAAATCGATGAAATACCCCCAGCGGCTTTAAAGCCTACGGTTCTTTGGGATTTTGACATAAAATCCTTTAATGCCGAAAGCATAGTGTATACACTTTCAGGTGTGGCGCCGACAGATATTTTGCCTGTTGATGTCTTTATGAAATCGGCTCCGGCATCAAGAACAATACGCGACGATACATACACCGTCTCGGGTGTTGGCAGCTCACCTGTCTCCAAGATTACTTTCAACAACACTTGCTGCCCGCAAACAGCCTTTGCTCTTGCAATTTCATTATATAGCAAGTCATATTTCCCACTTACTATATTTCCACGATTAACCACATAATCTATCTCATCAGCTCCATGAGAGATTGCATATTCTATCTCACGTAGTTTCAGCTCTATTGGCAATTGCCCTGAAGGGAAAGCACCTGCGACCGATGCCACCCTTATTCCCGACGGACGGAGACGTTCCTTGGCGACGGATACAAATCCAGGATATACACATACTGAAGCGACATGACTATCCCTATGAGTCATAAAGAGGGTGTTTTCACAAAAATTTGCAATACTCTCCTCTGTATCAGTGTTGCCAAGAGAGGTGTTGTCAATACAGCACAAAATATCGGTGAGTGCTGATTGTTGCTGGACTTCACTCAGAGATGCAATCTGATTATTTATACCACTGATTAGAGAAGAAAAGAATTCTGTATTGAATTGAAAACTATAATCATTCATTGAAATGAAAAAATGTTGGTCAAAACCTATGATTCTGTTTTTATCTTGTAGTCCTTGTTAAAAGTATCATTTGCAAGAACAGGCATACGACGAGACCTGCTTATTTCTGACGACATATATTTGTAAAACAAATGTCGACGCAAGAATTTCGACCTGTTAAGCTTCCCTCTGTTCAAAAGGTTTTTCTTCAAAACGGAAATCATACGACGTTGATTTTTGTCAATAGATCCATCGTTGACAAACTTCTGTCGTGACCAAATAATCATATCCCTGATGGGCAATGAAATAGGACAAACCTCTTCACATCGTCCACATAATGTACAAGCATATGTGAGATGTTTGTATGTCTCCACCGTTTCCAGATACGGAAGAGATATATGTGCTATAGGTCCCGTGAAAACATTGTTATAAGGTTCGTCACCAATCGTTTGATATACAGGACAAACATCGTTGCAACGTCCACAACTAAGACATGTTAGTGCGGGTCGCAACTCTTTATGCTGCAATATACTAGTACGTTGGTTGTCGATGATAAATAGATAATTATTACAATTAGACGATCCGTTGAACAGAATCATGTCCTGACGCCCAGCATTGTTACGGTACGATACTATCTGCTGTATTATTTCTGCCCAGTCACTATTGCATATAATCTGGTTTATTGTTGCAAAAAAAACATTTGTTTTAGAATTGGACAAAAACTGATAACTGTTAACGGACTGGTTTAAAAGTAGAATACTTCCGTTATCTGAAAAAAGCATGTCAACTGGGAAGAACTGTATTGCACCTTCTTCACTGAGGTTTATCTTCTCTTCATGAAGGAAATACTTTATTCCCAATTCTCTGAATATTGTCGATGCGTTTACATTAGGAAGTCTCACTGACTTTGCCTTCTGAGCTTTAAACAAATATTTAAGATTAGAGAAAACATCGTTATAATCTGAAGCCCAGAAAACGGCATTATGGGAATTGACAAATTTCTTTTCGAATTTTTGATATTCTTCATCAAGATTTTCAATACTTTTCATCATAGAATATTCTAACCTTGATGCAATAAAAGAAGGATTCAGAAAAGGATTTTGGATATTTTCTTTTAGCGAAAAACCCTCTGGCATTTTACCAGCACCAATAACCTTTTCTGATAAAACATTAAATTCCTGATGAAAATCTGTTGACATCGAAAAAAAATTGACAAAAAAAATTATACAATTGTAAAATATTGAATTATATCATCATTGTTCCTCACTACAGATTGACTTTATTGATTTTCTCTACACGACGCAAGTGACGACCTCCCTCAAATTCAGTATTCAAGAAAATGTCAACCATACTTAGAGCCAATTCAGTTGAAACAAAACGGGCAGGCATAGAGATTATGTTAGCGTCGTTATGTTGACGGCCAAGCTTTGCTATTTCTTCATTCCAGCAGAGAGCACATCTTACATTCGGATACTTGTTTACTGTCATCTGAACTCCATTGCCAGAACCACATATTACTATTCCACGTTTATAGGTTCCATTATTTATAACAGAACCTACTTTGTGAGCAAAATCAGGATAATCAACACTATCGGATGAATATGTTCCCATATCCTCAACATCATAGTTTTTTGATTTAAGATAATCTATAACTATTTTTTTAAGCTCATATCCGGCATGATCGGATGCAATAGGTATTGTTTCTCTCATTTTAATAGTAATTAGCAAAAAATATTTTTATTGAAAATAATAAATGATTTATGATAAACAATGAATTATAGTATTCATAACATGAAATATATTTTCATTGAGAATGCAAATATACAAAAAAATGTGGAATATATAATAATGTAAAAATAAGAGCTACTCTAAACTTTGATAATATAAGTGAATATTTTATTTTGCTGTTTTACAATTGTAAAATAATAATTATATATTAACTCTTCTTAATGATTTTTAAATCTATAAATGATTATAAACACAGCTCTGTTAATTTATAACTGAATAAAAGTTTATAAAATTCACTACTCTGTTAATCATATAACATGTGTTCATTAATGTGAAAAAATCCACGATTTATTAAAACAAATAAGAGTAAAAATCAACACATATTACAAATCAACATTTCTATGTGAAAAACGAATTGAACATATAGTTTATAAACACAAAAATTATTGAATTTAAATTAATAAAGGTGTTTATAATAATGCGAAAAATAATTTATAAATTTATATAAAAATGAGTGTAAAGGCTGTAATTAACATATCAACATCACAAAATAAAAACATAAAAAATAAATTTTAAAGAATTATTATTTTTATTTCAATTCGGTTGAATCATAATTAAAATCGAATGCAATTATTTTTTCGTAAATTTGCAATCTTAAGGATACAATAAGAAACGATATATATCATTAATAATGAGAATTAAGAGAAAATACCGTCTCTTTCTATCCGCAAATATACTCATGCAAATTAAGCTTTTATTATATAATTTTATAATCATATAAAATTACTAAAAATATGAGAAACGAAGATCTAAAAAAAGAAATTCTGAAACTTAAAAAAGAGAAAAACGCTGTCATATTGGGGCATTATTACCAGATCGACGATATTCAGGAAGTATCCGATTATGTAGGTGATAGTCTTGCTTTGGCACAGGAGGCTCAGCGCACTCAGGCTCAAATTATAGTTTTCTGTGGCGTTCATTTTATGGCGGAAACAGCTAAAATTCTCAATCCTACACGAAAAGTTCTATTGCCCGACATAACTGCTAGCTGCTCATTGGCAGAATCTTGTTCCGGTGATGATCTTCGTCAATTCAAAGCAAAACATCCAGGACATTTCGTGGTTTCTTATGTTAATTGTTCCGCTGCTGTAAAAGCGGAATCTGACCTTATATGTACTTCAGGTAATGCTGAAAAATTGATTAATTCTCTGCCAAAAGATCAAAAAATAATTTTCGCCCCTGACAAAAACCTAGGTGGTTATATAAATAGTCAAACAGGAAGAAACATGCTTTTGTGGAATGGTGTTTGTACTGTTCATGATTCTTTGACATCAGAGAATATTTTAAAGATGAAGGCTGAGCATCCCGATGCTCCTGTCGTAGCTCATCCTGAATGCAACGCCGCTGTTCTAGCTGTCTCTGACTTTATTGGTTCCACTAAAGCTATGCTTACTTATATTAGCAAATCTCAAAGCAGAAAATTTATTGTAGCCACAGAGCCCGGCATTCTTTATGAAATGAAGAAAAACAATCCAGAAAAAAATTTTTTAAATGTTTTCAATATTGAGGGATGCTCTTGTAATGAATGTTCTTACATGAAACTAAATACATTGGAAAAATTGTACAATTGTTTGTTCAGTGAAACTCCAGAAATAATAATGGATTCTGAAACAATTGAAAAAGCCGCCAAGCCAATTGTCCGCATGTTGGATATGTCGCGTGAGTTGGGAATTATAAAATGAATTGGGTGATAAAGATAATTAAACAATCGGTCATCAAATACTCTTTTCTGAGCTTATCAAAAAAAATAATATCATAATTATAAACACTTTTGATGATAGGACAAAGGCAGGTTTATGAGTACTTGGATAGTATTCATATAAGTTTTGATTACTATGAGCATCCTGAAGCTCCTACTATAGAGATAGCCTCTCATTTTTATAGAGGAGAGGGAACAACATTGTGTAAGAATCTTTTTTTCAGAAACCATAAGGGCAACAAGCATTATTTAGTCATTATGGATTCAAAGCGCGACATGGATATCCACAGCATAGAGAAAATGCTCCATCAAGGCAAGTTGTCGTTTGCTTCTCCTGAAAGAATGATGAAATATCTGGGTGTTCGCCCTGGCAGTGTCAGTCTCTTCAATTTAGTGAACGATACAAACCATGAAGTGATTCTCTTTATCGACTCATTTCTTCTCAAGGTTGAGAAGGTCAGTTTCCATCCCAACGACAACCGCGCTTCTTTGGTTATCAGCCGCGATGATATGATGAAGTTTGTCTCAACAATAGGGAATGAGTATAAAATCCTTGATTTATACGATAGTGATAACTGTTGAAAACCACAAAAAAATTGTTGATATCACAAATATTATCAAAATTCTAAATAATAATAATATAATATATTGTAAAATAAGTAGTTGTGAATATGTTTCACGTGTAACAATGATGGTGGGGTAATGATATTATGAAAACTATAGAAATAGAGGTAAAAGAGCCAATAAAATTACTGGAATTAATAGATAAAACATTTCCGGATTTTAGTCGCACTAAGAAAAAGGAAATACTTGCGCATCGTGTTATTATTGCATCAAGACGAATCACTCAGTTTGACTTTCCTTTGCATGAAGGAATGAAGGTAATAATAGAGGGTGACGAGGACCGTAATAAGATGATGCATGGAAGAATGTCCGTTGTTTTCGAAGATCGTTATCTTATGGTTGTTGATAAGCCTGTGGGGTTGTTGAGTAATAGTAAATTCCCTAATGATATAACTGTCATCACTGAAATAAATGAATATCTGATTAAACGCCGTTCTCGACAAAGGGCTCATATCGTCCATCGTCTTGATCGCGACACATCGGGTCTGCTTTTGGTGGCAAAAACAAAAGACGTGGCTCGTCAGTTCGAAAAAGACTGGAAAGAGCGCGTTTTCGACCGCTCTTATATCGCTGTCACATGGGGAGCTCCAGTCCCTGCTTCTGGCACTGTTCGTTCGTGGCTGACCGACAATGAATATGGTGTTGTCTCGTCACCAACCGACAATGGGGGCAAATTAGCAATAACACATTATAAAACTTTGAACAAAAAAGGACCGTACGCTCTGGTAAAAATGAACCTTGAGACTGGACGTCGCAATCAAATTCGTGTTCACATGCGTGAACTGGGCCACCCTCTCCTCAAAGACCCTATATATGGTTATCGTGACGACAAGTCCCCTCTGAAAAGATTGGCTTTGCATGCTTACCGTCTCTTTTTCACACACCCTGTCACAGGCAAGGAAATAAAGCTCGAAACCCCATTCCCGCCTGAATTTACAACCCTTTTCGATAAATAACCCCGTAATAACAATAATTTTTATAATTTCACGTTCAAATATATTAAGCGAAAATAGCCGATAATTTTTTGCATATTTATCGAACAACACAGAAAAAACAGATGGATTATAACACAAATAGAGGTGACATGCTTTATCGCGAGTATGGCCGTACCATTACAAAAATTATCGAGGATGTATGTGCCGCCCCCGACGGAGCCTCAAAAGACGAGGCAACTCGCGCTATTGTTTATGCCATGAGCCAAGTGGCAGGTGTGTCAATCAAGGACGATGTGTCATACCATAAACTATGGGACCATTTAATGGTGCTCTCCGATTTTCGTCTCGAAAAGTCATGGCCCTTCTCACCAGAAGAGCTGGAACTGCTCAAACAAAAGAATGCTAAGAAAAACGAGAGACCCGAGAAAAGGCTCCCTTACAAGGATGATAAAATAAGTATCCGCCAATATGGCGCATACCTCGAATCTATGATGAAAAAGTTGGCCTCCACCCCTTATGGAGAGGAGTACGATGCTTTGGCTATGCTTATCGCACAGCAAACGAAACGCTCTTATCTCGCTTGGAACGGTGAATTGGCCGACGACAATATTATTGTTGACCACATAGCACGTATATCCGGAGATGAACGTGTGGCGGAAAAACTGAGGAACAAGAAAATCGTTGTACCGAACAACACCTTGCCGGTCGACGTAATGCAACCAAAAAAGAAAAAGAAATGAGTACTTTTGAGATTGAGGGTGGATACCATCTTAATGGTACTATCAAGCCCCAGGGAGCGAAAAACGAGGCTCTTCAGGTCATATGCGCGGTTCTCCTCACAGACGAGGAGGTCACTATCGATAATGTCCCTGACATTAGAGATGTGAACCATCTCATCGCTCTGCTCAAACTTATAGGTGTAAAGGTTAAGGAAAATCCTTGGAATGGAGTGGGTAAAAGTTACACTTTCTGTTCCGACAATGTCGACCTCAATATCATAGGCAGTGAGGATTATTGCTCTTTGGCCTCACGGTTGAGGGGCAGCATTATGATTGCCGGTCCTCTCCTTGCCCGTTTCGGTATGGCAGTGATTCCTCAGCCTGGCGGCGACAAAATTGGGCGCCGTCGTATAGACACACATCTTACCGGTATGGAAATGTTGGGTGCCTCGGTCGACGACTTCCTCCTTAGGATTTCTTCCTCCGATGGCTCTCGAGGAACCAGCTATGGTGGCTATCGTGTCTCCTCTCCCAATGGCCTTAATGGAACCTATATGCTTCTCGACGAAGCCAGCGTGACAGGTACTGCCAACATCATCATGGCCGCTGTCATGGCCAAGGGTACCACTACGATAATGAATGCCGCTTGCGAACCATACATATATCAGCTCTGTGAAATGCTTAACCGCATGGGTGCCCATATTTCGGGTGTCAGAAGCAACCGGTTGACAATAGAAGGGGTCGACCGCCTTGGCGGCACCCACCATTGTCTGCTCCCCGACATGATTGAGGTTGGCAGCTTCATCGGTATGGCGGCAATGACTCAAAGCGACATCACCATAGGAGGTGTGGAACTCGAGCATTTGGGTCTCATACCTCAGATTTTCCGTCGCCTTGGCATCGAGATCTGGCAACGTGGCAACGACCTCTACATTCCCGCCAAAGAAATATATGAGATTGACCGTTTCATGGATGGATCAATTCTTACTATCTCCGACGCTCCATGGCCAGGATTCACTCCCGACCTCATAAGTATCGCCCTTGTCACAGCTATCCAGGCTCGTGGAAGTGTCCTGATACACCAGAAGATGTTCGAGAGCCGTCTTTTCTTTGTCGACAAACTGATAGACATGGGTGCCCAGATTATTCTCTGCGACCCTCACCGCGCCACCGTCATAGGGTTGGCACGCGAACATCCTCTCAAAGGAATGCACATGACTTCACCTGATATCCGCGCCGGTGTAGCCCTTCTCATTGCCGCTATGGCTGCGCAAGGGGTGAGCCATATCGACAATATTGAGCAGATTGACAGAGGTTACGAACATATCGACGAACGACTCAATTCGTTAGGCGCCAGAATAAAGAGAATAGATTAAATTCAGACGAATTTTTCACAATAATACAAAATCAAAATGTTTGGTTTTTTCAAAAGGAAACAGAAAACTCTTCCCACTTTTGCTCCATTAGTGACTGATATGCATTGTCATTTGCTCCCTTTGGTCGACGATGGAAGCAAATCGCTTGAAGAGTCTCTTGAGGTCATGGAGGCCATGAAGGCGGTGGGATACCAGCAGATAAAAATAACACCACATTTCAGCTTCCCTCGTTTCCCCAATGTAGAGGAGGAGATACTGGAGCGCTACTCCCACTTCCGTGATGAGGTGGAAGCCAATAAAGGCGACAGGGATTTGCCTCGCATGATGGAATGTACAGGGGAATACAATCTTGACGATGGTTTCCAGGGCCATGTTGATCACGGCAACTTACTTACCTATCATTTCGCAGACCCCAAACGTGGAGCCGAAAAAGGACTTCTGCTTGTCGAGACCTCTCTTCATCACAAACGTATGGGTATCGATGAGCATATCTTTAACCGCCTTATGGAAGGTTATGACGTCATTCTTGCCCACCCCGAGCGCTATCCTTACTACGACAGCCACAGCAAAGAATTGGAGCAACTTAAAGAGCAGGGTGTCTTTTTCCAGTGCAATGTGCTGTCGCTTGATGGTTTTTACGGTGAGGTAGCTCAGCGCAAGGCTTTCGAATTCATTGAGAACGGTTGGGTGGAGTTTCTGGGCTCCGACATGCATAATGTTGAGTATTCCTTGGCTTTGCGACATGCATCCTCTAACAAGAAAATCATAAAACTTCTTGAAACCACCGAATTTGAAAATAAGAATTTGGCTGTGACAGACTGAGTTTTCTCATGACTTTTAATCCAATTAAATAACTATCAAACCTTTATATAATGAACGTTTTAGAAGCTATATCACCTATAGATGGCCGTTATCGTGGTAAATGCGAGAAACTGGCCGACTATTTCTCGGAATCGGCATTGATTCGCTACCGTGTCAGAGTGGAGATAGAATATTTTATCGCAATCATCAAAGAATTGCGTCGTGACAATGGAGCTCTTCCCGAAGAGGCTTCTCTACGCGCCATATACCAGGACTGGAGTCTTGAATCGGCTCATCGTGTCAAAGAGATAGAGCAGACCACCAACCATGATGTAAAGGCTGTGGAGTATTTTATCAAGGAACGCCTCGATGCCATGAACTGTACGCTGCCTCGCGAGATGGTGCATTTTGGTTTGACATCGCAGGATATCAACAATACCGCATTCCCCATGATGCTCCACGAGGCCCATGTCGATGTTATGCTTCCCGCTTTGGAGGAGATTGTCTCAATAATAGACCAGATGGCCGAGGAATGGCGCACCATCCCCATGCTTGCCCATACTCATGGACAGCCAGCTTCTCCCACGGCTTTGGGCAAAGAGATTAAAGTCTTCTCCTACCGTCTTCGTGAACAGATGAAGCATCTTGACGAGTTGCCTTTTGGTGGCAAGTTCGGAGGTGCGACGGGCAATTTCAACGCCCATACTGTGGCTTATCCCGACCACGACTGGGTTGCCTTCGCCAATGCTTTTCTGAAAGAGAGGTTAGGGTTGCAGCGTCAGCTCTTCACCACACAGATTGAGAACTACGACAACCTTGCCGCATACATGGATGCCATGCGTCGCGTCAACACTATCCTTATCGACCTTTGCCGCGACATTTGGACTTACATCTCCATGAACTACTTCCGTCAGAAAATCAAAAGCGGCGAAGTGGGAAGCTCCGCGATGCCACATAAGGTTAACCCTATCGATTTTGAGAATGCGGAGGGCAACTTGGGTCTTGCCGACGCCATCTTCTCGCACCTTGCCATGAAACTCCCCATCTCTCGTATGCAGCGTGATTTGACCGATTCGACGGTAATCCGCAACCTGGGCATTCCGTTGGCTCATACCTTGGTGGCTCTGCAGTCGCTCAAGAAGGGCTTCGGCAAACTTCTTCTCAATGAGTCTAAGTTGCTCTCCGACCTCGAGGACAACTGGGCCGTCACAGCCGAGGCTATACAAACGGTTCTTCGCAGCGTCAACTATCCTAACCCATATGAGGCGCTCAAACAACTGACTCGCACCAACGAGAAGGTCACCGCCGACACCATTTCCGCTTTCATCGATGGTCTCTACGTTGACGACGAAGTGAAAAAACGTCTCCACGATATCACTCCGCGCAATTATGTTGGCAATGCCATGAGTTGGTAACATGATTTCTGGTGTATGAATCGGTTGACATCCATATTGGTTAAAGAGAAGGCAGGCATGGTGTCTGCCTTCATCTTAACATCTGCAGTGGCAGCATTGTTCACTATGGGCTCTGCTCTCAGTGTCACCGATTTCCTGCAATTGATATTTCCGTCAGACTCGTCGGCGTCAATGCTGAAAGGTGCCAGCAATCCTCTCATGCGCCTGCTCGACAAGGTTTATGTGGTTCTTGCCGCCCAAGGGACAACTAAGGCTCTGGTTCTTTATGCCTTATTGCTCTTGGTGCTTTATGGCATGAAGAATCTGTTTTCATATCTCTCGGCAGTAGAGTTTTCCAATGTCAAAACCAGTGTGTTGCGCTCTCTTCGCAACCTGCTTCACCGCTCAGCGACAAACCAGGATTTCGCCTCGTGGTCTTCTCAGCGTCAAGGGCAGTGGCTTTCGGCCATGAGTAACGACGTCGTGGAATATGAGGCCAATGTGCTCGACAGTCTACGCATGATAGTTTCCTCTTCATTGACGATGATAATCTATGTCATCATGTTGCTCTATCTTGATTGGAAACTTACGCTCCTTGTCGTTTTTGTGATGCTCGTGGGCACTCTGCTGCTTTCTGCCAGTCGTCGGCTCAAACGTCGCTCACGTCAGCTTCAGGCTCTCAATGGCGAGCTGCTGTCGACAACACAAGAGACCATTGACTCTCTGAAAGAGATCAAGGCTGCCACGGCAATAGAATATGTCAACCATCGTCAACGTGAGCAAAACAGCCTTTTCACCAAGCGTCGTATAAGTCTCTATCGTCAGATCTATGCTGCCTCCCCGTTGAGTGATTTTGTGGGCAACACCATAGTCGTCGTCATTCTTATTATTGGTGCCTACAGGGTGCTTGGCGATGCCGCCACCTTGTCGGCGTCTCTTTTTGTGTCCTACATCATGATTTATGTCCTGCTTCTCACTCCCATCAAGGATTTCAGCAATGCGATAGCTCAGCTGAAAAAGGGTAGGGGGGTAGAGGACCGTCTTCACGAGATGACAAGTGCCGCGAAGGGACAGGAGTCTACACCAGGCGGTGGGGTGGAAAACAAAGAAGTGATAGACAGCATTACCTTTAAGGACGTGTGTTTCGGTTACGGCGAAAACGATGTCATAAGCCATTTGGATCTTGAACTCCCCATGCATTGCCACATCGCGGTGATTGGCGAGAGCGGCTCAGGGAAGAGTACATTCGGAAGGCTGTTATCGGGTCTTATGGAGCCTCGCAGTGGAGCTATTCTCATCAACGGACATACCTCCAGTGCAATGGAGCGTGCCTCGTTGATAGCCTATATACCTCAGGAGCCTATGCTCTTCAATGACTCTATCGAGGAAAACATTCGTTTTGGCCGTGAGTGGATAAGTCAGGACGATATCGCCGAGGCTGTGCGTGTCGCCCAGGTGTCTTCGATTGTCGACAACCTTCCCAACGGGCTGCAGAGCTACATTGGTGACGGAGGCTGTCTGCTTAGCGGAGGCGAGCGGCAACGTGTTAGCATAGCCCGTGCTTTGGCAGGCAAACCTGAGGTTGTGGTAATGGACGAGGCCACCGCCGCGCTTGATGCCGCAACGGAGTCGCAGTTCACTCTTTCGCTGCGTCAAATGTTGCTCAACCACACTGTTGTCATAATTGCACACAGAGCGTCGACAATAGCAAGTTGTGATAAAATATTCGACGTTAAAAGCCATCTTCTAAAAACGATAGTGTGATGGTCATGAGTAGGGAAATACGGGGTTTCGTTAGGGTACTGCCTAAAAGCATGCTGACATTGGCTTTGATGTTGGGACTATGTTTCCCTATAAGCCAAGCCATGACCGTCTCCGACACCATTCCTATGCAGGCGCAGCAGACGGCTACACGCATTGTCGAGGTGAGTTGGACCTGCGAAGGCGAGGCCACCCTGTTTCGACAGTATCCCGACCAAGAAAACGAGGTTGCCATAGCTACAACAACGTCGGGTCATTGGACCGACCATCAGAGCCGTGCCGTATGCGGCGACACAGTGCGTTATACCGTCAGCGTAGGCAACGATTTCGGCCATGTGGCTATTTCTGTCCGTGATATGGATCCCACAGCAATGGCGGAATGGGGCGTTGTAACCATGGACCCTGAGATTGGAAAGGTCGCTCTTGAATGGGTGGCAAGCCCCGACACCGACATAATGGGATATCTAGTTTGTGAAGGTACCCCCAGTATTGCTATCGATACCGTCTATGGTCGCAATAACACACGATATGTTTATAATGGCGACGATATTGATGTGGTCCACCATTTCAGGATATGTGCCTTCGACAGCTGCCGTCAGGCGTCGCCTCTTACCGATGCATGCAACAATATGGTCATTACCCTTCATGGTGAACCGTGTAGCCAGGATGTCCAGATAGAATGGAACGCTTATATGAATATGCCATCGGGAATAGGCAGCTACGAACTGTGGTGTAGCGAGGATGACGCTCCTTTTGTAATGCGACGTCGTATAACTGACATCACTCAAACATCGGCTACAGTCACCGTCTCAGAGGATTGTATAAAGATTCGAGCCTATATTG
Source organism: Bacteroidales bacterium (assembly GCA_017960475.1). Lineage (GTDB taxonomy): Bacteria > Bacteroidota > Bacteroidia > Bacteroidales > P3 > Colimorpha. The sequence goes on along the minus strand of JAGCZH010000016.1, from coordinate 58,436 downwards.
TGGCAGTTTCCGCCGATGGAGCATTGCAAGCCCGGTCAAGTAGTACAGAATATCTCTTTGGCACCGATGCTCGTCCGGCATATCTTTACCTCCGTAAGATCTCCACAAGCGACGATGGCCGATCGGTTACCGTCGTAGGCCAGACCGATCCTGCTTTCGGCGGTACCGATTATAAAGTCTACCGCATTGCTCATGGCGCGAACGCTGCGGTGGTGGGCCACTGCAGTCCCTCGACCGACGGTACTTTGCGGTGGATTGACAACGGTGTTGATGCTGCCAAAGAGAGATATGTGTATTATTTCGGCGTTACCGATGGCTGTGGACGCAACGAGATATACAGCGGCCGGGGAGGGACGCTGACTCCCAAGCTTGACACGAGAGGCGTAAGTGTCGAGCTGGAGTGGACTGCCTACGAGGGTTGGGATGGAACCACCTCCTATCAGGTGCTTGCCAGCGCTTTGAACGAAGACAATTGGCGTCAGATAGCGACAACTTCAGCGACATCGTTTACAGATAACGAAGCCAACGAAGGATCCAGAAAATACAAGATTGTCGCTTATGAGGCTCTTAATTCAACATACCATTGCGGCGACAGTTTGCAAAGCCACGTAATCTTTCATCGACCCCATACCGACGTCTGGATACCCAACGCCATAACACCGCTTGAAAACAGCAACAATTATTTCCTGCCGTTATTCAGCTATGTTGACGCCGAAGGTTATAGTCTTTACATTTGTAATCGTAAAGGTCAACGACTCTTTTATAGCACCGACCCGAGTAAAGGATGGGATGGGCGTTGCAATGGCAAACTGCAGCCGAGTGGCGCCTATGTGTACAAGATTACCTACCGTCAGAACGACGGCAGCGAGCAGCATATAGTAGGGACTGTGTTGCTGATTTATTAGGTCGCCATTTTTACAAAAGTAATCACTTTTTAACAATTGTAAACTCTCAACTCTAAACCAGAATCTTTTAACCCCATATAACCTCGATACTGACAAATGAAAGTAGCGCTATTCACCAAGAACAAGACCGACGAGCACGAGGCAGCGCGTGCCATGCTCGTCGACGCATTAAGGAAAAGGGATATTGATATTGTGGACAACTGGACACCAAGTGTCTCTATTGACGTGATGGTGTCGATAGGAGGCGACGGCACCTTGCTAAGCGCTGTGCACCGCATAGGTCGCAGTGGCATACCCGTTGTGGGCATCAATTTTGGCCATCTCGGATTTCTTACCACAGCAGGTCGCGACGATATCGACAAGCTGGCCGACTGTCTTCGCAACGGAGATTATACCATCGAGCGCCGTACTATGTTGGAGGTCACTCTCGACGGAGTCGCTTCTAAAGGCGAGTCGGCGGCGGATGATGCTATGCCCAACCTCAAACTTGTCAACGACAAAGTGTATGCTCTAAATGAGGTGTATCTGCATCGTTTGGATCAGCGTCCGCTGCTTCACACTCAGGTTCAGGTCGATGGCAGCATGGTGGCCACCTATGCCGCCGACGGATTGATAGTCGCCACACCAACAGGCTCTACAGCATATTCCCTTAGTTGTGGCGGACCTATTCTCGCCCCAGGTTCGGGGAGTCTGGTGATAACACCTATCGCGGCGCATACTTTGACGCAGCGACCCATAATTCTTTCCGACAATGTGGTGCTGCGAATGCGCGACGAGGAACCCATGGTTCGCTATACTCTTGGTGTCGACTCCTTTGTTTGCACCGTTTCCGGCAGCAGTGTCATAGAGGTTAAGAAAGCCGACTACTGCACTCGTCTGTTGCGTATTGGCCATCAGAATTTCTTCTCGGCGATACGAGACAAATTGATGTGGGGTCTTTGATTTTTTAATAATTATTAACTCATATTAAGAAAAAATACTATCTTTACATTTTGAAATAAAGCAAGTACAATGGACTTAAGTACATATTTTCAGCCCATTAATCTCAAAGAGCTGGGTATAGGACAAGGCGAATTCTACACTAATATCGCCTCTGTCACCTCTTTTTATAGCCAGGAAGGTGGTTTCCCGGAGTTGGATAATGCCACTTTGGCTATCGTCGGTGTTTGTGAGGACAGCGCCATGAACATCAACGCTGGTTGCAAGGACGGTCCCGACGAGATACGCCGCTTCTTGTATGCTTTGGCAACACCTTCTGAGGAGATGCGCCTTGTCGACCTTGGCAACATCATGCCAGGCAAAAGCCAGGAAGATACTCAGTTCGCTATCACAGAGGCTCTCTATTCATTGATAGACCGCAACATCACTGTCATCATTCTTGGCGGTGGTCAGCACATCTCTTTCAGTAACTATAAGGCTTACGAGGTGCTGGGGCGTGTTGTGAACATTGCCAGCATAGATTCAATGTTCGACCTTGGCAGCGATGTTAATCCTCTCTCATCGCGCAACTGGTTGAGCCACATTGTGGCACAGCAGCCCAACTATCTTTTCAATTTTGCCAATATTGGATACCAAACCTACTTCAACGGCAGCCAGTTGGCGCGTTTGATGGATGAGCTCAACTTTGATGCCTATCGCCTTGGCGCCATTCAAGCCGACATGGTCCGTGCCGAGACGCTGGTTCGTTCGGCCGATATGGTCTCTGTTGACGTTTCCAGTGTCCGTCTGTCCGACGCTCCTGGTCAGGAAAACGGCTCTCCGCATGGCTTCTATGGCGAGGAGCTTTGCCGCCTGGCCCGATTCGCGGGCATGAGCGACAAGCTGTCGTCGATAGGATTCTACGAATACAATCCTCTTTACGACCGTCGTGGCCAGACCGCTCATCTCTTGGCTCATGCCATTTGGTACTTCATTGACGGCTTCCTCAACCGCACCGCCGATTTCCCTCATCGCGACAAGCAGAACTACAAGCATTACATGGTAGGCCTCAATGACGGCGATTTCGAAATCTCTTTCTATAAAAGCAAGAAAAGCGACCGTTGGTGGATGGAGGTGCCCTATAGCGGCGAACAGCTGCAGCAATACCAGCGCCATTTGCTCATACCCTGCACCTACTCCGACTACCAGCAGGCGCAACAGAACGAGGTTCCGGAACTATGGTTGAAATATTACAATCGTTTGAATTAACATAAAAAACTATCATAATATGAAAACAAAATCCATCATTTTGGCATTTGCGGCGGTTTTGGCTCTTATGGCCACCAGCTGCTCAAAGAAAACTTACTATCAAGTTTATCAGACAAAGGCTATTGACTCAGCCACATGTGTACAAAAAGGCAATTACCTTGTCCACGAGACGGGAGAATGCGTTATGAGGTACAACTTCTACGCAGAGGAAGGTGACGCCGGTTTTTGGTTGACCAACAAAACCGATTCAATAATATATGTTGATCTTGGCGAGACATTCTTTGTTCTCAACGGCAACGCCAGCGATTACTATCAGGCGCGTCAGTGGACCACCACTCGTTCCTCGACCATCTCGTCGTCGAAACGCGAGACCAAAGGCCGCCGCAACCGTGAGAGTTCAGAGAGTGCCAGCCAGACATCGACCAAGGCTTCCACTTTCAGCGAGCGCCGTGTTATCGCCGTTCCTCCTCAATCCACCCGCTACTTCTCGGAGTTCCACATCAACAGCGGCAAGACCGAGCTCTGCGGCGGTAAAGACAGCCCCCGCAAAGGCAAACCAGAAGGCACCTCTTTCACCATCGAAACCAGCCCCTACTGCTTTGGCAATTACATCAGCTACACCGTGGGTTGCAAGGGCAAAAAACGTAACATCACCGACAATTTCTATATCTCGGAGATTATTAATGTCAATAGTGCCTCTATGTACGAAACGGTTCGTTCCAAAGACGCCTGCGGCAGAGAGGGCGACAGAATTGAGCGTCTTCGTTTCAATACACCAGACAGATTCTATCTGATATACAAAAAATAATTAACTAACCAGGGGGTGCCCCAACTAGAGCAGACATTGTCCGTCCTAAGGCTGAGAACATACCCCAGAACCTGATCCGGATAATACCGGCGGAGGAAAAACATGAAAAAAAAGATTCTTAATGCAAGTGCATTGAGCCGTTTGCTCTGCACCACGATGGCAATAATTGCCACCACACAGTTCACTTATGGTCAAACCGATAAGCGCGATACCGTTAAGGTTAAGCAGTTGGAGAAAGTTGTTATCTCCGATTCGCGTGTGAGCAACAAGGCTCCGCTTACAACGAGCACCCTCAATCGAGAGCAGCTCGATGAAGAGAAAATCTCTATTTCTCTGCCATACATGCTTGAAACCCAACCCAGTGTTGTAACATCAAGCGAGAATGGCGCTGTGGGCGTTACCAGTATGCGAATACGCGGTGTCGACGCTACGCGTATTAATGTCAACATCAATGGCATACCCCTCAACGATGGAGAAAGCCAAACTGTGTATTGGTACAACATCCCTAATCTTGGAGGTATGTCACAAAGTGTTCAGTTGCAGCGTGGTCTTGGTGCCAGCAATGGCGGTACCGCAGCTTTTGGAGGCGCTATGAACTTGCAAACTCTCAACACAGCTTCCCAGCCCTATGGCTCGGCAGATCTTGGTTGGGGCTCTTTCAACACTCGCCAATATGGTTTCACAGCAGGTACAGGTATCACTAAACATGGTTTTACTTTCGATGTTGCCTACAATGGTCTTACCAGTGACGGATGGCAGCGTGGAGGCCAGACCAAACAACAGAGTATCTTCCTTAATGCAGGTTGGTATGGCGAGAAATCGATGCTTAAAGCTATCGCCATCATCGGCGACCAGCACACAGGAATAACATGGAACGGCGCCACAGCTGAAGAACTGGATGCTGACCCTCATTTCAACAGCCGTGGCTCTTATACCGACTCGTTGGGTAACGTCTACTATTATGGTAACGAGACCGACAACTATCTGCAGCAGCGCTATCAGTTGTACTACACTCAGATACTGTCAGACAATCTGAGTTTGAATGCCGCTGTCGACTATACCATGGGTAATGGTTACACCGAAAGTTATAAGGACAACAAGAAGGCCACCAACTTTGCTATGGGCGATCTCATCGCCTCTGGCGTAAAGAGTGACTTCATCACCCGCAAGAATATGGACAATGACGCCATTACCACCAATCTTTCCATGCGCTACAACAAGAGTGCTCTTACACTTACCTACGGCTTAAGCTACCAACACTATACGGGTGGACACCTTGGCGAGGTTATTTGGTCCCAGCTTGTACCTACAGTGAATGAGGACAATACCATTACTGGATGGGATGACAACACGGGTGTGAAGAATGACGGTGTTGTTTTTGCCAAGCTTAATTATGATTTCTCAAATAACTTCAACCTCTATGCCGACCTTCAGGCTCGTCGTGTTTCCTATAGCCTGCATGGCATAGACGACGACTATGGTCAGGTAGACTATGACACTACCCATCTTTTCTTCAATCCAAAATTGGGCCTTAATTATCGTATCGACGACAACCAACGTCTTTATGTTGTAGCAGGTATCTCCAACCGTGAGCCTAACCGTACCGACATCAAGGAAGCTTGTGCCGACAACGACACTATAAGCCCCGAAACTATGCTCGACATCGAGCTAGGTTACCAAATCAAAAAGAACCGTTTCCATTTTGAGGGTAATCTCTATGCTATGCTCTATAAGAACCAGCTCACCGCCACCGGTGTTGTCACTGAGAGCGGTTACGCTTTGATGGAAAATGTCGACAAGAGTTACCGTATTGGTGCCGAGTTGGTTGCTGGCTACCAGTTCGACCGCCATTTCTCACTCGAGGGTAACCTTACACTTAGCACCAACAAGATTGTCGACTACCAGTATGAAATCACTCTCAACGACTGGTACACCAAGTCGGTCCTTAATCTGGGAACCACCGACCTTGCTTTCTCTCCTTCTATTGTTGGAGCAGCAGTGCTTACTTATCGTCCCGTTGAGCAGGCCAAGCTGCAGCTTGTTGGCAAATATGTTGGCGAGCAGTATGCCGACAACACATCACGTGAGGATATGCTGGTCGATGACTATTTCCTGCTCAATTTGCGTGCTTCCTACACTTTTAACATGAAGAGTAATAACGAACTCGAGTGCCAGCTGGCCGTAAACAACATACTGAATCATCAGTATCGTTTGAGTGCCTATGCCTATGGCGTCTACGACCCTGCAACGCAGACTTTCGAAAACTATCGTGGCTATTTTCAACAGCCCGGTATCAACTTCATGGCACGTGTGATTTATAGATTCTAGTCAAACCAATAGGCTAGAAAAATGAACTTTCAACTGTCTTTTATCGACATTATTGGATCCATCATTGGCCTGTTCTATATCGTTAGCGAATATAGAGCAGGCCGGTGGTTCTGGCCTTGGAGTCTGCTGATGTCGTTGTTCTATATCATTATCGATTATTCCTCGGGCTATTATGCCAACGGCACCATCTGTGTCTACAATTTCATAATGTCATTATATGGCATTATGGTTTGGCGTGGAGTCATTCAAAGCTCTACCAAACAGGAGAAACCCTTTGGCTCATGTCCAATGAGAATGGTGCCATATATCTTAGTCGCCGTGGCGTTGCTTTCGGTAGCTTTATGGTGGCTTTTGGGCAAAGTTGGTGAAAGCCAATATCCTTGGCTCGACGGCATATCGTCGGCGCTCTCCATTGTTGGAATGTGGATGTTGGCTCAGAAGTGGTGGCAGCAGTGGTTTTGTTGGATGATAGTAGAGCCTCTTATGGTCGTTCTCTTCTGGATGGGTGGAAACTATGCTTCAGCATTATTATACGTTATATATGAGGTTTTCTGTGTGTTAGGATTGATATCGTGGAGGCGAAGAGCGATGAAAGAGGGCTTAGGTGAGCCAGAGGATTCTGTACGTATGTCAAAACTTTAATTCTTTATACTTTGAACGCAATCATTTTAGCCAACGGACCATTCCCCAAACGTCGCGAAGCATTGATGGCAATAAAACAGTCTAATTTGCTTATATGCTGCGATGGCGCGTATATGCGTCTTATAGAGAGCGACATTTTCGCCAATGCAAAACAAATACCAGAGGTCCATGTTGTGGGCGATGGCGACTCGCTGTCGTCGGCATTGCGTGATGATCCGCCTTTCGCGACTACTTTCGCTCCTTGGAGCAGCGACCAGGAATGCAACGACCTCACCAAGGCTGTACTCTATTCCATCAAACTTGGAGTTGGGCGCATTGTGATATTGGGCGCCACAGGTCTTCGCGAGGATCATACGTTGGGGAATATCAGCCTTTTGGCTCACTATTCAACCATGAAGACGCTTGAAGGCAATCCCCTGGAGGTTCGCATGTACAGCGACCATGGATATTTCACACCTCTGCATGCCACGGCGACGCTGTCGTCCTTTCCCCGCCAGCAGGTGTCGCTGTTTTCGTTGACGCCTGGGTTGCCTATCAGTGTCGAAGGTCTTCGCTATCCTATAGAGCGGAGGGTTTTCTCGCAGTTGTGGGAAGCCACCCTCAACGAGTCAATAGGCACCAGTTTCAAGGTTATTTTTCACGGCGAGGGCTCCGTTCTGGTGTTCCAGACACATGTGGCCAAGAATTAAAAAATCAGGGGCTTGCCTAAGCAAGCCCCTGATTTTTATAAAAAACTCCTGATTGAGCTTAAACCATCAGTTTCAGCAGGTCCTGACCTATGTCGCGGCGATAGTAGCGTCCGCGCCATTTTATCTGTTCTGCTGCCTGCAGGCTGCGAAGCAACGCTGTCGGGAGGCTTTTGTCGAGTGATGTCACGCACAACACACGTCCTCCGTTGGTCACCAAGCCTCCTTTGTTGTTTAGTTTGGTGCCGGCATGGAAGACAATGCTGTCCTTGACGTCTTCAATTCCTTTGATGGCGTCGCCCTTGCGGTATTCGCCAGGATAGCCTTCCGAGGTGAGCATAACGCAGGCTGCGGTACGATCGTCGATGTCGAGAGTTGTGAGGTTCAGTGTGCCTCTCCATGTGTGCTCGAAAAGCTCCACGACGTCGCTTTTAATACGGGGGAACACCGATTCTGTCTCCGGGTCGCCCATGCGGACATTGTATTCTATCACGTATGGATTTTTCGTTCCGTCCTCGGCGTCTACGGCCATAAGGCCGACGAAAACGAAGCCGTTGTAGCGGAGACCTTCTTTCTGAAGTCCTTTTATGGTTGGAGTCACAATGTCACGCTCCACTTTCTGCATAAAGGCTTTGTCGGCAAAAGGAACGGGGCTTATCGAGCCCATGCCGCCGGTGTTGAGGCCTGTGTCGCCCTCGCCGATACGTTTGTAATCCTTGGCCGAGGGAAGCATTTTGTAGTGTTTGCCGTCGGTGAGGACAAAGACGGAGAGCTCTATGCCCGACAGATACTGCTCTATCACCACGCTGCTTGACGCTTTGCCGAATTTCTCCTCTTGAAGCATAAGGCAGAGTTCGTGTTTCGCCTCCTCAAGGTTGTCAAGGATAAGCACACCTTTGCCGGCGGCAAGACCATCGGCTTTAAGCACGTAGGGGGCCTCCATTTTTTCGAGGAAAGCCAGGCCCTCTTTGAGGGTTTCGCGTGTGAATGTGCGGTAGGCGGCCGTGGGGATGTTGTGACGCTGCATGAATTGTTTGGCGAAGTCTTTGCTGCCCTCCAACTGTGCCGCCGCTGCCGAAGGACCAATAACCATGACATTTTTCAGCTTATCGTTTTCGGCAAAGAAGTCCGCGATGCCATTCACGAGAGGTGCCTCGGGCCCCACAACGACCATATTTATGTTGTTGCTGATGACAAAGTGCCCTATGCCGTCAAAATCGTCGACTTTGAGGTCTATATTTGTACCGCATTGTGCTGTTCCGGCGTTGCCAGGGGCAATGAAAAGCTTTTGACATTGAGAGCTTTCTGCTATTTTGGCGGCGATGGCGTGTTCACGACCGCCAGAGCCTAAGAGAAGAATATTCATAGATTATTGTAGTTTGAGTGGTTTGAAAAAACTTTGCAAAGTTACACAATTTTTCCGAGATAGTCGCAAATTATTTCGTCATTCGACGATGATGTGATTGTCGATAATGCGGGTGTCCACATGGAAGGCCTCTTTTACATTCTGCGGCGAGAGCGCCACGCTGGTGGGCCCTTGGAAGAATATTTTTTTGTTGTGCAGAAGGATGGTGTTCGGGCAATAGCGCAACGCCAGGTTGAGGTCGTGGACCACTATGAGTATGGTTTTCCCCTCTTCGGCGTTGATGGTTTTAAGCAGACGCATGATTTCCAGCTGATGCTCGATGTCGAGGCTCGATGTGGGTTCGTCGAGGAGCAGGATAGGGGTCTTTTGTGCCAAAGCCCGTGCTATCATCACACGTTGCAGCTCCCCGCCACTCATCTGGCTCGGCATTGCGAGACGCAGATGCCATGTGTTGGTCTGTTTCATGCATTGCTCGACAATATCCCAGTCCTGTTGCGATTCATTCTGCAGGTGACGTTGATAAGGATTCCTACCCATCAGCACAGTCTCGAAGGCCGAGAACTCTAAGTCGAAAGCAGGCCGTTGAGGCACCAAGGCTATTTTCCGGGCCAGCATGCGGGCGCCATACTCTTGCACGTTGCGGTTGTCAATGGTTATCTGGCCTTTGTCGACGGGCAGCAGGTTGGAGATGCAGCGCAGAAGAGTGGTTTTGCCGCAACCGTTCGCGCCGAGGATGGCGTGGAAAGAGCCCTCTTCTATGGACATGGATATGTCGCTGAGAATCTCTTTTTTGCCGAAGGAGTAGGAGAGGTGCGAGATGTTTATCATATTTTGCGCTTCGATTTGTAGAGAAGATAGATGAACATGGGTGCGCCGATGAGCGATGTCAGGCTGCCTACCGGCAGCTCGTTGGGGGGAATCAAAGTTCGTGCCGCAGTGTCGCAGAGCAGCAGGAAAATGGCGCCTACAAAGATGGAGTATGGCACAAGCCGCCTGTTGTCATTGCCGCACACTATTCTTACGCAGTGAGGCACCACGAGACCTACAAAACCTATCACTCCGCATGCCGACACACAGAACGCCACCATGAGAGTGGTGAAGAAAAGCAGTCTCCGCCGCACTTTCTCAACTTCCACGCCCAGGCTCTGTGCCGTCTCGCTGCCGGTGAGTAGCAGGTTCAGGTCGCGGCTGTGATATATGGCGATGACAATCCCTATTATCGCAATGGGGAGAAGTATCCACACGTCGAGCCACGATGCCGCCGCGAAGCTGCCCATCGTCCAAAAGATGATGCTTTCCATTTTGTCGTGGTGAAGGGCCATAAGGAGCGAGATGACGGCGGTGATGAGGAAAGTCAGGCATACGCCCGTAAGGAGCAAGGTGGTGATGTGCATACGGTTGCCTATGCCCGCTATTTTGAAAATAAGCACGATGGTGAGCAGCGCTGTCGCCAAAGCCATGCCTCCCACGCCCCAGAGGTGGGCTTCAAGGCCAAGCAGGATGGCTATCGCCGCACCCAGCGACGCTCCCGACGATATGCCCAAAACGTAAGGGTCGGTCAAGGGATTGCGAAACACCGACTGGTATGTGACGCCGCATACCGACAGCGATGCGCCCACGATGACGCTGAGCACGACACGGGGCAGGCGCAGGTTCCAGAAAATGGGCGATTCCGTGAGGCTATGGATATCGAATCGCACAATGCCTATTCCCGAGCACAATGCCATTGTCAGCAGAGTCAGCAGTCCCATTATAGAACAGACTATCAGTGTGTGTCGACGGTTGTTTTTCATTTGTCAGAGTCTTTATTGGTATTGTCTTTCAGCAAGCATCCTTGCCAAGTACCCCGGCGTTCGAGGGCTTTTTCTATCATGGGAGGAATCTCCTCGTTGCGGATAAGGCGGCCGTCATCGCGGCGCCAACTGTATTGGGGGAATGCCTGAAAGCGGGGAGGCACCTCGCCGGCGAAGCGTTCCATCATGATGTCGGGACGTAGGCGTTCCAGTATATCGCACACCAGTTCCACATATTCGTCCAAAGCGAAGGGCGTGAACGCCGTTGATCCTTCGGCGATACTTTTGGCGAGAGGAGTGCCAAGGATTATTTGGAGTTGATGCAGTTTCAGAGAGTTGATGGGTAGGGTGTTTATGATGGATGTTTGATCAATGATTCTCTTTTTGTCTTCGCCAGGGAATCCGAGGACGAGATGAGCGCCGCAGTGAATGCCGCGTTCGGCTGTGAGAGATATCGCATGCCGGGTGGCGGCGAAGTCGTGGCCACGGTTGATGTTGCGAAGAGTCTCGTCGTAGCAGCTCTCAATGCCGTATTCCACCGAGACGAAGCGTTTTCCGCCCTCGTTGTCTGTTTGTAGCGAGGCGATATAGTCAAGTTTCTCCTCGTCGACGCAGTCGGGGCGTGTGCCTATCACGATGCCTCCCACTTTGGGATGGCTTAATGCCTCGCCGTATAGTCTTTTGAGGGTTTCCAGGCTGGCGTTAGTGTTGGAGTAGGGTTGGAAGTAGGCGAGGTATATGGATGCGTTTCTATAGCGGTGCTCGTGGAACTCGATGCCTTCGTCGAGTTGTTGAGTGATGCTTTTTCGCGGAGAGCAGTAGGAGGGATTGAAAGCCTTGTTGTCGCAGAACGAGCAGCCGCCTTTGGTGCGGTCGTCGCTGCGGTTAGGGCAGCTGAAGCCCGCGTCGATAGAGAGTTTTTGCAGGCGTGAGCCCCAAGTCTTTTTGAGGAAGGCGGAATATGAGTTGTATCGGCAGCTCATGCAGAGAGAATGGAGATGTTACAGTTGTTGGATAGAAGGCGTTGTTATTGTATGTCGTTCTCGCTCCATAGCACATCGGCTATGTAAAGGCATTTGAGAGGGATGTTTCTTTTGTCGATATAGGATTGCAGATTAAGGAGACAGGAGGGTTCTGTCGACACAATATATTCCGCGTTCATGGAAAGGGCGTGGTCAATTTTGCGTTTGGCGAGGCTGTCGGATATTGGGGTGAACTCGTTGGCGAAAAGGCCGCCGTAACCGCAGCAGACATCAGCCTGGGCCATTTCCACCAGTTTCAGCCCTTGCACCGACGACAGCAGCGCGCGAGGCTCCTTTGTCAGCCCCGGTGTGTCGGGGTGCGACACGCAGTGGTAGTTGCGAAGTGTGGTGCAATGGTCAAGGTATGCCACGCAATGCGGAAAGCTGGCGGTGGGAGCGTAGTGCACCACATTGACAAGGAAGTCGCTCAGGTCAAGGCATTTGTCTATAAATTGACGGTAGCTGTTGTGTTTGGTGGTGTTGTGGAACAGTTTGCCGAACTGTAGTTGCATGTATACCACGGCGGCGCTGCTGCACGACACCACGAAATGGCAGTCCTCGTACATATCTATCATCTGTTCGCCCAAGCGTTTGGCTGTCTCTCTTTCACCCAGATGGTACATCTCCATTCCGCAGGAGGTCAAATCAGAGGGATAGTAGCATTCCAGCCCGATGGATTCCAGAAGCCTTATTGTGTTCCAGGCCGTGGCGGGGGAGAACTGGTCTATAGACAACGGCACATATATGCCGACCTTTATTCTGTCTGTTGTCATTTTTTTGATTTGTAAATGGATTGCAAATTTACGACAAAAAAATGAAAATACCGCCATAAAACATAATTATCTGAGTTTGTGATATATATTTCGCTTATTACGATAGGATACCATATTGTTCCCGGTTAAAAAAAGTGAATTACTTGACGAAGTTCAGCCCAAATAACCATAACGATCCGTGACAAAGACAGCATGAAAGATTCCCAGGTTTCTTTTCCAAAAGTAATATAATGTGGCTATTAGTAAATTTTTTTTCGTACATTTGCACTCTGATACCACATTGCGATAAAGAATGTAGTATTTATTAAGTTGTTTATAATTAAAAAGTTATGTATAGCGACATAATTATTCTTGCCCTTGCCGTCCTGCCTGTTATAGTTTTGGCGGTCTATGTATATAGGAAAGACCAATTTAACAAAGAGCCCTTTGGGTTGCTTTGCAAGGCGTTCTTTTTGGGTGTGCTCTCGGTCATCCCCGCCGCGTTGATAGAAGGTGTCGTCAGCTCCATGTATGGTACTATGGGAGGGGCTGATTTGCCGGTTTTCTTCCAAGGAATCTTTACCGGTTTTGTCGTTGCGGGATGCACAGAGGAGATATGCAAACTGATATTCCTGAGATGGGCGGTATGGAAATCGCCGCATTTTGATGAGTATTTCGACGGCATAGTCTATGCCACCTTTGTGTCGCTGGGATTCGCCGGGATTGAGAATGTGATGTATGTGGTGTCGCAGGATAGCTTTGCCTCCTCTCTTGCCACGGGATCCATGCGGGCTATACTCTCGGTGCCTGGCCATTTCCTGTTTGCCGTGGTCATGGGCTACTATTTCGCCTTGGCGCGTTTCAATCCCGAGGAGCGCAAGTCCAACATGTTCAAGGCGTTTCTGTACCCCATGCTCCTTCATGGAACCTACGATTCGCTCCTAATGGTCCCCGAGTATTTTGAGAGCGATTTGATTTCAGGAGCGTTTTTCATCGTCTTCATCTATTTCGACATAAAGTTGTGGAAGATAGGAATGCGCAGGCTGAAGGCTCTTCAGGCTTTGAACGAGGAGCAATACAGATCCTCTGGTGCCAATGACACAAACTATAGTGACTACAGCGACTATGGCAACCAAGGCGGAGATAGTGGCGGCGCCGGATATGGCGACAGCGGTTCCTGGAATAACGACGACAGTTCAAGCAAGAGCAACGGAGACGCCTTCGGCGGTTTCAAATGGGATGTGTGAGAAGGTGTTGTTTAGCTCTTTGGGGAATTTAAGAAAACACCCGAAAAACCGTTTTTTCTCTATGAGACAGAGTGTCGTTTCCCACCTTTTCGATTAATAATACCATTGTCAATCAGTTCAAAAAAAAATTTTTTTGGTGGTTTTGAAAATAGTTGTATTTTTGCAACCGCTTTCAAGGAAGGAAAGGGGTATTAGCTCAGTAGGCTAGAGCGCTTGCATGGCATGCAAGAGGTCATCGGTTCGACTCCGATATACTCCACCAAAGGGGACTCAATTGAGCCCCTTTTTCTTTGTCTAACATCCATTCTTTCAGGCGTTTATAACTTGTCTTCAAGGGTCTCTTTGGATGTAGAAATTTGCCATAATATTACTTCGTTTTACCCCTTTTTACCTATTTTTATCACGTTTTTATCACGCAGAACCGACTGCTTGGTATGATAAAAACAATTGAAAATCTGGATTTATGAAATCTTTAATGCTGATAAGTGCCCCAATGGCCTAGATAGTATGAGATAATTATCACGCAGATTTCTTGTTTAAATATTTGTTAACCAACAATTAATAGCGTGATACTATCGTTTTCGTGATAGAAATAATTGTTTATAGAACTGTTATTCCAAATCTTTTTTGGATTTTTGCAGCATAATTGTACAAAAATAGTTATTATGCCTCGCAAATCAAATAATCTAGACACTGCCCTCGTTCAGGTATATGAACGCGACTATGCTAAGGGTGTACGTTTTTACCTTCACTATTCACTCAGCGGTGAGCAGGTACGCGAGCCGCTAAAGAACATCCCTCTTGTGCCTAGAAAAGACCGAATAGCGTTCCGTGAGGCAAGGCTTATTGCCGAAAGGACAGCTGCCGAGCGTATGGAGGAAATCCGCAAGGGAGGTTTAGGGCTACTAAATCGCCACGCCAATGTCCTTATCACCGACTGGATGAACCACTGTGCCGACAAAGCAGAGAAACACGCTCTGAGCGGTGGAAACCGACATACTTGGGCACGTATGCTTCGACACATGGCAATAATCCTCGACCAGTACAAGCCCAATACTACTTTGGGGCAGATAGACAAGGCCTATGTGCATGGGCTTATCGACTATTTATCTCACGACTATGTTCATTCGAGAGGCAAAAAGCTCGCTCCGAAAACAGCGGACAAATATTATGGGTGCTTTCGGTTCGCGCTCAACGAAGCCAAACGTGACGAGCTTATTGCCGTCAACCCTTGCGAGTTGATTGCATCCAACGAAAAAATTAAGGTGCCAGAAAGTACTGTCTGCTATCTGACACAAGAGGAGCTACACGCTCTCATTAATACACCTTCGAAGAGTGAACGTACACGCAGAGTATATCTGTTCATGTGCTTCTGCGGGCTGCGTATCTCTGATGTAAAACGTCTGCGCTGGGACGACATTGAGTGCGACGGTGATGTTTGGAGAATGCGCAAAGTAATCCAAAAGACACAAAAAGCCGTATATCTTCCGATAAACAAAACAGCCAGGCAGTACATGCCGGAAAGGGGTGAAAGCGAATATGTGTTTTACAACCTACCCACCGAGCCAGCTATGAATCGTGCGCTTAAGACGTGGGCTCATAATGCCGGTATCGCTAAAAAAGTCACACTGCATACTGCACGACACACCTATGGAACACTGCTGACCTCAAAGGGAGTGGATGTATATACTACGGCAGAGCTAATGACGCACAGCAACATCAACATGACAAAAATTTATGCCAAAGTGACTGGAGAAAGGAAACGCGAGGCGAATGATCTGCTTGATGACATTTTGAATCAATGACTTATAATATAGTGGAACGAATTATTAATAATTTTAGGCACACCTCTGTGTATGCCAGCTACAAAGGGGCTTTTGAGACTATCCCCATGTGGTTCAAGCTAAACAAGGATAAGAGCGTTGCCATGAGACAGATGGTCGAGTTTGTTGTACCTACTACGAACGTACTCCGATACCATCATTTTGTGGAATGCAACGATTCTGTACATGAGTATATTGAGACCCACAAGCATGATTCCGTAATGTCGGCATCAGATATTTATGAACTGTTGAGTTGCAGGTTCCCAATGCAGGTTGGCAATATGGTACTGACAGATTGTTGTACGGCATCCAAGGAACGTGACTTCTCAAAGATGTATGATGCGTTGGCAAATCGAGACAAGGATGCCTTTTGTGAAAGTGCTTCCGACGTTCTTCCTCGTCTATCACGATTGGTCGAAGCCTGGCGAGAGATCTATACACCCTTCCGAGTATGGGCTGAAAGTGATACGCATAGTGCTGACGCTGACGCAGAATCCTTGATCCAATCATTATGCAATATTTGCACACCTCTATGGCCTCAATA
Organism: Bacteroidales bacterium; assembly: GCA_017960475.1. Classification (GTDB taxonomy): domain Bacteria; phylum Bacteroidota; class Bacteroidia; order Bacteroidales; family P3; genus Colimorpha. The sequence goes on along the minus strand of JAGCZH010000016.1, from coordinate 42,333 downwards.
CGGAGGAGCTTCGCTATATCCTTGACCCCGAGGATGTGTGTGGACAAGGTTGTATCAACGAAACATTCCGTGTACTAAAAGACAATGAAGTTCGTCAGTATGGTGAATATCGTACCAAACGCCTTGTGATGGAGGCTTGGGATAAATTTGGATATGGACAATAAAAACACATGAATATGCAATACAATCGTGTAATGCTTGGCAGAGGCGGAATGTACGCCGAGGAATGCCGCAAGAATGGATACGACAGTCGTCAGAATACGACGATAGCAACCATGGATACCATTTCAACTGGTATAACCTGAAGTATGAAAATTATTCCAAGTCGCAATATCCCGGTTTTTACGCTGTAGGCATACGCGAGCAGGTGCTTTATGTAAACCCATACCTGAACCTAATTATGGTAAGGATAGGAAAGCACAACAACGGATGGACAGTTGTCCCTGTATTGTTTGAAACGCTGTGCCACCAATGGAGATAGCATATAGGACTGCCTTTATCTTGTTCCCACACCTCTGCAACATGTACACTTGATGGTACCTTTGGCATTGCAGATGTTGCATTTGTCGTAGTAGAACACCTGTTTCCCATCCTTGTTGATTCCCGATTTCCGGATTTTGCCGTTTCCTTTGCATTGCCAGCATTGGCTAGTTCCACTTCCATTGCAGCATCCGCATTTTGTACCTGTATTGGGCGGTACTAATTGTATTGGGCTGCGAGATGGCTTATATTTTGGATTATTATTTTTTTTGGTAGTGGTCTCGATAGAGGTGGTCTCTGATGGGCTTGAAGGGTTGTTTTGCTGTGTTTTCGGTTTGGAGGAACTGCTCTGAGAGGCCTTCGGCGAGGTTGATGTGCTTGTTGGCGTTGAGATACTGTTTGTAGTTTGTGAATAGTACTGATAGTTACGTTCTTCTATGCCACCAAACGGTTTATCCTCGTCGGAGATGATCTGCCCATCGTCGGACAGCTTCAATCCAAGATAATGGGTTGTGGCATAATTGTTCTCACGGTACACGAAAGTGTTGCCTACATACTCTACGCGGCTGTCATACTCAGGAGCAATGTATTCATTGCCGTTTATATCACAGAGGCCATATTTCCAGTCTTTTCTTACAGAATAATAGAATAACTCGGAACCTTCATATCCCGATTCTGTTTTTGTCTTCTTGTCCCGATACATCAGTTCGCCTGTTCGGGCAGAATAAAAACGCTTTGTAGAGTAAATTTCTATATCGTTATAACCCCTTTCGGGCGAAATGACGACATCCCCATTGGTGTTGCAAATACCGCAGATATTTGTGCTAAAGGAATTCCAGTCGAATTTGGTGTAAACTTTGAGAAACTCCCTGTCGTATTCACGATAAGCGATTATCTTTACGTATTTTCTGTCTGTCGGGATAACAAGATGTGCATTTGTGTCGTAAACAGTGTAATAACCATTTGTTTTGAAGATGATTAATCCTCTGAAATATTCGCAATCCTCAAAGTCATCGGGAAGATTGCCGATTATCGGCTTGCATTCTTTGTTGTAAATACAGTTCTCACGACCGTTTTTTGCGTAGAAGTATCCGCCAAGGATATGTTTGAAATCGTAGATATCGCTTAAAACAGGAGTGCCATTTTTGTCATAGATGCAACTGTTTCGGCCCTTTTCCGCAAAGAAATATTTATCGTTGAAATATGTAATTTTGCTATATTGCATCTCCAAGGGTATTATTGGCACACCCTTTTCAATCTCGGCACCCTGATAGTCGCCTTGTCTGAGCAGGTACCAATTAAAGTTGTTGTATTCTTTTTGAGTTGAGCGTTTTATGCGTTGCGCTTCGGCCGAGGTGGCAACGAGTATTGATACAACGATAAGGATAAGGATGCGCTTCATATCTGTCATGGTTTTGAATTAATATTGAATTTGAAAATGCAAAGATACGGAATAATCTCAATACAACAAAAAAACGTTATCTGTTTTTGAATGTTATGTTTGCAACGCATGGCAGGAGTCAAGGAAAATAATTGTTTTCTTCTTCAACCGATTTCCTGCGGAAGGCCGTCGCGCGTGAGGGCGTATGCCACATAAACGTTCTGCAGTATATATACCATATCGGCTGCATCCTTGCGGGTATTGTAGTGGCGGTCGCTCCAGGTGTCCAATTTCAGCAGAAACTGGCCGCTGAGTGATGCCAGCCGGAACGAGAATTCCCCTTCCACCGTCACCCTGTCGGCTTGGTTCATAACCTCCGAAAAGCAACGCACCGACATCACGGGCGACCCCTCCGGCGGCCAGGCAATCATCCCGTCGTGCTCAACCTCCCCAAACGGCACTATATCCACCTCGTAATGGTTTTGCCCTTGTGGCCCAAGGTAGTAGAACCGTTGTCGTTCGGGGGCTTTGACGAAGTGGTTCTGCAGCAGCAGCTGTGAGAGCTTCTCGTACTGACCCCAGTCGTCCAGCGCCACCGCCACATCGAGGTCGAGAGTGCGCCGGGGAGTGTCGCCGACATTCAGTAATTTCATGGCGATATCGCGCGCAGCTGCCCCAACCACATACACCTCCTCCCCAATTGTCGCATAGCACTCCGACAGCGCCCACAGCGTCCCCACCAGCAACTCGTTCTGCAACGTCTCTTTCTTTATCGCATATTCCATACTTACCCCCCCCTTAAACTCTTAAACCTTTAAACCATCTCACGAATTCTCTCAGCTGCTTCGCGGCAGCGGTCGTTGTCCATAGCCATCAGGTCGGCATATACCACTATGGGTGGGGTACCCGCCTCGTTCCAGAACTTGCGGTAGACGAATATCTCGCCGTCGGCTTTCGGAATCATCCGTCCGGTGGCTATCAGCGCATTGGCGTTGTCTGCCACGTAGATATCCCACCGTTCAGGCTGCAGATAATCGTCCAGCAACGCCGCCGCGGGTTCCCCGCCTCAACTGATTGTTTCGGGCAAGATGATTTCGCGCCAGCATTCCTTCACCTTAATGTTTATCACACCTTTTTGTTCATATATCTCATTGTGTTCAAAATATTTGAACAACAAAAATTATTGAACAGTATCAATGCAAAGATACACATTTTCTTTAACATAGCAAAATTATTTCTTATCGCTTGAAAGAAATGCGGTTTATGAAAAAGCTTTATCTCTGGGCAGCGTGAATAGTTTCTTCTTCTTAAACGTAATTGCAGGGAATTGGCCGTTAATTTTCGTGAATAGGTTCGTTATACCATCCCCAATCCTTCAGCTTCATAATCATTTTGTACACCGCATCCACAAGGTTCAGGCCGCTGGTCTCGAAGAGGGTTTCCGAGTTGTCGCAAGTGACATAATTCACAATAGCAAAGTCTTTGTCGGGACAGATATGCAGATCGTATTCTATGGCGATGAGGTCGTCTTCTTCGTCGGCGACCGTGATACTCCCTGGCAGCCCTTCTATCAACTTCCCGAGCGACCATGTAGGCACAATGTCGATATCCTCATCGTATTGGATATGCCGTTCGTCGCACTTCAAGTGAAGCGGATAATGGTTCGGTGTTGCCCAGAAATGTTCCATCACCATATCCGGCTCCTGGAAATTCCTCAACTTGCTCAGTTCGCACGCCTGCTTATAGTCAGTTGCCTGTTTCATATCTATTACCTTTTCGTGGATCTTGTATCATGAACCATAATAGTTTTGTTGCTATTGCTTGGTATCACCTCTTCCTTCAGCCATCGACAATCTTATATTTTCTATCACCTGCAAATCCGCTGGCAGCCACTTCACGCTGCTCAGCTCATCCTTGCCCAGCCACCTCGCCGCCTCGTGCTCATTCAGATGCAGCGCCTCCGTCAGCAGCGAACAGAGGTAGCAATGCATCGTCAGATGAAACTTCGGGTAATCATACTCCACCGTGCAAAGTAATTCATCCACACTGATCTCCGCCGACAGCTCCTCGTGTATTTCCCTCACGAGCGCCTCCTCCGGCGTCTCACCTGCCTCCATCTTCCCGCCGGGGAACTCCCACCAATCCCTCCATTCGCCATACCCTCGCTGCGTGGCGAATATCTTGTCACCCTTGCGAATTATCGCTGCTACGACTTCTATCTGTTTCATGCTAGGTTATTCTCCATCTTCTGCCGCCATCGACGTCTGTCCCTCTTCCTCGGTGATGTAGGATTTTGCACACGCGTGTGCTCTATTTTCTTTGGTGTCAGCTGGAACTCCCAGATAACGATTACCTTTGTTTTTCAAGAATAATATTTGCCAAACAAACTGCGACCTCTTGTGGCTCTTCGCGGGGACGCCAAGCCAGAATATAGCTAATTTCAGCGCTAGTCACAAAATAGCCGCTTTGATATAATTCTTCCATCTTTTGACGTTGAGCTTTAGAAAGACATGCAATATAGTCCCCTTGTTGCGAAATAAGGTATCCGTTGGAGTAGCGTAATAAATCGCCACAGCGAAGTTTCAATACCTTATCTTTACGCTCTTTGAAGTAGTCGAGCCATACATCGTGTAAGTTGAGGCTGATCGAGATATTTTTTTTGTTTAGGATGGGTTTAAGGTAGATATATAGATTACGACGTGCACGAGTAAGTCCAACATAATTAATTCTTAAGTCGTCGGGTATAATGGTGTCCGGATCAGAAATAAATAAATGAATAGTATCGAATTCTCGTCCCTTTGCTTTATGAATTGTGCTTACAAAAACGCAGTTATCATCATAAGAGAAAAAGTCTTCAACGTCGCTTTCCAAAAGGAACTGGCGCAGGTCGCTGCGATATATGGTACGATTAATTTGCTCATAGTCTTGCCAGAAATGCTTCATAACAGGTAGTAATCGGCTTGTAGCGTAGGCTTTGCAGGTACGCTCTTTTGCTGTTTGCCACACTTCGTTGCTTATTATGGAACTATCTTCGCCTAGATATTTAACGAAGTAACGAACCTCAGCGAGATTGATAAACCTAAAGCCATTACCTGATTGAACAAGCAGAGCATGGATGCCTTGCTGCTCTAGCTGATAAGCCACCAGTAATGCTTGCTCATTAGTGCGTGTTAGTATGGCTGTAGAGCCGTCAATAGATGACCGTTGAATGTTGAAGATAGTATCTGCGGGAATGGTTTTTACAAGGCCCTTCTCGGTTGTTACAGCCTTAATAGGAGTGTGTTTCATACGGTTAGGTATCCGCCGTACGTATTTGTTTGCTTGTTCTACAATATTTTGTGCCGAGCGATAATTGTCGGTCATCTCATAAAGGATAGCATTGTTCTCTGTGACTAGCGAATGAAGGTATTTCGAATCGCTTCCTCGGAAAGTATAAATGTTTTGGTCGTCGTCACCTACAGCTATTACTCGCATTTCTTCGTTGCGCTGCATAAGAGCTCGCACCAATCGGTAGTCATCTGCCCCCATATCTTGGGCTTCATCGATTACAAGCACGCTTTTGGCTATTTTAGCAGTTTCGACTTCACCGTTCTCAATCATTTCGGCTGCACGCTGCACTACACTATCAGCTTCTTCAAGAGAGCCTTGCTTCCCTAGCAAATCAAAACTGTAAGAGTGGAATGTTTTTATATCGACAAAATGTGCGGCATTTCCTACCAAATCCAGTAGACGTTTTTTGAATTCGGTTGCTGCAACTCGCGAAAAAGTGAGCATCAATAATTGTTCGTGCTTCACATCTTCGAGTAGTAGAAGTGATGCTAGTTTATGTACAAGCACACGAGTTTTACCACTTCCAGGACCTGCAGCAACAACAATGTAACGAGATTCTTTATCGTTGATTATTTCTAATTGGCGAGATGAAAGTGTGCCAAATATTTTCTTGTATTTTGCTGGCGTTATGTTTTGGTTTATCTGGGATTTGCGGTCTTCTTTGAAATATTTGTTGATGAAGCGACGGTAATCCATCGTAAAATAGTCGCTTACATACTGTAACGCGGCATCGTAGTCACGCACCATAAGGTTTGCATATTCACCAACAATATGAATTTGCTGAATGCGTTGCTTGTAGAATTCATCCAACAGTCGGTAATTGTCTTTGGTATACCTTGCCTTTCGTTCCACTTTACGGCTAAGCTGCATTGTGTTATAAATAACCAAGAAGCCTCCTTCAAGTTTCAACAATTCGTTCTTGACCAAAAAGAGCAATGCCTCCTCCATATCGGAAAGAGATGGTGGATCTGATATGGATAATTGTGTTGAATTATACTGATTAAGTAAGCCAACTAATGAGAAAGGAATAAAAGAGCCATCTTTTTCAGCCTTCTGTTTGCCAAGAGTTTCTACCACAAAATGGCACAATCTCGCTTTACGTTCAGAATGCTGTATTGTTGCATCAGCATCTACTTGTAGGCGAAGACTTACGCTACCAGCCGCGTTGTGCTCTTCTTTCCGTATATATCCCTTTAATCGCAGGAAATAGAGCAGAGTTTTGATTCTCTTTACTGTACAGAACGACATTCCTTGGCTTTGAGCGGCCTCATTTAATTCCTTATAATTTAACTCACGGGTTTTGTCTGAAATCTGTGAAAGGAGAAAGCGCTCTAGTTGCAAAGTGTTCTTCAACTCACGTATCGTATTACTTTTGGGAATTCCAGCCAACATATCTTGGTTATCTGCCAAAATACCCTCCTGGCGCATTAAGTTTACATTACGAATAACTGTTTCTTTCGACATTCCTAGAATGTCGGCCAGATAGTCAATACGACTTTCTGCCTCATCACTATTACGTTGTGTTGCTCGACGACTGATAAGAGAACTAATTATTCTTACAGCTTCTTCGCGGGTAGTCTCATCAAACAAGGTTGAACGCGATATACGTTTACGAGCCTCATCCATATTTCCAACAGTTATACCTGTTGCAAACACATGCGGCGCATTACTTCCTCGCTCAACAAAACCTGCGTTTTCCAAAGCAGCAATAGCAGCTTTAACGCGAGTATCCAAATCGTCAACGTCGTCACCCCAGCCAGCTTTACGTGCAATTTCAAGAGGAGAGGAGCTAACCGTCGGACGTTGTTGTGTCATATCCTTTATAGCTTTCCATACATGCTGTATTTCGCTAATGGATAGTTTAGTTTGATTGAGCAAGATAAAGTGCTTGTCAAGATCGCTATCAGCATACAGCACATAGCAGTCTGCTTCCGTATTAGGGTCGCGACCTGCACGGCCAGCTTCCTGTATGTAGCTTTCGAGTGAGTCACTTATGTCGTAATGGATAACCAATCCTACGTCTTTTTTATCCACCCCCATTCCAAACGCCGATGTGGCCACAATGACTTGTGCTTCACCATTCATAAAGGCATCTTGGTTGCGTATCTTATCAGCTGATTCCATTTTGCCATTGAATGGGAGTGCTCGTATTCCATCGGCGCGCAGATGGTCTGATAGCTCAGTTGTTTTTTTTGTACGACTTACATAGACAATTGATGGACAATTGTGTCCAAGGATTAGAGAGCGCAACTGATTGTATTTGTCGATATCAGTATCGGAATGTATTACGGTGTAGCGCAGATTCTTTCGTTCAGAATTGGCAGCGAGGACCTTTAGTTTAAGATCGAGTTTCTGTGCAAAATAGTCACATATATCTGTAATAACTTTCTGTTTGGCAGTCGCAGTAAAACATGAAATGGCAATCGGTACTTGTTGCTGTTTCAATTCTTGAAGATGGCGTATAAAATCACCTATATATAGGTAATCTACACGGAAATCTTGACCCCAGGCAGAAAAGCAATGGGCCTCATCAATAACGAAACGTACTACATTTCGGCCCAACAGCAAGCGCTCAATCGTCTTGCTTCTCAACATCTCAGGAGCGATATACAGCAAATTGGCAGAACCATCTGAAACTTGCTGTATAGCACTTGCCCTTTCTATTGGATCGAGGAGACCGTTAATTGTTACTGCATCGCTTATCCCGCGTCCAGCCAAGTTATCCACCTGATCCTTCATGAGCGATTGCAAGGGCGAAATAACAACAGTAAGACCGTGAGTATTACGGCCAGCCATAAGCGCAGGGAGCTGAAAAGTAAGGCTTTTCCCTCCACCCGTAGGGAAAATAGTCAGTAAAGATTCTCCACGTATGGCTGATTCCACAGCTTCCTGCTGCATCTTCTTTCCATCGAAAATACGGAATTCATCATACCCAAAAAACTCTTGAAGTCCTTTATGGGCATTCAGTTGACGTCGACAGTATTCACAATCATCACATGGGGTATTTCTTAATTGATTCATTACACTTGACATATGGGGATAATTGCGTTGAACCCATGCAGGTGTAATGCTCATAATGTCGTCAGCACCAATAATTGCTAATGCATATGCCAATTCTATGGGATGGCTATTCAAAATGCCAGTTAAATTGGCATTTTTACATATTTTTCCTTGATATTCAGCTAGAATTAGAGGGCGTATATCTGGTGTAGACGATAATAATCTTCCCAACAGAGAAGCCTGTCTTTGTGGTGTATATCCAACGTATTTGAAAAAACCGCTAAATACTGTTTTGTCATGTAAAAGTTGATAGAATATTTCCTGTTTTTGTCGACTCAAGCGTTTCCAGGCTTCTATTTCATCATAGAAAAGGTCTTTCGCCTTTTTGGCGTCGTTAACAGGATTGTTTAACTCATCAGTCTGAAGTTTACCATCCTTTACCAAACGATGATAGGGCTTGTTTGGAAAAAGTAAAGGGGAGATGGGAAGTGTGTCAATATACGTGTGCTTGCCTTTAATTGGGGAATATTTCAGGTCAAAATTTACAATATTGTGACCGCAAATATATTCGCAATCATAAATAAATCTCTGAAATTCATCCTGAGAATGAGTATGCAAAACAGCACCATCATCACGAACAACGCCGAAATCTTTTGCCTGTTTGTTTTGTAAAACAACCTCAGTATCAATAAAAGCAATCATTCTTTCATTAAATCTCTGTAATTCCTAAACTCTTCAGATACTCATATGTGCTGTTGTAGAATTCGGGTAGACGGGTAATGTCTTTGGGAGAGCCTTCGGGGATGCAAAGGATCATTCCTTGACGGGCTCGGGTCATTACCAATTATATACGCCTTTATGAGTGTTATTTATTTTTTCTGCAAATATACAAAAAAATACATTTCACAGAAAAAATAATTTCAACCACTCTTTTTGCTATTCCAGAAATTGGCTTTCCATGAAATTGGTTGACACAGACTTGAGGCAGTTATCGGCCGAGCCTGCTCTCGCTCGGCATAGACGGAACAAGGGTGGGGATTTATTGTTTTGTGAGTTCTTTGTACAACAGCTGTCCCTTTACGGTTAGCAGGTATCTCTGGCGGGGATGGTGGGGAGATTGGGGGTACAATAGCTGGACATAGCCTTCAGTTATGGCAGGGTTAAGATAGAGATTCAAGAAGTTGTCCCGTCCTTTAAGTTCCATACCGTTCATCATCTCTTTAACAGATAATTCCCGTTCACCGACAATTTGCACTAGTTTAATAATGTTGGGATCGTCTGCGTGCAGATTGTCCTGCACTTGTCCTGCACTTGTCCTGCACTTGTGGGGTGCTTGTCCTGTGCTTGTGGGGGTAGTTGAGGGGGGCTTCCACTCTTCGGGTGGGTTCACCAGCAGGAATCTGTTCTTTAGCTCGTTATTCTCACCCATCAGGAGATTCCGGAAGAAGAGTTCAAGAAAGTGACCGTCTTGACTGATGCCTTTTGCCACATTCTTGTAGTTGGCCCTGACCAGCGCATTGCGGAAATACCACGAATGCTCCTCAAACATACGGTTGTCGGCCTTGAAGCCGATGGATTGCAGGTACTTGATTGTGAAAACGGCGGTGGCGCGGGTGTTGCCCTCACGGAAGGGGTGTGTTTGCCAGATGCCGGAGACAAATCGCGACAGGTGTGTAATCACCTCCTCCATCGATAGTCCTTTGTAGTCGAACTGATTCTCTTTCTCAATGTCATACTCTAACGCCATCCTTAGATCCTGCCAACGCCCGTAGAGTACTGTGTCTCCGCGGAGTACCCATTCCTTCTTGGTGATGTCGTATTCGCGCAATTGTCCCGCGTTTTTGAACACGCCGCTGAAAATATTTCTATGGATTGAGATAAGGCCATTGGCACTGAAAGTGAAAGCGCGCTCATTGATGATTTTGGCGATGTTTGCCGATACGCGGTCGGCCTCTTGCCTGTCCTCTTCATCATCGTCGTGTTGGGTCTTCGAGACATAGTATTGTTTCACCAGTTCGCGTGCTTCGTCGATGGTTATTTCGCCTTCGATATTTCTACGTGCAGTCTCTTGCAGATAATCTGATGTTTGCAAACCATCGACAGCTTGCAAGCCGATAGCCACACGCCAAGCCTCAGCCCTATCTTTCTTTTCAGGCTCGCCTTGGCGGATATATTCGTCAAAGTCTATATATAATTGCGTTATTTTCTTGCTTTCTGCCATACTATTCTTTCGTCGAGCATATCAGCGCTCTGAAATCCACATCCAGCACTTTAGCAAATTCAGTTAATTGGGACAACATGGCTGTACTTTGTTCAAGCACCACTTTAATGTGGTTTTATCTTTAGACTTGTCAATTATTCATTGGTTTTGGTGGGTTTTTGTCTGCAAAGATACGAAGTTTTTTTGAATTGGCCAAAAACCTGCGCCTGTCCGTTACCGGATGTTCAGGATTTTGTGTATCTGCAGGGAGAGTCTCCAGCGGGGGTTGCGCTTTGTGTATTCCACTGTGGCCCGCACAATCGCGGCGTTGCGCTCGGGGTCGCCGGTGTCGCATGGTTGAAGGAAGAGATGTGGTATGTCGGTTGCCATAGGCATAACCTGCCCGGGGTCGTGGATGCCATCGTATACGAATTTCAGCTCGTCGGCGCGTTCAAGCATGGGTTTGCCCTGAGGCCCTACATAGGTCTCTTTGGGCGACAGGGTTATCCAGTCGACCTCATCGGGCAAGGTGTGCGTGCCGTTGGTTTCGACAGCGACATATTTGCCTATGGCATGGAGTTTGTCGACCAACGACGAGGTGAGTTGCAGCGAGGGCTCGCCTCCTGTTATCACCACAAGGTGCGCGGGATATTGGGCGACTTCCTCGGCGATGGCCTCTTCGGTCATCTCGACTCCCGCCTCGTGCCGGGTGTCGCAGAAGGCGCAGCTGAGGTTGCAGCCGCTCATGCGCACAAAAACTGCGGGAGTTCCGCTATGATAGCCTTCGCCCTGCAGCGAATAGAATATCTCGTTTATTTTCATTCGTCGACTTCGTATGTTGCGGTGTTCCCGGAAGTCTCCTGGACATCGACACGATAGCAGTTGGGAACCTGCTGCTGACACCAGCGCGCTATGTTCTCGGCGGTGGGGTTGCAACCGATTATGTCGTTGATGACTTGATGGTCAAGTTTGTCGGTAATGCACTTCTTGATTTTGGAAAAATCCACCACCATGCCGTTCTTGTCTAGTTCGCGGCTTTTGCAATAGATGGTTATCTGCCAGTTGTGTCCGTGCAATTGTGTGCATTTGCTCGGGTAATCTAGCTCAAGACGGTGTGCTCCCGATACTTCTATATGTTTTGTAACGTAGTACATAATAACTGATTTGGTGCGTTTTGACGATGTTAAATCACGAGGTGGCTCGTTTATATATCATACTCTGTAGGGTCGGGGACGTTTGCGATGCGGAAGGCTTCGCGACGCTCGGTGCAGGTGCCGCAGGTGCCGCAGTGTTTCTCGCCCCCACGGTAGCAGGAATAGGTCTTGCCGTAGTCGATGCCGAGTTTCGCGCCTCTCATCACGATGTCGCTTTTGGTAAGATGGGTGTAGGGTGCGTCCAGCCGCACACCTTCGTAGGTGCCCGCCTGCATGGCTCCGCCCATGGCGGCGATGAAGTTGGCTCTGCAATCGGGATATATGGCGTGGTCGCCGCCGTGATTGGCTATGAGCACTCGCTTCAGCCCTCTGCTCTCGGCAAGCCCGCAGGCCACCGAGATCATGATGCCGTTGCGGAAAGGCACAACGGTGCTTTTCATGTTAGCCTCGTCGTAGTTGCCGTTGGGAATGGCGTCGGCGCCGCTGAGCAAAGACGAGTTGAAGTACTGTTTCATGAAAGCCAGATCGATTACCAAGTGCTCGATGCCGAGCTGTGCGCAGTGATACTTGGCGCATTCTGTCTCGCGAGCGGCGTGGTTGCTGCCGTAGTTGAAAGTGACGGCCACCGCGATACGTTCCCGCTCTTCGTAGAGGAGCGTAGTGGAATCCAAACCACCTGAATAGATGATTACTGTGTCTTTGTTTGTCATTTATCTTGTTTTGTTAAAGGGGGTTATCAAGTACCCCTGCATTTTTTTGCAACTGCAAAATTACAACAAAAATTCCGATTTACATGCTGAATCAGAATATTTTTGGCCACTCGGCCGTTTGACGGCGCAAAAAAAAGTCGGAAAGTGAAAAACTCTCCGACATTTTTTGTTGTTCTCTCATTAATCGAGGAACAGGGCTTTCCTACATATTCCGGATGTTTTAATTCTCGTCGGGATACTCCAGTCTCGCGTCGCTGTCAACAACACGGACATAGACAAGGTGGAAGGGTGCCGCGGTGTAGCCGATGGTGATGGTGTATTTGTCCCAGCGGTATTCAGTATAGGTGTCGTCATCCTTTTGTTTCTTGGCGCCTTTGGGGAGTTTCAGCTTGTCGACAATAGCCTTTAATCCCGCTTCTGATGAACTGACTCCGGCGATAATGTAGTTGACGGTGTTGATGGGGAGAGATTGGTTGTAATGGCTCTCCTTCTCGTTGTCGCCTTGGCCGCAAAGAGCCACGCCATAGCTGCCGCCGATAGCATGCTTGCAGAACATGTAGTTGAAGTGTGTGCTGTCGATCTGGACCTTCTGCGCAACGGCTGGATTGGCCATGCTGTCCATTTTGGCGAGATCCTCGTAGGTCTTGGGGAAGTTCTCTTTCAGGCTTTCCCAGTCGATATAGTCGTTCACGGCGTTGATGTTGGCGGCTTCTGACCTTACCTCGATATGGATCGGCAGCTCTCCGTAGAGGTATGACTCCACATCGACTTTGTCAATGTGGAATTGAGGATTGGCGACATATCGGCCTTGCTTGTCGATTGTTCCCCACTGGTCGTTGAGTTCCACCAATGCGTATTTGCCGCTGAAACTTAGGGCGTAGTCGAACTGGGGATTGATCTTGACGGCGCCTTTTTTGTCGATGTAGCCCCAGCTCTCGCCCATCTTGACGGGAGCCAGAGCGGCCTCGCCAAAGGGTTTGGCATTCTCGAACTGTGGATTGATGACATAGGCTCCTTTCTTGTCAACCCAGCCCCACAGGTCGCCTGTGAACACCATGAACATCCCGTCGTCGTGGAACATGGCGTCGAATTGGGGATTGATGATGTATTTGCCCTCTTTGTCAATGACACCGTATTTGTTGCCTGACTCAACTATGGCCACACCGTCGATGAATGGCTGGACATCGCTGAACTGGGGATTGATCTTGATGGCGCCGGTGTTGTCGACATAGCCATATTTGTCCTCCAGACGGAAGGGCAGGAGATTCTCGGAGTAGTATTTGAGATAGTAGCGGGCATCCTTGATGTTCTCGAAGATTTTGTCGCCTTTGATGTCGATGAATTGGTTTTCGGGGACTATCGCCTTGTCTTTGGCCACATACTTGTTGCAGGTGGCAATGCCGTCGATGTAGACCGACACAATAGCGGCGTCGCTTTCCTTCTGGACTTTGCCCTTGGTGTTGATAAGCTTGGGGCAACCACCTTCTTCCACAACCCATGCGAAACCGTTGCTGAACTCGGTGGCCTCGACATAGCGGGGCTCGATCGCCCACTGGCCTCTGGCGTTGAGGAAGCCGAAGCGCCGTTCGGGGTACTCAATGCTGTCGGTGCCGTCGGGGGAGACTCTCTTTATGGTCACTTCGGTGATAGCGAGTGCCAGGCCGTCGCGGAAAAAGCCGGCGTATGCCAACTCCATAGGTTCGATCATTATCTCTCCCTCCATGTTGGCGTAGCCATACTTGCCGTCTTGCTCGAAGGGAAACAGGTCTAGGTCTTTGATAACTTTGTGGCTCGTTTTTCCGCAGCCGGTGAAGAGCAATACCAATGTCAGGGCCGCTGTCAGCAGAATGTTTTTCATGGGTGTTCTCGGTTTGAAAGGTGATGGGATGTTATTATTCTCTGTAAAAGAACCATGCAAATCGTCACTACTATTGTGGTAGGGCTATGATTTGCATGGTTTATGATCGGAATGCTGTGACCGCGATTCGCAATAGGGATTGCAAAGGGGCGATTACAGCAGCTTCTTCTTGAGGTTGAGGATCATGTCGTCGGTCATGCGCTCAAGGTCGTACTGAGGATTCCAGCCCCATTCGTTGCGTGCGCAGCTGTCGTCCATCTTGTCGGGCCAGCTGTCGGCGATGGCCTGCTTGATGGGTTCGGGCTCGTAAACCATCTCGAAGTTGGGATAGCGTTTCTTGATGGCGGCGTAGATGATCTCTGGGTCGAAGCTCATGGCGGTGACGTTGAAGCTGTTGCGGTGCACGAGCTTGCTGGGGTCAGCCTCCATGATGTCGATCATAGCCTTCTGAGCGTCGGGCATATACATCATATCCATGAAGGTGCCTTTTTTCAGCGGGCATACGAATTTCTCGCCTTTCACTGCGGAGTAGTAGATCTCGACAGCGTAGTCGGTGGTGCCGCCGCCGGGGAGAGTCTGATAGCTGATGAGGCCGGGGAAACGCACCGAGCGGGTGTCGACACCGAAGCGGGTGAAGTAGTAGTCGCTGAGGAGCTCACCGGTGACTTTGGTGACGCCGTAGATGGTGTTGGGGCGCTGGATGGTATCCTGGGGAGTGTTGTCGTGAGGGGTGGTGGGACCGAAGGCTCCGATGGAAGAGGGAGTGAACACCGCGCAGCCGAAGAGACGTGCAACCTCGAGGCAGTTGACGAGAGAGCCGATACCTACGTTCCAGCCAAGCATGGGGTTGAGCTCGGCGGTGGCGCTAAGGATAGCGGCGAGATTATAGATGGTGTCGATGTTGTGCTGCTTTACAGCGGTGGCAATCTGCATAATCTGTGTGGAGTCGATACGTTCAACGGGGCCTCTTTCGTAGGGGTCGCCTTTGAGTGGACGCAAGTCGCTGCACACCACATTGTTGTCACCATAAATGTCTCTCAAGTTGCGTGTCAGTTCCGAGCCAATCTGTCCGCCGGCACCGACGATAAGAATTTTTTTCATTGTTATTGTTTTGTTTATTGATTATACTATAATATGTGATTGCTGCATTAACACACAATCAAACAGGCTGTTGTGAGATAATACAGATTTTTTTCCAACCAACAAAAATACAAAAGTTGTCGTAAATGACAAAATAAAAAAAGAGGTGGAAACAATAAAAAGTCTCTCACCTCTTCTTTGTCCGCCGCACAGGGCGGCTGTCAGTCTTCATTCTGAATGTCGTCGATATTGTGCGCTGTGGCGCTTTCTTTCATGTCTCGGACTGTGTGCTGGATGCGTCTCAACGCCGAGAACGCCACAATACGCTCAATGCCGTTGGCGAAGATGCCGAAACCGAGCATGATTCCCATAAAGCGCTGCACTGCCTCGGGTTTGCGCATGGCGAGGAATCCCAGTAGAATGCTGCATACACCGAACAGGAGCATGATCCACCATCTGTCGTAGCCCGAGCGTTTGTAGTCGAAGGAGAGTATTGAGAGCGAAAGTCCTTCGAAGATGACCCACATGGCGAACACCACGATGATGGCTACCGAGGAGACCACATTGTTGCAGAGCATGGTGATGCCGACAAAAATCTGGAATGCGGCGAGCAGTGTTGTGGAACCGGCATTGGGGAGGTATTTCTGTGCGCGCAGACCGAAAATGAGAGAGACAACACCGGTGAGCAGGATGATAAGTCCCACCAGCCACGCCATAGACTGGAAGATCTCTACGGGGTTGACGATACAGACGGCTCCGAGAATGATAAGGAGCAAGGCTGTTATGATAAGATATGTGTTGACTTTTTTCATTGGAGGGGAATTGGAAATTGAAAATTTGTGAATGGTGAATTGTCAATCGTGAATGGTGAGTCGCTTTGCGAGAAATCTTTCAAATAATACAAAATCTTTCAAATCTTTAAATTCTGATTTGTTTGATTTTTTTTAGATTTGTCGGATTTCTGCTCGAAGAGCACTACAACATGAGGGAAATTGAAAATTTGTGAATGGTGAATTGTCAATCGTGAAAGAACCTTTTAAACCTTTTTATCCTTTTTAATCCGCCACGCACAAATCAGCTCTACGCGCTCCACCGGAGCTTGTACCCTTTTAAATCTTTTGAACTTTTAAACCTTTTTACCCCTTTTAACCTATTAAACCTTTCTTTGACAAAGGGGCGCGCCTTATGCGGGCGTGCCCCTTTGTCGAAAAGTATGGTGGCTAGGTTATTAGCCTTCGATTTCCTTACGGACTTTCTTGAAGGCCTCGATGCATTTGTCGAGGTGCTCATGCTCGTGTGCGGCGCTGATTTGTACGCGGATACGGGCTTGTCCTTTTGGAACCACGGGGTAGTAGAATCCGGTGACAAAGATGCCTTCTTCCTGCATTTTGGCAGCATACTTCTGGCTCTTGGCGGCGTCGTAGATCATGACGGCGCAGATGGCGCTTTCGCTGGGTTTGCAGTCGAAGCCTTCCTCTTTCATGCGACGGAGGAAGTAGTCGGTGTTCTCATGCAGCTTGTCCTGGAGAGCGTTGGTCTCGCTCATCATCTCGAACATGCGGATACCAGCGGCCACGAGGCCGGGAGCCATGCTGTTGGAGAAGAGGTAGGGACGGCTGCGCTGACGCAGCATGTCGATGATTTCCTTCTTGCCGGTGGTGAAGCCGCCCATGGCGCCGCCAAAGGCTTTTCCTAATGTGCCGGTGAGGATCTCTATCTTGCCACGGAGGTTGTAGCGCTCGGTGACACCGCGGCCGGTTTTGCCGACGACACCAGCGGAGTGGCTTTCGTCGACCATCACCATGGCGTCGTATTTGTTGGCGAGCTCATAGATCTTGTCGAGAGGGCAGACGTTGCCGTCCATGGAGAAAACGCCGTCGGTGACGATGATACGGAAGCGGTTTTTCTGAGCGGCCTTGAGTTGTTCCTCGAGGTCGGCCATATCGGCGTTGGCATAGCGGTAGCGCTGAGCCTTGCAGAGACGCACACCGTCGATGATGGAGGCGTGGTTGAGGGCGTCGCTGATGATGGCGTCCTCTTCGGTGAGGAGGGGCTCGAAGACACCGCCGTTGGCGTCGAAGCAGGCGGCGTAAAGGATTGTGTCCTCAGTGCCGAAGAATTCGGCGATTTTCTTCTCAAGTTGTTTGTGGAGGTCCTGGCAACCGCAGATGAAGCGAACGGAGGCCATACCGTAGCCGCGAGCGTCCATGCCTTTCTTGGCAGCCTCGATAAGCTCGGGGTTGTCGGCGAGTCCAAGGTAGTTGTTGGCGCAGAAGTTGAGGCATTTTTTGCCTTTCACCATGATTTCAGCACCTTGGGGGCTTTCTATGATACGTTCATGTTTGTAAAGACCGGCAGCTTCGATGTCGGCCAACTCTTTCTTTAGATGTTCTTGAAACTTAGTATACATGATTACAATATTTTATATTATATTAATATTTTTTTCAATCGAACTACAAAAGTACATAAAAAAACACAATCACTTGCAACTTTATCACAAAAATATGCATACAGAGGATGATATATGATTATATCTTTTTGTCTGTCAGTGATTTGATTTCGCTTTGAAGGTTGTCGATTTTTTCCTCGAGTGAGCGACGTTGTTCGTCGTTGCTGTTCTTGATGTCCTGGAGGAGTATTATGAGGTCGTCGTTGTTGTCGGCGACCATAGCGTCGACGAAAATGGAATTGATGAGAGACATTCCGATGATGCCGCCGCCAATAAGTATCAGGCAGAAATAGATGCGGATGCAATGCATCCAGACGACGGGCATGTTGCCGGCGACGGCGTTGGGTATCTCGTACCATCCTTCGACGGTGCACATCTGGAATACGGCGTACATAGCGTCGAGAGGTGTGGCGAAATACTGTGGAGCCACATTGGAGAAGAGCGCGCTGTTGAACATGGCGGCGACAAAGATGATGACGATGTAGGCAAGGAGGAATGCCGCCGACTGCCGCAGCGCCAGCATGAACCCGTTCCATATCTTTTTGAGATTGGGGAAATGGCGGGCGGCACGGAACATCTTAAACACTCTGAGGGCTCGGAAAACGACAAGTATCTTGACACCTGCCAGCTCTGGCATGAAATAGACAAGGAGGGCGGGGAGGGACAGAATGGTCACGACACCATCGAGGATATTCCAACCGTCGCGCCAGTAGTTGCGCATGCCATAGTGACGTTGCTTTGTAATCATCTCGACAACGAAAAGCAGTGTGCATGCAATGTCGACGACAGACATTATAACGTTCTCAAGGCCACATTCCTGCAGGAAGATTATTAACACGTTGATGAGTACCAGTATCAACATCTTGGTGTCGGTGAGGAAAAAGTTTTTGATTTTTGTTTTTTTCATGTGACAATAGTCTTTAAACGTTATGGGACCGAAAGGGCAATGGCCTCTTTGTCAAAGGAGGCTGATGGTTGGTTTTGAACGGTTGTAATAATTTGCAAAGGTAGTCTTTTTTTGTGAAACAGAGGCGGTTTTTTTTGTTTGGTTATGTAATAAATCCCACGATGTCGCCGTTAATAGGGGGATAATTGTTTTTATTAATATAAAGAGAAAACACTGTGGACAATAATATCAAACAAAAAATAGACGAGATTTGCAATGAAATCGGCGCCATCAATGACTTGAACATAAAGCACGCCGTCCTTACCTACATGGAACAACAGGCTGGTTTCATGCTTTGGCAGATGGAGGACGAGAAACATATTGACAACGACTCGCACAACGTGTGATATCTTTGGGCGCGGGCCTCTGGTCCGTGTTGCCGGGAAACAAGAATCTCTGTTCACCTTATGATGAGACTATTAATATTTTTATTCCTGTCTGTCGCTGTTATGTCGCTCACGGCATGCAAGGGCGGCTACACTTTTACCGGTGCGTCAATTCCTGCCAACGCGAAGACAATATCGGTGGCCACATTCCCCAACTACGCCGCTACCGTCAACCCGCAGCTGAGCCAGAAACTCACCGACGATCTGCGCAATCTCTTCTCGTCGCAAACCAGCCTCAATGTCGTTAATGGCGGCACCGCCGATTTGGAGATCAGCGGCGAGATAACAGCATACACCACTCGCGCCGCCGCCCTCTCGTCGAAAGACGAGGTGTCGATGAACAGGCTGACAATAACGATAAAGGTCAAGTTTGTCAACAACTGCGACCCCGACGCCAGTTTCGAGCAGACTTTCTCACGTTACCGCGACTATAACGCACAGCTGAATTTCTCTTCGGTGGAGAGTGGGCTTATGAGCGAGATAGTGAGTGAGTTGTGCGACGATGTCTTCAACAAGTCGGTGGTGAACTGGTGATTGAAAAACTTTATTCAGATGTCCAGTCGCTCAGAAAATAAGAGAATCAGGATTCCGGAAAAGACTCTTTTCAACCTTACTGGATGGCTTGTGGGCCTTTTGGGTATTGTGGTATACCTGCTTACCCTGGAGCCTACGGCGAGTTTCTGGGATTGCGGCGAATTCATAGCCACCTCCTACAAGCTGCAGGTGAGCCATCCCCCGGGAGCGCCGCTGTATCAGCTGATGGCGAGGATTTTCATGCTTTTTGCCGGCTCCGACACCTCGATGGTGGCGTGGTGGAGCAACGCCCTCAGCGCCGTCGCCGGCGGACTTACCGCTATGTTCCTCTTTTGGACTGTGGCGCGTGTGGCGCTGTTTTTCAAGTCCGACGAGAAACGACTTACGACAACATTTCTGCCCGCTTTTGTCGCGGCTGCATGCTACTTGTTCTGCGACACAGCGTGGTTCTCGGCGGTGGAGAGCGAGGTGTACAGCCTCTCCATGCTTTTCTCGTCGGTGATAGTGTGGGCAATGGTGCGCTGGTCGCAATGCGAGAACACCGCATACGCCTCAAGGTGGCTGTTGTTAGTGATCTTCCTTCTTAGCCTCTCGCTGTGTGTGCATTTGCTTGGCTTGTTGACGATACCGGCTTTGGTGGTCATCTATTTCCTTCGTCGCCGGCAGGTGGGGCGCTTCCCTCTGAAAGCTTTGCCTGTCGCCGCAGTGCTGTTTGTGGCAGGTGTGTCGCCCTATGCCATTGTGCCTATACGCGCCGCCGCCGACCCGCCGATAAATATGGGAAACCCCAGCACAATGGCGGATTTCCGTTCCTATATGTCGCGTGAGCAATATGAGCATGCGCCGCTCCTCTACGGACGTTGCTACAACTCCCCGGTAGTGCAATGGCGTGACGGCAAACCTGTTTATGCTCCCGAGATGGATATGCTTTTCCCGCGCATGTGGAAGCGCGGCCCTCATGCTGAGCAATACTACAGTGATTGGTGTGGACGTCACGGAAAAATGGTCAACGTCGGCGGCAAGGAGTACTATAAGCCTTCGTTTGGTGACAATATGGTTATCTTCAGTGGTTACCAATTGGGATACATGTATTTGCGCTATTTGATGTGGAATTTCTCAGGGCGTTATAACGACCGGCAGGGTTATGGCAATCTGCAGAAAGGGCAGTTTATAACAGGTATAGCCCCCATCGACAAACTATATGTGGGCTCGTCACAGCCGCTGCCGGAATCAATGCCCCGCGCCGGCCACAACCGCTATTTTATGTTGCCTTTGCTGCTGGGAATAGTTGGGTGTGTGGCCACTTTTAAACGTAACAAAGGGTGGGGCTGGATCGTGATGACGCTGTTCCTCTCCTCGGGAGTGCTGCTGTCGGTGTACCTCAACCATCCTCTTTATGAGCCACGTGAGCGAGACTACGCCTATGTGTTGTCGTTCTATGCCTTTGCGATATGGATAGGTGTCGGAGCCTTGGCGTTGATAGAATGGGTGAGGAAAAAAGCGAAAGGCAAAACCGCCTTAGTGCCAGCCACTGGTGTCCTTCTTCTGGCTGTGCCTTTGCTAATGGCCTTTCAGAATTGGGACGACCATGACCGCAGCGGCCGCCATGTGGCTTGTGACTCAGCGCGAAACTTGTTGGAGTCGTGCGACCAGGGCGCCATACTTTTCACCCTCGCCGACAACGACACATACCCTCTTTGGTATTTGCAGGAGGTGGAAGGCTATCGCACTGATGTCCAGATTGTCAACTTGTCGCTTCTTGGCAGTGACAACTACAGTCAGAGTATCGCCCATCAGTTGGCGCGGCGCGACACAAGATTCTGTGGATTAGACTCACTTATGGAGAATCAGGGGTCTTATCGTCGCATGATGACAATTATCGAAGCCCGCCCCGAGGGTTGTTTCCCAGTCCATTTCAGCCACTATGCCGCCAGCGACCATCGTGTCAGCTTTGACGGTCGGATGCAGTTATGCGGCATCGGTTTCCGCCTCGCCGACAGCGTCTCTGCCGACAGCGTGGACCTTGACCGCAGCTTTGAGTTGATGACCGGCAAAATGCAATGGCATTCTTTGAGTGGCGTTTATATCGACGAGACATCGTGTGAGTTCTTGCTTCAGTATTGGCGTGACGCTCTCACCAGCTCCAAGGCGCTTGCCTCGGCTGGCCGTGGTTCCGACGCCAGAGCTCTTCTGGACACAGCCTGTGCCGCTGTTCCGCCCGATATGCTTTGTGATCCGCAAATCACTTTCGATATCGCGGATGCCTACGCTTTCTGTGGTGACTCTGGCAAACATCAGCAATTCAAGACATTGTGCCGCCGCCAGGTGGATGAACAACTTGCATACTACGGCGCTATGAAACCTTCTATGCAATACTATATACCCTATATCATCAAACCGTTGCAATCGCTGAAAAGCAGGTTGTGAGATGTGGGAATGGAGAGGATATTCTTTCATGGGGTGATTCATCAGGATAATTCCTCACAGAAAAAAACAGGCATCCTTTCGAGGGTGCCTGTTTCCATTATTAATCCATAAAACTAAATAACAACCAATCTTTTACACATTTCTAATGGCAAAATGTTTTTGTTGTTTCTGATTGCAAAATTACCGTCATCAACTATTCTGTTCTCTCCCAAAAAATAATTAAAAAGCCAGAGCAGGGTAACTAATAGTAGTGAATGGCGGGAGAATCCCTTTGAATAACAATGTGTTATATTTGCTATGCATAGCACGTTTACTCGCTATGACATTTATTATTGTACCATATTAAAAAAAAAATAGTATTTTTGTAGTTTGATTTGTTTGTATTATGCAATTTAAAGATATTATAGGTCAGGAGGTTATAGCGAATAGCTTGACTGAAATTATTGATTCAGGCAGGGTGAGCCACGCCCAATTGTTCCTCGGCGGCACATCTTCGGGGAGCTTGGCGTTAGCCATAGCTTATGCCCAATACCTGAATTGTGGCAATCGCCAACACTTCCACAATCATGAGCATGGTGTGTTGCGCGCCGACTCCTGTGGTACCTGCCCTTCCTGCCTTAAATATCAGCAACTTTCGCATAGCGACCTGCACTTCTATTTCCCGACAGCGTCCATACAGAGTGTGTCGAAACCGCAGTCATCGCTGTTTCAATCCGAGTTCCGTGATTTCCTTAACAGCTTTAATCAGCGGGGCACATTGGAGCAGTGGTATGATTTTGTGGGTTTGGAGAACAAACAGGGCATGATCCGCGAACTTGACGCCGACGATATTGTCCGATCTTTGTCGTTGAAATCCTACGAGGGCGACTACAAGGTGGTGATAATATGGATGGCAGAGAAGATTAATGATGTGGCCGCCAACAAGATTCTGAAGAACCTCGAGGAACCTGACCCACGCACATTGATAATCCTCGTCGCCGAGCAGAGCGAGAAGCTCCTGAGCACAGTTATTTCCCGCACTCAGCTGGTAAAGATACCTTCGGTGCGCTCGAGTCTTGCCATCAGCCCCGAGGTGGAGCAGCGGTTCGCTTCCAGCTATGTGGTGTGGATGAGGCAACTGTTCAAGCTCAACATGCTGTCGCTCTCAACATGGGTGGATGAGATTTCAGCCCTTAACCGTGAACAGCAGAAACAGTTTCTCACCTATTCGCTGCAGGCTATACGGGAATGCTTTCTGCGTAACAACGCAGGTATGCCGCAAAGTATGGACTTCGGCGACGATAAATTCAACGCGTCGTTCCCGAGCATGATTACCGAACGCAATATCGAAAGACTCGACAAAGCTTTCAACAACGCCATATTCGCTATTGAACGCAACGCATATTCAAAAATAACCTTCATGGAACTATCGTTCAGCATTAGCAAAGCTCTGAAAAAACGATAGCGACGCCAATGAGTCGGCAGGAATCCCACTGATTCGGCACAGACAGACAAAACGACGAATACCAAACTCAATATACAATTCATCAATCATTATCACCATATTCATGACAGAAACCAACAACAACAATAATAAAGACAATAACGAGCGCCGTCAACGTTCACAGCGTCCTCACCGCGGTGTGGACTCCAACGAGCCTAAACCGGAGGTTGAGCCAATATCGGCTACGGTAGAGCCAGAGGTCGACGAGGACGCCGCCACTGTTGAGGAGATGGAGGCTTTCATCCAAAGTCGACGTGAGAAACGCAATGCTGGTTACAAGCCTAAGTATGAGGACAACGCAGACGAAGAGGTGCCTACCGACTTTGAGGCCAACGAGAGCGCTATGGACCCCTACCTTGAGCCTGACCCCACTCTGCCTAAGGTGGAATACAAGGAATCGTTATACCTTTCAAGAGGTTGCAACCACTGCCCCGAATCGTATGTGCCAGTTAGTGAGGTTGAGCTGCGCAGCTGCTGCAAGGTGGGTTCGTGCAACTGGATGAAGGGTCTGCGTCGCCCTATGGAGAAACCTTTCGACTGTGTCGAGGTGCGTTTCAAAAACAACCGCAAGGAGTTTTTCCGTCTTCCCGATGGTATCGACGTCTCCGATGGCGACATCGTCGCCGTGGAGGGTATTCCCGGGCACGATGTCGGCATAGTAAGCCTCACCGGAGAGGCCTGCCGCATACAGATGATCAAGAAAAAAGTCGACTCGACATCGGAAGATATCAAAAAACTCTTCCGCCGCGCCAAGGCAAGCGATATTGAGCGCTGGACAACCTCCATCAAGGACGAGGATAGCACGTTGAAACGCACCCGCCATATCGCTGAGGACTTGGGCTTGGTGATGAAGGTCAACGACGTTGAATATCAGGGCGACCATTCCAAAGCCATCTTCTACTACACCGCCGACGACCGTGTGGACTTCCGCAACCTTATCAAGGTCCTCGCTGAGCAGTTCCATGTCCGTATCGAGATGAAGCAGATAGGTGTCAGACAAGAGGCCGGCAAAGTGGGAGGCATAGGTACCTGCGGACGAGAGCTCTGCTGCAGCACATGGCTCACAAATTTCAAATCCGTGACCACCAGCGTCGCCAAGGCACAGCAGATTCTGCCTAACCCACAGAAGCTCGCCGGACAGTGCGGAAAACTGAAATGCTGCCTCAACTTCGAATATGCGGTCTACGCCGACGCATTGAAGAATTTCCCACCCTCAAACACTCCTATCCGTTTCAAGAAAGGATTGGCGTTATACAAAAAGACCGATGTCTTCCGCGGGATTATGTGGTATGCCTACGAGGGCGAGAGCGAGCTCTACGCCATCAAGGCCGACGACGTGAAGAAAATCATCGAGATGAACAAAAACCAGGAATATCCTGAGCAACTTGAAGACTACCAGGTTGAGTTGATGTCCACGGCCGCATTAGTGCAGGAGTCTAACGCCGACGAGTTTGAGCGCGAACTCAGCATGCTTGCCGACGATGCGGCTTCGGTCAGCGACAAAGGTCAGGAAAATCAATGTGAGCGCAGAGAGCAGCGTGGTGGAAGAGACAACCGCGACAATCGTGGCCCACGACAACCTAAAGAGCATCGTGGTGGACGAGAGAACCGTGACAATCGCGACAATCGTGGCCCTCGCAACAACAATGGCTCCCGCGAAGGCCGAGGTCCTAGAGCGCAGCATGACAACCGCAATAACAAATCCAACAATAACACCAACAAGCATCAGGCATGAAAAGATTGTCAGGACATATAATAGTTGTCGCCATGGTCGCCACTTTGATGGCAGCCTGTGACAGCAGCGTGATGTATAGTGAGAACAAGCGAATTGACGACGACGGTTGGAAAGCCTCAGATAAACTAATCTTCAACTGCGAGGTTGAAGACACTGCTGGCAACTATCTCTGCTGCCTTGACATTCGCAACAAAATCGATTACCCCTATTCCAACATTTATTTTTTCATCAAGACAATTTATCCCGACGGCACTGTGGCAGTCGACACCAATGTGGAGTTCTCCCTCGCCGAGCCCGACGGTCGTTGGCGGGGTCGCCAGAATGGCCGTTATGTCGACGGGCGTTATCCACTCTGCGCCTTTCATTTTCCACAGAGGGGACTCTACCAGTTTGTCGTATCCCACGCTATGCGTGACACAATTCTTGTCGGCATGCATGATGTGGGCATGACCATACAGAAACTAGATTGATTTGACGTTGACAAAGGTTGCCGCTATCGGCGCCAGTGAGCAAGGTTAAAGAAAAACAATCAAAATCCATAAAACGTTAATAACCATTTACCAATAACATCGTGGCTCAGTATAAAAGCAAAAAAGAAAAGGAAAAAGCTAAAGCCAATCAAGGAAACAAAGGCGTGAAGGCGGTCTGGATTATTTTCGGATCGTTCTGGGTGCTTCTTGTGCTCTTCTTCACAATGCTTTCGTTGGGATGGCTTGGATTTATGCCCTCCTTTGAGGAACTGGAGAATCCTCGTTCCAACTTGGCTTCGGAGGTATGGTCGGAAGACGGTCAGGTGCTAGGATACATAGGTATCGAGAACCGCTCAAACCTCACCTATCACCAAATCACCGCCGGCGGCACCAATCTCAACCTCATTCATGCCCTGGTGGCGACTGAGGATGTTCGTTTCTACGACCATGCCGGTATCGACGCACGCAGTCTTGGCCGTGTGTTTTTCAAAACCCTTGTGGGTCGACACAGCAGCAGCGGTGGAGGCAGTACCATAACACAACAGCTGGCGAAGAACCTCTTCCCTCGTGAACGGAAATCGAAAACAGGTCTGGTGTATTCCAAATTCAAGGAGTGGATTGTCGCTGTGAAACTCGAGCATAACTACTCGAAAGAGGAGATTCTTGCCATGTATCTCAACACTGTGGATTTTGGCAGCAACGCCTATGGCATCGAGACGGCGGCGCACACCTTCTTCGACAAGGCCCCCGCCGAGCTCAGTGTGGAAGAGGCGGCAGTGTTGGTGGGACTCCTGAAGGCCCCAACATCATACAGCCCTGTGCTTAATCCCGAAAACGCCTTGCGCCGTCGCAACGTCGTGTTGAGCCAGATGAACAACTACATCGACCCCGCGACAGGTGAGAAATACCTTAATGATGAGGATTACGCCAAACTCAAGGACAAGAGCATAAATATGTCGCGCTATCGTCCCATAAGCCACAATGACGGTTCGGCGCCATATTTGCGTGAATACATACGCAACTACATGAAAGACTGGTGCGAGAGCCACAAGAAAAGCGACGGCACCTATTACGATGTCCACAAAGACGGCCTAAGAATCTACACCACCATCGATTCCCGCCTGCAGATGCATGCCGAGAAGGCTGTGGAGAAACACATGAAAGAGGTTATCCAGCCTGCATTCTTCAAGGAGTTGAGCCGACGGGGAGGAGACCCCTTCAACAAGCTCAGCAAAGAGCAGGAGGAGCATTTCCTCACCTTGGCTATGAAGGCTTCGGACCGATACTATCAGATGAAACAAGACGGCGAGTCGGAATCGGCGATAAAGAAGTTTTTCAAAGAAGAGAAGATCCGCATGAGAGTATTCTCATGGAACGGACCCGTCGACACTGTGATGACGCCGTGGGATTCGTTGATATATGTCAAGAAATTCCTCAATGCCGGCCTTATGTCGGTTGAAACCGGCACCGGGCACGTGAAAGCCTACGTCGGTGGTATCAACTACCGTTACTTCAAATATGACAACGTCACACAGAGCCGTCGCCAAGTGGGCTCAACCTTCAAGCCCTTTGTGTACACCATGGCGCTGCAGGACCTCGATATGACCCCTTATACCCAGGTGCCGAACACGGCGGTGTGTATAGGCAACTGGTGCCCGCGTAACTCAAGTCATGCCCGCGAGGGAGAGTATGTGACTTTGAAATGGGCATTGGCCAACTCCATAAACTGGGTGTCGGCCTTCCTTATGAAATCCGGCGGTCCCAATGGCCCCAATATGGTTATAAACATTGCCCGCAAAATGGGTGTCACCAGTCCTATAGACCCTGTTCCGGCCATCTGTGTCGGCGCAGCCGAAATCAATGTCGCCGAGATGGCGGGAGCTATGTCGACATTCCCCAACCAAGGAGAATATGTGCAGCCTATCTTCATCACCCGTATCGAGGACAACAAGGGTAAGGTGTTGCAGACCTTCACACCGGAGCGTCGCGAAGCCATCAGTCCCCGCATAGCGTGGATGATGATACAGATGATGAAAGGCGTCGTGGATAGCGGTACAGGAGCTCGTCTGCGCGGTGGACAGTTCAAGTTGCAGTATCCTATGGCGGGCAAGACTGGTACCACCCAGAACAACAGCGACTGCTGGTTTGTGGGCATTACGCCTAAGCTGACCACGGTCGTGTGGACGGGAGGTGAGCTGCGATCCATCCATTTCAGAAGTATGGAGTTTGGACAAGGTGCACGACAGGCGCTACCCATCTTCGGTCATTATATGCGCTCGGTGTATGATGACGGAGTGCTGAATTTCTATCGTGGCGACTTCAGCAAGCCCAACTTGTCAGAGGAGGAGCTTAACTGGGATGAAAGCGTATATCAGCAGGAACTGGAGGTTGAACGCAGCGGGTCAACAGAGTCGTCATCGTCGTCTCAGATTTGGTGATTATGAAAAAGGATCTTTTTGGACTTTCCTTGACGGAACTGCAAGCTTTGTGTGCGGAGGAGGGGTTCCCACGTTTCACAGCCAAACAGCTGTGCGACTGGATGTACGCCAAACGCGTATGCGACTTTGACGCAATGACTAATTTGTCGCTCAAGATAAGGGCCCGGCTGAACGAAATAGCTGTGGTGGGTCGATGTGACGCTGTAGACTGTCAAACATCGGTTGACGGTACAAAGAAGTATCTGTTCCCTGTAACCATAGACGGTAAGGAGCACTATATCGAGACAGTCTTCATTCCTGCCGACGACAGAGCGACACTGTGTGTCTCGTGCCAGGTGGGATGCCGCATGGGATGCTGTTTTTGCGTCACTGGAAAGCAAGGTTTTCATGGCAGTCTTACAACCTCGCAGATATTGAATCAGATCTTTTCTGTGCCCGACAGCGAGATTCTTTCCAATGTCGTCTTTATGGGGATGGGCGAACCCATGGACAACTACGAGGCAATAAAAAGCACCCTTGAGGTTATCACTTCCGAGTGGGGATTGGGCTGGAGCCCACACAGGCTCACTGTGTCCACTGTGGGTATCACACCCGTTTTGCGTCGCCTTCTTGATGAGACCCAATGCCACGTTGCGGTAAGTCTGCACAATGCCTTCCCTAAGGAGCGTTTGGCGATAATGCCTATGGAGAAAGCCTATCCCATTGCCGACACCATAGCTTTGCTGAGTCGTTACGACTGGAGGGGGCATCGTCGTATATCCTTCGAATACACCATGTTCAAGGGTTTTAACGACGATATGGCGCACGCCGCCGAATTGGTGAAATTGCTAAAAGGGTTGCGTTGCCGAGTCAATCTGATACGTTTCCATTCATCGCCTGGTGTGCCCTATCAGAGCAGTGATGAAAGGACTATGGTGGCGTTCAGGGATTATCTGGATTCCCATGGCGTCACCTGCACCATCCGCGCATCACGGGGTGAGGATATCATGGCGGCCTGCGGCCTGTTGGCGGGGAAGGGGAAATCAGCTTCCCAATAGTCGTTTCAACTTTTTTGCCTGTTTCCTTTTCAGCTTGAAATAGTTGCCATCTATGCGGAAATGGCGGCAGGAGGCACCTGTGTAAAGGCGGTAGCGAACTCCCTCGTCATCGTATAGCAGAATGCGCCATTGTGGCACAAAGGCAGTGTGAGAGTAGCGACCGGTAGAGAGGATATCCATAAGCTCGTCGCTGTCGACCTGCTCGTAGTCCTCATCGGAGTAGGGAGACACCTCGGCGTCACAGATGATGTAGCAGTCGTACATATCGCCGAAACGTGGAGCCCTCCAGCTGTCCCCTGAGAGAGAGAACGCCGTGCAGAGCAGCAGCGTCAAGAGGGCTGAGGATGTAAGGGATGTACTTTTCATCGAACTTTGAGCACTTCGCCGTGGTCGTTGACAATCTGGCGGTAGAACCATTCGGGGTAGGGTGGCTGTTTGAGGCCTGTGACAACACCTGTCGGGGTTGTTTTGATACGACCATTCTCAACCTTTTTGATGTTTCCGTCAATATACTTCATAAGCAGCATGTGGTCGAGTTGGGTCCAACTGCGCATCATGCGGTCGGCGCAGCTGTTACTGGTGCGGTTGAGTGCGGCGACAAGGCGAGTGTCGTCGTAGTTCTCATACTGTTTGCTTACGCCGCTGACAATGTTGATGAAGTCCGATTCCAGCTGGCTCTGCACGTGTCGCACGTCGACAATCATGCTGTCGTAGCGCAGGTAGCAGAAGTTGCTTACTCTGTTGAAGAGCCAGAAGGCCGAGGTCTCGGAGTATTCGGCCATGGAGCCGTTGCCCTCTTCAAAGCATACGGGTATTTGGGTGATGCCGCAAAACATGGGGCAGTAGACTGTGGAGTAGGTGTCGTCGACACCAAACCATATGATGCCGCCGAGTTTGTTTGGGAGCCATCCCCGGCATTGAGCCACAAAGCTGAAACCTGTCTGTTGAGTGGAGATGGCTCGTTCGTGGACATATTTCTGGCCGTCGACTTCAAAGTCCATGGGACGCCAGCGGTATGGGCAATGGAAGGGGCCGGCGCCGACATCGCCGTTCATGTCCATAGGTGTACCCTCAAAATGGTCGCGCATAAGTTCCATTATGTCATGAACAGTGAGTTTATGGTCGGGAACAATCCAGAGAGGCAGACGAGGCGCGTTGGCGTCGCCCATGGCGAAGGGCTCGTACTGCTTCATGTCGGCATTGATGCGGTTGAACATGGCATATACACGTGCTTCGCAAGCGCGGAGGCCGCTGAAGGTCAAGGGATTGTATGTGTCGGCATAGCTGAAATCACTGTCGTTGCCGTTGAAGAGTGCGTTTTTGCGGGCAAAGGAGATAACATCGGCGGAATAGACACATTCCACTTCAGGAAGGAAGATATATTTGAGGTTTTTGCTGCTGATGCTGGTGCGTTTCTTTTTGGTCTCTAGAGGGAATTGGGTTATGCGAGCCTGGTTGGCGTGGCCGCAGACATAGCCTTCTGGAACACGGCGCGCGACCCAAACGGCGCCCTTCTCTTTGCCCTTGCTGGTGATTTCGAAAATCCAGACCTCTTTGGGGTCGGCAAGAGAAAAACTCTCGCCACCGTCGGCGTAGCCGTAGGTTTCGACCAGTTCAGCCATGACTTTGATGGCCTCGCGGCAGTTGGCGGCACGTTGAAGCGCAAGATATATAAGGTTGCCGTAATCGATGCCTTCGTCGTTGCCTTTGTCGAGAGGAGCTATGCCGCCCCAGGTGGTCTCGCCCATGGCCAACTGACACTCGTTTATGAAACCCACCACATTGTATGTGTGAGCGACCTGAGGTATTTCGATTTGGAACTTAAGACTGCCGTAATTGAAGAGTCTCACGGTTTCGCCTGGCTGATGGTCGCCGCCTTTGTGGTAGCGCAGTTGACCGTAACGGGTGTGGCTGTCGGCGGCGTAGGTTATCATGGTGCTGCCATCGGCGCTGGCACCACGGCTGCAGATAAAGTTGGTGCAGGCCTCGGCGCAACGCCAACCACAGATAAGGATGATGACAATGAGCAGTTTGTATTTCATAATTCTGTTTTTTTTCCGTTGCAAAAATACAATTTTTTATTTTATTTGGTCAAACGTCGGCCGTTAGGATTATTGTTTTTTGAAACTTAAGTTCCGTGTGCCATCGAAGTATTGTCGTGAAACTGAGATGAATCTTATGTTTCTGAGTGTTTGAATGGAAAAAAGGTGGCTTCGATTGTGAAGTCACCTTTTTGTGTATCCAGGTATTATTCTGTAAAGGTTATTTTGCCTCGATGATGTTGCCGTGATCTTTGATAATCATACGGTAATACCATTGAGGGTATTCGGGTTGGTTGGGTGAGGCGCAACCACCGAACTCGGTGCGTTTGAATTTGCCGTTTTCTTCTTTCTTGACGTTTCCGTCAATGTATTTGACGAGGAGGTATTGGTCGAGTTTGTTCCACTCTTCCATCATCTTTTTGGCTTGACGGTTGCTGAAGTCGTTGAGGAGAGTGGTGAGTTCGGATTCGGTGGCGTTTTTGAAGCGGTTGTCATTTCTTTCCACATCGGTGATGAAGCCCTCTTCGAGACGGCTCTGTACTTTCTGGAGGTCGACAATCATGTCTTTGTAGCGGCTGTATACGAAGTTGGTGACGCGGTTGAAGAGCCAGAATGCCGAGGTGGGGCTGTAGGTGAGCATGTCACCGTTGCCCTCGCGGAAGCAGAGAGGAATCTCTGTGATGCCGCAGTACATGGGGCAGTAGACTGTGGAGTAGGTGTCATCGACGCCAAACCAGATGATGCCGCCGACTTTGTTGGGCAGCCAGCCACGGCACTGAGCCACGAAGCTGAAGCCTGTCTGCTGGGTCGAGGTGGCGCGTTCGTGGATATATTCTTTGCCGTCGACTTTGAAGCCCATGGGACGCCAGCGATAAGGGCAGGCGAAGGGACCGGCTCCGACATCTTGAGACATATCCATAGCGGTGCCTTCATAGTGGTCACGCATAAGATCCATAACCTCTTTGACATCGACTTTGTGGTCGGGTTTGATCCAGAGAGGCATACGCTCGGCGTTGACGTCGCCCATGGCGTATTTCTCGTATTTCGACATTGAGGCATTGACACGGCGGAACATGGCGTAGACGCGGGCGTCGCAGGCACGGATGCCGCTGAAGGTCAGAGGAGCATAGGTGTCGGTGAAGCTGAAATCCTCGTCGGAGCCGTTGTACCAGCCGCAGGCGCGGGCGAAGGTGATGATGTCAGCGCTGTAGACACATTCCACCTCGGGTTCGAAGACGTAGTCGATATGAGCGCTGCTGATGGCTTTGTGTAGACCTTTGCCTTTGGTTTTGTTGAATTTTTTGGGTTCTTGGGGGAACTTGGTGATACGAGCCTGGTTGGCGTGACCGCAGACATAACCGTCGGGGATTCTGCGGGCGACCCATACGGCGCCGTCGGTGTATTTATATTTCAGTTTCTTGCTAAGGTCGGCTTTGGCCAGGTTGGGGCGTTTGCCGATGAGCTCAAAAATCCATACCTCGTTGGGGTCGCAGATGCTGAAGCTTTCGCCTTCACTGTGATAGGGGTATTGACTGAGAAAACCTGCGAGTACTTGGATGGCCTCGCGGGCGTTGCGGGCACGCTGGAGGGTAAGGTATATGAGCGAGCCGTAGTCGATGCCGCCTTCAATCTCGTTGGCAAGTTCCTCTCGACCGCCGTAGGTGGTCTCGCCTATTGCAAGCTGATGCTCGTTGATGTTGCCCACTACGCTATAGGTTTGTGCGACTTGTGGAATCTTGACAAGAGGTTTGCCGGTATCCCAGTCGACGACCTGGAACATGGTGCCGGCAGGGTAGTTGGCGGCACGGCGATAATAAAGTTCTCCATACAGCACATGGCTGTCGGCGGCGTAGGTGATCATTGTCGAGCCGTCCTTGGTGGCTCCCTTGGTGAAAAGGAAATTGGTGCATGCTTTGGAAGTGCCGCCTGCGATAAAGACGGCGACAAACAATGCAGTGGCGAATAGCTTGCTGATTTTCATATTGTTATTATTTATTGTGTGATTTTTTATATAGGGATTAATAAAATGCAAATTTACGAAAAATAATTGAGTTTTTTAGAAAGGGGGCTATAAATTTTTTATCTTCGCTTATTTTGGTCTTTCTTTCCGGGAATCTGATATAAAAATCACATTTTCTTAATCGTGAAAATGAAGAAATATCAGGTCTGAAGACAGAAAAAGGCGTTGGTAAAAAGGTGATAATTTGAGTTATAAAATGTCTTTTATTTGAATCAATGGAAAATTCGATTTTTTTGTGTAGATTTGCAGTCCAAAACATGGGGTATTAGCTCATCTGGTAGAGCGTTTGGTTCGCAATCAAAAGGTAGTGGGTTCGAGTCCCATATACTCCACAAAGCACAGTTTGTTTATTCTTTGGAAGGAAGAGTAAACAAATTTCTTGTTGTGTAACAAAAAAGTATAGAGAAACGTTTTTAATATTTATATCATTGAATATTAGTTTAGAGACATCTTTAAACGTTACACGTTAAACTTTAAGTATTGTAAGGTTGCGCAAATAATCGAGAATACAAGTGAGAAATCAATATCAGGATAGAAGCTCTGTAATACGTTTGATATTCATCATTGTGGGGATAATCTTCATAGTGAGGCTGTCAATCTTGCAGGTTTTTGACGGCACTTATCGTGAGCTTGCTGACCAGCAGGCGTTGCGCAAAGTGACCCAGTATCCTGCTCGAGGTCTTATCTACGACCGTGACGGCGAGTTGCTGGTGCACAACGAGGCGGTGTACGACCTTATGGTGATACCAAAGATGGTGAAGATTGACACGGCCCATTTCTGCGAGGTTATGGGAATAAGCCGTGAGGAGTTTGACTCACGCATGAACAAAGCATGCCGATACTCGACATATACGCCGTCGATTTTCATGAAACAGGTCTCCAAAGAGGAGTATGGCTCATGGCAAAACCAGTTGTATAGGTTCCACGGTTTCTTTGTGCAGCAGCGTACCTTGCGTATATACGATAAACCGATAGCGGCCCATGTGTTGGGATATGTTGGCGAGGTGGACCAGAACGAGACAAAAAAAGACAGCTACTACAAGCAGGGAGACTACATAGGCAAGAGCGGATTGGAGAAATCGTATGAGTCGGTATTGCGTGGGGTGAAGGGCAAGAAAATAATGCATGTCGATGTTCACAATCGTGAGATCGGGCCCTATCTTGGCGGTGCCAAAGACACAATGGCTGTGGAGGGCGGCAATTTGTACACCACCCTTGACGCCGAATTGCAGGAGTATGCCGAGAGCCTTATGGCCAACAAGCGAGGATGCATAGTCGCCATCGAGCCCTCGACAGGAGAAGTCTTAGCCATGGTCTCGGCGCCATGCTACGACCCCAACCTACTGGTGGGTAGAGTGAGAGGCGAGAACTATATCAAGCTGTTGCAAGACATCAGCAAGCCTCTTTTCAACAGAGCCTTGCAGGCGCAATATCCTCCAGGATCCATTTTCAAAGTGGCACAGGCAATGACGGCGCTCAACATAGGCGTGATCACGCCAGGGTCTGGATTCCCGTGCAACAAGTCGCTTGTTGGTTGCCATAACCACCCAAGTGCCTCATGTGTGCAAGACGCCATAAAGATGTCGTGCAACCCCTATTTCTATTTCGTTTATCGCCGTGTGATACAGCAGGGCAAGTATAAGAATATATATCGCGACAGCCCCTATGGGCTGTCAATGTGGCACGACTATATGCAGCGTTTCGGTTTTGGAATGAGGCTGCCCATAGACCTTCCAAGCGTTATGAGCGGCAACATACCCGACACAAATTACTACAACAGATGGTATGGGGCAGGGAAATGGGCCTTTTCGACCATCTATTCCAACAGTATAGGACAGGGTGAGGTTGAGGTTGTGCCATTGCAGATGGCCAATCTGGCTTGCATTGTTGCCAACAGAGGATACTATATCACTCCCCATTTGGTGAGATACTATGGCCCCGACTCGACACGCAACGAAGAGTTTTATACCCGCCATGAGACCGGTATCGACCCAAAATATATTGAGGTCGTTGCCGCCGGCATGTATGGCGCCGTGCATGGGGCAGGAGGCACCGCGCACAAGGCTGACATACCCGACATTGAGGTGTGCGGCAAAACGGGAACAGCACAGAATATTGGTGATGACCACTCTGTGTTTATCTCTTTCGCACCCCGCAACAACCCCCAGATCGCCGTTGCCGTATACGTCGAGAACGCCCGAGGCGGCGGAGGCTCGTGGGCGGCACCTATCGCCAGCCTGGTGATAGAGAAATATGTGAGAGGCGAGGTGAAACGCAAAGACTTTGAACGTATGTACCGCGACGCGGCACCATGCCAGAAGCTGCCTCTGGCACGAACAGGTAAAAAGAAAAAGAAATAATGGAAAACAAAATAGACTGGATAACACTGTTGCTTTTCGGCGCCATAGTCATTTTCGGCTGGTTTAATATTTACGCCGCATGCTACGACGGCAGCCATGCTGGCATTTTCGATTTTCAGACCAAGCATGGCAAGCAGCTGATATGGATCGGAGTGTCGCTGGTAATAGCATTGATAATATCGCTCACCGACCCGCATGTTTTCTCCTCTACGGCGTATGTCATCTATCTTGTGATAATTGCGCTGCTTGTAATCACGCTGTTTATAGGCAAGGTGACCAAAGGCGGCCTTTCATGGATAGACTTCGGTGCCTTCAAGTTCCAGCCGTCAGAATTCGCCAAATTCGCCACGGCGTTGGCATTGGCGAAATACATGAGTACATTGGACCTCGACTACCGTTTGCTGCGCACCAAGATAATATCGTGGATAATCATCCTCATCCCCATAGGCCTTATTTTGTTGCAGCACGATACAGGCTCGGCAATGGTTTTCGTCAGCTTTCTGCTGCCATTGTTCAGGGAGGGTATGTCGGGACGCATATTGTTGTGTGGTGTTGTGGCCGCCGTGCTTTTCGTAATAGCCCTGCTTGTTAACAAGTACATTATAATGGCTCTGCTTGCGGTAATAGGCTTGCTGTACCTTTTTGTATGGCTAGGCAAACGCACCCGCCGCCATTACACATGGACTATTGTGCTCTTTCTGGCATGTACGCTGTTCACCTTCTCGGTTGACTTTGTCTTCGACAATGTTTTAGAGCCCCATCAACGCGACCGTATATATGTCCTGTTAGGCAAGACCACCGACACCAAAGGTACAGGCTACAACGTCTACCAGTCGAAAATAGCCATAGGCTCGGGCGGTTTCGCGGGCAAAGGCTATTTGAAAGGCACAATTACTAAAGCTGATTTTGTCCCTGAGCAGGAGACCGACTTCATCTTCTGCACGGTGGGAGAGGAATGGGGCTTTATGGGCTCGGCGGTGGTTATTGTGTTGTATATGTGTCTGCTGTTACGGTTGGTACGTCTTGCCGAACGACAATATTCGACATTCTCGCGCTTTTATGGCTATTCGGTGGCAAGTATACTGTTTATCCATTTCTTCATTAACATAGGGATGGTGTTGGGATTGCTGCCAGTTATCGGCATACCGTTGCCATTCTTCAGCTATGGTGGCTCGTCGCTGATGGCGTTCACGATATTGTTATTCATTTTTTTGCGGCAAGACCAAGAACGTACGAAACCAGTATAAGCGATTTAGTAATGTTTAAAGTATAACCTTTTAACCCTTTCAACCTTTTTAACCTTTCAAACCCTTTCAACCCAGGTTCCTATGGCCAAAAAAACAAATAACGAGGATCATTGCTCATTCTGTGGACGTCCTGCATCGCAGTGCTCAATGCTGCTGACAGGACTGGAGGGATACATTTGTAGCGAGTGTGTAGAGCAAGCCAATCTTATCATCAATCAGCAAGACATTAGAAAGCCTCTGAAGCCGGAGAAAAAAGACAAGCCAATACCGACACCGGTAGAGATAAAGAGCTTCATGGATCAGTATGTCATAGGACAGGACGAAGCCAAGAAGGTACTCGCTGTCGCTGTATACAACCACTATAAACGGCTGCAATATTACGAAAGCACCAACGATGCCAACGAGGTTGAGATAGAGAAGTCGAATATCATCCTTGTCGGCGAGACAGGAACAGGTAAGACACTTATGGCACGAACCATAGCCCGAATGCTCGATGTCCCCTTCTGTATAGCTGACGCCACGACATTGACCGAGGCAGGGTATGTCGGCGACGACGTGGAGAATGTGCTGGTTCGATTGCTGCAGGCCGCCGATTACAATGTCGCTGCCGCAGAGCGCGGTATAGTGTTCATAGACGAGATAGACAAGATAGCCCGAAAGAGCGACAATCCCTCCATCACTCGTGATGTGTCGGGCGAGGGAGTTCAGCAGGCAATGTTGAAACTCCTGGAAGGCGCTGTTGTCAATGTGCCGCCCCAAGGAGGCAGAAAACATCCGGAGCAGCAGATGATACAGGTTAACACACGCAACATACTGTTCATGTCGGGTGGCGCTTTCGATGGAATAGAGCGTGACATAGCCTTGCGTATGAAGTCTAATGTGATAGGATTCAACGGTACCAAGACCCGTCAGGAAATCAACCGTCACAACCTCCTTAAGTATATACAGCCAATGGATTTGAAGAAGTTTGGCCTTATACCAGAGCTAGTAGGCCGCTTCCCTGTGCTTACCCACCTAAACCCCTTGGACCGCGATGCGTTGCTGCGCATCCTCACCGAACCAAAGAATGCACTTGTGAAACAGTATCAGGAACTCTTCAAAATGGACGGTGTGGCACTTGATTTCGACAAAGAGGCCCTCGGCGTCATTGTCGACATTGCGGTGGAGTACCGTCTTGGAGCCCGCGGACTTCGCTCCATAGTAGAGGAATTGATGAATGACCTCATGTTTGAGTTGCCGTCGCACAAAGGCGAGCATATAGTTATCACCAAAGAGATTGCGAAAGAGCGTCTCGACAAGACGATGGCAGAATAACTCCTTAAGTCCCTGGGCAAAAAGCCCGGGGACTGCTACAAAATAGCCAAAGGATTTAATAAACCCACAGCACGCCTCCGCTATAGCTGGTGCTGTATTGGTAGAGAGGGCATGATGTGGCGCCGCCGTCCATAGGCATGCCGTCGGCGTCGACGATAAATCGGGTCTTGCATTGAGGACATTCAAGGATGGCGGATCCCCATTCATCAGAGACTTTCACAGCGCTGGTGCTGTCGGCGGGGCAGGTGCGCTCGTAAGCCACAAACTGGTCGTAGGCTTGGCGAACCACCACGACACCGCGATGACCGCCAGTAAGGTACATGTATCCACCCACATTGTTAAGGCCGGAATAGTAGGCGGCGTTGGGCTCGATTTTAAAATTGGTCAACCCAATGGGCACAGCGCAACGTTCCTCCCTTTTGCAAGCGGCAAGAGAGAGGAAAAGGAGTGCTAAAAAGGCTGAGTATGTGCGGAAACGAGACAAAAAACGTAGATGATTTTTGATTTGTGGCCCAAGAGTGAAGACATTATGTCGTTAGCAGGTATAACGAGCTCGGAAGGCGGAGCGTGAAAGGACGGTGAACGATTATTTGAAATCTCCGTAGATGACCTTCATGGCTATGGTGCCGACCATACGCATAGTGTTGCGGTCAACAGCCTCGAGGTCGTCAGAGATAGTGTGCCAGTGAGGGTAGAAAGAGCAATTGGTGCTATTCTGGACGATGTCTATGGTGGGGATATGAAGAATCTGGTTCACATAGAGATGGTCGTCGAGGATAGCGCTTGACAGCTCGTCGACAAAGATGTTGGCGAAACCCAGTTGTGCCGCGCAGTTCCACACCTTATTGGTAAGCCCTTGGGCGAAGCTCATAGAGACTTCCTCTTTGGTGAATCTGGGATTGGCGGTGCCGACCATATCGAAAAGAATACCATATTCGGCCGAATAGAAGAGGCGGTGAGGCGACTGGGCCCAGTATTGCGAGCCGAGACACCATGTGTTGTCTTCATAGCGTTTGGCCCATTCAGGAATACCTTGGTCCTCGACGTCGAAGAAGATGAAATCGACACCCACGTTAGGCGGCATAGCCGACATGATGCGAGCCAATTCCATAAGGGTGGCCACGCCGCTGGCACCGTCGTTGGCGCCTAGTAGAGGTTTGCGCCAGTTGTTGGTGTCGGGGTCGTGGTCGGCCCATTGGCGTGAATCCCAGTGAGCGGCGAGCAGAATGCGTCGTTCCTTCTCTGGAGCCAGAGAGGCTATGATGTTTTTCCCCTTGACGATGGATCCATTCCATAGTTTGGCGCTGAAAGGCTGGACGATGACGGTGTCGCACCAGCGAAGCATAGCCTCGGAGATGTATTTGGCACAACGCTCATGGCCTGGAGTGCCTGGGTGGCGGAAGCCGAAAGCCAGTTGCTCGTCGACAAAACGGAAAGCCGAGTCGGCGTTGAAGTCGGGAGTTGACACCTGGTTGTAGTCGATGCCGTAGTTTTTGGCCTTATGCTCAGGCTCTTTATGTTTGCAGCCTGCCAGCAGAAGCAAGCAGGCTGCAAGGATTGTCAATCGTTTCATATAGATGACGGTTAACGTTCGAAATATCGTTTACCGGAAAGAATTACTTTATTCTTTCAGAGTATTCGCAGGTGCGTGTGTCGACCTTGATGCGTTCGCCTTCTTTGATGAAGAGAGGCACGCGGATCTGGACGCCGGGTTCAACGGTGGCATCCTTCATGGCGTTGGTGGCGGTGTTGCCGGCGAATCCAGGTTCGGTATAGGTCACCACGGTCTCGATGAAAGGAGGCAGCTCGCAGAGCAGAGGAGTCTCGGTGTCGGCATGTACGGTGATTTCCACATACTGACCGTCTTTGAGGAACTGAGGAGCGTTGATGATAGCTTCAGGGATGTATATCTGCTCGTAGGTCTCGGTGTGCATAAAAACATGCATGTCGCCCTCCTTGTAGAGGTAAGTATATGGGCGGCGTTCCACGCGGACGATGTCGATTTTGGCACCTGAGGGGAAAGTGTTCTCTAGGACGCGTCCGGTTTTGACGTTGCGCATTTTGGTGCGGACGAAAGCGGCACCCTTGCCAGGTTTTACGTGAAGGAATTCAACGATTGTGTAGATGTCGTTGTTGAAGTTGATACACAGTCCGTTCTTAATGTCAGCTGTTGTTGCCATAAAAGATAAATAATTATTTATAAATGTTTTACGTTAAAATAAATCTCTGAATTAATACTCAGTATCAAAAATTATTTGTCGTTGGAATTGGATGTTGAGTTTTTCTTTTTTTCGACCTCGAGCAGGTTGGTGAGGCGACGGAGATCCACTTTGAGCTCCTCATTTTCCTCCTCAAACATTTTGTAGCGAGTGCGGTACATGAAGTTGCGGCAGAAGAGGGCGAGCATGATGCCCACAAGGGTGAGAAGGGGTTCTTTATGGTTGAGGAAAAAGTAGACCGTGGCGCCGATAATCAGAGCGTAAGATTCCCATTCGTATATTTTTGAGAGTGTTGTTTTTTCCATACCTGAAACCGAGTATTTTTGATGTTCTAAAGTGATTTCAAACAGTGTCTAAATAACTGTCATTTAATATATAGAATTGCTTGAAATAATTTTCAAAGGTGTTGTAATAAATTGCAAATGTACAAAAAAAATGTAAAATGCAATTTTTCTTTAAAATCCGAAAGAAAAACAAAAAAAAATTTGGTCGGTCTAATTTTTTTTCTTACATTTGCAGTTATTATCGCATTTTCTAGTATTGTTGTATATTGCTGTAATGTAATTAAATGTAAATTTTTATTATTATATTAACTAAATCTTTTAACTATGTTTAAGTATTTACAAAAAATGTTACTCATCGTGGCGCTATGCGTGCCATGGGTAACGCAGGCGCAGGATCTGTCTGATTATGAATTCCGGACAGGTGTTGACAACTCGGCTTGGATTACATTGTCCAATCCGACCACCCTGCTCGGTGATGGTACGTATGTCGACGACAGTCCTGCCTCGTCAATCACCAACATTGGCTTTAACTTCCCCTTCGGTGACGGGAGTTATTCCCAGTTCTGGGTGAATGCCAATGGTATGTTCAGTATGGCTCCGTCGACCACGACGACAACCACGGCTGGACAGTTCACCTCATCCTACTATTCGACAGCTTTGCCGAAGATTATCGGTATAGCACGTGACATGAGCACGGGTTCGAATGGATACATCAAATACCAGCTTATGGGAACGGCACCTGAGCGGGTGCTGGTATGCGAATTCGCCCTGAGCTACACCTACGGCAGTTCGTATGCCGGCGATGTGAAGTGGCAGATTCAACTGCACGAGGATTCCAGCAAGGTCGTGATTGTCTACGGACCTGCACCGGGAACAGTGCCAAGCTCGTTCCAGAGCGGCCTCGGCGCAGCATCTGATGACATTGTTATCTTGGATCCTTCCACTCACGCCGCTACCTATCACACTGGCTCTTTTGCTACAACCTATAGCACTTGGCACGGTGCATATCGCTACTATGAGTTTGTACGTCCCAACATCACATGCCCCAAGCCTATGGCTCTCGCGGCTGTTCCTTCTGCCGACCAACTCGACATCACCTGGACTGCCGGCGGCAGCGAGACGGAGTGGATGGTCGTTGTCAGCGACACTATAGTCGACTATGTGACGACAAACTCCTACAGCGCCACCGACTTGCAAAGCAACACGCCCTACACCGTGAGGGTCTATGCCATTTGCGGAGTGGACGACACCTCGTCGGCCGCCACCGCCATCTTCCGCACATCTTGTGTCTTCATTGAGGAGGCAATGCTGCCTGTCACCGAGAACTTCGAGACCTATGGCACCGGCACCACGGCATTCCCCACCTGCTGGTACAAACTCGGCAGCACTGCAGACCGTCCCTACATCAACGCCACCACTTCCTATGGCCACAACAACACCTACGGCCTGTACTTCTATGCTGCCGCCGGCGGCTACTGCTACGGCGTGATGCCTCCCGTGGATCCCACGGTGGACCTCACCACCCTGCAGGTGTCCTTCTGGGCGCGGCAATACAGCACCAGCTACAACTGCGACTTCGTTGTCGGCGTGATGACCGACCCCGCGAACGCCTCCACCTTCACCCCTGTGGGCCAGGTGCATCCCAACGGCACCACATACGAGTTTTTCGAGGTACCGCTGACGACCTACACCGGCACGGGCAACTACATTGCCTTCCAAGCCGTCCAGCATCCCGGCACCTCGACAGCC
>JAGCZH010000015.1 GCA_017960475.1 Bacteroidales bacterium | reverse complement strand
ACAGCTCGAAGCACTCAGTCCGTACCGAAATCCTTGCCGGTCTCACCACTTTCCTCACCATGGCCTACATCCTGGCCGTCAACCCCAACATCTTCGCCAACCTGGAGGGAATGCCCCGCGGTTCTGTCTTTACGGCCACCGCCCTCGCTGCCATCGTCGGCACTCTGGTGATGGCTCTCTACGCCAAGAAACCTTTCGGTCTCGCCCCCGGCATGGGCCTCAACGCCTTCTTCGTCTTCACCGTCTGTCTGGGAATGGGCTACAGCTGGCAGTTTGCGCTGACTGCCGTCTTCCTCGAGGGCATCATCTTCGTCATCCTTACCGTCACCAAGCTCCGCACATGGCTCGTCAACGCCATCCCCGGCACGCTCAAGAAGGCCATCGGCGCCGGCATAGGACTCTTCATCGCCTTCATCGGACTCCAGAACGCGGGCATCATCGTCGACAACGGCTCCACGCTCGTCTCTCTGGGCAATATCACCGAAGGCAAAGCGCTTGTGGGTTTCATCGGCATCTTCATCACCGGTGGTCTCGTGATGCTCAAGGTCAGGGGCGGCATACTGTGGGGCATCCTGCTCACCGCTGTCCTGGGGTTCGTCGTCAAAGACCCCTCAACCGGCTTGGCCGTCACCCAAATGATGCGTAGCGATGCCGGCAACGTAATGCTCCTCTCCCTCCCCGACAGCATCGCCCCCATCTTCTGCAAGTTCCAGTGGTCGCAGATCCTGAGCTGGGACATGCTGGTGGTAGTGGTCACCTTCCTCTTCATCGATATGTTCGACACGATGGGTACGCTGATAGGCGTCTGCCAAGGAACCGAAATGGGCGACAAGGAGCAGATCGAGGATCTCGACAAGATGTTTATGGCCGACTCCGTCGCCACGATAGCAGGAGCCTGCCTGGGAACCTCCACGACAACCACCTATGTCGAGAGCGCCTCGGGCGTCGGCGTCGGCGGCCGCACGGGTCTCACCGCCTTCTCCATCGCCGCCTGCTTTGCGCTTGCTCTCTTCTTCAGCCCCATCTTCCTGGCTATCCCGGGTGCCGCTACAGCTCCGGCACTGGTGATGGTGGGCGTCATGATGATGCACAACATCAGCGTGATCCACTGGGACGACTATGCGCGCAGCATTCCGGCCTTCATCACCATCGTTATGATGCCTCTGGCCTACAGCATCAGCGACGGCATACTGCTCGGCGTCATCGCCTACGTCATCACCCATCTGGTTAGCGGGCATTGGAAGGAACTCAACAAGACTCTCGTCATCCTCGCCATCCTCTTCGTGCTGCGCTACATCTTCATCTGAATTCCTGTACCGTCAGGCGACAGAGGTGTCATAGCGCAAGGCCATACGCAGATACCAGAACATCAGGGCTATGGAGACCAATGCGCCAGCTATGGCGAAAAGGAGAATGCCAACACGGAAATCGAGCAAAACGATGCCGACGATTACTGCTGCGACGCGAAGCACAAACTGCACGATGTGGAACACGAACTCGCCACGTTGGCGCCCGAAAACGTTGGCCAGGAACATCAGCGACGACGAGGTCAGCGTCACATACACCCACGGCAGCAGGCATCCCAGATAGTAGCCGCAGCTGTGCCACCGC
This sequence comes from Bacteroidales bacterium, assembly GCA_017960475.1. Lineage (GTDB taxonomy): Bacteria > Bacteroidota > Bacteroidia > Bacteroidales > P3 > Colimorpha. The sequence continues at coordinate 52,456 of JAGCZH010000015.1, read as the reverse complement.
GACCCGAAGAGGAACCCGAATATCTCATCGCCAAACAGGAATGCGACCACAAAAAGCGGCAGCGCTACCGCATTGAGCCATATTGTCAGCCGCATGATGTCGCGACCGATGGGGCGACGCTCGCGGACCTTCTCGGCAACACGCACATACATGAGCCTCTCGATGGCATTATTGATGATGTTCACGGGCCTGAAAGTGAAAGTCAAGGCCAATGCATACAAACCCACCTCGGCTTTGTCGAAATAGAATGCCAGCCACAGCAGCGGAAGGTTGAACGAGAGGCTGTTGACCAGGTCCTTGGGCATTGTGAACAGCGGGAAGTTCCTGAACTTGCGCGCTGCGTTGCGCATGGCCTCGCGACTGCTGGTGGTTGGCATCCGCAGCTTGCGCATGGCTACAAGGTAGTTGATGTTTGAGGCTGCCTTGCCCAGCACGGTGCCCAGCGGAAGTCCCAGCGTGTGCCACGCGGTGGCCACCAGCTTGGGGAGTCCGAACAGGATCTTGAACACCACGCCTGTCGACGACCCTACCACTTCTGACAACGCTATGTGCCCGAATTGGCGCTGACGGTTGAAGAGCGACGCATATACTCTCGATGTGCCGCAGAAGTATACCATCGGCGCCAGCAGCAGGAAGATGACATAGTGCGACATTGTGCCGCCGAGGGGATCCCGATAATAATTTATCATTACAATCGCTGTTATGACAAGGAGCAGCACAAGCGAAACCAGAGCGTTTATACGCAACGCAAGGCGACTGACGGCGGCGGCCTCGTGGTCGTTTTCGGCTATAACAGTCCCCAGCTCGTACTTGCATGTGCTGACAATGATAAGCACCTCGACATAGGAGAAGAAGATATTATAGACACCGAAGTCATCGGGTGTGAAAAGCCTGGCAAGAAGAATGTATGCCAGAAAGGCTATGCCCTGCGCCCAAACATTGCCGGATATAAGGGCAACCCCATCCTTGACAAATCTGGACTTCAGCAGTTGCAATACTATCTTGTGTCTCTTTTCTTCAACCATATTTTTTGTTACACCTCTCCATTGTATTTTCTAATGACCCATTCTGCTGCGAGTAGCACAATTATCATTATAAAAATCAGTGGCAGATTAAGCATATTACTATAGCGTGTCTCGCTGTGCAAAATGGTCTTCAAATCACTGCGATTCCGTAACATATCAGCCAATGTTTCGCAGTCGTGAGCTTCAACCATAGAGCCTCCTGTGGTTGTTGCCAGAGTGTTTAGCATAGCGTGGTCAGCCACTGTGTTCATTGCTTCCAGGTTCTGCTCCTCGACAACAAAGCTGCCACTTGTGGCAAGATTTTCTCCATTGAAACGAGATGTGGCAGTGTAACGGTACGTTCCTGGGGCAAGAATGCCGATATTAATAGTGTAGCCGTTACCACTACGGTTAAAACTAAAACGTCTCGATTCACCTTCCGCTCCACTGACAGACAATTCCACTTCGGGTGTGTTCACAGGCTCATAATTGTCGTTGTAAATCTGCGCTTCCATGACAACAGCCTCGTTTTGGGCAAAAAGACGCTTTGCCTCTACATGCAAACGCTCTTTGCTAACCTTCAATGCAGTGAAGGTGACAATCTTGTTTACCAACTCATCAAAATCCGCATGACTGTTGTTCTGCTGCCAATCAGCCAACCTCCATCGCCACAAACCCTCGCCAGCAACAAACGAATAACGGCGGTCTTGCATCTGTGTCATGGCTATCAACGGCATGCCAGAATTAACCGACCCTATTTTTGCGTTGAATAGTATTTGGGCGTTACCCGCCAATTTGTATTCGCCGAAAGGCGACGCCAATGGAGGAAATTTGGATATTCGCTGCACGACGTCATCGTCAATGGCAAAAAACGAGAATCCTTTGTTAAGCATCGCCGACGCCTCGTTCTGACGGTCTATGCGAGAGAAAATTTCCAATCCGGCATGCAGAGCGTTGAGACGCGACAGGTCGCTCTGTCCACCAAGCACGAAGAGCGCAGGGACTCCACTTTTCAGCAAACCGGCGACATCTATGCTTGCCTCAGCAACTTTCGATGGCAACTGATGAAGTATCAAAAGACTGTAGTCATCGGCTTTGCCTTTGAAATCGGATGCCAATGATGTCTCAACCTCATAATTCTGATTATTCTCCAACGACGACCGCAACGCCGCCACATCTGGATGAGGCGACGCGGCAATAATGGCCACTTTCTGATGACCGTCGATTATTTCAATAGGTATAGTACGGCGGTTATTTCTCAATGTCTTCTCTCCATCAATTGCCGAGATCTCAACGACATAACTATGCACACCCTCTCGTTCCGCATTTAACGTCACATTCTCGCTGACAGTGAAATGGTCTTCGTCTATCGTCACGTTTTTTGAAAACAGTTTACGTCCCTCGCATAGCACCGTCAAGATGGTTTGTTTGCCTTTTAGACGCAGAGCGTTGACGGTAATCTCCATCGGAAAACTATTGCCAAGATATGCTATTCTATTGAAACGGACATTAGCTATTGAGGCGTCGGCATACTCTGTCGTATCACCCATAGCCACAGTGAAAACAGGGAATGTCAATGCTTGCGCAGCGGTAATGGGATTGCCTCCACTGTTATAAATTCCGTCAGAAGCCACTATCATGGCTCCCATATTGCGATGATAATATAGTTCCGATATATCTTCCAGCAGTTTTGATATGTCAGTCGATGGATAGTCGAAACTTGTGCCAGCCTCCTCCTCTTTTGCAACAACTTCTGAACCGAAGGTGTAACGTCTCACGTCAAAGTCAGTCGAGAGTTCTTTCTCCAGAGCATCCATTTGAACTGAGAAATCGCCATTATAATAAGATGAATCGGGACAATAATTGAGCGACATGCTCTTATCCTCAGCGATAACCACGATGGGCTTTTCGCGAGAACTCGTTTCCCGCCTCACCAAAGGTGATAGAAATAAAAAAGATATAGCCGCCACTGAAAGGATGCGAAGCAAAGCGACAGCTATTGTAACACGGCGTGAGAATGGCGATGCCTCTTTTTTGCCACGACGTATATAATAAAGCAAAACAGCGTACGCCACTCCCAAAAGAAGGCAGAAGAGTATGAAATACCAAGGATAATCTATTATCAATGACATGATTTATTCAATTGCAAAGATAGAGTTTAGAAATAACAAAGAAAAACAAAAAATATTGTCTGACAAAGATTGAAGTTTAGCAACATCTGAATAATAAAAAAATGAATAACACAATCTACAAAACCATATTCATTTTTTTTACTATTTTTGCAAAAAAATAAAACACTGCTAACCATGAAGAAAACACTGTTGCTGTTAACCATGACAGCTCTATTTGTCAGCGCATTAGCCGACGAAGGCATGTGGATACCCATGCTCCTTGGCCGCAACGAGGCTGACATGCAAAAGGCTGGTATGCGCATCACCGCCAAAGATATTTACGACATTAACAACGCCTGTCTCAAAGACGCCATTCTGCTCTTCAACCAAGGATGTACTGGCGAATACGTGAGCAACGAAGGGCTTTTCCTAACCAATCACCATTGCGGCTACAGCTACATAACCTCGCACAGCACTGTGGAGCACGACTATCTAACCAATGGTTTTTGGGCCATGAGTCGTGGTGACGAGCTGCCATGCCCTGGCCTTACAGCCACACGATTAGTAAGAATGGAAGATGTCACCACACAGGTTTTGGATGGCGTAAATCCTGACGCCACCGAAAATGAACGCAACACCATCATCGAGCGCAATATTTCAAAAATCACTACCAACGCTGTTAAGGGCACACACTACAAAGCCATAATAAAACCATTCTACTACGGCAACCAATATTTCATGTACATAAACGAAGTCTTCACCGATGTTCGTCTCGTAGGAGCTCCTCCTTCAAACATAGGCAAATTCGGCGGCGACACCGATAACTGGATGTGGCCACGTCACACTGGCGACTTCTCCATGTTCCGTGTTTATGCCGACAACGATAACAAACCCGCGAACTACTCTCCCAACAACAAGCCATACAAGCCACTCAAATTCCTCGAAATATCGCTCGACGGCATTCAGGAAGGAGACTTCACATTCGTCTTTGGATATCCTGGCACCACACAACGTTATGTCACCAGCGACGCCGTTCAACTTCAAGCTAACATAGAGAATCCTATCCGTATCAACCTGCGCACCATTCGTCTTAAACACTACAATAATGCCATGAACCAGAGCCCTGCTCAGCGACTCAAATATGCGTCGCGTGTTGCCAGTATTGCCAACGGATGGAAGAAATGGCAGGGAGAGACCCTTGGTATCAACCGTCTTAAGGGTGTTGAGAAAAAACGTGAATTCGAGCAACGCTACCAAACTTGGGCCGACGACAAACCTCAATACTACAATGTGCTGTCCCAACTCCACGAGGCATACAAGAAAATAACGCCCATAGAAGTAGATCTGGTTTACTTTCAAGAGGCTGTTAGAGCCAGTGACTTTATGAGCCGGGCTCAGTCGTTCCTTTCTCTCGCCAACCTTGACGATGACGTCAGCATTGTGGCCACAGTCAACAAACTCAGAGATGCCTCTTCCAAATACTTCAAAGATTTCAACCAACATACAATTGTCGACCGCGCAATTTTCATAGAGACCTATCTCTACATGTGGCAAGCAGGCTATGCGCCTTACCTTGCCGACAACAGTGTCTCCAAAGCCGCTGTAGAGAAAAAACTTGCCGACATCTACGACAAATCCATCCTCAACAACGAGAGGAAACTCATGGAGTTCCTTGACAAATACACCGCCAAATCGGCAAAAAAATTGAAAAGCGACCCTGCTCTAAAGCTTTATACAGACGCATACTCACGTGCCTATGACGCACAAAAAATCACCACATACCGCAGCGCGATGGCCGACATCCAGCGTCTTATGCGTACCTATGTAAAAGGCATGATGGAAATGCAGCCAGATGTCAATTTCTTTCCCGACGCTAACCTGACTTTACGTGTAGCCTACGGCCATGTCGAAGGTTTCCGTCCTCGCGACGGTGTCTATTACAAACCTTACAGCACTTTACAGGGTATTATGGAAAAGGAGAATCCCGACATCTACGACTATGTCGTCGAACCCAAACTCAAAGAGCTTTATGCCTTCCGTGACTATGGACAATATGGCACGACAACCACCATTAGCGATACCATCATCACCGAAATAGATGGAGACCTGGTGATAAAGTATAAAAACCACACCATCAAAGATATGCCTGTCGGTTTTATCGCCACCAACCACACAACAGGCGGCAACAGCGGAAGCCCTGTCCTCAACGCCGACGGACGTCTCATCGGTCTTAACTTTGACCGTTGCTGGGAAGGAACCATGAGCGATCTCCTTTTCGACCCCGACTATTGTCGCAACATATGTCTCGACATACGCTACTGCCTCTTCATCATCGACAAATTCGCAGGAGCCAAACATCTTGTCGACGAGATGACATTGGTGAAAAGCGTGACCGATTAACACACCAGCCAATAAAACTCTCTCAGGCTTAAACAATTACCAACATTCAACAAATATTGTGTTATTCAAAAAACTATTCTCAAAAAAAGAGGAACCGAAAGAGGATTTAGCAATGAAATATCTTATCGTCGGCATCGGCAATATTGGTGCTGAATACGAAGGCACACGACACAACAGTGGCTTTATGGTGCTCGACGCTCTTTTGAAATCGTGCACTGCCGAAAAAGGCGACAAACCAACCTATGTACTTGAACGCCATGCTTACCGAGCCGAAGTGAAATTCAAGGGCCGCACATTAGTCCTCATTCGTCCTACCACATATGTCAACCTCAGCGGTAAAGCCGTTCAGTTCTGGCTTCAAAAAGAAAAAATAGCTATTGAGAACCTTCTTGTCGTCGTCGACGACATCGCTCTTCCTGTTGGGAAGATACGCATGAAAAAACAGGGGTCCAATGGCGGACACAATGGTTTAAAAAACATTGAGGAGACTCTTCATTCCGCCAACTACTGCCGTCTGCGCATAGGAGTAGGTAGCAACTTCGGCCAAGGTCACCAGATCGACTATGTGCTAGGCCGTTTCACCGACGAGGAACAGACTGCATTGCAACCTGCCATAGGTCATGCCGTCGATGCCGTCAAAGCCTTTGTCACCCTCGGTGTGGACCGTGCCATGAACATGTACAACTAATACATCACTCCACAATATGCCCCACCTCATTCTCGACATAGGCAACAGCCGCGCCAAAGCCGCAATTATGGACAACGGCAAAGTAAAATGCCTCCATGCCGCCGAAAGTCCTGAAAAACTCCCTATCAACGCTATGTGCAAAGACTTTGCTGTCGACGCCGCCATTGCGTCGGTGGTGGGTGTCCAACCCGACTTCGACAACATTCTGCCTACTGCATTGCTGTCTCGATTCCACCAACTCACTTATCGTTCTCATCTACCCATTATCCTCGACTATGAAACGCCCCAAACTCTTGGCATGGACCGCGTTGCAGCAGCATGCGGAGCACGGGTATTGGCTCCCGACGGGCCACTAATAATTGTCGACGCTGGAAGTTGCATTACCATAGACTTCCTCAATAGTGACAACCACTTCAAAGGAGGAGCCATACTTCCCGGACTTAACATGCGTTTTCGTTCTTTACACGACTATACCGCCGCGCTTCCGCTCGTCAGCCTTGACGACAATGAACGTATCGGCGACATCTCCTTTCCTCTTGCCGGACAGTCGACACGCAAATCTATACTGGCTGGGGTATGCAAGGCTGCAATTCTTGAATTACAAGGTTTTGCTGAAGAATATCAGCGTTTGTATCCTGACGTTAAACTTTTTTTAACAGGTGGCGACGCTTATTTTTTTGCAAAACAATTATTTTTTCCGAACTTTGCAACGCTTGATGTAATATACATCGGACTTGATAAAATACTGGAAATGAATTTATAAAATAACAAATATATCTATTTTTAATAGTATACATTGTTTGATTTTTTAATATGAGACAACGCAGACATCTGATAATACTTCTATTTGCTCTTATCGCCACACTGCCTTCGATGGGGCAAAATGGTATCAATTCCCCATTTTCACAATACGGAATAGGCGCAAGCCACCTGCCTTTCAATATGCCTGCTGCATCTGCTCTCGGTGGTGTCGTTTATTCGCGTTCGGCATCCAACATGGTGAACCCATTCAATCCAGCCTCATATGGCGCCGTGGCTTCCGAGACGCTCGTTTTCGACATGGGATTAAATATTGAGATGTCCACACTCCGCGACAAAGCAAACAGCCAGTACGATGCCGATGGCAATATTGGCTACCTTGCTGTGGCTTTCCCACTGACAAAATGGTGGAAGACCTCCCTAGGAGTCATGCCTGTATCCGAGGTGAGCTACCAATCCACTCTCACCAGCGGCATAAATCCTGGCGGTGAAGTGAAGACAATATATGAGGGTACCGGCGGCGTAAGCCGTTTTTTCTGGGGTCATGGTTTCAACATAGTCGGAGGCACCGACCCCACCAAGACACAACTACGAGCAGGTTTTAACATCAACTTCCTATACGGCAGTCTCACACGTGCTGTCACCTACGATTTTGTAGCCAATGACACAACCTACTTCATGGACTCACGTAGACAGAAAGACACTTACGTTAAAAACATCATCTTTGACCTCGGAATGCAATACGAGCAGCCTATCGGGGAAAAATACCGACTCATGGCCGGTGTCACACTTACACCATCACGCAAAATGAATGTCCTCGACAACGCTTTGGTATACACCTTCGTCACACAGGCGGGATCGGAATACATGCGCGACACCATATTCCCTGTCGACGGCGACAGTGAGTTTGAGAGCTCGCTTGAACAACCGTTCACTACCGGCATAGGTCTCGCATTCCAGCGCAACGACAAATGGCTTGTGGCTTTTGACGCCACACTCTCACCATGGAATGGATTGAAATATGCCGAAAACTCAACCTATTCCGTCTTCGGACAAAGCCCCATACGCTATGATAAAAACACCCGCTTAGCGCTAGGGTTCCAATTGTTAGGAGACCGCAATTCCGCAAAGTATGTACGCCGTATGACATTCTCGCTCGGCACACATTACGAAAAAGGATGCCTCAAACTGCAACTAACCGATGGCAACGACTACCGTCTCGACGAATGGGGCATTGCTTTTGGAGTGTCGATGCCTATGCGCAAAGGACGTTCCGTTTTGAACATCACTGCCGGCTATACTTCCTACGGAACCGTGGACTTGCTCCGTCGTGACACCTTTACTTTTGGCATTTCCGTTGGCAGCTGCGAAAGCTGGTTTGTAAAACGCAAATTTAATTAGTGAAACCCGAACGCAAAAAATGTGAAAAATTCTTAACAACACAATTTGCAGTCTTAAAAAACTACAAATATTGTAGAAAACAACAGATATTATTATAACATCCACACCTTTCAAACCCATTAACCTTTAATAACTTTTTTAACACTATAAAAGAAGATGAAAACAATGAAGTTTCTAGCACTTAGCTTGGTAATGACCTTTGCGGTTCTCCCCGCCATGGCTCAATTCAAAAATGCTGAAGACAGTATATGCAAGACCAACCTCTTCCTCTATCGCGAAGCTTACAAAAGCAAGCAATATCAGGATGCCTACGAGCCTTGGAAAATAGCTCTTCAGACATGTCCCAGCAGTTCAAAGAACCTTTATATCCAGGGTGCCACAATTCTCAAGAGCCTGTACAATGCGACCAAAGATCCCGAACAGCGTAAGGCTTATGTCGATGAACTTATGAACCTCTACGACATGCGTATCCAGTATTTTCAAGAGGCTGCCGAGGTTACGGCTCGCAAAGCCTATGATATGCAGGTGCTTCGCGGTGACGCCGCTCTAAAAGAATACTACCAGCTCTATGCTACGGCGATGTCGTTGGGAGCCAGCAATCTGGACTTGGCATTCATCGACCGTTACTTCGCAGCGACAGTCAAATATGTCACCTCTGGTAACGCCGACACAACTCTCATTGTTGACAACTACGATATCGCCAGCGACGCTCTTGACGGATTGCTGGAAGCCGCACAAGACAGTGCCAAGAAAGCCGAGATTTACAATGTCATAGCCAGTATTGAAAGCCGTTTCTCACCCTTCGCCTCTTGCGAGGAACTGGTGAAAATATACACCAAAAAATTCGAGGCCAACCGCAATGATGTCACCCTGCTCAAGAAAATAACGACCATCCTTCGTAAGAAGAAATGCATGGACACCGAGCTTTTCTTCGCCGCCACCGAACAACTTAACAAACTTGAGCCCACTGCATCGACAGCATACCTTATGGCTCAGATGAACTACCAGAGAAAACGTTTCAACGAGGCTGCCACATACATCAACGAAGCTCTCAAGAACGCCGAAGAGAAAGACAAGTACAACATGTACATTCTTCAGGGACTCTGCTACAGCGAAGTCAACAGTTACTCACAGGCTCGCGCCGCCTACAATAGAGCAGCTGACATGGCACCATCCAAAGGTGAGCCCTACCGCCTGATTTCACAACTCTACGCCAGCAGCGTACGCTCCATCAATGACGGCCTCAATGGACGCTCCGCTTACTGGGCAGCTGTCGACGCAGCCAACAGATCCATCAGCATAGATGGCTCCCCAGAAAACGTCGAAGCAGCACGCCGTCTCATAAGCTCCTACTCAGCCCACTTCCCAAAACAGGCCGATGCCTTCGAACTCGACCTTGTCGACGGCAACGCCTTCACAGTGCCAGGATGGATAGGTGTAACCACTACGGTACGTACCAGAAAATAAAAAACAGCGGAATACTGGAATGATGACTGCCCAAAACAGCCTTTCCAACCGCAACCCCCGTGCAGGTAAGTTTTGCGCAAGCAGGCTTACCTGCACGGTTCTGCTATGCCTGCTCCTGGCGGCCTGCAACAATGAAATGGAGAAAATAGACTTCTTCGAACAAAAGGACTTCCCTTTGCAGTCGATGAAATCGGTACGCGTGGTGCGCAGCAACAACGGCAACACACAAATGATTATGGAGACCGACACCATCTTCATGGTCGACAAGCCAAAGAGAATGACAGTCTACCCTATTGGTGTCGACATGCATATCTTCGAAGGTCTCAGCACACGCATCGCCGACATCAAAGTCGATTCGGCAGTGTCATTCGACGCCGAGAATCGTATCGAAGCCTATAAAAACATCGTCATCGTCGACTACCGTTCGGGCGATACAACCTACATGAAACACCTTGTATGGAACTCCGCGGCACACCACGTATACTCCGACAGCATTGTAAAATCGGTCAACGGCCAGCGAGTCACCTATGGCGACGGATTTGAAAGCGACGAGGACTTCAAGCAACCTCTTATCAAGAAACAACGCGGCACTCTCACTATCGAAGACTAGTCATGAGCATCCCATTACCCACACGAGGACAGTGGCGCGGTTACACCGTGCTTTGCATCGTCCTCGTCGTCGCGTTACTGGTTCTCATATTCTGGCCAATCAAAGAGCGGAATCCCAAAAACTCCGACTATTCCAGGCTTCAGGTACTTGTAGACGAATATGGAGAAGGAATAAGAACTGCCGACAGTATGAGGCGTGACAGCATGCGACAGATGCGCTATCACTCATACACCGACAAGAATGGTAAAGACTATCGAAGATATGTAAATGGCAAAACATACCAACCCTTTGAACATAAACGTGAATACAATAGAACCGTCATTGACATCAACAGTGCTGATACGGCAATGTTGCGCAGCTTATACGGCATAGGACCTGTGTTGTCGCAACGCATAGTGAAATACCGGGATTTACTAGGAGGTTTTGTGCGCAAAGAACAGTTGCTTGAAGTGTATGGTCTCACCAATGAGTGCTACTCCGGAATATCTGAGCGCATTACAGTGAACGCTGCAAATAAGAAAATAAAAATCAACGAGGCAACCGTTCAAGAGTTAAAAAAACACCCATACATAGACTATTACCAAGCCAAAGCCATAGTTGACTACCGAAACTCTGGACACCATATAGAAAACATGCAGGATTTGCTGCTTATTAATCTTATAGACGAAACAACTGTTACAAAATTGCAAGGCTATATACAATTTAATTAAAAATGTATCGTTATAAAAAAGGGTAATAGTTTTTCATTATTACCCTTTAAAATCAAGATACGAAAACACTATATATTACAACCCTTTACACCACCACATATAATGAAATTCACAACAAATCAAATTGCCGCGCTTTTGAACGGGAAAGTTGAAGGCAACGGCAATGCCGAAGTATGGAAATTATGTAAAATAGAGGAAGGTGAACCAGGAGGTCTCTCTTTCCTTGCCAACAGCAAATATACCAACTATATCTATGACACCGCGGCAACAGCTGTCATTGTCAGCATGGATTTTGTGCCAGAGCATCCTGTGGGAGCCACCCTGATTCGAGTCAGCGACCCATATCTTTCTTTCGCCATGCTGCTGAAAAAATACAATGAGATGCAGCTTGACAAGAAAGGGGTGGACAAACTCGCCTACATAGCCCCCACCGCCGTCATAGGGAAAGATTGCTATATTGGACCTTTCGCCTTCATAGGTGATAATGTCCATATCGGAGACGGAGCCAAGATATATCCCCAAACCTATATTGGCGACAACACCATCATTGGTGACAACACCACACTCTTTGCCGGCGTCAGGATTTATCAAAACATCGTGGTTGGATCCCGTTGTATTCTGCATTCCGGTGTTGTTGTTGGCGCCGACGGATTTGGTTTTGCTCCGACAGCGGACGGTTCGTATCAGAAGATAGACCAGATAGGAAACGTCATTATCGAAGATGATGTTGAGATAGGAGCCAACACCACAGTCGACCGAGCCACCATGGGTTCCACAGTCATTCACCGAGGAGCGAAAATAGACAACCTGTGCCAGATAGCCCACAATGTTGTTGTTGGAGAAAGCACGGTCATGGCATCACAAAGCGGTGTCGCTGGATCAAGTAAAGTTGGCGGACATTGCATTATAGCCGGTCAAGTCGGTATTGTTGGACATATAGAGATCGGTAACAACGTCACCATTGCAGCCCAGTCGGGCGTCACCCACAATTTCCCCGACAATGTCACCATTCTAGGATCTCCTGCAACCGACGCCATAAAACAACGCAAGACATACATCTACGAACGTAATCTCGATCAACTATACAAACGAGTCGACGAACTTGAGAAAAAAATCAAGTCCCTTGAAGTGCAGTGAAACTGTCATCAACACTAAAATTCTTCGCCATAATAGTTGCCGCGCTGGCGCTACTATGTGTTGTTTTCCCTGCTGATGGAGTGACTGTCGGCGGGGTTACTTTGCGTTTCCCAAGATTGCATAGCGTACTTGTCCGTGAAAAACAGAAATCCATTGACGAATACCTCGTCAAAGAAGAGGAACGAGATCTGACAGGAATCCGCGATTCCATAGAAATGTGCTACAACATCATCTTCGAGAGTCAGCTGCGTTTCTGGCTTCCCAACGATGACATAAGTTACTTCGATGGATTCTTCATGCTTGCTGAAAAAGCCAAGTCTGACAACAAAGTAGTGCGTATACTCCACTATGGAGACTCCCAGATTGAGAGCGACCGAGTCACATGCCGTATTCGTGAGCGTATTCAAGAGGTTTTTGGCGGTGGCGGACCAGGTTTGTTACCTCTGCGCCAACCTTGTCCCACATACACCTTCAGCCAGTATTGTAACGGTTATCTCACAGGGCAATCGACATGGGGTGACAGCACATTCCGACGTGCCAACGGCAACTATGGTCCCATGCTACGCAGCTGGCGAATAACAGGGAACGCCACCATGTCGCTACGTCCCTATAAGGGCCAGTATGCAACGGAACGTGTGAGTCATTTCTCCAGGATATCAGTACTTTTCAACAATCGTCCCGGCCCATTGTCAGCGACCATGAAGGACCGCAATGGCGGAGCAACCTTCACACAATCTGTGAGCGAGCAAGGTGTCAATATGATTTCATGGATAATGGACAGCGCCACGACCACCGCATCAGTCTCTCTGTCGGGCAATGCCGACGTTTATGGAGTCCTCGTCGATAACGGTCCTGGCGTCGCAGTGGACAATATAGGTATGCGCTCCACTTCAGGACATCAGTTCAAAATGGTCAATCTCGATCAACTAACAGAAGCCTACCGACTTATTGGTGCCAGAGTCATCATGATGCAATTTGGAGGCAACTCACTACCATGCTTCAAGACACAGAAAGCAATTGACAACTACTGTGAACAGATGGCCAACCAGATAGAACATATCCATGCTGCCTGTCCCGAGGCGTCAATCATCTTCATTGGACCCTCCGACATGAGCACAACCATCGGAGGACGTCGGGCCTCTTATCCGCTACTTGCCGCCACTGTTGAAAGCCTTAGCAAGATGGCCAACGAACACAACGCCTCGTTCTGGAGCATCTATCATGCCATGGGAGGCGACAACTCCATGGTGGCATGGAACAAAAACGGATTGGCGGGAAGCGACTACATCCACTTCACCATGAAAGGAGCCACCTTGATGGGTGACTATTTCAGCGAAGCGTTCCTCAAACTATATGAACTCTTCACCATACGCAAAAAACTGACAAAAGAGCAGTTCGACGAAATATGGAACGATGTGAAGAGCCACAAAAATGACAACACTAACCAGCCATCCAGCAATGACGATGATCAATAAACTTAAAATAACACTAATGCTTTCTCTGTTATTGATGGCAACAGCATGTGGATGTGCCCAAAACAGCAAAAGCAACAATACATTCATTGACGAAAGCAAGCTATTTGTTTCCGTCGACAAGTCTTTTGATTTCATACAATACGATGCCAACCATCTTGTCATAGAGGGCGACAGTGTGGCATTACGAAACTTCGCGAGAAAATGGTGGCGTCTGCTTGAAAGTGGCAAAGGCAACATCACTGTGATGCAGATAGGAGCCTCCCATGTTCAAGGTGGCTCATTCCCTCACCAAATCAGACGCGACCTCATTATGGGAGCCTGCCGCGCTTTAAATGTCAACGACAAACCCTATGCCACATTTCCCGTAGGACCTCGCGGAATGTTATTCCCCTATTCCGCAGCGCAGAAATGCAACAATCCTTTCGACTATAAAGTGTTCCGCTCACGTCCCCTCGAACTGACACGCAACGTCTACAAAGAGCCTGAAGCCAGACTCGGACTATGCGGTATAGCTGTTACAGCCCGCGATTCGATAGCCGAGGTGGGCATCATGATGAACGAACGCGACATTGCGTTCACAACAAACGAAATAACAGTCTTTGGTGAATCACCCGACAACGTTGTGCCACGCCTAAGACTATCAGTATCCGAAACGAAAGGAGAACTACTCGAGCCCGACTCCATCGACCCCGCAGGGCGACGCTTCATCTACCATACAGACCTGAAATTCGATACAATAACCATAATCATGCCTTGTAGTCAAGGACAATCATTCACACTAACCGGCATACTCCTAGACAACGACCTTCCCGGCATAACTTTCCACTCCATAGGTGTCAACGGAGCGTCTGTCAACGACTACCTGAAGAAATGCCCTTACCTAAAACAAGACCTTGCGTTGGTCAAACCCGACTTGGTAATATTCGGTATAGGCATCAACGATGCCGCGGGTACAACTTTCGATTCTGTGGCATTCCGAAAAAAATATCTTAGTCTGGTGGATTCTATTCGAACTGTCAGCCCGGAATGTGCCTTTATTTTCATCACCAACAACGACAGCTACAGGTCATCAGGTCGCAAGCGCATAAACAATGACCATGGCCCAATGGCACGTGATGCTTTTTATCGCATTGCACGTCAATGCGGTGGTGCCGTGTGGGACCAGTTTGAAATCATGGGTGGACTGGAATCCATAGTGAAATGGATCGAGAATGAACTGGCGGCACGTGACAAAGTTCACTTCACCCGTAAAGGCTACCAATTGCTGGGTGACATGTTGAGCAACGCCATTTTTGACATGCTCATAAATATGAGAAACCATTCAATTGACTCAACCAACAAAGACATAAAAGTTGGCGACAAACCACGCGATTCAGAGACACCACGAACCTACAAAAAAGTAAAAACAAGCACTGACGAGAGCAAAAATGAGATCCCTGTTTACATTTCTTACTGACCTTTTCTCATTCGACATAGAACATCCCCTGCTCTTCACCCAGTTCAACTTCTGGGCCTTCTTTCTGCTTGTCTTCGCAGGCCTATGCCTGTTACAAAACCACAAACTGTGGAAAAACCACACCGCTGCAGACGCTACCATAGGAAAGAAATCCCGTTTCCGTCTCACGCCTCTCAACATTCGCAACGGATACCTCTTTCTGGTGAGTCTCTTTTTCTACTTTAAAACATCCGGCCTTTTTGTCTTACTCCTCATTTTCTCGACATTTCTGGGATATTTCCTGGGAATATGGATGGACAATGCCAAAAATCAAGAAAAAAAGACACTCCAAAAGGCGCTTATGATATTAGGCGTTGTAATCAATTTGTTGGTGTTGTTCTACTTCAAATATGCCTACTTTTTCACAGATGTCTACAACAACATGTTCCACAGCGACCTTCATGTTGTCAACCATCTGGCGAAATTTGCCAACCACTTCACAGCGACGCCACGCTTCGATGCCTCCAAAATACTGCTTCCGGTAGGAATATCCTTCTTTACCTTCCAAAACATCAGCTATATTGTCGACGTATATAAGGGGAAAATCAGACATGCTGACAATGTTCTCGATTTTGGTTTCTACACCACTTTCTTTCCTCAACTTGTAGCCGGTCCCATTGTTAGAGCCGACCAATTCATTCCTCAGCTCTACAAGCGTTACTTCCTTTCACGCCGTCAATTCGGTATCGCCGTATTCTGGATTCTCAACGGACTGATGAAAAAAATCATTCTCAGCGACTATCTGGCAGTCAACTTTGTCGACCGAGTCTTCGACAACCCACTTTTATACACTGGTTTCGAGAATCTCTCTGCCCTATTCATATATTCTCTCCAAGTCTATGCCGACTTCTCAGGCTATACCGACATCGCCATAGGCGTCGCCATGCTCATGGGTTTCTACCTGCCACAGAACTTCAACTCGCCCTACAAAGCCACAAATCCGGCAGGATTCTGGAAACGATGGCATATGTCACTTTCAAACTGGCTTAAAGACTATCTTTACATACCCCTTGGAGGAAACCGACGGGCCACTCTGGCATCCTACCTTATCCTTGGCGGCATGCTGATAGTGGTGGCGATGATGGCACACACAGCATGGGTCACGCTTGTGGTGACAACAGTCATCGGAATGCTGATAGCGGTATATCTTATCTTCCCACGGCACAGAAAAGAATTCAAGACCAACGTCAACAACATGGACACCATGTTGCTTGGCGGCATGTGGCACGGAGCCAGCTTCAACTTCATCACGTGGGGTGGCCTTAATGGACTAGGCATTCTAATATACAAGTGGTGGAAGAAACTGCCGCCGCGCTCCCGAGTAGTAGCCACCGAGGCTCTTTTTGTGGTTTTCCTTGCCACCGACCTTCTATGGCATTCGCCTGCTTTAAACCTAGGTGTGATCTGGAGCGGCATAATCTGTTTTGGAACCATAATACGATATCTAATAGTCCGACCCCTGTGCAGAAACAACAGCCGCGAAAGTCTACAAAACAGCATTGACCGCGTGTGGAATATCTTTCTCACTTTTGTCTTCATCACATTTACACGACTGTTCTTCCGCAGTGGATCCAACCTTGATCCAGCAGAGGCCAACCAGATAGCATGGAACACAGCCAAGAACATGGTCAACCGCATTGGAGGATCATGGAGTTCTGTATCTATAGGAGAAATAATCTCAGCCTACTCCAATGTCTTCATCGTTTTCGTGATTGGAATGATTATCCATTGGCTCCCCGAGAATTTCAAACGCCGTTATCGACTGTGGTTTGCCACCATGCCGTTATGGCTAATGGGCATTGCTGTCGTCGTGGCAGTATTCATAATATACCAATTTATCACCGCCGACTTGCAACCATTTATTTATTTCCAATTCTAAGAACAGAAAACTATGAATAGAAAAACAAGAACAACCTTATTACTTGTAGGATGTTTATTGTTGGCAACAGCATGCAGCAATCGCGGTATACACATGTCCAAGCACCGCAAAAGCCGCAAATGCAATTGCCCAACTTTCGCAGAAAACAATGACATAAACCTTAATACCGACACAATCCCATACCTCGGTGTCATCTTTTGATACTCTAACACTTAGCCATGACGGAATCCGAGATAGAGAAGAACAAAGATATCCTGCGACGATATCTGCCGCCATCAGCGGTAGACCCGATCTTTGACTATATCCGTCTTCACAACATCCATTTTAACATAAAACGAACCAGAACAAGCAAATATGGAGACTACCGTTGTCCTACCCAAAGCCACAAATATCACGAAATAAGCGTCAACGGAGACCTTGCGCCACATTTTTTTCTACTCGTCATGCTTCATGAGATGGCACATCTTGAAACGAACCTCTCGCATGGACGCACGGTACAGCCCCATGGACATGAATGGCAACGTCATTACCGAGAATTGATTATCGAATATGCCCAAAGCGGTCATTTTCCGAAAGAGAGTCTGCCGCTAATTTCCAAATACACAGCCCGTATACCTCTTAACCATGCCAAAGGCAAAGCATTGGAAAGACTCCTAATGGGCGACAAAGAAATGCCTTACACTCTGGTGCAAGAACTTGCAATCAACTCAACTTTTCGGCTTAAAGCCAAGCCTGACCTAAGGTTTGTTGTTTTGAAGAAAAACCGTACCCGATACCAATGCCTTTGCCTAAACGACAATCGACGCTATTCCGTCAGCGGCGAAGCGGAAGTTCTGGAAAACGAATAAACCAAAGTAAACACAAATCCCAAATACACTATCATGAAAAAAACACTATTATTAATGACGCTAATGCTTGCTATAGTCTCCGCAATCACCGCACAAGACATCACTTTTGCCGGAGTAAGCATGCACAACCAACCCGGCAGATTCCTGGCATTTCTAAGAAGCCATGGATTCACCACACTTGTCAATTATGGCCAAAGCGTTTCTGTCACCGGCACCTACATGGACAAGACGCCAGATTTCTTCGAGGTGGCCACCTTTGAAAAGACCTTGGTTTATGAAATACGCCTCGGATATGGTTTTAAGACACAAAAAGAGGCCTTGGCATTTAAAGACAAAGCAATAAACAAACTTAAGAAAGAATATTCCGGTTTTAATTACAGCAAAGAAGAAGTATGCGATAAATTGTCTGGCGATGGAGGTCAGATAACAATATTCACTAATCCCAAAAGCGCTATCGCCGGAGGTGACAAATTATATCCAAAAGAAAGCACCTGGGTTATCTCCATCTATTTCAACTGTTATAAAAAAAGACATTACTATCACTACTACATTAACGACAGCACCAAACATACAGTCTCTGTTTTCGGCTATGAACTATCCAAAACAGTAAAAGACAAGACCGGAGTAAAGGATGGCCATTTGGTGATTCCAGAATATATCACCATTAACGGCGTCCCGTACAAAACCACTGAGATATGCCACAACATACTAAGCAACAATAATTTTGGTGATACACCGGAAATATATAGCATCAAAATTCCTAACAACGTGACCGAAATCAGCTATAATGCCTTTTCGAGTTGTATTGACCTTAAAGAAATCACCCTTGGCAACAATCTTAAAACAATTGGTGATTACGCCTTTTCCGACTGCAGAAAACTAAAAACAATCAATCTGCCGGCAACTATAGAACATTTAGGGCAAAATGTCTTCGAACACTGTTTTTCTCTCGAAACAATAAATGTCGAACAGGGGAACAAACAATACAAATCAGTAGACGGAGTATTATTCTCTGCGAAAGGCGACACTCTGATACTTATGCCGGGAAATTATAAGACACCTAGTTACATAGTGCCTAATGGAGTAAAACATATTGCCGATTTCGCAATGGTCGCCGACAGTCTGAAACATGTCACACTGCCCGAAGGGTTAGAGAGCATAGGAAACTGTGCTTTCCGATACGACAACAGCCTTAAAAGCATAAACATACCATCCTCTGTCAAAAAGATCGGTATCATGGCATTTAAACTCTGCACCAAGTTGGAGAAAATTGCTCTTCCTGAAAAACTAGATTCCATACCCGAACATTGTTTCATGCAATGCATGGCACTGAAACAGATAACACTTCCCAAAACACTAAAACATATCGGTGCTTTGGCATTCGCCGACTGCGGCGTTGAAGAGCTTTCACTGCCCAAAAATCTTGAAACCATTGACCACGAAGCCTTCGCCGACTGCTTCAATCTAAGACAATTCAAAATAGAAGAGGGTAATAAGAATTACATTGTGCGCGACGGAGTCCTTTTCTCCGACGACGGCATCACCTTGATAGCCTTTCCTGCCCTTAGCCGCCGTCACTACAGCATACCCGAAGGTGTCAAAATAATAGATAACTGCGCCTTCTACTCCAACAATTTGCAAAGCATAACCCTTCCCAACTCATTGACAACAATAAGAAACAATGCGTTTTATAACAGCAAATCACTTATCGAGATACATATACCCAAAAATGTTAAAGTGATAGGTGACTATACCTTTGCAGCATGTGACAATCTCAAAGCCATACATCTTGAAAACATTGATTTCAGTTGCGGCTATAATGTCGCGGGAGGAAAGGACTCCATATTCTACATACCAGATGCTCTATATAAAAGCGTAAATGGCAACTCAAAAACAATGGAGCTGGTCCGTAACAACGTCAAGCTTAAGCCAGAATCTAAATACCAACCCAGCCAGGAAATTACACTTGCGGAGTTGGCAACCATGTCAACTGTCCCCAATGACAAAACCATTGTCAAACTGCCTTCCCTCGGCGAAGAATACCTGTCTACCTCCATTGCCGTGACTCACGACGACAACAATAAAAACATTGCAATGAATTGCGGTTTCAGAGTATATGGTTTCGAAGGACAAACCGCTGACAATTTCCGGAAAGAATTAGAAAAAAACGGATTTAGTATCGTTAAATCCAAAGAAACTGGGAATGCTATAGTTATGAAGAAAAAGAATCTATCAGCCATAATAGAATCCGACAATGAGAAGGGCATGGTTTTCCTGAAAATATCTCAAATAAATAAATAAATAATAACAATCGTTAAGTACCCAAGCATATATCCACTTAAATCATCTGGTTTTATCACACTGTAAAGAACACAATTAGAATCGATATTCCCTCTTTCGAAAAAAAAATGTAACTTTGCAGATTTCTAATAATATATATATTACTTTGTATTTTTTATATGGATTTTAAACTCAACACAATAGAAGAAGCAATAGAAGATTTCAAAGAGGGCAAATTCGTGATAGTCGTAGACGATGAAGACCGCGAGAACGAAGGGGATTTCATTGTTGCAGCCGAAAAAATCACTCCAGAGAAAGTGAATTTCATGCTCAAATATGGACGTGGTGTACTATGCGCGCCCATCACCGAAGACCGTTGCCACGAACTCAACCTTGACATGCAGGTGCACGACAACACATCGTTGTTAGGGACCCCCTTCACTGTCACTGTAGATCTTCTAGGTCATGGCTGCACAACAGGTGTAAGCATGTACGACCGAGCCATGACCATCAAAGCGCTAGCCGACGAAAACACAACCGCCAATGATTTGGGCCGTCCAGGCCACATCAATCCGTTGCGTGCACGCAACGGGGGTGTTTTGGTTCGCGCCGGTCACACCGAAGCCTCTATAGACCTGGCACGTCTGGCAGGACTCAAGCCCTGCGCCGCTCTGATAGAAATCATCAACGACGACGGCACTATGGCACGCATGCCACAGTTGCAGGAAGTGGCAAAGAAATTCAACCTAAAGATAGTCACCATCAAAGACCTAATCTCCTATCGTGTGGCACACGAAACCATGATAAGGAAAGAAGAAGAGGTCTTCCTCCCTACCGAATGGGGTAACTTCCAACTTATTGCCTACACCCAACTTGACAACGGAGCCACGCATCTGGCACTGAAAAAAGGTGAATGGAAAGATGGCGAACCCATAATGGTCAGAGTCCACTCCAGTTGCGCCACAGGCGATATTTTCGGTTCCTGCAAATGCGACTGCGGTCATCAACTCCACCAAGCCATGCAGATGGTAGAGAAAGAAGGTAAAGGTCTTATACTTTACATGAGTCAAGAAGGCCGAGGCATAGGACTTGTCAACAAACTCAAAGCCTATCATCTTCAGGAATTGGGGCTTGACACTGTCGAAGCCAATATCAAACTGGGGTTCAAAGCCGACGAACGTGACTATGGCATAGGAGCACAAATACTGCGTGACTTAGGCGTCAACAAAATGCGCCTCATCACCAATAATCCGGTGAAGCGCAATGGTCTGGAAGGCTATGGTCTGGAAATCGTTGAAACAATGCCAATAATCATCGAACCCAACAAATACAACGAGAAATATCTTAAGACCAAGCAAGAACGCATGGGTCACAACTTAAATATTAAATAACTATCAATCTGTTAGATATATTAATCTCTACAAAAAACAGACAAAATAATTTTGCCCATTTCAATAATCTGTGTAACTTTGCACGTTTATTGGCAGAGACTAACAAAATATAATATAACATAATAACAAACAAGGTCTGACATCTTCCTGAGATGTATTCCGAGAAAAAAATGCAACACAATGTTCGACTTCGAAACAACTCTTAGCGGCATTGAATACAAGATACGCCAACTTATTGAGCAGAACGAGATGCTCAAGAGTCAGGTGATGCAGTTAAAAGAGCGGAACGAAGAGCAGGCCGAAAACATAAAACAGCAAGAAAAAAAAATATCACAACTAAAAGAAGAAACACAAATTTTAAAAATAAGGAATACGCTTGTAGACAAGGGCGATTCAGCAGAAATAAAACTCAAGATCAATCAAATGATCCGAAATATTGACAAAAGCCTATCGTTGTTAAACGACATAAGTTAAAGAGCGAAGGCACCGTTTTTTTGCATTATACACAAAATAAATGGAAAACATATCTGTCACAGTGAGCATATTGGAACGCAACTATAAATTGTCGATTGCCGCCGAAGAGGAGAGACACCTGCGCGACGCCGCGGCTCTTATCGACTCCCATGCCCGTATGTTCAAAAAACAGTTCAGCCACCGTGACAACCAAGACCTTTTGGCTATGGTGGCGTTAATGCAAGTGGCAGAGCTCAACAAGACAAAAGACAGTCTGCAATACAAAGACAATCGATTGATAGACAAACTGACGGAGATAGACACCGTCTTGGAGAACAGCCTGCACCCCACCCAAAACAGTTTGTAAACTCAACACCATTTACAAACCGAGTCTGCTCATGGGTGGGTAGGTATGCCAACGGTCGCAAGACCGTTCACGGCAAAAAAAGCTGATACACCCGGCGCTCAAATCCTATATTATCAGAGTTTACCATAACTCTCGGAGGGTAGCGGTGCAGGTTTTTTATGAGAACCAACGAGAAAGAGTCACTCCTGTTCTGCCACGTGTTCCACAAAAACACACTTTATCTAAACCATGGAAATATTAATGATTATCATTGGACTCGTTGTAGGTGTCGCCGCAGGAATCGGAGCCACAACCACTGTCCTACGCAACAAGTTGCTGAGCAAGAGTCAGCAAGTACTAAAGGACGCCGAAGAGAAAGGCGAAGTGATAAAAAAAGACAAAATACTGCAAGCCAAAGAGAAATACTTGCAGATGAAAAGCGAATACGACAAGCAAGTGGCAGAACGCAACAGCAAGCTGCAGTCCGCCGAGCAAAAGATGAAACAGCGCGAGCAGTCGTTGGCACAGAAGGTTGAAGAGTTGCAAAAGAAAAGCAACGAACTTAAGACAGCCAGCGAGAACCTCAACGGACAAATAGAGGTACTTAACAAACGTAAGGCTGAGACCGAGAAGATCTACAAAGAGAGTATCGAAAAACTTGAGCATATAGCCAATATGACAGCCGAAGAGGCCAAACAGCACCTCATCGACACCATGACAGAAGAGGCCAAAGCCGAAGCAAGCAACTCGATAATGGACATTGTCGAAGAAGCCAAAATGACCGCCAACGAACAAGCCAAGAAGATTGTTATCGAGTCCATTCAGCGTACCGCGACAGAGCATGCAATAGAGAACACCGTTAGCGTCTTCAACCTCGAGAACGAGGAGGTCAAAGGACGCATTATCGGTCGTGAAGGCCGCAACATACGTACCCTTGAGTCGCTCACCGGTGTCGAAGTCATCATCGACGACTCACCCGACGCCATCATCCTCTCAGGTTTCGATCCTATACGCCGCGAGATTGCGCGTCTCTCACTCCACAAACTCGTCACCGACGGCCGCATCCACCCCGCCCGTATCGAGGAAGTTGTTGCCAAGACACGTAAACAGATTGAGCAAGAGATTGTCGAAGTGGGTAAACGCACCTGTATAGACCTTGGCATTCTAAATATGAACCATGAGCTTATGCGCATGGTGGGACGCATGAAATATCGTTCCTCTTATGGTCAGAACCTACTCCAGCACAGCCGTGAAGTTGCCAATCTGGCAGCGACAATGGCATCGGAGCTGGGTCTCAATCCAAAACTCGCCAAACGCGCCGGTCTACTCCACGACATAGGCAAAGTGCCAGAAAACGAACCCGACCTGCCACATGCAATCTTAGGCATGAAACTGGCAGAGAAATACAAAGAGCACCCCGACGTTTGCAACGCCATCGGAGCTCACCACGACGAGACAGAGATGACCAGCCTCCTCTCTCCCATTATTCAGGTATGCGACGCCATCAGTGGAGCACGCCCCGGAGCACGCCGCGAAGTGGTCGAAGCCTATATCAACCGCCTCAACAAACTTGAAGAGATGGCCATGACCTACCCAGGAGTGGTGAAAACTTACGCCATCCAGGCCGGCCGCGAACTCCGCGTCATCGTTGGTGCCGAGAAAGTCAGCGACGTCGAAGCCAACAAACTCAGCTACGACCTGTCACGCCAAATCCAAAGCGAGATGACATATCCTGGACAGATCAAAGTCACAGTGATACGCGAAACCCGTGCCGTCAACTACGCAAAATAAGCGATGATTGGCAGCGCCAACACCTGTTATATCCGTAAAAGATAATACAATGCTACTCTCCTCAATACATTGGAATGTCGACCCGATAATATTCCATATCGGGTCGTTCGGTGTGCGTTGGTACTCACTGGGATTTCTTTTGGCATTCCTTATGGGATACTTGATACTGTCCAAGATGTACAAACGCGAGAAAGTAGAGATAAAATACCTCGACTCACTGCTTGTATACATATTTCTTGCCGTATTGATAGGTGCTCGACTCGGACATTGTCTTTTCTATGAGCCTGGCTACTACCTCAGCGACGGACACTGGATAGAGATGATACTCCCCTTCGGGCACACACCAGAAGGTTGGAAGTTCACAGGCTATGAAGGTCTTGCCAGCCATGGTGCCGCAATAGGCATACTCATTGCTCTCTGGCTCTTCTGGCGCAAACACAGAATCAATCCCATCTGGGTTGTAGACCGCCTTGTCATCATTATTGCTCTCGGTGGTGCCTTCATACGTCTCGGCAACCTCTTCAACAGCGAGATTTATGGTGTCGCCACCGATCTACCATGGGGCGTTGTCTTCGAACGCAACAACGAGACCATGCCAAAACATCCAACACAAATATATGAGTCGTTGAGTTATCTTATCATCTTCATTGTCTGCATACTCGTTTATCGTCGCAAAGACGGAAAACTGTTGCCTGGCGCCGTATTTGGATGGTGGCTCATAGCATTGTTTAGCGCCCGATTCCTTATCGAGTTTGTCAAGGAGGAGCAAGTGAATTTTGAAAAGAGCATGACCCTCGACATGGGACAATGGCTTAGCATCCCCTTCATAGTTCTTGGGGCACTGGTATGCATAATGGCATACAAAGGCATATTCAGTGACAAAATAATCATGAAGAAAGGTGACAAAGTTTTCGATTTCCAGAAAGGGAAGAAATAAAGGGACGGGGGGGCAGAGCTTGACCAATCTGGATATTAAGAGTCTATTTCACAAACAATCTTAATTCTAATCACATTACATATATTCATTCATGAAAAAACTCATTCTTGTACGTCACGGCGAAAGTGAATGGAATAAACTGAATCTTTTTACCGGCTGGACCGATGTAGACCTCACCGAGTATGGCAGACAAGAGGCCTACGAGGCAGGTAGATTGCTCAAAAGCGAAGGCTATAAACCTGAGATATGCTACACCTCATATCTAAAAAGAGCCGTACGTACTCTCAACCAAGTGCTTGAAGCCATGGATATGGACTACCTCCCTGTCGAAAAAAGCTGGCGACTGAACGAGAAAAGCTATGGTGCCATACAAGGACTCAACAAAGCTGACACGGCGAAAAAATATGGTGACGACCAAGTGTTGCTGTGGCGGCGCAGTTTCGATGTGCAACCCCCAGCATTGGATATGCACGACGAACGCAGTCCCCGAATGGACCCACGCTACAAAGAGATACCTGACAACGAAATTCCCCTCACCGAGTCGCTAAAAGACACCATCGCTCGACTTATGCCATACTACAAAGGCGTCATCCTGCCGTCGTTCGAGAAATACGACACACTCCTTGTTGTGGCACATGGCAACAGTCTGAGAGGTATTGTCAAAGAGCTGCGAGGCATGACAAATGAGGAGATTATCAAGTTCAACATACCTACCGCTGTGCCCTATATTTTCGAATTTAACGAACAAATGGAGCTGGAAAAAGAATTCTTTTTGGGAGACCAGGAAGAAATTCGCAAGAAAATGGAAAGCGTTGCAAATCAAGCCAAGAAGCAATAGTTTTTATTCCTTTTTCAACTAAAAAGAAAAAAAATTTTGTCAGGTTGCAAAAAGTTAGTACTTTTGCAGCCGATTTCAATGAGGAAAGAAACATCTGTTTCGTAATGCGGAACAAAGATATTCAACATTGACCACGGAGAGGTGGGTGAGTGGCTGAAACCAACAGTTTGCTAAACTGTCGTACTCGATTAGGGTACCGGGGGTTCGAATCCCCCCTTCTCCGCAAGAAGTGAGACACGGGATATAGCGTAGTCCGGTTATCGCGCCTGCTTTGGGAGCAGGAGGTCGCAAGTTCGAATCTTGCTATCCCGACCGCAGGGGCTAACGAAAGTTAGCTTTTTTTATTTAGTGATGGCCCCGTAGCTCAGCTGGATAGAGCAACTGCCTTCTAAGCAGTAGGTCCTGCGTTCGAATCGCAGCAGGGTCACAAAAAAAGGAACACACATCGGAGTGTTCCTTTTTTGTTGGTAATTAGACTTACTCTTCCTGAATTAGTCATTATTTGAAATCTTTTTCGAGTCATACCCTGTCAGAGATAGAGAATAAAACAAAACAATTTTTACTCTCTCGCCCATACAAACAAAAATAATATCGTAAATTTGCATTTGCGTTTAATGACAATGCTGCAGCAACAAGCGACGCTGCAACAGCGTTTTGATAGCAATTCACAATATGACAACCAATAATCATTACGAAGAATGAATTGGAAAGAAGACTACAAACGTAAATTATCGAAGCCTCTAGAGGCTATCAAAGAGATTCGCGACGGACAATGTGTTGTTATGGGACATGCCGCCGCAGCCCCTCATCTCATTCAAGAGACACTGGCCGAACACTGCGAAGACTTCAACGACGTACTTATATTCCATATGACCACCCTGGGTGACAACCCATGCTATAAACCCCGCTGCTATGGACACTTCCGACATGTCAGCAATTTCCTCTCCGCCAATTCACGCGAGGTTGTGGAGCGTCGCGAGGGAGACTTTTTCCCAGCCTATTTCAAGGATGTGCCCTCGATGATAGGCAACGACATACCCTGCGATGTCGCAGTGTTCCAAACCACACCGCCCAACGATGAAGGCTATTGTTCGCTAGGCGTCAGTTGTGATTATGCACGCGCCGCCATCCGCGCCGCCAAGACAGTCATTGTGGAGACAAACGACAAGATGCCCTTCACCTATGGGGACACCATGATACATGTGTCGCAGGTGGACCATATCATACCCTGCTCATACCCTTTGCAGGAGCTTAAGCTGCCCGAGCCTGGGGAGGTGGAGCTAGCCATCGGTCACAACTGTGCCTCGCTGGTTGCCGACGGCTCGACATTGCAACTAGGCATAGGTGCCATACCTGACGCTGTGCTGCAGTCTCTCACCGACAAGAAAGACCTCGGCATACACAGCGAGATGTTCTCCAACGGAGTTATGGACCTTATGAAAGCTGGCGTCATCAATGGACGCCGCAAAACGCTGCACCGTGGCAAGGCCGTAGTAACATTCATTATGGGCTCGCAGGAACTTTATGACTTTGTCGACAACAATCCCGACATAGAGTTCCACCCTGTCGACTATGTCAACAGCCCGCTGGTAATAGCTAAAAACGAGCGAATGATATCCATCAACTCATGTCTTGAGGTCGACCTTCAGGGTCAGGTGGCCAGCGAAACCATCGGTATGCGCCAGTATAGCGGCATCGGCGGACAGGTAGACTTTATCCGTGGCGCCTCACTGGCTCGAGAAGGCAAAGCCATCATAGCCATGCCCAGCACCGCGGCTGGAGGCACCATTTCCCGCATCAAGCCCTTCCTCACCGAAGGAGCCGCCGTGAGCACCTCGCGCAACGACGTAGACTACATCGTGACCGAATATGGCATTGCGCGACTCAAAGGACGCACACTGCAACACAGAGCCGAAGACCTCATAAAGATTGCACACCCTGACTTCAAACCCATGCTTATAGAGGAATACGAACGACGCTTCGAGTGCAAATTCACAGAATAGATAAAATGGAGAAAAGAGAGCCCAATGGACTCTCTTTTCTCATTTTCGGCAAAGGAATTATTATTTCCCTTCGAAATAACGTTTGTAAAGACCTTCGAGAGCCTTGCCGTGGCGAGCCTCGTCGCGAGCCATCTCATGAACTGTGTCGTGAATGGCATCGAGGTTGAGAGCCTTGGCACGTTTAGCGAGGTCCGTCTTGCCAGCAGTGGCACCATATTCAGCGTCAACACGCATTTTGAGGTTCTTGGCTGTGCTGTCGGTGAGAACCTCTCCGAGCAGTTCGGCGAACTTAGCGGCATGCTCAGCCTCTTCGAAAGCAGCCTTTTCCCAGTAGAGACCGATTTCGGGGTAACCCTCGCGATGAGCCACTCGAGCCATAGCGAGATACATACCGACCTCCTTGCACTCACCTTCAAAATTGGCGCGAAGATCCATCATAATGTCTTCAGGTGCACCCTGTGCAACACCGACGATATGTTCAGCAGCCCAAGTCTTGGTGTCTTCGACAACTTCCTGCATAGGTTTGCCACAGATAGGGCATTTTTCGGGCATTTCGTCACCCTCGTAGACATAACCGCATACGGGGCAGATAAATTTTTTACTCATTACATTTAGTTTTATGATGTTAATAATAAAATAATTGTTACAATAACAGTTGCAACTGGTCAAGCGATTCTCTTTTTACCAGTTATTTATTCTCACGATACTCGTTATAGGTGATACCTCGGAGCTCGCCGAGGATTTTGCTTTCCGTGACCACACCGATAAACAGAGTATGAGTGTCCATATCTATCGCCTTTTCCACCTTGCAACTCAGGAAAGCGTTGGTATATTTAGGTATATAGAGCAATCCGTTGCTACTACGGTATTCCTCCTCGCAATTTTCAAACTTGTTGACGTCTCGGCCACTCTGCATACCAAAATGTTTGAATACAGACTGAGGTGTCTCTGTTGTGAGGACACTCAGATTGAAAATACCGGCGGCCTGAATCATACCATTGGTGAGGTTGCGTTTCTGCACGCCGATAGCAATGCGTTGTGGCACAGCGGTCATCTGCATGACAGCGTCGATAATACAGCCGTTGTCCTTTGGACCCAGTTTGGTAGTGAGCACATAGAGACCATGGGTAAGATTGAAAATAGGGTCTGCCATAGATTGATTTTTGAGTGTTAAAGTATTGTTTTCAACATTTTGAATAAAAGAGCCGAAAATTCATTCTATTGCAAATATACATATAATTATGAGACAAAGAAAAAAATGAAAGAATTTTTGAATGAATGAAAAAATTGCAGTATAAAACATTTTTCTTATTTTTGTAGTTGCATTTATTACAGAAAGGCAACTATATTTTCTGTTATAAAATATTATATATTAATAAAATATATTATTATTTCGATTTATAATAGTCTTTTTTTTCTCCCTAAAGAGACAAACCACAATACACAACAACATGAAGAAAGCTATAAGAATATTGTTAGGAATACTTCTGCTGGTAGGGCTGGTAGGAGTCTGCGGTTCGTTCACATCATGCAAATCATCATCTGAGACGATGTACAGTTCCAAAAGCAAGAACTCAAAACGCATAAACCACAACTACCGGGTGCGTGGCAACAACAAACGCAACAGCGCCACCTACCGCTCCTACTAAAAGAATATGCAGGAAACTCTACGCAAGATGGCAAGAATAATTCTTCTGCCAGTTTTCGTGTTATTGATTTCGTACAGTTCGGCGCAAACATTCCGGGTTGTTGTAGAGACAGGACCTGAAGACAAATGTCGCATGGTTCTGCTTATATACGACAACGACATGACGGCACGCACAATAAAAAGCAGAATTGTAGATAACCAGTATGTCTTTGAGGGCAGCGTCCAGCAACCATGCTATGCAGAGATAAAGACATCGCTGACGCCAAAACCGTTACCTTTCTTCATTGAAAACAACAATATTACAATTAAATACAACCAACAGAATCCTGAAGCCTCACCGATAACAGGTTCGCGATCCAACAGTTTGTTACGTTATCTCCTTGAGCAATGTGACCAATACAAACCACCTGTCGAGTGTATCACACAATACGCCAGACAGAACCCCATGTCTATAATCACCCCATATCTTATTGACCAATATCTGGTAAAATCCGTAGACAAAGGGACCTTAATCGAGTTGGTTCAAAACCTTGCAGGTGATGCCGCCAAAAGCTACCATGGTCGCAAACTGGCCAAGAATCTGTCGACAATAATTCCTGTCACCGATGGCGATTTACTGCCCGCCTTTAATTATTTTGACAACAAAAACAATTGGTGTAAAATAGACACCATGTTGTCAAACAGCACCTTCAATTTTATTCTGATAGGAGCCTCCTGGTGCACCCAATGCAACAGCCTGCGTAATAAAGTCAGCCAGGAATGGCCTCAACACAAGCTGACAACCATTAATATAGACAACGACAAAAAAGAATGGGATGCCCCCTGCATCCAAACATTGAAAATAGACCACATTCCCTATCTATTAATTGTAGACAAAGAACGTCGCATTGTAGCGCGAGATCCAGAGCTATGGGAAATAAAAAATGTGGTTAAATAACGAAAACAACATATATTCCGCCCTCCCCAAAAACGTCCTGCACCATGGAAACGATGCTATATCCTATGAAATTCATGCCCCTCTTCAAAAACAAAATATGGGGAGGCAACAAAATAGCGACCTTGGGTTTCGACTACAAGCCCCTGTCCAACTGCGGTGAAATGTGGGCACTCTCAGCCGTCAAAGACAATGAGTCGGTCATCAGCAACGGATTCCTTAAGGACAACACCATCAATGAGGCGCTGGAGGTATACATGGGCGACCTAATAGGCGAGGAAAACTACCGCCATTTCGGCAACGACTTTCCTCTCTTGATAAAGATTATCGATGCCAATGACAAGCTCTCCATACAAGTACACCCCGACGATGAGCTAGCCCATAGTAGAGGACTCGACAACGGCAAGACCGAGATGTGGTACATCATGGAAGCTGAAAAAGGCGCCGAAATTGTCGACGGATTCAAAACAGATATCACCCGCGACGAATACGAGAAAATCCTTTCCCTTGGCAAACTAGAGGAGGCTCTCCATATAGAAAGACCCGAAAAAGGCGATGTTTTTTTCATCCCAGCCGGCCGAATACATGCTTTGGGCAAGGGATTGCTTCTTGCCGAGATACAACAGTCTAGTGATACAACTTACAGAATCTATGACTATAATCGGCTTGACGCTGACGGCAAAATGCGCCAACTGCACACCACCGAGGCTCTCGATGCCATTGACTTCTCCCCTGCCGCAGACTGTCGAACCCATTACAACTACAAGACCAACAGCACGGTAGAACTGGCACAATGCCCCTATTTCACTACCAACCTGATAGCCTTAGACAAAGCCATGCGGAAAAATTTCGCTCAGCTCGACTCTTTCGTTGTATACCTCTGCACCGAAGGCCTGGCCGCAGTGAAATGTCTCGACACAATCTGTCCGATTCATGCAGGTGAATGCGTGTTGGTGCCCGCTGTCGCCGACACTGTGGAACTGTTCTGCGAAGGTCCTGCCAAGATGCTAGAGATATATGTCGACCCCACACTATGGAAAGACAAAAGCATAAATCATGCCAACGACTTCGACTGGGTGGCACAATTCGGCAAAGAATAATATAGTTTTTATCGATAAACATTTTATCAAACAATTAGCCCTGACTCAAACAAGTTGAGTCAGGGCATAATATTATTGAATAATAGCAGCCGACGGTGCAATTGTACCAATCAAAAGGGATGAGTATGGGTCGACGGATACACTATAATGAAAAAATACTTGCGTACACTTGTTTCAAATTGGGTTTTCTACTCTTGAAACACTTTTTTTAACATTTCGGTTACTCTTTACTCCAATTTGGAATGCTGTAATTATGTTATAATATAAAAAGAAATTATTTTTGCAATCTAAATCTATCAAAGAAAAGCCGCATCAAGTAATTAATAATTAAATAGATATATTTCATTTTCGTCATCTATTCATTCTATGAATTTGTCAAAAACAACGTTTTTACGTAACTCGTGAAACCTATGAAACGAAACCTCATATTATTACTTTTGATTTCATCTTTTTTGTGTGATCTTTGTGCTCAAGAGACTTTGACGTTGGAACAATGCCGTCAAAAAGCTCTTGAAGCTAACAAAGGTCTTAAAATGTCGGAAGAGAAACGAATTGAGAACGAAAGCCTTCAGAAAGCGGCTCTATGGCAAATGCTGCCAAAGATAGGCGCCACTGGAGGATACACTTGGATGGAGAAAAGTGTCCAACTGCTCAGCGAGGACCAAAAAGACCGTCTCAACAATTTGGGCAACAACGTTCAAGATGGTATCGATCAAGTCATTCGTGAGGAGACATCAACAATACCTCTCGTTGGCGACCTCATAGGCGACGCTCTATCAAACATTCTTAACAACACTAACTTCAGCGGCACGCTGAACGGCGTGGGACAGGATATTTGCAACAGTTTGGAGACTGACACTCGCAACACAACCTTTGGTGTTGTAACTCTGACTCAGCCTATCTATCTCGGCGGCAGACTGCTGGCTCTTTACAAAACGGCACGTTACCTTAACCACCTTTCGGGCATTGAATACGACAAAAAACGCGAAGAGACACTTATCGCCGTCGACGAGGCCTACTGGCAGGTGATCAGCGTGAAACACAAAAAAGAACTGGCCGAAAACTATGCCGCTCTGCTTGACTCTCTCAACAAAAACGTTGAAGCTCTGATGGAAGCGGAAATGGCTACTAAAGGCGACTTGGCAAAGGTGCGTGTAAAACTCAACGAGGCACAGATGTCGCTGACAAAAGCCAGCAACGGCCTAGTCCTTGCAAAAATGCTTTTGGCTCAACGTTGTGGAATGCCACTCGACAGCGATTTCGATGTCGCTGAGGCCGCTCCAACATTGACCAACTACAGCGAGGAAAGCATTGATATGAATGATGTTTGGCAAAACCGCAGCGAAATGAAAATGCTCCGCATTAGCGACAGTGTGGCTCGTCAAGGAGTACGCATCGCCGCCGCCTCTCTGAAACCCAACATTGCCTTTACTGGTGGATATCTTTTCTCTAATCCCAATTTATTCAATGGTTTCCAAAATGAATGGGGCGGCACATGGATGGCTGGCGTCGCTGTCAACATTCCTATTCTTCACCCTGGTGCCATTTATTCAGTGAAAGCCGCCAAAGCTAAACGCCGCGAGATCGCATACCAAATCGAGGAGGCTCAGGAAATGATTGAACTCCAGGTCAATAAAGTCAAAGCCGAGCTTGAACTGGCCTTCAAAAAATATGAACAATCCACAAGCAACCTCATACAAGCCGAGGAGAATCTTCGTCTTGCCGACGAAAGTTTCAAGGCTGGAATGTGTAGCAGCAGCGACCTCATGGCTGCCCAAACGGCATGGATCTCGGCCAAAAGCGAAGTCCTTGACTCTAAAATAGAGATAGAAATGAATACCACATATTTACAAAAAGCCTTAGGAAAATGATGGAGCAGGATGGCTTATTATGCTCGTGAACGCCTGCATATACGTTCTCACCCCACTATTCCCTTCAACCTAGTTATCGATAAAAAAAGTCTTAACGACCACTTAAACCTTTATAACCTTTTCAACCTATAATAATGAAAGAAAATAATAAAACTTTACTCGCTGGATTGGCAGCTGTAATATCAGCGGTGGCAATCGTCGCTCTTGTGGGCCTTTTTGCCATTCACCCTCAAAAAGAGATGATTATGGGCGAGGCCGACGCCACCGAATACCGTGTATCGAACATGGTTCCTGGTCATATCGACCAGATTTTTGTCGAGGAAGGAGACATGGTGCGCGCCGGCGACACAATAGCACATATCAGCAGCCGCCAAGTGGATGCTAAGATGGTGCAGGCCAAGGCTGCACGCTCTGCGGCCAGCGCACAAAGCCGCAAGGCTAAAGGTGGTGCCCGCGAGCAACAGATACAGATGGCATACCAAGTGTGGCAGAAAGCTAAAGCCGCCGAGGAGGTGTACAAGAAATCCTACGACCGTGTTAAAGGGCTCTACGACAAAGGCGTGGTATCGGCCCAACAGTATGACGAGGTCAACGCCAAATATCGTGCCGCCCAAGCCGACTGTGCCGCTGCGGAACAGCAATATCTTATGGCTAAAGAGGGTGCCCAAAGTGAGGACATCGACGCGGCAGCGGCTCTCGTAAACCGCGCCGGCGGCGCCGTTGCCGAAGTGCAAAGCTATCTTGACGACAGCTACATCATCGCGCCTTGCGACGGCGAAGTGGTGGAGATGTATGTCAAAATGGGCGACCTTGTAGGCACCGGAGCTCCTGTGGCCTCTATTCTCGACAATAGCGACAACTGGTTCAATTTCAGTATTCGCGAAGATCTCCTTCAAGATATCAAATCAGGCGAGAACGTCAAAATACGTATCCCTGCCCTTGGCGACAAAACCTTCGACGCCAAAGTGCGCAACGTAAAGGCTATGGCTAGCTACGCAACATGGCGAGCAACAAAAACATTAGGGCAATACGATGTGAAAAGTTTCGATGTCAAGGTTGTCCCTAACGAAAACATCAATGGTCTGCGTCCCGGCATGACCGCCATTCTTGAGAAAAAATAAACCAATCTCATAAGTTAATGGGCGTCATCAGGGTCACACATAGGGAAATGCGAAAGATATTGCTCGAGCCGAGGTATCTCATCATCCTCTTTGCCGGCATTGTCTTTTCCTTCATTTTCTTTGCCACCATTACCAAAGAGGGGCAGCCTACACGGCTCTCCGTTGGTGTGGTGGATATGGATGGCACATTCCTGTCACGCCGCATGTGTCATGAGATTAACGCCACCCAAGGTGTCACCGTTCACGCTGTTTACAACAACCACTCTGAGGCTCGCAAAGCCATGCAACGTGGTGAGATATTCGCCTTCTATGAGATTCCTCAGGGTACCTATAACGACTTGCTACAGTTCCGGGCTCCGCATTTTGTGCTTTATGTCAACTCTGCATATATGCTGGCGGGAACACTGAGTTATAAGCAACTCGCCACCATGGGCATGCTCGCCGGCGGCGCTGTCCAGCGCGAGGTGCTGAGAAAGAAAGGCTACGGCGAGGAACAAATCATGGGGCTTATCCAACCTATAGAATTTGACACCCGCACCATCGGCAACCCATGGATAAACTATGGCGACTACCTGATGACCACACTGATTCCCGCTCTGATAGCTTTTCTGGCCATCATGCACACAGCCTACTCTATTGCACGTGAACGTCAGAAAAAGACCATGAAAAGCTGGTTTCGCCACGCTGAGGGCAACAAGCTCTACGCTCTCATTGGCAAAATGTTACCCTATACAGCATGGTACACCTTCCTGTGCCTTGTAGCCAACTTGATTATGTTTGGATTTATGGGCTTCAATTTCGAGGGCAGCTGGCTGCTCATGATGGTCAACACTATCCTTCTAATATCTGCATCGCAATGTGCGGGTGCTTTCATAGCCAGCTGTGTTCCTGAACCTCCTCTATCGATGGGCGTCAGCGCCATATACAGTGCCATAAGTTTCTCTCTCAGCGGATTCTCTTTCCCTGTCGACAGCATGCCTACAATAATTTATGGTGCCTCGTGGATATATCCTATACGTCACTATTTCCTTAATTTCTGCGACATAGCCATCTTCGACAACGGTTTCGCATACTGCTGGCCTCGATTCTGTGCCATGATGTTGTTCTTCTTGCTCCCCATTTTCGGTGCCTATATGCTCGACTGGCAGGAGCGGAAACAGAAAAAAAATGTCGAACCATCTAATACCAACCCTCCGTCAACACGGAAAGACACCGTGCTTTCCGTCGACAAATTGGAGCCGACCACTGACGCCGTATGATAAAGTACCTGCATGATATATGGACAGTGCTCAGCATTGAGGTGCGACGCGTTTTCAGCGACAGCATGGTGCTCGTTATTTTCTTTCTGGCCCCCATTGTCTATCCTCTGCTCTTCAGCTTTATCTACAGCAACGAGAATGTCGAGAATCTTCCCGTCGCCGTCGTCGACGAGGCGGTGTGCGCCGAAAGCAAACGCTTCATACACAAACTTGACGCGACGCCTGAATTATCTGTAGTTTACCGGTGTCATTCCATGGAAGAGGCACAACGGCTGTTCAAAAACCACGAAGTCCGCTCGATATTCTATTTCCCCAAAGATTTCTCGACACGTCTTGCCTCCCTCGAGACAGCGCGCGTCGTAGTGTTTGGTGACATGAGCTCTTTCTACTATTATAAAGCGGCTCTGACTGGTGGCAACAGCGTACTTATAGATGAAATGCACACCATAGAGATGGAGCGCTTTGAGGCCGCCGGCCTAGGCACCGAAGAGGCGACAATCCAGATGCAACCTGTAGTACTCGAAAACACCACTCTCTTCAACCCCTCTGGTGGATACGGCAGTTTCTTCCTCCCTGGGCTGCTTATGCTGGTCATACATCAAACTCTATTCCTCGGTATCTGCATTCTCTGTGGCGACGCCAACGAAAACCGACGCTCACTAAGTTACATTCCTGCCCATCTGCGCACACGCAGTATTTATCGTGTCCTTATAGGCCGCTCACTATGCTACATACTCATATACATACCTCTGACTCTGCTCGATCTTTGGTTTATACCTCGTTGGTTCCACTTGCCCCAGCTGGGCAACCTCTACACTATTCTCATGTTCCTTCTGCCTTTCATACTTGCCGTGGTCTTTTTCGCCATGACTGTTGGACACTTGCTGGTAAGACAGAAGATTTCGCCCATGCTATGCTTTGTCTTTTTCAGCGTAATACTCTATTTTCTCACCGGCATGGTGTGGCCACAGTCGAGCATGCCTCGCTTTTGGCTCTACTTCAGTTATCTGTTCCCGTCGACACCAGGAGTGCAAGGTTTTGTGAAACTCTCCTCGATGGGGGCGGGAATGTCAAGTGTCAACCATGAGTATCTTATCCTTTGGCTTCAGGTTGGCATCTATTTTCTCACGTCATGTCTTTCAATATACCTTCAAAACTTTATGCGACACCGCCGTTCCAATAGCATCCACAAAATCCGCAAAACTATAATAGCCACAGCCTTGGATAACAATAGCAAACAATAATTAAAAGGTTCCAATTATTATTCCTTTTGCCTTTAATAATATGCCTAAACTTATCAACCATAATTTTCGCGAGCATCATACTTTTAGCACCCGCAGCGCGCTTTGGATATCGATAGTGGGAGGCATCGTGCTTACCGCCATTGCCTCTATGGCACATGTCAACAAAGACTGGACACTAGACGAAGGATATCATATCATCTACTCGCTGGCCTCCAACACTCTATTACTCTTTCTCATTCTAATCTATATCTTTTACATCATTAAACGGAGTTTCTCTTTGGCAGCGAAGTATATTCTTTACTTTGTAGGCTCTTTGGTGATCGCCATTGTCTTTTCAGCTTTATCTAATTGGATACAGCACATCATCTACGACAGCCACCTCGCCACCATCAACAACAGTGTGCTTCTTATGCGCGACCTTCTTGTGGCTATAGCCGCAATAGTGATATCCATACTTACCTTCAATGTCTCACGACGGCTGGAGTTGAAACTCGAGAAAGAGCAGCTTGAGACCGAGAACATTCTTGTCAAATACGAGGCTCTCGAAAACCAAATGGATCCTCACTTTCTGTTCAACTCCCTGAACACTCTGAGCGGACTTATAGGGACCGACGACGAAAAGGCTCAACGTTATCTGCTTCAGCTGGCCTCAACCTACCGCTACATCATGCAGGGCAAGCGGTTAGTAACTCTCGACGACGAGTTGCGTTTCGTTGACTCATACTCTCAAATGATGCTCATTCGTTATGGCAAAAACCTCACTATCGAAAAAAACATCAATCCCGGACTGACAAAAAACCACATAGTGCCTGTAAGTATACAGCTTCTGATAGAGAACGCCATCAAACACAATGTCGTCAGTGACCGTCATCCTCTCACAATCAGAATCGAGACCACTGAAAACAATTCCGTTTGCATCAGCAATGTTATTCAACCGAAGAATGAATCTGAACAAAGCTGCGGTCTTGGCTTGGCAAATATGTCGAAACGCTATCAGCTGCTGTCTGGCCGCAACATCTCCATCAGAAACCAGAACAATATTTTCTCGGTCGAAGTGCCTCTCCTCTCCCCTGTCGAGACAGCGGCAATCATTGAAAAGTTAGACACTGTGGATAAAAGGGAGGCGAAAACTCTTAAGCAAAAAATAACAGAATAAACCCATACTATACAATATGAACGCAGTTATCATTGAAGATGAACAGATTGCAGCACAGAATCTAGAACGTCTGCTTCATGAGACCTCCCCTGGCATCAACGTCGTTGCCAAACTGCAATCGGTGGAGGAAAGCATAGAATTCTTCTCGACCGACAACGCTATCGATATTGTCTTTATGGATATCCATCTCGCCGACGGACTCTCCTTCAGCATCTTCGATTCTGTCACTATAACGGCTCCCATCATTTTCACTACCGCCTACGACCAATATGCTCTCGACGCTTTCAAGGTCAACAGCATTGACTATCTGCTGAAACCCATCAACAAGGAGGACCTGACCCGCGCCATGCAGAAATACCACACGTTGGAGGGCAAGGCGTCCAAAAACAATTCCGAAAACCTTAACGCTCTGATAGAGACAATAAAGAAACCCCGCTACAAATCTTATTTCCTCATCCCAGTGCTTGACAAACTGGTGCCTCTCAATGTCAACGACATAGCCTACATTTATCTTGACGATAAAATATCCCGCGCTGTCACCTTCAATGGTCAGAGTCACGCTCTTGACAAACCCCTCGACACCATTTTCACTCAACTGGACCCTATAAAATTTTTCCGTGCCAACCGTCAGTATATCATAGCCCACTCTGCTGTGAGCGACATAACCCTGTGGCCACTGAGCAAACTGCATGTCAACCTCAATGTAGCAACCCCCGAAAAGGTCATCGTCTCACGTGCTCGTGTCGCCGAATTCAAAGATTGGTACACTAATTGAGAGTAACTCCCTGAATAGAAAACTAAGAACGGAGAGTGGATGTATTTCCACTCTCCGTTCCCGCTTTTATGTTTAAAAACTCAATTATGAGAGTACCGCATTACGTTCGGCGTCATTCCAATAGGTGGCGTTGCGGTAATCATTTTCTTCGTCTTTTTTGCGTGACAAGAGCTTTTGGTCAGCCACATACTGCTGAATGCGCTGATATTCCGCCTTGTACATATTCCATTCATCGCTGTCAATTGAGCGTTTCTGCGACAAATGGCAAAGAACCTGATAGGCGTGACGAGCTTTCTGCTGCGGATATGCGTCCCAAAGGGCGTCGAAACGTTCGTGAATAGCGTCCCAACTGTCGAGTCTCCCTGATGCGACATCAGCGATTAGTTGTTTTAGGTCACTCTCTGCTACCAGTTGTCCACCAATATTAACCCAGTTAGTGACACGTTCACCCTGCCAAGGCAGAATGACGACGTCGTCACCAATAGGTTCCAGAGTCTTCATGGCATAGTATACCAGCATGTCGCGATAGGCATTGTAGCCCTCACCGGCTTTAAGAATAACCGTTTTGCGTTTACCTTTTTCCATGCCGTGAGCCTCAATTTCGGGACGTCCCTCACGATAAGACTCTTCTGTCCAGATATGCAAAAGGTCACGTGCAATGATGATTTCCTCGGCGGTGTCAGGAGCAAGGTTGTCAAATTCCACATGCTGAGCCTTATATACGCGTTTGTCACGAGCCGCGAACTTGCGGCTGTTGCGATCCATGGCATACATGTTGTACATCCACCAATAGGCAGGCATAACCTCGAGACAGTTTTTGGAGACGTTGTTGTTGACCAGCGCAAAAGGCAGCGTGATGTTGAGTTCCGAAGGATAGTCAGCTTTTGCCAAAAGGCAATAGGATGCGAAGCGGCTGCTATGTTTCAAGCTGACACAAAGTCCTGGCCAGAAGCCTCGACCAGCCGAAAGCTCGTTGTCGGCGGTGCGGCTGTTGTGGTTGCTGCCCAAAGTGCCGCCGGCGGCGACATTGCTCTGCCCCATAACCAAGGCGGCAATGAGGAACGAGTTGTTGTGGTGTTGCTCATGGGCAGGGAAGATAATGCTGCAACCCACCTCGCAGCGTGCCAACGTGGAGTTGTCACCAACCACCGAATCGTTGAGACGCAAAGCATATTCCAGAGTCACATGTTCTCCAAGCAGGAAACGTTGGGCTATAACACCGTATTCAAGTTTACAGCCATAACCTATCACTCCGTCGCCGAGCATGATACACTCCTCGACACGGCTGGGATCCTCCTTGGATGAGTTGATTGCGACATTGTGGATACGCTTCGTGTTCTTGATAACGCAATAATCCCCTATGCAAGACTGCGATCCCTCCGGGGTGTTGAGTTTGTCGATAGTCATCGACTCGAGACGGTTCATCAGAGCCTCCTCGCCGCGGAAGCGAGCCCAAAGGTAGGCATCGCCCACAGTCATACCATTAAACGGCATAATGCGGCGTCCGCCATTCTCGTTCATAGGCTCCATCCAAATATGCTCGGCACCAGCGGTCATCTCGTCGATGTTGAAAAGCAGACAATAGTTACCAATGGTGTAACCCGACAAATAGCGCACGTTATGGATTGCGCAATGGCTTCCGATCTGGCAATTGCGGAGCAATGATCCACTTATGCCTTCCTGCAGTTGAAGGTCGCCGTCGGCGATGATGCCATGGCATACGGCGCCTATCAACACTCTACCTCCGAAATAGTTATTGAATAAACAAGAGGCCTCGAAAGGTTCAGCGACCAGCACCATAGACCAATCATCGGCGCTGTTGCCTTGCTTGCATAACAATTCTATCTCGCTTTCGCTGAGTTTACGATATTCCTTGTCCATCCTTCTAGAGTGTATAGTAGTTCAAGAAGCGATCAATAGTCTTCTCTATTCTCTGTTTGTCCTTGAAGTATTCGTAGGTGCTCATCTTGAGTTCCACAGTGGCCTCTTCATCGCAGAACACAGTGCCATGCTGGTGCATTTGCAACATACTGGAGGTCCACATGTGGTTGACGCCGTTTTCAATCATGTGGTGCAGGGCACGGGCTTTCTTAGGGCCGTTGCAAAGTATCAGCACCTCGCGTGCATCCATGACAGTACCCACGCCTACTGTGAGAGCCTGTTTGGGAACCTTGGTGACATCGTTGTCGAAGAAACGGCAGTTGGCCTGTATGGTGTCGGTGGTGAGAGTCTTGATTCTCGTGCGACTGGCGAGGCTGCTACCGGGCTCGTTGAAAGCGATATGACCGTCAGGGCCCACACCGCCCATGAAGAGGTCTATTCCGCCAGCCTCGGCGATCATTTCCTCATAATGGTTACACTCTGCCATGAGGTCAGGGGCGTTACCATTGAGAATGTGCACATTCTCCTTTTTAATGTCAATGTGGTTGAAAAAGTTTGTCCACATGAAGCTGTGGTAGCTTTCGGGATGCTCTTCGGGCAATCCCACATATTCGTCCATGTTGAACGTGACGACATTCTTAAAACTTACGAGACCCTTTTGGTTCAGCTTAGCCAAATGGCTGTATAGCCCAAGTGGCGAGCTGCCTGTAGGACAGCCTAAAACAAAGGGATGCTCTTCGGTGGGTTTAAAGTCGTTGATTTTTTTGGCAACATAATTTGCCGCCGCTACTGACATCTCGTCGTAGTCTTTTGCAATAAGTACGCGCATTTTAAGATGATTTTGTTTATATATAGAGTTTTTTTTAATGGTTTAAAGTGAGTAGTATAAAAAACATCAAGAACCGCGAAACATACCCCCCCTATCGTATTGCAAATAGTTTTCGCCATCAGAAACCTTCTGTCGTCAAAAACTTTATTCTCATCAGTCTTATCTCTTCCTGTGTATAGTCGGGGTCATCCTCAAATTCTTTGTAGGCCTCTTCCAAAGAGTCACTCTCCGCGTCATGCCAATAATCCATCAACACATCCTGATGTTCCTGCTCTATGTTGGCGTCGATATCGTAGTTGATATTCAGTTTTGTGCCCGATGAAAGAATATGTTCCATCTCCGTGATAAGCTCATCCATGTTCAACCCTTTGCCGCGAGCTATGTCCTCGAGAGGCATTTGGCGGTCAATAGCCTTGATAATGTACACTTTAAGACCTGACTTATTGACCATCGAGCGCACAACAATATCCTGTGGACGTTCTATCTCATTTTCCTCGACATAACGTTTAATCAAGTCGACAAAAGGCTGTCCGTTGCGTTGAGCCTTGGCGATGCCGACACCAGTGCAGCGGCTCAGTTCCTCGATGGTGCAAGGATATTGTATTGTCATATCCTTCAGCGAGCGGTCCTCGAAGATAACGTATGGCGCAAGATTCTCTTTCTGGGCTATGTCACGTAGCAGACCTTTGAGCAGGGTATAGAGAGTCTCGTCGCCTGCTGCCGACCCGCCGCCACCAACAGCCAACTCGTCGTCGTCATCGACGGCGGTGCCGGTGTAATCGTGGTCGCACGGTATCATCATTGTGTAGGGCGACTTGATATAACGATAGCCGTTGGGGGTCATTTTAAGCACCCCGAACTGTTCCACCTCCTTGACCAGCAGCTTTTCTATGACAGCGGCGCGAATCACTGCCTTCCAATAAAGCTCGTCACGGTCTGTGCCCTTGCCAAATTGCTCCAGGAGGTGATGTTTATAGGTGCGTGTATGCGCGTTGGAACGTCCCATAATGACATCGACAATCTCCTGTGACCTGAAAGCCTGTTTCATGGCTATTATGGTCTCAAGGACATACACCATTTCCTCCTTGGTCTCAACACGAGGTTTAGGATGTATACAATTGTCGCAGCATCCGCAATTAGGCTGGTTGTAGTCCTCTCCGAAATAGCGCAGAATATTCATTCTGCGGCACATGGAGCTTTCGGCATAAGATACCATCTCCTGCACCAGCTGGCGTGCCATCTCCTGCTCGGTGATGTTTTTGTCGGTGAAAAATTTGTATAGTCTCTCCACATCATGCTCTGAATAGAAAGCTATACATTTCCCCTCTCCGCCGTCGCGACCGGCGCGACCTGTCTCTTGGTAGTATCCCTCAAGGCTTTTGGGTATGTCGTAGTGAATAACAAAACGCACATCGGGTTTGTCAATACCCATGCCGAAGGCTATGGTCGCCACGATGACGTCGACCTCCTCCATCAAGAACTTGTCCTGGTTTTCAGCGCGTGTTTTGGAATCGAGTCCGGCATGATACGGCAAAGCTCTGATACCATTAATGACCAGCAGTTCGGCGATCTGCTCAACTCTTTTTCGGGTGAGACAATAAATAATACCGCTCTTACCCGAGTTTTCTTTTATGAATTTGATGATCTCTTTGTGCAACGACAATGTGTCGGCAGGCTTAGGACGCACCTCGTAATAGAGATTGGGACGGTTGAAACTCGAAACGAAAAGTTGCGCATCCTCCATCTGCAAGTTGCGGATAATATCCTGCTGCACCTTAGGTGTCGCCGAAGCCGTCAACGTTAACAGTGGCACGGTGTCATTAATTTGTATTATAGCACTACGCAGACGACGGTACTCGGGTCTGAAATCATGTCCCCACTCGGATATACAGTGTGCCTCGTCAATGGCGAAGAAACTTATCTTCAGTTGTTT
This sequence comes from Bacteroidales bacterium, assembly GCA_017960475.1. Lineage (GTDB taxonomy): Bacteria > Bacteroidota > Bacteroidia > Bacteroidales > P3 > Colimorpha. The sequence continues at coordinate 8,682 of JAGCZH010000015.1, read as the reverse complement.
CAAGAACTCTACCGTCTCATCTTTCGACAAAGTCTCGGGTGCCACATAAAGCAATTTGGTACCTCCTCGAAGGAGGTCCTCTTTCACCTCTGTGATTTGTTGCTTGTTGAGCGAGGAGTTGAGGAAGTGAGCCACCGCATTGTGTCCCGACGTGTATCGCACCGCGTCGACCTGGTTTTTCATCAACGCTATCAATGGCGACACTACAATAGTAGTACCGTCAAGTATCATTGCCGGCAACTGATAGCAGAGCGATTTACCGCCGCCTGTAGGCATAATGACAAAAGTGTCGTTGCCATCGAGAATACTGCGAATAATCTTCTCCTGGTCGCCCTTGAAACTGTCAAAGCCGAAAATCTCTCTGAGTTTTTGTTGTAGATTAATGTCGGTCATCAAATACTTTTATTGCAAAAGTGGCGTTAAGTAGAGGTAGTATTGTTTTACAAAGTTACATATTTTTATTCAAACTGCAAAAAAATTTTGAATTGAAAACACCACAAGATATCAAAGAGATTGCTTTTCAAGTCATTGAAAAAGAAAAAAAAGCCATTGATAATCTCACCTCATATATTGATGATGCTTTTGTCCATGCTGTTGAAACAATTTTTTCGACTAAAGGCAGAGTCGTGGTCACTGGCATAGGCAAGAGTGCCAACATAGCAAACAAAATCGTCTCCACCTTCAATTCCACAGGCACTCCGGCCCTTTTTATGCACGCCGCCGACGCCATACATGGCGACCTGGGAATGGTTCAACACGACGACGTGGTGATATGTATCTCTAAAAGTGGCAACACCCCTGAGATAAAGGTGCTGGTGCCGCTACTGAAAGGTTTCGGCAACACTCTTATCGCCATTGTCGGCGACACCGAATCTTTCCTCGCCAAGCAGTCCGACATAGTGCTCAACACCAGCGTAGAGCATGAGGCCTGTCCCAACGATCTGGCTCCCACAACATCCACCACAGCGCAGCTTGTCATGGGCGACGCTCTCGCTGTGGCTCTTATCGAATGCCGCAACTTTACCGCCAACGATTTTGCGCGCTTCCACCCTGGCGGAGCTCTGGGCAAAAAGCTATATCTTCATGTCGACGACCTATACCGTCAAAACGAACGCCCCATTGTGAAACCTTCCACCTCGCTCCGCGAGACCGTGTTGGAAATGACATCAAAACGCCTAGGCTGCGCCGTTGTTGTCGACGGCGAGAAGATTGTCGGCATAGTTTGCGACGGCGACCTGCGCCGCATGATGAAACGTCACGAGAACACCGATGGCATCACTGCCGCCGACATCATGTCGCCGATGCCCAAGATGGTGACACCGCAACAGTATGCCGTCAAAGCTCTCGACATTATGCGCAACAACTCAATAACACAACTGGTTGTCGTTGACGACAACCAACACTATCTCGGCGTTCTCCATATCCACGACATACTCCGCGAAGGGATAATATAAAAATCTGCGAATAGTATAGTTTAACGTTTAAAGATGTCTCGAAATTAATACTGAATAAATAATATTAGTGGTAGTAAAAGAGGGAGTTATGATGGGAGTTGCTCACTGTATTTTTTTTTATTTCTATGGTGTTGCCTCATCGAGCTCGGCAGGCATACCACGCAGCCTTCGGCAAAAGTGTACAAATGAATATGTATTGTCCTGCGCGCAGCGCATAACTTCTTATTATACTTCCATCGAAGATTAATTTCCTTTTATTACTTCCCATTGTTTTAAGTTTATAGATATCTCTGAATTATTTTCAACAATTTAAATAATAATATCGCTTCTCTTTTTTATTGTTACTAACATGAAGCTCCGGACAGAAAAAGTAATAAAAAAATACCGTCAACGCACCGTTGTAAAGAGTGTCTCTGTAGAGGTGGAACAAGGAGAGATTGTAGGGCTCCTCGGCCCTAACGGCGCCGGCAAAACAACGACGTTCTATATGATGGTGGGAATTATCAAGCCCAATGGTGGACGCGTTTTCCTCGATGACAGCGACATCACCGAACTGCCCATGTACAAGCGCGCCCAGCGTGGAGTGGGCTATCTGGCCCAGGAAGCCTCTGTCTTCCGCCGCATGACGGTGTCCGACAACATCATGTCGGTGCTTCAATTTCGCAAAGATCTCGACAAAGATGGACGCGAACAACGTCTAGAGGAACTTATTTCCGAGTTTCACCTCTCCAACATCCGCGACAGCAAGGGCATCCAACTCAGCGGCGGCGAACGTCGTCGCACCGAGATTGCACGCGCCCTCGCCAACAATCCCAAATTTCTTTTGCTTGACGAGCCCTTCGCCGGAGTCGACCCGATAGCCGTCCAGGACATTCAAGATATCGTGGCGCACCTGAAACGTCAAAACATCGGAATTCTCATCACCGACCACAACGTCAACGAGACTCTTCGCATCACCGACCGCGCCTATCTACTTTACGAAGGTTCCGTGCTGCACCACGGCACTCCTGAGGATATGGCCAACGACCCTGATGTTCGTGAGAAATACCTGGGCCGTGACTTCCACTGGCATGGACGCAAACAAACCGCCGAACTGTAAACGCCTCTCCTCCTCTTACATCTTATGGCAACCCACAAAAAAAGGGCTTCCTATCGACAGGAAGCCCTCAAATACATCTTTTTGTTTTTAAGCACGCCTTAGTAACGTGCTTTTATCTTTTTTATTTTGCGTATCGGCATTTTTTCTTCATTTTTATTTTTCAAACCCATGCGACAATAATAATGACACTGAGTCGTTATTATTCTTATTGATATGACTTCTTATGACACCATATATAGAGCTGTGAGAGCATTGGCACTACCCGTGCTGGCTTTTCTGCTGGCGAGCTGTGCCAAACAGGGCATGCCTGGCGGCGGTCCCAAAGATGTTACTCCTCCCAAGGTGAAGAGTATAACGCCCGAAAACAGAACCTTGAATTTCAACGGCAACCGGTTTTATATCGAGTTTGACGAATATGTGGTGGTCAAAAACGCAGAGAACAATGTCATCGTCTCGCCTCCTCTCAAGAACAGGGCGGAGTATAAAACCAAAGGCAAGGGGGTGATGATTACCCTACACGACACATTGAGTCCCAACACCACCTATCTTTTCCAGTTCAAAGAGGCTATAGCCGATTTCAACGAGGGCAACCTGCTGCCAAGCATGGAATATGTGTTCTCGACAGGCGACTATGTCGACAGCATGTCGGTTCGTGGCAAAGTGCGCGACGCATTGCTGCTGTCACCTCGTGAGGAAACGGTGACAGTATGGCTTTATGAGACCTCTAAGTACGACGACTTGATCGCATCGCTCAACGACACCGCGGTGAAGGCACCCCTCCCTGATTATGTCACACGCTGCGACAAACAGGGGCTCTTCTCTTTCAACAGTATCAAACCAGGTCTTTATCGTGTCGTCGCCATCCAGGACGAGGACAAGAATACAAAGATAGGCTCTGAGGAGTCTGTAGGCTTCTCCTCCGATGTTCTTGAGTCACGCAACATGCAAGACAGTGTCATGGTTGATTCCACCCTTCGTTGCGCCGCTGACGAGAAAACCGCTGATATTTTCATCTTCACTCCCGATCAAAAAGGCGTACAACGACTGACAAGCAGCGCTTTTGTGGCACAAGGCAAAATCAGAGTCACATCGCTGCTGCCCATGGAAAATCCTTCCCTCTATGCCGGCTCTGAGCAGTTGAAGTTTCACATGAACAGCACCTCCGACACCATGACAGTGTGGACCTTGCGCGAGAAGTGCGACTCGCTGCAACTGGTGGTTTCCGACCCTTCGGGGATTCAGGACACCCTGAATCTGCGATGGCGTGTCAAACGCACCAGGGACAAAAGACTTGCCTTGTCACCGGATGGTGGCGGTATGAGCCTGACAAGCAAAAGTCCCGCCTATTTCGACACCATGTCGCTCCGATTCAGCACACCCATAGACATAGCCAAGTGCAAGACCGATTCAGTAGTTTCTATCTTGGACTTGAAAGATAGCAGCATGTGCTTTTGCGGAGTCTATTTTGACAGCACTGAGATGAATGCACGTATTAAGTACACGTTGCGGCAAGGCGCGAAATATGACATCTCTGTGGCGCAAGGCTCTTTCGTCGACATATACGGTCATGCCAACGACTCCCTTCGCGCCACCGTTACTGTGAGCAGCAAAGAGGACTATGGCAACATCAAGCTCCATATTGTCTCCGACAACCCCTCTGCCTTGATTGTGCAACTCACCGACGAAAAGAGCAACATAGTGCGTCAGCGACAGCTGGAAAGCGGTGGCGACGCTGTCTTTCTCAATCTGACTCCCGCCAAATACCGTGTGCGTGTTGTTGTGGACAGTAACGGAAACGGCCGCTGGGATACCGGCGACATAAAACTTCAGCGGCTCCCCGAACGAGTGGTTTACATACCTCAAACCATTAATGTCAGAGCCAACTGGGACTTCGAGGAGACAATCACCATTGAATGAACCCCAATAATAACTCTCTGCCGTGACCAACAGCAAAAGCGATAATGTGTCGAAACCCGCTTCCCTGAACAAGACTCTGATATCAGGTCTCTTCTGGGTGTTGCTTGCCAACCTGTTGGTGAAACCCCTATGGCTTCTTGGCATCGAGGTGGGTGTGCAGAACGCTGTGGGCACCGAGATGTACGGTTTCTATATAGGCATTTTCAACCTGACCTATATCTTCAACATTCTTCTCGATTTGGGAGTGACCAACTACAACACCCGCAACATTGCCCAATATCCACATCTTATCAGCAAGCATCTGTCGGGTATTCTGAGCATTAAATTGCTGCTGCTGGCGTTGTATGTTGTGGTGACATTCAGCGTTGGAGCTCTGTTGGGCTACGACACACAGCAGTTCCATTTGCTGGCATTGCTGAGTTTCAACCAGTTTCTCAGTTCCATGATACTCTACCTGCGTAGCAATTTCGAAGGTCTGCTGATGTTTAAGTGGGACAGTCTTCTTAGCGTTATGGACCGAGTGCTGATGATAGCAATCTGTGGCGTAATGCTTTGGGGACCGACAAGGGGGAGCATGACAATATTCAAATTTGCCTATGCACAGACCGCCGCCTACCTTATTACCGCTACTCTGGCATTGTGGGTTCTGGTGCACAAGACAAAACTGCGCGGATTGCGGTGGAATAAGCCCTTCACCCTTGCGATACTGAAAAAAAGTCTGCCGTTTGCACTGCTGGTACTGCTCATGGCCAGCTATAACCGTCTGGATCCTGTACTTTTACAGCTGCTCTCACCCGATGGCGCCGGAGACTATAACGCCGGTGTCTATGCCGGTGCCTTTCGGCTGCTCGACGCCCTTACCATGATAGCCTATCTGGTATCGGTACCGTTGCTGCCAATCTTTTCAAAGATGACGAAAAAACACGAGGTAAACGGTGAACTTGGCGAGACAGTAAGAATGATGTTCTCCATGATGATGGTCTTCGCCGTTACCGCATCATGTGCCCTGGCCAGTATGGACAATGATTTGATGACACTGTTTTATGATAGCAACGAAGCGGACTATGCCGCCGTGTTTCGCATAGTGATCTTCTGTATCATTCCCATATCCACAACCTATGTTTTTGGCACTCTGCTTACAGCGGCAGGAAAACTGAAGAGTCTCAATATTTTTGCCTTGGCATCGTTGGTCATCAACATTTTGGTCAATATTTTACTCATACCTAGCATGGGCGCCAAAGGCAGCGCCTTCGCGGCGCTAACAGCGCAAATGTTTATGGCTGTGGCTCAGGTTGTGGCTGCCGTAAAGATTTTTAAACTAAAACCTTCGATAGGATACATACTAAAAATGATGGTTTTTGCGTTAATTATTGTTGGTTGCGCTTTATGCATCCCCTATCTACAATGGTGGCTGGCGCTGTCAGGAGTGGCCATAGTAGCCGTTGGGGTTGCCATAGCGTTGAGACTTATCGATTTGAGATCATTATTCAGAATAATAAAAAACGAAAAATAAGAAAGAAATGAAAAAAGCATATGTCTTCCCTGGTCAGGGAGCCCAGTTTGTAGGTATGGGCAAAGACCTGTACGACAACAACAAACAATGCCGTGATATGTTTGAGACCGCCAACGACATCATTGGTTTTCGTATCACCGACCTTATGTTCGCCGGTACCCCTGAGGATTTGAAACAGACCAAGGTCACACAGCCTGCCATCTTCCTTCATTCCACCATCCTCGCCGCTTACCTTGGCGACGCTTTCCAGCCCGCCATGGTTGGAGGCCATTCTTTGGGCGAGTTCTCAGCCCTTGTCGCCGCCAAAGCAATGAGTTTTGAAGATGGTCTTCGTCTCGTCATAGCCCGTGCCAACGCCATGCAGAAATGCTGCGAAGCCAATCCGTCGACAATGGCCGCGGTATTGAAACTTGACGACAAAACCGTCGAAGACATCTGCGCCTCTGTGGAAGGTGAGATTGTTGTCGCCGCCAACTACAACTGTCCTGGTCAGCTGGTTATTAGCGGCACCGTTGAGGGCATCAACAAAGCTTGCGAGCTGGTGAAAGAGGCCAAAGGCCGCGCTCTTCCCCTTGCTGTTGGCGGAGCTTTCCACTCCCCTCTTATGGAGCCCGCACGCATGGAACTGAGCCAAGCTATCGAGAAAACCGTTTTCCAAGCCCCCATCTGCCCATGCTATCAGAATGTCAACGCCATGCCAGTCACCGATCCCGCCGAGATCAAGGCCAACCTCAACAAGCAGCTCACCGCTCCTGTCCGCTGGACTGCCACAATACAGAATATGCTCCGCGACGGCGCTGAGGAATTCATCGAGGTGGGTCCCGGCACAGCGCTTCAGGGCATGGTTAAGCGTGTCAACGCCGACATCAACGCCCATTCGGCTGAGTATTGATATGAATTATATTTGCAATTACCATGACCGACAATTTTAAGAAACTGACTCGCAATGTGCGAGACAAGAAAATCGCTGGCGTTTGCGGCGGACTAGCCCGCTATCTCGATGTCGACCCCAACGTGGTCAGAATAATCTTCCTGATAGCGCTTCTCGCTGTCGGTGGCGGACTTATCGCCTATCTTATCATTTGGCTTATCGCTCCAGAAGACCCCAATTATTAATCATACATTTCGCATCATAAAACGTTATATACTATGCTATTGAACATTGGTGTACAAGAGATTCTAATCATTCTAGTTATTATCCTGGTTCTTTTCGGAGGCAGGAAGATACCTGAGCTCATGAAAGGTCTCGGCAAAGGAGTGAAAGAATACAAAAATGCCGTCAACGGCGTTGAGAAGGAAATACGCGATATCTCGGACAACAAGGACGAGAACAAAGACAAGAGTAGCGCTTCAGAATGAATTTCTGGGGACATGTCGAGGTGATGCGGTGGGCGTTGATACGCTCACTCGTAGTTGTGACAGCCTTGGCAGTGGCAGCCTTTTGTTTCAAAGAGATTGTCTTTGATGGAATAGTGCTGGCTCCATGCGCTTCCGACTTTGTCACCTATCGCGCCCTATGCCGCCTAGGGGACCTCATTGGCATTGACGGACTCTGCTTTGCCACAGGCTCCATAGAGATGATCAATATCAATCTGGCCTCACAGCTGATGACGCACATCAGCATATCCTTTTATCTAGCCGTCATCATAGCCATGCCTTATATAGTCACTGAGGCATGGCTTTTTGTCTCTCCGGCCCTTTACAATAATGAGCGACGTCCCGCTCGTTTTGCCATTTTGGCTTTCTTCATACAGTTTTTTCTAGGGCTGGCGTTGGCTTATTTCATCATTTTCCCTCTGACATACAATTTTCTGGGCAATTACCAGGTGAGTGAAAGCGTCGTCAATCAGATATCGCTCAACTCATATATCAGCACCTTTATAGGTATGCTGCTTATAATGGGACTGGTGTTTGAGATGCCTGTCGTCGCCTTTTTCTTCGCCAAGATAGGGGCGTTGCGCGGCGAGATGTTCAAACGCTTCCGCAAGATAGCCATTGTTGCAGCAGCGGTGCTAGCGGCGTTTATAACGCCTTCGACGGATGTCTTCACCATGATGCTTGTCGCTTTGCCTCTTTATCTGCTTTATGAGTTCTCGGCGGTGGTAGTCAGAAAAGTCGAGAAAAAAACCATAAAGGGTTTAAAAGGGTAAAAAGGTTTTAAGGCTTATATGCTCCAGTGGAGCGCGTAGAGTTGATTTGTGAGTGGAAGGTTTGAAAGTGGTTTTCGAACTTTCAACTTTCAATTTTCGACTTTCAATTTCTCCTGGTCACAGATCACAGGTCACACTTCACTCATCACTGGTCACAATACCCGGGGGAGGGGGCACACCCCGCCTATGTTTTGACGCCCTTACAGGGCTATACTATATAATTCCCCTTCGGGGTCGACACATATCAGCCGTGGTTGTAAGCCCACGGATACATCGACAATACAACATCGGAGCCCCCAACAGGGCGGCACAAATTAAACCTTTTAAACCCTTTAATACTTTTAAACATAAAAGGGGCGGCACTGATTGGCGCCGCCCCTTTATATCGGAGTTACAAACCGGACATCGGTCCGGTAGGATTATGTTACTTAACGATGAGTTTCTTCACCATGTTGAGGCTGTCGCCGCTGACGCGGACGAAGTAAGCACCCTGTGCCAGACCGCTGACCTCAATGCTCTTCGTGCAGCCACCCTCGCACTCCATGCTGT